>NZ_JAKGBI010000001.1 GCF_021530565.1 Pseudoalteromonas sp. SMS1
GTTTAAGAGTTGAGTTTAAGAGTTGAGTTTAAGAGTTGAGTTTAAGAGTTGAGTTTAAGAGTTGAGTTTAAGAGTTGAGTTTAAGAGTTGAGTTTAACTTCTATTCAATCTCTTAGTAAACTCAAATTACATAAAGGCTAGTAGTACTCAGAAGTAGAAATCAGAAGTAGAAATCAGAAGTAGAAATCAGAAGTAGAAATCAGAAGTAGAAATCAGAAGGTAAGAGCGTATAATTTGAACTGATAGTTAATTTAACATAACGCAATTTTTGTGTGAGACAAATCCCTAAACCTTAATTTGGTTCTATTTTTATAAAAGCAGTTTAAATTATTAATTTAACAATATTTACAACAAAATTTCCTATACCTTCATCGAATTTAGAACAGATACCTGGCTATCTTTAACAAGTGAAGTTCAAAAGTTCATTTTTTTTTCTTTATGGAGACTTTATTTCATTACATTTTAATTGCTGACTTTGCATTGAATATTAAAAAGTATGATGTGTTCTTTAATTAATTGGATATTTAACTAATTTGTGCTTGAAGGAAAACGTCCTATACGTTAAGTTGCATTTTGAGGTAACTAATGAGGAATGAGATATGAAACCTTGGAGTCCAGACAGTTGGAGAGACTTTCCAATTGTTCAACAACCAGAATACCCGGATAAAGTTAAATTAAATAACATTGAGTCAGAATTAAACGCAGCTCCACCACTTGTTTTTGCTGAAGAGACTAGGAGCCTGTATAAAAGCCTTTCTGATGTTTGTGAAGGTAAAGCATTTCTCCTCCAAGGAGGTGACTGTGCAGAGTCTTTTTCTGATTTCAGCGCGACGAATATTAGAGACACATTCAAAACTTTGCTTCAAATGGCAGTTGTTTTAACGTATGGCGGGAAGTGTCCTGTTGTTAAGATTGCGCGAATGGCCGGCCAGTATGCAAAGCCGAGATCATCAGATTATGAAACCATCAACGGTGTATCATTACCTTCTTACCGTGGCGATATTATCAATAGCTTCGAGTTTACTGAAGACGCTCGAATACCAGATCCTGCACGTTTGATGAAAGCATATCATCATAGTGCATCTACGCTAAACTTATTGCGCGCGTTTGCCCAAGGTGGCTTGGCTGATTTACACCAGGTGAGCCGTTGGAACATGAGTTTCGTTGCAGCGAACCCACTCAGAGATAAGTTCCAACAAATGGCAAATCGTATTCAAGATGCCCTGGAGTTTATGGAAGTTTGTGGCATTGATGCTACAGTGGCACCTAGCTTAAAAGAGACTCATCTATATACTTCTCACGAAGCACTGCTTCTGGGTTATGAGCAAGCATTAACGAGAAGAGACCATTTAACAGGTGACTGGTATGATTGTTCAGCTCATTTTGTTTGGATAGGTGAAAGGACAAGACAGTTAGATCATGCTCATATTGAGTTTTTTAGAGGTATTAAAAACCCAATTGGAGTTAAAGTAGGTCCAGGCATGCAACCTGACGACTTAATTAGACTCATTGATGCGCTTAACCCAGATAATATCCCTGGTCGTTTGACTTTAATTACAAGAATGGGTGCGGATGTATTACCTGAGAAACTGCCTGCGCTAGTTCAGAAAGTGAAAAGCGAAGGCCGCAATGTGGTTTGGACATCTGACCCAATGCACGGCAATACCGAAAAAGCGAGTACTGGATACAAGACCCGTAGCTTCAATAATATATTGCGTGAGATTAGTCAGTTCTTTGCCGTACACAAAGCTGAAGGTTCATACCCTGGTGGTGTACATCTTGAAATGACTGGTCAACACGTAACAGAATGTATTGGCGGTGCTTACGGCCTCTCAGACGAAGACTTAGCGCAGCGATACAGAACACAGTGTGATCCAAGGCTTAACGCTGACCAAGTACTTGAGCTTGGTTTCTTAGTTGCTGATTTGTTGAAAGATGCACGAGATAGAGTGTAACAAAACATAGAGGCCGCTTTCGCGGCCTTTTTAATATTTATGCCTAGATAATCCAGCTTCTGCGATTATTTTCGCAGAAATCTCTTCTACAGAAAACTTTGTTGAGTTCAGATAAGGTGTACGATGTTTTTTAAATAACATCTCGACTTCTCTGACTTCAATACGACATTGCCTGATAGATGCATATTTTGAGTTTGCCATTCGCTCTTGCCTAATAGATGCAAGCCTTTCAGGGTCAATGGTCAACCCAAAAAGCTTACTTTTGTGTTCTATTAGAAATTTGGGTAAATTTCCTTTTTCTAAATCATCTTCTGTAATGGGGTAGTTTGCAGCCTTGATACCATACTGCAACGCTAAGTATAAGCTTGTAGGGGTTTTGCCACTACGACTAACGCCAACCAAAATGATGTCAGCTTCATCATAGTCTTTAATATTCGCTCCATCATCGTTTGCGAGTGCGTAGTTAACTGCTGATATCCTAAAGTCATAAGTCTTCTCATGAATGCTATGCGTTCTGTGAACCTTAGGTACAGGTTTAACTTTTAATTCTCGCTTTACTATCTCGCTGGCGTATGACAAAAAGTCGTAACATACGCCTTTCGAAGATGAAATAATATCGGACAATTCTGGATTAACAAAAGTAAAGAACACAAGAGGTGGCTCTCCACTTTTTTCTGCAAGTTTATCAATCGTCGATTTTACAGCGTTTGCTTTCTCGACTGTTTCTATGAATGGCAATGTCTTATGGTCGAACTCTACAGGGAACATAGAGAGAGTAGCGTGGCCAAAAACCTCTGCTGTAATAGCGGTGCCATCTGAAATATAAAATGCTGTTCTCATTTTAACCTTTTCATTACTTTTTTAGTATTTTTTCAAGTCTTGGTTTACGCGGCTATACTTACCGTTGTAGAATGCCTTCGACCTAAAGGAAGGTCAAACAATCTCTCACATTTATTACAATTTGTTTTTGGAGACAGTTCCGTGCAAGACTACGTTCTCTGGTATCAAGAATTGGGTATGCATGACGTACCTCGAGTTGGTGGTAAAAACGCTTCTCTTGGTGAAATGATATCTAACCTTGCTAACGCTGGTGTACAAGTGCCAGGTGGATTCGCAACTACCGCTGACGCGTTCAATGAGTTTCTTGAGCAATCAGGACTTAATGAAAAAATCCACACCATTTTAGACACCCTAGATGTTGACGACGTCAACGAGCTGGCAAAAGTAGGAAGCCAGATCAGACAGTGGGTAATCGACACTCCTTTCCAACCAGAATTAGATAAAGCCATTCGTGAAGCGTACCAATCCCTCCACGGCGAAGATAGCAACGACGTTTCATTCGCAGTACGCTCGTCTGCAACAGCAGAAGACATGCCAGATGCATCATTTGCAGGCCAGCAAGAAACTTTCCTGAATGTTCGTGGTGTCGATGCCGTAATGGTTGCGATAAAACATGTGTTTGCATCCCTGTTCAATGACCGTGCAATTTCATATCGTGTACACCAAGGTTATGATCATCGCGGCGTGGCACTTTCTGCCGGTATTCAAAGAATGGTTCGTTCAGATAAAGCGTCTTCTGGTGTTATGTTCTCTATCGATACAGAATCAGGATTTGAAGATGTTGTGTTCGTAACTTCAAGTTACGGACTTGGTGAAATGGTTGTTCAAGGTGCCGTGAATCCTGATGAGTTTTACGTGCATAAGCCTACGCTAGCGAAAGGCAACCCTGCCGTAGTTAGAAGAAATATTGGCTCAAAAGCAATTCAAATGATTTATTCAAGTGATGAATCACATGGCAAGCAAGTTGAAATTGTTGACATGGATCCAGCACTATCAAATAAATTCTCAATTTCAGATGAAGAAGTTCAAGAGTTAGCAAAACAAGCTGTCATTATTGAAAAACACTACGGACGTCCAATGGACATCGAGTGGGCAAAAGATGGTAATGACGGAAAGCTCTATATTGTACAGGCCAGACCTGAGACAGTGAGATCGAATGAAGATGCTAATGTCATGGAGCGCTTCCAACTGCAAGAAAAATCAAACGTGGTTTGTGAAGGCAGAGCGATTGGCCATAAGATTGGCACTGGCGTAGTCCGTGTTCTAACTTCGATTGATGAAATGGACAAAGTACAACAAGGCGATGTACTTGTTACTGATATGACAGACCCAGATTGGGAGCCTATTATGAAAAGGGCTTCTGCTATCGTTACTAACCGTGGTGGAAGAACTTGTCACGCTGCCATTATTGCACGTGAACTGGGTATTCCTGCAGTAGTTGGGTGTGGTAATGCAACAGACACTATCAAGCATGGTGATGCAGTGACTGTATCTTGTGCTGAAGGTGACACGGGTTATATATATAGTGGAGAACTTAAGTTCGAAGTGATTTCTTCACGTATTGATTCTATGCCAGACTTACCATTAAAAATCATGATGAACGTTGGTAACCCTGATAGAGCTTTTGACTTTGCAAAACTACCACATGCAGGTATTGGACTAGCGAGACTGGAATTTATCATCAATAGAATGATTGGTGTACATCCAAAAGCGCTTATCAATTTTGATACGCAATCTGAAGATCTTAAAGCTGAAATAAACGACATTATAGCTGGGTATGACTCACCGGTTGAGTTTTATATCGCTAAATTAGTTGAAGGAATTTCGACTCTAGGCGCAGCTTTCGCCCCTGAAAAGGTAATTGTTCGTATGTCTGACTTCAAGTCAAATGAATACGCAAACTTGATAGGCGGTCAGCAGTACGAACCGGAAGAAGAAAATCCAATGATTGGTTTCCGTGGTGCGTCTCGCTATATTTCTGAAGACTTCAGAGAATGCTTCGCTCTTGAATGTGAGGCAATTAAGCGCGTCAGAAATGAAATGGGTCTTACTAACGTAGAAATTATGATTCCGTTTGTAAGAACATTGGAAGAAGCAGCTAAAGTAATTGAACTGCTTGAAGAACACGGATTAAAGCGTGGTGAAAATGGGCTACGTGTCATTATGATGTGTGAGCTTCCATCAAATGCATTGTTAGCAGATGAGTTCTTAGAATACTTTGACGGCTTTTCAATCGGTTCAAATGATTTAACTCAACTTACACTTGGCTTGGATCGTGACTCTGGTCTCATTGCCCATTTGTTCGATGAAAGAAACCCTGCAATCAAGAAGTTATTATCGATGGCAATTAAAACGGCCAAAGAAAAAGGTAAGTATGTTGGTATTTGTGGTCAAGGCCCATCAGATCATGAAGACTTTGCAGCTTGGCTTGTAGAGCAGGGGATTGACACTGTTTCATTGAACCCTGACACAGTACTTGAAACGTGGCTATACTTGGCTGAGAAATTCAAGCACTAATTTAAAGTTAGCTAGCGTCAGGTTTTGCTTGACGCTACTATTTAATTTAGCAGTTTCACTTAGCAGTTTCACTTAGCAGTTTCACTTAGCAGTTTCACTTAGCAGTTTCACTTAGCAGTTTCACTTAGCAGTTTCACTTAGCAGTCCTGTTAAACACGCATTAAAACCCTTTTTAACATAATTAGACTATTCATAAAATCCAAACAGTATGATGTGTTCTTTCATCTAGAAAGGAGAGTCATGCGTAGTGATAACTCTAAGCGTTGTATTTTAATTATCTACAATCATAATTCTAAAAGGGTTAGGGCGCTGGGATTCCAATTGCTGAAGTTTTGATATAGAACTTTCAGACAATACATGTCCCTTTGGTAGCAACATTATACCCTGGGCACTATGCATTGCTAGACCAAGCTCCATACCTGGCTTAAGTTGTTGTGCAGTAAGAATACTCATGCTGCCAACTTTATCTGTTTCAACTTGCTCTTTAGACAAAACAGATAACAAAGCTTCGACTATTTTGGGATGATAAAAGCTTCCACCGTACATTTTTATAATTTCGAGTGCATTCTCTTTGCGTTCAGACATCGGCCTTTGGCTTTGATACAGATGGTCAATATAGTCTCGAGCAACTGCCAAAATTTGGGCACCAATTGGTATATCTTTGCCTTTAAGGCCCTTAGGTACACCTTGTCCATTGTATTTTTCAAACTGACTATAAATGGCTTCTGCCACATCGCTCAAATGCTGCGCTGGCATTAGCATCAACTGTGCAGTTGATGGGTGAGTTAAAAATACTTTTTTCTTTTCAGGGTCTAATTCATGAAATGGTTTAGAATACAAAGTTGGGTCCATCGCTAGTAACCCAACTTGAGAGAGGTAGCCAGCCATTCTCGTCATGTCAGCAACCTCAGAACTAAGGGATAAGGCCTTTGCTAGTTGAAAACACACCTTAGCAATATTTTTTGCTTTATCAGCATCAAGATACGGATTTGCATTAATAAAGTTATAAAGAAGTTCAACTGTACTTTTGTGCTCTTTTTTCTCATTTTCATTTGCTGCTTCTAACTGTTTTAGCACTTGTCTAATTTGAGTTGTACGCTTTTCAACAAGTGATTCAAGGTTAGTATTAAGCTCTTTAAGTTCTGTATTTTGAGCTTGTACTTTTTTCTGTAATTCATCATTCTGTTTTTTTAGTTTACTAAGTTCTGCAGCTTTGTTTACTTCCGTGATTAAGTGCTCATTCTTCCATGGTTTTTGAATGTAACCATGGATTCCACCGCCATTGATCGCGCTAATTGTATCTTCGATATCTGAGTAACCGGTTAAAAGAATTCTCCGAGAATCAGGTGAAATAGCCTTCACGCTTGTAAGAAACTCTGCGCCATCCATATTTGGCATTCTCATGTCAGAAATAATGACGTCAAAAGGAATTTCTCGAACTCGTTCTAGCGCTTCAACTCCTGATTCGAACAACTCCGCTTTGATGCCGTTTTGCCTGAGTAATCGACCAAGCGATTTCAACACACTTTGCTCATCATCAAGGCACAGAACTAATATCGGATCTTCACTCATAAACTTTTACAGCTCCGTCTAAAAATAGTTTTGTTTATAGTCTTAAAATTAGACTAAACTTTAATAAGAAACAACAAAATAGGTTCAATATAGATGATTGAGAAGGAAGTTAAGATTTTAATTATTGATGACGACAAACTCATGTTACGTGCATTGTCGAAAGCAGTAACGAGGGTTCTGTCTGTGTCTGAAATTGTAACCCTTAATGATCCTCTCCTTGTAGAAACTTATCTCTCTGAAGACAACGCAAATTTCGACTTAATAATAAGTGATTATCAAATGCCCAACTTGAATGGTAAAGAAGTGTTGACCATAGCGAGGCATCTCAGCCCAAAGTCTGTCCGAATTCTAATGTCAGGTGATGTCGGCGACATATCTTTCTCTGGGCAAGACATACCGACAAACCACTTAATGGAAAAACCTTTTAACAAAGACGAACTCGTTTTATTAAAAGAACTTATGAAAAGAGGGCAAAAGGTCGTTTTGAGTGAAGAGGAATCTGTTAACTTTGGATTGCTTCCATACTTCCCAACACCGAGTTACGAAATCTATTCAGCTCTCAACGACATAACTAACGCCAACGACCCACAACTTAAACTCCAACTCGACAAAGCTCGTGATATATTAACCAATGAAAACCAGTCTTATCATGCGAATCTATCATGCGACATGATGCATTGCGTTGCCATAGCATACTACTTGTCTTTGGAGTTAATCCACATAGTCGGTATTACACGTCAAAACGATGCGTTAACAAGCTATTTAACTTGGTCCAGTCAAGCGTATAGCGTGGCGAGTAGCAAAGGGCTCTCAAAAGAAATATGTGAGAACATATTTATGACTGTGTTTATCGGCTATATTCATTTTTTAATTAAGGAATATTTTTTAGTTAAGTCAGCGAATGACAAAGTTTTTGAACTTAATCTAAGTGACAAGTTTTTATTAATGTGGGGCATAAGTGAGCACTTAATTAACGAGCGAAACCGTATTCAAACTCAGTCAAGCAGTTGTATACAGGATACAATAACTCAGCTATTTTTAGCCCTAAGCCCAAACGTTAAAACACTTACATTAAGCTCACTGATCCGCGCCCAATCAAAAACGCCGCATTTAAATGTGATCGTAAAAGAAATGAAGGCAAAAAACCTAGTCTTGGAGGAGGTACAATGAAAGGCATAATCTTTAGATGTCTTGAGGAATTGGTTATCAATACAAAAGGCATGGATATTTGGGAGCAGTTATTAGAAGCACATTGCCCAGAAGACAGAGTGTATGTGAGTGCTCGATCATATCCTGATGAAGAGCTTGTCGGGTTAGCGACTAGTGTAGCTGAAGTATTGAACCTCTCCATGCCAGACACTTTAAAAGCTTTTGGCACATATTTATTTGGTTTTCTAGCCAAACGACACACCTCTATTGTCGAGGAGTTCAGTAGTTTTGAGCAATTGATCGTTTCAATAGACGACGTGATTCATAGCGAAGTAAAAAAATTATATGATGAACCAAATTTACCAACCATTGAAGCAGCGACGTATGATGAACACACTATCCATTTAACTTATCGTTCACCCCGAATGCTATGCTTTTGTGCTGAGGGGCTGATATATGGTTGTGCTGAACATTTCAATAAGAACATAAACATAGCGCACCCGAAATGTATGCACCATGGTGATAACGAGTGCCTTTTAATAATAACACATTCATAATATGCAAAATTACTACAAAGCTTATCTAAGAGAAAAAGCGGCAAGGGATGAAGTTGAGCTTCTTTTAGAAGAAAAGACCAGTAAACTTTATGCGCTTAACGTAGAGTTGGAAAAAAAACTTAACATCTTACAGCAACAACAGTTAGCCGTCGTTCAATCAGAAAAAATGGCAACATTGGGCACATTGTCGGCAGGAGTAGCACATGAAATAAATAACCCTCTGGCATATCTCACCTGCAATTTAGAAACACTCGCTCATTATAAAGACGATATCAACAGTTATTTGAGCCTTATGGTTAACTTCAGTGAGGGCGAAGTTACAGAACAACAACTTATAGCACAGCTTACTTCATTAAATGAAAAAGTGGATACACAAGAGCTCATTGAGGATTTGGCTGACATAGCAAACGACTGCCAGGAAGGTTGCGGAAGAATATCCGAGATTATCAAAAATCTATTAGATTTTGCTAAGCCAAAGCAAAGTGATGAAGCCATATTCGAAATAGGCGAAGTGCTACAGCACACGACAAAACTTTTAGAAAATAAACTGAAGCAAGTAACTATCAACATTTTATGTGCTGACGAGCTCATGATCAATGGCAGTAAATCAAGCATTACTCAAGCTTTCATAAATATTTTTGTCAACGCTGTACATGCATGTGACGAAGCGAAAGAGAAAGGTATCATCGATCACAGCAAATTAACGGTGACCGTTGAAGATTCAGGTCATGAATACGCCATCCTTTTCAAGGACAATGGAGTAGGCATACCAGAAAACGCGATTGAACATGTTTTTGAACCTTTTTATTCGACCAAACCCCTAGGAGAAGGGACGGGCATGGGGCTTGCGGTGGTGTATGGAATTTTGACCAATCATCATGGCAGCATTTCTCTTTCGAATAATGCTGACGGGGGTGTTACTACCCAAGTAATTCTGCCAAAAGCCAAGCTTTAACTTACCACCAAGAAGGCCTGGCGTATCCTTACGTTATACTTTAGTCTAAGCTCTGTACCCCTCAAATTTATATTCAAATTAGTTCCTTACTGATTCAAGTCAATGTTAGAAAAAATTTATTGATTAAATTATATAGCCATTAATTATATCTTATAACCACAATAAGTTTACGTGCGCGTCAACTTTCGGATAAGTTTAATTTATGTGAAAGTTTACATTTAGAACTAACTCAGGTACGAACTAGCACTAACCAACTGTTATATATGCAATAGTACGTTAATTTACCTATCAAAGAGATGAATTCGATTCATATATAGCCCGTAGGGTTAAATATAAATTTATTTCATTTCCACCTTGCAAAAGCACAACTTTAGTATTGGAAAGCACCAATCTATGTTTAAATTTTAAACAGAGACACATTGACGTGTTTAATTTCTATGTTAGGTTTATTTAACAAATGTTAATCACAATTAATGTAAAGGTTGGTGATAAGATGAAAATGAGAAATCATATTAAAAATGTGCTCAAGTTAAGTACGCTTGCAATTGCAATTAGCACAACGTATTCACACGCATATGACTGTACTGGATTGCCAGAATGGCAAGCGGGCAGTACCTATGTAGGTGGTAATAAAGTACAACAAACAAACGTTGCGTATGAAGCAAAGTGGTGGAACCGCTCAGAACCTGCAACGAATTCAGGTCCAAACCAGGAGTGGAAGAAGCTAGGTGATTGCGCCGGTGTAGGAACAAACAACCCACCAAGTATCAGTCAGTTAACACCACTTGAAGGTTCTCAATTTGACGAAAATGACAGCGTTGCCATTAGTGCAAAAGCGGTTGACGTTGACGGAAACGTAAGCAAAGTGGAATTCTTTGTTGACAATACATTAATCGCAACTGATACGACTGGCGTGGCAGATATGTTTGACGCCGTTTGGACTGCTGGTCAGCCTGGTGTCTATCAGTTAAGTGCAAAAGCATATGATGACAAAAATGAAGCTTCTCAAACAATTTCAAGTTCAATTACTGTTAGAACAGGAACACCCGTAAACGAAGCACCGACAGCCACGTTAAACATAAAATCGAAGCCTGTTGAGCTGATTATTGGTAGCAGTGTTGTGTTCTCATTATCCGGAAGTGATACTGATGGCTCGGTCTCTAAGCTAAGTTTTGCCGTAAACGGCGTTGAGGTTGTATCTACCAACGGCACAGCAACAGAGCATACTTGGGTCGCAGAGGCAGATGGCAATTACACATTTACGCTAACAGCGACAGACGATAAGAATGCGAGTACAAGCGTCAGCACGCAACTTACAGTAGGCGCACAAGTTCCTGGTGATAGAGATGCATGTAAACCTGCGGGGCTTTACCAAACACCGGGGGTCAACACACCTTATTGCACAATATACGATGCAAATGGTCGCGAAGAAATGGGCGCAGATCATCCAAGACGAGTGATTGGTTACTTTACAAGTTGGAGAAATGGTGCCAATGGCCAGCCGTCATACTTAGTTAATGACATTCCTTGGGATAAAATCACCCACATCAATTACGCTTTTGCACATGTTGACGCTGGAAATAAAGTATCTATTGGCGATCCAAACGCAGTTGGTAACCCAGCGACAAATATGGAGTGGCCTGGTGTTGCTGGTGCTGAACTTGACCCGACCTTACCGTACAAAGGGCACTTCAACTTACTCAACAAGTATAAAAAGCAATATCCTGATGTTAAAACATTAATCAGTGTTGGAGGCTGGGCTGAGACTGGTGGATTCTTCGGACCTGATGGTTCACGAGTCAACAGCGGTGGTTTCTACACAATGACCACAAACGCAGATGGGTCGATCAATAACGCTGGTATCGAAACGTTTGTCGCCAGCTCGGTTGACTTCATCAGAAAATATGGGTTCGACGGCGTTGACATTGACTATGAATACCCATCTTCGATGAAAGATTCTGGTCACCCAGATGACTTCCCTATCTCGAATGCGAGAAGAGCTGGACTTAACGCTTCTTACCAAGTGTTAATGAAACGATTACGTGAAGAATTGGACAAAGCAGGTGAGCTAGATGGGCAACATTATATGCTCACAATCGCGTCTCCTTCGTCAGGCTATCTACTGCGCGGTATGGAAACATTCCAAGTCACTGAATATCTTGATTACGTAAATATCATGTCTTACGACTTACATGGTGCATGGAACTCGCACGTTGGTCACAATGCCGCACTGTATGACACAGGAGAAGATTCAGAATTAAAAGCATGGAACGTTTATGGCACCAAAGAGTTTGAGGGCATCGGTTACCTTAACACAGACTGGGCGGTTAAATATTTCCAAGGTGGACTGTCTGCTGGGCGAATCAATATTGGTATTCCTTACTACACCCGAGGATTTAGAGATGTACAAGGCGGTACAAACGGCCTTTGGGGACAAGCACCACTGCCAAACCAAGCTGACTGCCCACCGGGAACTGGTTCTGGTGAGAAAAACAAATGTGGGAATGGCGCTGTAGGTATCGATAACCTTTGGCACGACAAAAATGATGTCGGATTAGAAGTACCTGCTGGTTCAAACCCATTATGGCATGCTAAAAACTTACAAAATGGTGTGTTACCGAGCTACCTTGCAGATTACGGACTGACACCAGATACAGATCCAGCTGATCAGCTAACAGGCATATATGCACGAAACTATGACTCGGTCGCTGTTGCACCTTGGTTATGGAACGCGCAAAAAAATGTGTTCATCTCAATTGAAGATGAAGAGTCCATGGGCACTAAAGTTGATTACGTAATCAACAAAGGACTTGGCGGGATCATGTTCTGGGAACTAGCAGGTGACTTCGATTACGATGCAGCCAAAGGTGAGTACTTTATGGGCTCCAGTATGACAACGCTGGCATACAACAAGTTCAAGCAATCTGGCGCACAATATGACGTACATCGTGGTGATGTTTCTTTCCAAGTACCAACGGAACAAGTGGATGTAACTTTCGCAGCGAAGAGCTTCCCGGTAGGAGATGATAACTACCCAATAGCACCAACGTTTGCATTTACAAATAATTCGAACATTGATTTATCTGGCGCAAAAATTTCATTTGATGTACCAGTGTCAACATCAGCAATATTTAAGTCTAATTGGAATGCACAAGAAAAGCTTGGCATGGCTGTAGATGTCAACAATTCTAACGCAGCAGGCAATAACATTGGTGGCTTTGACAATGATTTCCACAGATTCTCCATTACATTAAAAAATGAATGGGGTAACACACCAAAATCATTCGCACCAGGCGAAACAGTCAATGCACAAGTAATGTACTACATGCCTGTAACAGGTCCAGTTAACTTTACAGCCGAGAAAGATGGCAAACGCTACGCGTTTAAGTTCGAGTACCCTACGCTACCTGCAGCAACGCCGGGAGATGGTAATGGTGGTCCAGTTACACACTGTGAAGGCACACCGATTGCCGATATCTCAGTTTACCCGACATTCCCACGTGGCACTCATGCGGGTGCTGGTGACTTAATCATTGATGGTCAAGGTGTATACAAAGCCAAATGGTGGAGTAACAAACAGCCTTCAACCAGCGCTGATTACCAGAAAGTCTGTAGTTTATAAAACCCAACTAAGCGGGGATTAACCCCCGCTTGTATCTGACAAGCAGAAGTAGTCACTAAATAACGCAAAAAAGCACAAGAGGCGAACGCGATGAACGTTCTACAAGGAAAATATTTAACTGCTCTATCAATTGCATGTACTGCATTCGTATCAACATATGCACCTTACTCTAACGCTCATGGATTCATGGAGTTTCCAAAAGCTAGACAATCAATCTGTGAGGCACAGGGTGGCTATTGGTGGCCAGACGATGGTTCTAATATTCCAAATTTGGCATGTAGAGCAGCATTCTTAGAATCTGGGTATGTTCAGTTTGTTCAAGAACACGAATTCGCATCACTGATTGCTGACTACAATAATCAAGCCGCAGTGGAAGCTGCGATACCCAATGGAACTCTTTGTGCAGCTGGGTCGAATGAAAAGCGAGGAATGAACCTGCCACATTCTGAATGGCAAACCACAGATGTTAAGCCGAGTGCAAATGGAGATTTAGCAATTAGATTTAGGGCAACAACACCACATAATCCAAGCTTTTGGAAGTTCTATTTAACAAAACCGACATTTAATGCAACGACTGACGTTTTAAGTTGGGCGGATTTAGATTTAATTACGGAAGTTGGCAATGTTAACTTTGTAACCGACCCTGATGGCAAAAAGTTTTACGAAATGACTTTGAACATACCTTCAGATAGAAGCGGAAGAGCCGTTCTATATACTCGCTGGCAAAGAAATGACGTCGCAGGTGAAGGCTTTTACAACTGTTCAGACATTAATATTGTTACGGACTCGACGCCAACTGATTGGCACTCAACTGGGTACTACTTAAAACAAGGTCAAGATGCCAAAGTTACAGATACTGTTTGGGCTCGCGTGTTTGACGCAAATGGACAAGAAATTATTAAGCAGTCGCTTAAAATTACGGATGTTAACTTGAGCAATTGGCAAGTAGAACTCGCCACCATATTGAACACGAATTATGCCGCAGACGTTAAAGTCGGAGTGAAAGACGCTGCAGGAAACATTGTGTTTGACGAGCTAAACCTGTTGAGTAATGAAGTTTTTGTGCCTAATCCTGCTAATACATATAACCTGACGATTCAAGTTCAGCAACCAAATACACCTCCAACAGTACACAAGCCAGACCCAATCGTCATGAATGAGGTTTCAGAGGCTCAACTTCATGTTCATGCTTTTGACGATTATACGATGGACCTCGTTTACACCTGGAGCGTCCCAACAGGTTTAACCTATACCGGTACTGGCGCAACGATCACTTTGAAAGCGGGAACGGTAGACAAAGATACCAATCACACTGTAACGGTGTCTGTCTCTGATGGTGAATTATCTAGCAGTACTAATGTACAAGTTACCGTAAAAAACTTGGCAAATACACCAGCACCTTGGAAAGCAAACGCAACCTATGTAGCTGGTGACACCGTCTCTCACAATAGCAAAATATACGAAGCTAAGTGGTGGAATAGGGGTGAAGAGCCCGGCACTACTCAAGTTTGGAAAGAAGTTAAATAAGATGTAAAGGTCACTCCAATTCTTTGGGGTTTGGATATAACATGTAAAATAAGGTTGAGATAGTAATGAAAATTAATAATTTAACTGCTGCTATAGGACTAGCACTGATATCAGCGGGTGCAATCGCAGCACCTTCAGCTCCGCAAATTAGCTGGGAGCCACAGACTTATTCTTTTGTTGATGTGAATCTAGAAGGCAATGGGTCATACAAGCAAATCGTGCAAGCGAAAGATGTCGTAACAGTTAATATAAAATGGAACTCATGGAGCGGTACTGGCGGTGACAGTTATAAAGTGTACTTTGATAACCAAGTTGTAAATCAAGGTCCTTTGGCAGCTGGCACAAAAGGCGGCACTGTTAGCTTCCCTTACACGAAATCAGGCAGACATACACTTTACCTAGAAATTTGTGACTCAACTGGTTGTGCAAAAAGTGCCGGCAAGCCAATCGTCATCGCCGATACTGACGGTGGTCACTTACAGCCATTGACTATGGATGTTGACCCTCGTAACAAGAACAATGGCACGATCCCGGGTATGGTAACTGGTGCCTATTTTGTCGAGTGGGGCATCTACGGTCGAGATTTTGACGTATCAAACATTCCAGCTCAAAACTTAACACACCTGCTTTATGGCTTTATACCAATTTGTGGTGCCAACGAATCGCTCAAAGAAATTGAAAATGGAAACAGTTGGAGAGCGCTACAAAAAGCCTGTGCTGATTCTCAAGATTATGAAGTTGTAATACATGATCCATGGGCAGCAGTTCAAAAGACACTACCAGGTACTGATAACAACGATCCAATACGAGGCACATATGCGCAATTAATGGCGCTTAAACAACGTTACCCAGACCTTAAAATCTTACCTTCAGTGGGTGGCTGGACGCTATCAGACCCGTTCCACGGTTTCACTACTAAAGCGAATCGTGACACATTTGTGGCTTCAATGAAGCAGTTCTTGAAAACTTGGAAGTTTTACGATGGTGTCGACATTGACTGGGAATTCCCAGGAGGCGATGGTCCTAACCCAGGCCTTGGCGACCCAATTAATGATGGCCCAGCATACATCGCATTAATGAAAGAACTTCGTGTCATGTTGGACGAGCTAGAACTTGAAACAGGACGTAAGTATGAGCTGACTTCAGCCATTGGCTCTGGTTACGACAAGATCGAAGATGTAGATTACCAAGTTGCTCAGCAATATATGGATTACATCTTTGCCATGACTTATGATTTCTATGGCGGCTGGAACAATGTAACTGGTCACCAAACTGGTATTTACTGTGGTTCACACTTGAGTCAAGGTGAATGTGATGGAACTGGTCTAGACGACAATGGCGAACCACGTAAAGGTCCTGCTTATACATTGGACAACGCGGTTAAAGCGCTACTTGCTCAAGGTGTTAATCCTAAAAAGCTTGTTGTAGGTGCAGCTATGTATGGTCGTGGCTGGGAAGGCGTATTTGATTCAAATACGACTATTCCAGGTAACCCAATGACGGCGCCTGGTAATGGTAAGTATGCGGGTTCAACAAGCGAAGGGGTTTGGGAACCTGGTATCATGGATTACAAAGCCATCGCAAAGAATCTAGTTGGCTCAAATGGAAGTGGCATCAACGGATTCACCGCTGGCTATGACGATCAGGCTGAGGCTGCTTGGGTATGGAACCCGACAAGCGGTAAACTACTGACTTACGATAGCCCTCGTTCAGTCTATGCCAAAGGTCAATACGTAAACCTTCACGATTTGGGGGGGCTTTTTGCTTGGGAAATCGATGCAGATAATGGCGATATCTTAAATGCAATGTACGACGGTTTAACAGGTGGTGTACCGACAAACAGAGCACCAATTGTGTCTGTAGATTCAAGCTTAACGTTAGAATCTGGTAAAGCCGGTGCGCTTACAGTGACTGCGAGCGATCCTGAAGGTGCTGCTGTTACCTATGCATGGACATCACAAGGTTTAACTTTGACAAATGCAAATACTGCGACTGTTGGCATCACTGCACCTAACGTCACAGTAGATACAACGTTCTCGTTAAAAATTGCAGTTACTGACGATAAAAATGCAACGACGGAAAAAACAGTGTCTGTCCTTGTTAAAGCAGAAGTTCCGGCTGGTGCACCGGTTGTTCAACCAATTGCAAATGTGTCTGTAGAAGAGAACAAATCTGTGAACGTATCTGTCGTCGCAACTGATCCAAACAACGACCCATTAACGTACACATGGAATGTACCAACGGGGCTGACTGCCTCAGGTTCAGGTGCGAACGTAACTTTATCAGCAGGTGAGGTTGCTCAAGACACAACATATACTGTGACCGTTGACGTTTCTGATGGCAGCGCAACAACATCGGCATCCTTTGATGTAACGGTAACAGATGCAGCATCAAGTGTCGCACCGTGGGATGCAAGTAAAGTCTATGTTGGTGGTGATTTAGCTTCACACAATGGTAAAGTGTATCGCGCAAAATGGTGGACTAGAGGTGAAGAACCAGGTAAAGCGATGGTTTGGCAAGCTCTATAAGTAATTTTGGGTTGATATTCAGAAACCTTTCTGAATTGACAGAAGGATAGGCCAACCCGCTCTATAAAACAAAGGTGCTCTGCACCTTTGTTTTTTTTTATAAATATTTCATACTTAGTAGATGCCTTATAAACGTATAGTAATGTGAAATTCCTTTTACTGATTATTTTTTTAATCCCTTTTTACACACACTCAAACGAACGATGCTCATCTGAAAAAAAGATCGGTATTGGCAGTAGCTGGCCGCCGTACGTTATGTACAAAGGCGATACACCTTATGGTTTAGATATCGAAATAACAAAGCTTATATTTAACAAAGCAAATGTGTGTTTTAAGTTTATACGACTACCAACTTCAGCCAGAGGACTCGCCGAGCTCTATAAAGGGTTTGTCGATGTACTTCCTTCGGCAAGTTTTAATATTGATAGAGCCAATAATGCACACTTTAGCAACCCATACAGGCGAGAACGGATGCGGCTGTTTACCCGCTTAGAATTACCACCCGTAAAAAGCCTAACCGAACTATTTGCTGACGAATACACCTTTGTAACCAACCCAGGTGCTTATTATGGTGAAGAGTTACGGCAGATTTTGCAGATCAGTTGGTATCAGCAAAGGCTTGTCGAAGTTGCCAGTGTTTCCAGACGAATAGAGTTGGTCAATAAAAAACGCATAGACTTTCTTATTGAAGATGAACACACTGGTTTCTTCTATATAAATCAATTAGGATATAAACGATTAAGGCTACACTCATATATTGTAAACGATAATGCAATCCACTTTATGCTGAGCCGAATGACTTTTAAAGCGTCTGAAATTGACGCGATAAATAACGCAATCGAACAATCTCAGCCAGAAATTGAAGCCATTTTGAGCCGAAGAGCGGGTCTAGCCGCGAAGTAAATTGTGGAGTAAACATTGAAAACACTATTCGTGCCAGTGCTGTTACTGTCTAGCATCGCAAATGCAACCATTGAAAAGCCATTTACCATAGATAATACACAAATCTACACTGACTATTCGCTATTTTATAATGAAAAAGACATGCGACCGGTGGTCAGTGACTTCAAGATTACCAGCGCAATAACGATGTCAAACGAGCATGGACAAAGGGCAGCGCTTTTAAATATTAAAAACCTTTCATCTGGCAGTAGAACACTTGAGCCCCACCATTTAATGGTAACCTATGCTGACGGAAGCTCAAAAGTGCTTACGAGTTTACCTAACAAGTTGAGGTTTAAAGGAGATGAAACGATCAATCTCACCGTCAATTTAGGTAAAAATTTATACCCTGTCATCTCGGTGCTAACCAGTAATAACATGTAATCTGAACTATGAATCCATACATACACGCTCTTCATTCTATCGCAAAAAAGCCAACACGTATTATTCTTGGGCTAATGAGTGGCACATCATTAGATGGTCTAGACTTAGCCTTGTGCAAAATTTCTGGTAGTGGTAAAAACACTCGTTGTGAAGTACTTAAATTTAATACCATTGCATATCAACAGGATTGTAAAGATAAGATCATGAGTGTGTTCGCAAAGGACACCGTAAACTTGCAGTATCTAACTCTGCTCAACCCTTGGATTGGAGAATTGCACGCAAGTATGATTAATCAGCAATTGGTAGAGTGGGGCGTGGATAAAACGGCTGTTGATCTCATTGCAAGTCACGGCCAAACGATTTATCACTCTCCTAAACACTTTCACAATTATCCAGAATTCAATAATGCAACTTTACAATTGGGAGATGGTGATCACATCGCTGTTAATACTGGCATTATTACGATATCGGACTTTAGACAAAAGCATATTGCAGCGGGGTTTGAAGGTGCGCCCTTGGCACAGTACGGTGATTTCTTTCTGTTCTCTAGTAAATCCAGAAACACTGTATTACTAAATATTGGGGGGATTGCCAATTTCACTTATATGAAAAAGGGGGCGACGATCAATGAGATAGTATGTTCAGATATAGGACCAGGCAATACTATGATGGATCAGTATGTCAAAAAGTACTTTGACAAAAACTTTGATCAAGATGGCAATATCGCAGCAAAGGGTAAAGTCGTTAAGCCCTTACTTGACACTTTATTAGGGAATGACTTTATCGCTCAACCACTTCCTAAGACTACGGGTCCCGAGTTATTCAATTTAGCGCTATTAGAACACTGCATTGACTCTTGCTCAGAATTGGTCGCTATAAATCATTCAGATATAATGGCAACTCTGAATCAGTTTACAGCAGAAGTCATAGCTCAGCACATAAAGCAACTTAAAGTAGAAGATAATTTACATATTTTTGTGAGTGGCGGAGGTGCGCACAACACAACCTTATTAAATAATCTTTCTAATCTGCTTTATGACACTGTAGAAATAGAGACATTAGATATGAATGGTATCAACGCAGATTCAAAGGAAGCAGTATTATTTGCGGTGCTGGCCAACGAGTGCATCGCTGCGGACAAACCAAAACACAATGAAAGTGGATTAACACTAGGAAAACTAAGTTTGCCTTTATAAAGATCACCACAAATTGGTCATAACTCGACCAATGTATATGACTAGA
The DNA here is from genome assembly GCF_021530565.1 of Pseudoalteromonas sp. SMS1. Taxonomy (GTDB): domain Bacteria; phylum Pseudomonadota; class Gammaproteobacteria; order Enterobacterales; family Alteromonadaceae; genus Pseudoalteromonas. The sequence continues at coordinate 19,791 of NZ_JAKGBI010000001.1, forward strand.
CTAATAACAGCTTCCCTTGAACCTTGAAAATTTCCCAAACGGGGAGCAGGCACATATATCAGCGATTACATTCATTAGCTTGACAACTAATGTCATGTGCCCAAATGCAAGATTAAATTGTCAGGCTTTGTTATCTAAACCTTTTTATTCTATTTCTTTTTTAGTTCCCGGAGTTTCATTGAAGATGCAATACAAAACAGCACTTCTATCTTTTTCATGGCCACAATCAATAAATGGGAGTTAAACAATGTGAACGTAAAGCGTTTTAAAGTAATAGAAAATCAGAAAGTTAATTAGAGAAAACAGCTAAAAGAAGTTACTTTTTTTGAGTTGCCAACGTATATAAATACGATAGCAGTGTAAAAGTGAAGGCTTAGGATTTAAAAACTAGTTCGGCGCAAGATATCTCCAAGGCTGGAAAACACCCTCTTGGCATAAAGAGGATACGTTTGTTTTTTTAGCAAGAAGTGTTTGATATCAGATTTAATCAGACAATGGTAATTTATTCAGACCGTTTAAATACGGAACACACTACGCCATGAGCAAATCTGACTTCCAAGCTTTAAGTTTAGACATGATCAAATTGAATGAGCTTTGTTTTTTATAATACGTGTTTTCATTTAATTCAGAATTAAAGATCGCGTGTTCTAGCTCTACCTGAGCATCTACAAGGTTCTTAACGCCACCAGTAAGTCCAGTTAAACTCAGTTGTGTCATATACATGCCCGCTTGGCCATAACCAGTTAATATAAGTTCAATTACACCTTTGTTTAAGTCATGCTCGGTTAAAATATAACTTCCGCTGAAACTTACATCTCTTTCAAGCTCATGCGTTGCAGTCACTTGAATAACGTTACCTACTGCCGCGTCGTGCGGTAATAAACAATCAAGTACCAACTCAGCGCCTTGCGTTTCAAATCGTATTTCGTCAATTGCAGAAACACGCCCAGTAGAAAACATAGGATCACTGTGAGTATAAAGTTCAAATTGAATTGTTCGTGTGTTTGCCATGTTTAAGAACTAAATTAATAATTAACAGTATTATAGTGCACAAAATTTATTGCATATATATGAACAAACCCCAGAAAACTTTATTAAGCTCTCTGGGGCTTATCAGAAAGAATGATGATTAGCGAACTGCTAGCATTATTAATCCTGGTACGACAAAGAATGAGCCAAGTACGTATCCGAATGCGGCTGTTTTATTTCTAGCACCAACTTCCGCAAGTTTCTCAGCACACTTGATTGGAATTTCGCGTAGAAGTGGTAACCCATAAATAAGACCCACAGCAAATACATTGAACATGACGTGTACTAGTGCAACTGTTAGCGCTACTTCACCGGCAGGACCTGTGATTGAAGTGGCAGCCAAAAGCGCTGTGATAGTCGTACCAATGTTTGCGCCTAATGTGAATGGATAAATCTGGCGAGTTGTGAATACACCGCTCCCTGCTAGAGGAATCATTAAGCTTGTTGTAGTTGAAGATGACTGAACCATCACAGTCACAACCGCACCTGAGCTGATACCTGCAACTGGGCCACGACCGATTGCACCATGAAGAAGATCTTTCGCTTTACCAACCAGAGCTTGTTTAAGCAACTTACCAAGCGTCGTCACTGCAAATAGAATCATTGCAATACCGATTACTACCATTGCAACGCCTGCTGCCGTGCCTTCTAAGAAGCTTACACCATCTTTTACAATACCTACTGCCGGCTTAACAAGTGGTTTAACGAAGTTGTAACTCTTAAGAGAGAGATCTGCATCACCCACGAATAGATGCGCTAAGCTTGCTGAGAATTTTTCTAACAAACCAAACATGATTTCTAGTGGAAGGAAGATAGCAACGGCAAATAAATTAAAGAAGTCATGTACCGTAGAAGCGGCAAATGCACGCTGGAATTCTTCTTTCGAACGAATATGGCCAATTGATACAAGCGTATTTGTAATTGTAGTACCAATGTTTGCACCCATAATCATTGGAATTGCGATTTGTAGTGGAAGACCACCAGCCACAAGGCCAACAATAACAGAGGTCACTGTTGAAGAAGATTGTACAAGTGCAGTCGCAAGTGCACCTAATAGAAGCGCTACAAATGGATTAGTAGCAAAAGCGAAGATTTCTTTGGCTCCCTCGGAACCACCTGAAGCAAGTTTAAAACCACCGCTCACTGTACCTACGGCTACAAGAACCAAATAAACTAGAAATGCAATTGCACCCCAGGTTAGTAATTTAGATGGAAATGACTTTTCGCTATATTCACTCATTGATTTATCTCGTTGTGTCTATGCCTAAACTATATGGCATTTTGATGACGTTTTTATTTCAGGGCGCATTTAACCAAAGAAATATGACAGAAATATTTCAATTAGAAGATTACCGTATTTCTATATCAACATTAGCAAAGAGCGTTGTTAATTAATGAACATTTTTCTGCTCAATAAAACATCACACCACTGTTTTTATTGATATTTTTATACAAATTTGATTATTACAATCCTTTACAAAACATACCCAAGTAAACAACAATCATTCTCAACCTCCATATTCTCTACATGATTCAAGGTTAAAATTTGAAAAAAATAAATAAGAGAGCGGGTAATGCGTAGTTTGTTACTGATACTGATTGGTTTTTTTCTGTTTCCAGCTTATGCTGATATGTCTCCAAATATCCAACCAGCAAGTGTCAATAAAGATACGCAATTTGTGTCAATCAATAAGTCGGCACTGTTCTACTTTGATTACAATGATGAGTTTCGCAGCGTATTTAACTTTCCTGACTTCTCACAACAATTTAGGCCACTTAACGACCTACACAAAAAACCAAAGAAAGAGATCTATTCTAAATGGGCTTATTTCAAAGTGAATAGAAACACAGAAGTAAGTGACTGGATTTTATCCTTTGGATTTCCTAGATTGGCAAAGCTGTCTGTATATCAAAAGACCCATTATGGCTGGCTAGACGTTATAAATCTTACAGAAGCAGATCCATTCAGTAAAAGACCGATACAAGACCCTCAATTTTATATCCCGTTAAAACTCAATGCTGGTGAAAATATCTTTTTAGTGGAGTACCAAACATTTGCCAACGCACCGGCAAACCTAAGACTGCATTCGCAAGATAATTTCTTAGCTGAGTCACATAAAAGTTTAATCACCAATGCAAGTTTGGCGGGTGTCATTGCTGCGATATTGCTGATTGTTTTGGTAAACTTATTCTTCAATAGAAACAGTACCAATGTCTATTATGCGACTTGGACATTCTTATTCTTCTTAATCGTGATCGACACTGCTGGATTTACGTTTCAGTACTTTTGGCCTGAACACAATCGCTTTTCAGGGCAGTTTTCTATATTCCTAATGGCGACGGTGCCGCTTTTTCACTTACTCTTTGTTCGAGGGTTCTTACAATTAAAGCATTACCATCCTTTACTCAATAAAGTTTACTGTACGTTCATAGCTATTTATGCGTCATTAGTCCCTATCGCACTTCTTGTAGATAGCGTGTACTTCAATTTACTTTTAAGTACGCTTGTTATACCTGTATTCATCTACACCTGCTCTTGGAGTATCAAACAAAAAGGGCCGGGAATGAGAACATTTACTTTTAGCTTGATAAACCATCTCGTATTTTTGAATATCTTTACAATAGTTGGTGCAAGTTACGGCAACTTAATTGATGTTTTTGATATTACCTCATTTATTAAGATCGGTTATCTTATTGAAGTACTGCTTTTCACCGTAGCATTGGCGCTACAGCACAAATCTCTACAGTCTAGATTATTGCATCAACTTCAACATCAAGTTCATGCACTCAATCAAACTGTGAATTCTAAGCATCAGGAAGTGAACGATAAAGAAGTGCTATTGAAAGCAAAAGAAGACAAGTTGTTTACCGACTTGTCCCATGAATTGCGCACACCGCTTACCGTTATGAAAATCCAAGTAGAGTCGTTGCAATATAATATCGTCGATAACGTACAGGACTCGTATAACAAGCTAATGAGTAAAATTGACGAATTGAATGCATTTATAGACCAGTTAATGCTCGTAACTGATGACAAAGACATCGCAGCGCTGTTGAATAAAGAAACATTAGGCGCGAAGGTATACCTAAACGAAGTTTTTCAAACATGCATTCAAGAGGGTGACCCTAAGCATTCAAAGTTTAGCATTGCTAATACATTAGACGAGCAGCTAAATATCAACATCGATAGGCAAACGATGCAAAATGCCATTCTTGAAGTTGTGAAAAATGCGTTAAGATTTGGAGGAGACAAGGTTGAAATCTCTCTAACAGCCCTTCAAGACAATCAGAATTTAATCATTAAGATTGAAGACTCTGGCATGCCACTTTCCTATGAAGCACATCAACAGCTATTTCAACCGCTATTTAGAGACGAAGTATCAAGAAGCGCAATGCTTGGCGGGAAAGGAATGGGGCTCGCAGTGTGTAAGAAAATAATTGAGTCTCACGAGGGCAGAATTGACTCCCACAATAGTTTGTTAGGTGGACTTTGCATTGAAATATCGTTGCCAATAGAAAATGAAATCGTCGATAGACAATATGAAGCAATAGGCTAACTATAAGCTTTGCGCTATAACTATTGTTACAGTAAAATCCGTCGTTCGATATTTTGGGCGTTAGATATGAGTAGTGTAGAGTTTTGGGAATCCAAGTCATTAGCAGAAATGACAAACGCAGAGTGGGAATCAATATGTGATGGCTGCGGAAAATGTTGCTTACATTCATTTATCGATTCTGAAGACGAACATTTCGAGAGTACGGATGTTTTAAGGGACGGCGAAGAGCTGCTATACACTGATGTAATTTGCCAATATAGTGAAGTGACAACGGGCGGCTGCACAAGATATAGCGAAAGGCGAAAATTAGTACCAAGTTGTGTGCAACTTACAAAAGAAAACCTAAAAGACATCTTTTTTATGCCTCAATCCTGTAGCTACCGTCGACTACATGAGGGCAGGGGACTGGCTGCTTGGCACCCTTTAAAGCATGAGGGTTCAAAAGAAGCAATGCATCAAGCCGGGATAAGCATAAAAGATAAAGTGGTCTTAGAAACAAAAGTAGATTTAGAAGAAGACTTCGAAGAGCATATCGTAATCTGGCCTGAGTACGATATCGACTAAACCATGTAACCAATGTAAAAAGGTAGCCCTAAGGCTACCTTTTTACATTTACTTGCTCTCATCATCAGGCAATGTGACATTTAGCTCTAAAACTGCTAAATCATCTTCATTCTGTTCAAACTGCACATTTACTGCGTTTGAATCAACTTTCACATATTTACTGATCACTTCAAGAATATCTTGTTTTAGCTGAGGTAAGTAATCTGGCGTTCCTCTTTTAGAACGCTCATGAGCAACAATTATCTGTAACCTTTCTTTAGCTAAAGAGGCACTGCTTTTTTTCTCTGAACGGAAATAATCTAATAAAGACAAATTAGCCTCCGAATATTCTTTTTAGTAAACCTTTCTTCTCGACATTTAAAAACCTAAAGTCGATAATCTCGCCTAGCAAACGCTCAATGGCGTCGCTGTATGCTTGCCCAGCATCTGAATCAGAGTCGAGGATGACAGGCTGACCAGAGTTAGACGCGTTCAAAACGGCCGTTGACTCAGGAATAACACCAAGTAGGTCAATTGCCAGTATCTCTTGCACGTCCTCTACCGACAACATTTCTCCTGTTGCCACACGCTCTGGATTATAACGAGTTAATAACAAGTGCTCTTTAACTGGCGACAAACCTTCTTCAGCTCTTTTAGACTTACTCTGTAGAATACCCAGAATTCTGTCCGAATCACGAACTGATGAAACTTCAGGGTTAGTCGTCACAATCGCTTCGTCCGCAAAGTAAAGCGCCATCATTGCGCCAGCTTCAATACCCGCTGGAGAGTCACAAATGATAAAATCAAAGTCTTCTTTTAATTCATTGAGCACTTTTTCGACGCCCTCACGTGTAAGCGCGTCTTTATCTCTTGTCTGCGAAGCTGGAAGAATAAAAAGTTTTTCTACTCGTTTATCTTTAATCAGTGCTTGATTGAGATTCGCTTCACCATTGATGACATTCACAAAATCATATACTACGCGTCGTTCACAACCCATAATAAGATCAAGATTTCGAAGGCCAATATCAAAATCGATAATGGCTGTTTTATACCCTTTAAGTGCAAGCCCAGTACCGAGCGCTGCACTTGATGTAGTTTTACCTACTCCACCTTTACCGGAAGTTACGACAATAATTTTTGCCATTAGATTTATCCTTTGACCAAAGCTGTTAATTCTAAAGATTCGTTCGATTGGGTAATTTGACAAGGATTACCCCAAAACTCTCCTTGCAGAGAGTCGCTGATCCAGTAACTGCCGTTAACAGATACTAGCTCAGCTTCTAATTTTTGACAGAAAATACTCGCACTTTCATTGCCCTGAGCACCTGCAATAGCTCTGCCGCGCAAAGTACCGTAAATATGAATATTGCCGTCTGCGATGACTTCTGCACCGTGGCTAACCGCACCAATCACAATCAAGTCTCGATCTTTTGCATAGATTTGCTGACCAGAACGAACTGTGCCATTAACAACCTGAGCTGGAACATAAACTTGTTTTTCAATTATTTCTGTTGTGGTTTGAGTCTTTACAACGGGTGCGACGTCTTTCGTGTAGTTTAGTACCGACATTCCAAGCGTTTTTGCCGTGTCGTTATGCGCTTCGCTGCCATTACAAATACCAACAGGGTTTAAAGATAAATCACTGAGGATTGACTTAAGATCAGATAAACCTAAAGGTTCATCTTTGATTTCTGCAAGGTTTATTACGATGGGTGCGCCTTTGAAAAACTTAGGCGCTTGAGATATTTTCTCACTCAATTGCTCTTTTACAACGTTTAAATCAGCGTCTAATAGTTGCAACACTGATAAAGTAAAAAGGTTACCCTTTAATTCAAAAGATTGTGTAGACATAAGCGCTCAAATATAACTGCGTACTCTTTATTAAATCTTATTTTGACCCCGTACTGTGTACGTTTGAGAGCAGCAAAACTTTCCAATTATTATATATGTCATGGTATAGTGCTGCTCTAAGATAAGCAAGAATTTATAGGGTTATAATGCTAAGTGCAGTTTATAAAAGTAGTAAAAAAGCCGATACCTACCTTTTTATTGAAAAAAGAGACGATTTCAGCAAAGTTCCAGCGCCTCTAATGAGCACTTTTGGCACCCCCATATATGTAATGTTAGTTGATCTTGCGAAAAGAGAAAGACTTGGGGTAGCAGATTTAGCTCTGGTTAAGGAAAAATTAATCGAACAGGGTTTTTACTTACAAATACCCCCTCCACAAGACAACCTTTTGGATGAATTTAAAAAACTAAATGGAGCAAAGAGTGACTAAGACTCTAAAAGTATTACTTACTTCTCTGTGTTTTTCAGCTTCAGTAAGTGCATCAACACAAGCAGAATTTGACCTTTATCTCGATAAATTGAAAGCCGAAGCATTGCAGAAAGGTTATACACAATCGCTTGTAGACTCTGCTTTTGCAACTGCAAAATTTAAGAAGAAAGTCATTAAAGCAGATAAAACACAACCGGAAATTGTCGAAACACTAGAAACCTATCTGCCTAAGCGCGTACCAGATTGGAAAATTAAACGCGCTAGAGCGTTATACAAAGAAAACAAAGTATTATTAGATAAGATCGAGGCTGAATTTGGTGTTCAAGGCCGTTTTATTATCGCACTTTGGGGCCTAGAAAGTAGTTTTGGCCGTGTCCAAGGCGGCTACCCTGTGATCAGCTCTTTGGTAACATTGGCCTTCGATGGTCGCAGAGAAGCTTTGTATAAACGTCAACTATGGGCTGCACTGGACATTTTACGTGATGGGCATGTTGAATTAGACAGTTTTAAGGGTTCATGGGCCGGTGCGATGGGGCAAACCCAGTTTATGCCCACGTCTTTCAAGTCTTATGCTGTTGATTATAACAAAGACGGTCGCAAAGATATTTGGACAACTAAAGAAGATGCATTTGCGTCCATCGCAAACTATTTAAAAAGTGTTGGATGGAATAATAACTTAACTTGGGGTCGCCAAGTTAAGTTGCCTGCAGGGTTCTCTGAAAGCCACGTACTCAAAAGAGGAACGCGCAACCATAGTCAATGGCTTGAGTTCTTTGGTAATTCGGAGCGTTCATTAGAAGATTGGCAATCCCTAGGGGTTCGTCGAGCTGATGGCACTGACTTACCAAATGTTAATATTACAGCAGCTCTTGTCATGCCTGATGATATGAATGGCCGTATGTATTTGGCATATGACAATTACAAAGCCTTAATGAACTGGAACCGCAGCTATTACTTTGTAACAAGTGTTGGTTATTTATCCGATAGAATCGGATATCCTAAAATCTAACGAGCGCCAAGCGCAACAATAAAAAAGGCAGCTTAACAACGCTGCCTTTTTGTTGGGCTAATGCGTGAAACTAGTAATAGGTAAGTGCTTGGGTTTTCCCCCAGAAAACTCGATAAGAAAATATGGTGTACCCTATGATGGCTGGTACCACCAAAACAACGCCATAAAGCATAAATGTCAGTGCGCTTGGGTCTGCCAATGACTCATAAATCGTCAATTCATTTGGTACGACGTAAGGGAAAAAGCTGTATACCAACCCTAAGAAGCACAACAAAAATACAGCGACACTTATCGCGAAAGGACGCCAACTTTCTTGCTTAGGAGCGCAACTAATAAAGTTTGCAAGTACACGGTCCTGAAAGATAAATAACGCGATACACGCAAAAGGGATAGGTAACAACAGAATAGATAGCTCTGTACCAAACCATTTTTTCGCGACAAACTCATTAATGAGGGGGTTTACCAGTGATACCGCTATTACCCCTATTAAAGACACCCAATTAAAACGACGACACCAATGCAATGCCCGAGTGTAAACATCACCATTCGTTTTCATGACCAGCCAAGCAGAACCAATTAAACCATATGCAGCCACCACACCAATGCCGCTCAAAGCTGCAAATGTATAGCTTTGCAGGCTCGTATCAAATGACATAACGTATAAACCAAGCATAAAGCCCTGTGAGAATGCCGTTATTATACTTCCCGCTTTAAAACTTATATCCCACGCATCTCTGTATTTGGTCTTCGCCTTTGCTCTAAAATCAAAAGCGACGCCACGTAAAATCAAACCTAAAAGCATGACAGCGACGGGTAAATACAGTGCTTGCAAAATCATTGAATGCGCAGCGGGGAAAGCTATAAGTGCTAATCCGACAGCTAACACGAGCCACGTTTCGTTGGCGTCCCAAAAAGGACCAATAGAGGCAATCATCGTGTCAGCTTGCTGCTTATCATCTGTTGGCAAGAGAATCCCTACACCAAGGTCATAGCCATCCAAAATTGCATATACAAGGATAGCGAGAGCCATTAGCCCACCGTAGAACTGTGCCAGAAATTCTATACTAAGCATACTGGCCACCTCTTACAGATGCATTCATTTCATATTCTTCAACTTCAACCGCCTTGTCAGCTGTATAAAACAGCGTTTTAATATAAGCTGTCAGCAATAAAGAATATAGGCATAGATATCCGATCAACGTATATAACACGTGTTCTGCGGGGACTTGGGTAACAACTTCGTCGATTCTTAGTAACCCTTGTACCATGTAGGGCTGTCTTCCAATTTCGGTAACATACCACCCCGCCAAAGTGGCAACCCAGCCAGAAAAGGTCATGGCGACCAAAACCCTTAACAGCCAAACAGGTAACCTATCTTTTTTATACAAAACGACTCGCGTTGTGAACGCAACGAGTATCATCAATAAACCTAGGCCCACCATCACTCGAAACCCAAAAAATACGGGCTTAACAGGTGGGTGTGCGTCTTTGAATTCATTTAACCCCTTAATTTCTCCATCCAATTCATGTGTAAGGATAAGGCTTGCTAAGTTAGGGATTGCAATTTCAAATTCATTTTTTCTAGTTTCTTCATTGGGTACCGCGAATAAGAGCAGTGGCGCGCCTTTCTCTGTATCCCATACACCTTCCATTGCAGCAACTTTTTGAGGTTGATACTTAAATGTATTTAACCCATGCAAATCGCCGACAAATGCTTGCATAGGCGTTAATATAACTGCAACGGTGAGCGCGACCTTTAGCGTTAATTTAGGGGCGTGCTTATGATCATCTTTTAATAACCTGTAAGCGCTAATTCCTGCAACCAAGAATGAAGCTGTGATGCCGGATGCAAGCAGCATGTGACTCAGACGATACCCAAATGAAGGGTTAAAGATAATTTCTAGCCAATTTTTTGGGTAAAAAACGCCATCAATGATTTCATGCCCAGTCGGCGTATGCATCCAACTGTTGAGTGATAAAATCCAAAAGGCCGATATGGTGGTACCGATTGCGACAATCACAGTAGAAAAGGTGTGTACCCTTGGACTAACACGCTTCATGCCAAATAACATTATTCCCAGAAAGGTCGCTTCCATAAAGAAAGCAGTCAGAACTTCATATCCAAGCAATGGGCCTGCAATATTACCTACGCGTTCCATAAAACCGGGCCAATTTGTACCAAATTGGAATGACATCGTGATGCCACTAACAACCCCTAGAGCGAAGGTCAACGCAAATATTTTGACCCAGAATCTATATGCCCGGAGCCAAACGGGCTGATTCGTTTGAACATATCTGACTTTAAAAAATACCAAAAACCATGCGAGTGCGATGGATATGGTCGGGAAAAGTATATGGAAACTTATATTGGTCGCGAATTGGATCCGCGACAGCAATAAGGTATCAAGCATGACACACCTCTGTTATTTACGACTTTTTCAATAACTTGTCCTTGAGGTCGATAACCTTACTAACTGATGAGCCAAGCTTCATCAATGATTGCAATTGTTCAGGTGTCAACCTTTGCAATTCAGCTGACCATTTAGTCACAGTTTCTAACAGGTCATGAATGGATTGCATCTGCTCCTGAGCGTACTTTTCTTCTGGTGTATTTGCCGAGTCTAAAATTTGATCTCTAAGCAAAGTCAGCGTAGGGTCAATTTCTCGCTTACGCCGCTCTTCAAAGACTTTGTTAGCAAGGTCCCATATAGTACCGTTCGGAGCATAGTATTCTTTTCTGTCGCCGGGAATATGATGCACCTTAACAAGTTGCCATGATTGCAACTCTTTAATGCCCATACTTACGTTGCCTCGAGAAATTTTTAAGGCTTCGGCAATTTGATTAGCAGTAAGTGGATGCTCGTTAATCACAAGCAGCCCAACCATCTGCCCAATCGTTCTATTAAATCCCCAACGACTGCCCATTTCACCGCAATGGAGCACGAAGTTTTCGATCTTTGGTGATAAAGTCATAATTCTAAACGTTCAGTAATTATTGAAAGTTAAATATATAGAGGTAATTGACTCAGATCAACTGAATTTTCAGTTTTTTTTGAAAGTTCAACAAATCTATTGTGTAATGAACTTACACAATTGAGTTAGTACCTAAACCCAATGTGTAATCTAGTCGCTTTTACATTATTTGTATATTGCGAATCACACAACTTTTACATCTTTTGGTAAATATTGAAAATAATGACCGATAAATAATCAATTGAGAGGAGACTTAAACTTGAGGCTGGCGCTAGACACGCTTTAGGTAAAGTTTTTGAGCGCGAAAATTGAAGCGTTAATTTCAAGTTGTTTATGAAGTTGAGAAGCCAATCACAATGTTACAATATATACATCAAGCGTTGAATGCCAATCCATCAACATAAAGTTGCGTTTTAAGCTATAGGTCAAAACGTGACAGAAAATGGACTGAGTTACAAAACGTACGCTTTGCTTTCGAATTAGCGCTTTATGCATGAACTTAACTCTGGGTTGAGGTAAAGATCATATGAATTTAAATTACCTTTCTGATTTTACGTCACTTATAATCTAGATGCCCATGATATAACTAAAAGAAGGTCAATGAGTACTTTAAATAACAAAGATACGTTCAGTATAGCGCAGCTCGGACACCCAATATTAAAAGAACACGCTCAGGCCGTTACCGATATTCAGTCTGAAGCATGTAAAGATCTCATCTCGGACATGATGAGTACGGTAGAAAAAGCTGGTGGGGTAGGTATTGCTGCACCACAAATTTATAAAAGTGTACGAATCTTTATTATGTGTTCAAAACCAAATGCACGTTATCCAAACGCACCATTGATGAAACCAACAGCAATTATTAACCCAGATATCATCGCAACCAGTACACAAGTAGAAAAAGGATGGGAAGGGTGTTTAAGTGTTCCAAGCATGCGTGGGTTTGTGCCGAGGCATACAGAAATCGAAGTCAAGTATTATGATTATCAGGGCCAACAGCAACATGCGGTATTCACCAATTTTATAGCACGGGTTTTTCAGCATGAAATGGACCACTTAAACGGTCTAACTTTTGTAGATAGGTTAGAGTCTATGAATGACTTAGTCAGCGAAAGTTATTGGTATGAGCATATTGCGCAACACGCCTGAGGACGCGCGCAGCAGAAAAACCTCAGACTTTCTCATAAACCAAACATAATGTATTCTTTTTATCGCATCTTATAACACAAAGATGAACTTGCAGAGTTGACCTATTAGGCTTGATCGCATACAGCCAATTGCGTTGCGTGGTTCCAATAAACATTCTAGAATGTAAATTCTATAATAGGTACACAAAACATCGTTGGTTCATATGAGCAAAAAACGTTACGTTGTCGCGTTAATTATGTCTGCTTTTTCATTTTCTACTATGTCACAAGATTTAAGCTTCATAGAAGGAAAATGGCGCTGCGAAGCAGAAGCTGACATTGGGCAGGAAACAACGTTAAAAGTCGTATCCATTGTAACAACTTCACTTGAATCATCAGTGTCTTCATCTCAAGTCACATACACAATGTATGAAAACACAACCCCCGACAAAACGTCTGTGCTTTATATTGAAACTTCAGACAATTTTGTCATCGATGCGGGGTTGGTTAAAAGTTATAACTATAAAAAACACAATTCAAAATTAATTAAAGATGACTTGAATAAGTTCACACCTGAAATTGTAGAGTGGTTCGCTAATGACCGTGGTGGCGAAACGTTTGTATCGAAAGTAACGAAGATTGATAACAATAACTTTATAGCAAACGCGGTACCCTACGATGGCACAGATATTCCCTGTACTCGGATTAAGTAACCGTAAAAACAACGCTACTAACAAGTTTTATCAAAGTATGGGGATTCATTTTGCATAACAGACAGATGTCTTCACCAAAATATAAAAAGGCTAACCCGGGCGAGTAAGCCTTTTGTTGTTGAGATGTAAAGGTAAATTATTGATGTTTTCCAACTTCCCAGTTGTTATTTTGTAATAAGGTCTCACCCGCATCGATCGCACCTGACTCAAGGGTCGTCCCCATAGAGTCATTCCAACGATTGAGATAGCCAAATAAAGAAATGACCCCCAAAATTTCAACAATTTCGCCGTCATCCCAGTGTTTTTTTAATTCAGCTTGTATCTCATTATCAACAGCATTTGGTACGCTAGACGCTGCTAAAGCAAATTCAAATGCCGCTTTTTCCGCATCGGTAAACACATTATTTTCTCTGAATTGCCATATTTGCGCGAGCCTTTCATCTGTCCCACCATAACGCTGAGCGGCTAAAATGGTATGTGCTTCACAGTACCGACAGCCAGTGTTTGCACTAGTAATATAACCAATAAAGCGTTTTAGTTCAGAAGTAACTCGACCATGGTTTTCCATAACCGCTTTATTTAAATTGATAAACGCTCGCGCAATTGCTGGGCGAATCTGCATTGTCAGCACGCTGTTAGGACAGAACCCCAATGTTTCGTTAAAAAATTTAGCAAGTTCTGTCACTTCTTGGTCGTGATCTTGTGAAAGGGGTGTCACTAGAGGCATAATCAGCTCCTGTTGAGTTTGTATTTTATGTTGCATATGCAACACAACATAACCTTGGAGAAGTAAATTGTCCAGCGATAATCTGTATAAAAAATCATTAAATAACCGGTTAAAGGCTTTTGAGTTATCTGGATCAGAGCAAAGCCAACTTGCTTTGGATAAACATATTCCTTTCCAAGTTGCGGTAGTTAGCAACCTACTGTCGATCTCTCGAGACCCTATCATCCGTACGTTAACTGACTTAGATACCAGAGAATTACGTATACTTGTCAACATCGGCTCTTATGGTCCTATCGCCGCGGCAGACATTGCTTATCAGTCTCGACTTGACCCATATTCTATAAATCGCGCAATTGCGGCTTTGGCCAAAAAAGCGCTCATTGAATACCAAGAAGGTAACGCAAGAAGTAAACCCGTGCTGCTCACGGACCAAGGAAAATCTATCTACAGTAAAGTGGTTGCACATCTAAAAATGCGGGAGGAAAAGCTTTTAGAAACATTGAGCGATAGCGAAAAAAACACCTTAAGCGTACTACTTCAAAAATTAGAACTCAATGCTGAAACGGTGCTAGCGATGGAAGTCGCAGACTGTCATAAACAAGGTCTTAATGTGACACGCGACCATAAGGAATTAGAAAGGTGGCACAAAAGAACGAATAAATAAACGGGCCCATTTTGACATAAAATTAACACTTACATACTTTTTGCACTTTTCATTGCCACTCTTGAAACAATCACTGAAAGAGGGGCAATCAATGAATACGACCAAAAGAAGCATATATGGCGTATTGCTATACGCAGGTGTATTAAGTACATGTTTAGCGGCGAAACCAACACATCACGTTGACCACAACGGTAAAAAGCGAAACCGACATGTAGAGGTTGTCGGGCCGCAGTTCAGCGAAGAGGATCTGAAACTTCAACAAATAATCACTGACCAGAATCTTATGAGCACAGTGCCTGATGTGTCTGAGTTACCACACATTAGCCAGCCCCTTGCTCAACTTGGCATGAAACTGTTCTTTACTAAATCTCTCGGTGGCGAAAAAACGGTCGCTTGCGCAAGCTGCCATCACCCAAGGCTCGGGGGCGGTGATGGGCTTTCACTGCCAATCGGCACCAATGCACTTGCTCCAGATATTGTAGGCCCACTTAGACGCGTGAACGGTGATATTAATATTCCTCGCAACTCGCCCACCATTTTTAATTCTGGCTTGGCGCGTTCAAGCCTGTTTTGGGACGGCCGCGTTGAGCAAATAACAACCACAGATAGCGTCGGAAATGAGATAACGTTTATTAGCACACCTGACTCGGGTTTTGGGCAACCTGATGAACTCGCTGGGCCCGACCTTGTTTCGACCCTGTCTAGATTTCCAGTGACCTCGGTAGAAGAAATGCGCGGTGAAGCCTTTGAAAACGCAGTAGACAACGAGTCGGTGCGCCAACATTTGGCAGAACGATTGGGAAATTATGGCTCAGGCATCAATGACTTAGAAAAAAACACATGGTTACATGAATTTAGAAAAGCGTTTAACAGCAAACAACCTGCGGATTCACTGATAACGTTCGACAGTATTGCACTTGCACTCGGTCAATATCAAGCAGCCACAAAGCTGGTGAACACGCCTTGGCATCAATATCTGAAAGGTGACCTCAATGCGTTAAATGAACCTCAAAAACGAGGCGCCCAGCTGTTTTTCACGCAAATTTCGCAAGGTGGTGCAGGGTGCGTAAACTGTCATGGCGGTACCCGCTTTACTAATGACAGGTTTTTCAATCTTGCGTTCCCACAGTATGGAATTGGTCTAGATGACCAAAACACTGACACCGGTAGATTTGCCATTGATTCGTTACAACAACATATGTTCGCATTTAAAGTACCGAGTCTGTTAAATATCGAATTGACAGCACCTTACGGACATTCTGGTGCATATGAATCTCTTGAACAAGTGGTTGCGCATTATGTGGATCCCAGCAATGCAATCGAGCAGTTTTTCTCTCAAGGTGGGGCATGTGGCTTAGCTCAGTTTCGTAATGACGATAATTGCGAATTACTAAACAAGAATGCATTCGAAAACAGTCAAGCCGCATTAGCCCTTTTACAACTTTCACCATTTGTCGCGCCTCAATTGGACGAACAGCAGCAAAATGATTTGGTTGCGTTTTTAAAGTCCCTGACGGACAACTGTGCGAAATCTGCAAGGTGTATTCGCAGGTTTGAACCGGGTCCGCATACATTTGACCCTGATAATTTGAGGCTCAAAGTGAAAGACGCCATTTTAGGAAATAGTTAGAAAAAAGGTGGCAGAGCCACCTTTTTACTGCGACTATTTTGAAATTCGATAAGTCATTGTCACGTTGTGGTAAGGTAAAAATCCGCGAATACCAATATGCCATGTTCCTGGCTTAGCATTTTGAATAGAACAGGATTCTTGACTTCCCCATTTGTAAGGGCGACAATCATATCTAAAGAAGCGCGGCTTTTTATTATTTCGTAAATATAAATCAGCCTCGCCAAGTCCATCAATTGACACTTCAAGATTAGAATAGCCCTCGGGTACTTCAAGCGAAAAACGCTGCCACCAGAACCAACCGAATAAGCCTTCAATTTTACCCTCAATAACCGGTAAAGTGTCTTCTGTTTGTAGCTCAATGATGATTGGGTCATGATCTGATGAGCGATAACTATGCCCTGCATACAATGACTGTTGATGTTTTTCTGATTTATACTCAACGTTATAATCTAGGGCAACGGGTTCGTCTGCATTGATGTGCCAATTTGATACAGCAACCACTTTATTCGCCATTGCTTCACTTGCGAATGCATGATCCAAGCTCCCTAAACGTCCCTTGAATACATACGAATAGCCATTATTTTTTGTCGTTAAGAATTCTGCTAGGTTCCTATAGCCTAAACCCTCAACCGTTTTGATCGGATCTTCCAACGCATAAGCATTAAAGTCACCTAAGATAATAGTGTCCTCATCTTCCACCGTAGTTGGTGACGTTTCTAACCAGCTATTAAGTACATTCACCGCATTGATACGCGTCTGGTTCCAGCAACCCTGTCCATCGTTTTGGTCTTGATCTAGCCCCTCGGCACTGCTACAACTGCCTTTAGAACGAAGGTGATTGATAACAACATTAAATACATCACCCGTTGTAACGTCTTCAAAACTTTGCATCACAGGTGGACGGTTACCATAATCAAATGGAACAGCATCAGTAAATGCGGGTACGCCAACCTCTTTTACTTTATTCGATCTATAAACAATCGCAGACATAATTGCGTCTGTACCAATTTGATCAACCTGAAAATCTACATACGCGTAATTATTTTCTGGGTCATTGTCATTTAAAGCATCGGTCAATTGCGCCAGTGCACTCAACTGGGAAAACCCATCATTTTCCATTTCAAGTAGGCCAATTACATCTGCATCCATATCGATCATGGCGCTGACTAATTTCGCTTTTTGACGTTGATATTCTTCAGCAGAGTCTGCACCGCGTGACGTTGGAAAACCCGCGCCAGCGCCATCACCGTTAAAGAAATTTAACACATTTGTACTAGCAATACGTAGGTTGCCTTCAATAGCGACTATTGGCTTTTCATTTCTGGGGTTGGTCTGTGTGAACTGTGGGGTGTTAACGGGATGAATACGATATTGACTATAAGCATATCCTATTGGGCCCTCAATCGCGCTAACCTTATCGCCAAGCCTGATAGTATTGTATGCATCTAGTTCTGGGGTAGGGTACGGGATAATTTCAGGGTTTTGTAACGTAGAACCATCATCCAATGTGAGTTCTTTAAGCTGATTATTTGCCTCTACAGCGTTTGCTTCTGCGCCTGGGTTCGCAATTTGAGTCCCCTGGTAAAGGCGCTCTGTACCAAGTTTGATTTCACCATATCGCTTTAAACCATACGTGTCATTCACTACCATTTCATTAGTGATGCTAACTAACATGCCTTCGAATGGCTCAAGTCCATTTGGCGCAGGCAGTGTAACGTCTAAACTAACAACCGCACCATTTCCACAACGCGCTATTCCGCTGACATTGTTTAGTTGGGTTTGACCATACACTTCTTTGACAGTTCCGCTGACTTTAATGATCTCACCTACACTGACCGGCGTTGCAGCATAATTTACGAAAATCCCTTCTGATGTGAGGTTATTATCATCTTGTTCTGCAGCTTCTTCTTGAACAAAGAATCCTTTTAATTGACCATCTTGTTGTAATGAAGCAGTTACAACACCTTGAATTTGAACTTGCTCATCGACCATTGGACTTGAAGCTGATTCACCTTGAATTTGATGAATAAATACATTCGACTCATCACAGACAAGCGATGGAGGCTCAACAGGTCCGCCCGAACTGTGTTTTCCAATATCTGAAAAATCATCTTTGTCCAAAGCAGTCCATTGCACCGAAGGAATAAACTCATCATTTATAATTGTATCACCTTCAATTATTGTGCTCGCCCTCAGTAAACTTTTGTCTTTTGTCGACACCCCCTGATCGCTCCATGCCGAACCTGGGTCATAACCGACTTGGCCCAAACTGTCGATAACAACGCCATTATGCTCTAACGTGACAGCATCATCACCGTTAAACCAACTACCATCCTTTTGTTGCTGTGCCTTCAGTCGCAATGCTTCACTCGCTCTTGCATGTACTACAACGTGTGTTGAGTCAGGGGCCAGGCTACCTTCAAGCGCGATTGTCATACCGGATGTGGTTTTGCCATTGAAGTAAAACTTCAAAGTATACTCACTTAAATCAAGCGCTGATTCAGACGTGTTAAAGAGCTCAATTGCTTTGTTGTAACTACTTCCTTCGACATATTCAGATACAATCAGTGAGGCATGTACTGGTGCCATCATACTCGCAATGGCCGTAGCCAATAGTGTTTTTTTTAACATAGTTATTTTCCATTTGCTCAAATTAGGCATAAATAAATTAATTTCCCAAACCAGACACTCTATATGAAAAATATTTCATTTGTAATATTTATGTACAATTTTTGGCAATAAATTCTAATGGAAGATTTGTTTTAACTTGAGTGTTTTTCTAGACTTTTATGTGATTTTACCTACATGATATGGTCAATAAAACTAAAGAAATCGCCTTAAATTAAGACTCTCGCGTTGAAAAAAGAGGGTAATGTAAATTTTTTGAAATATATTATAACAACTTTGCACACCCACATTGCGTTTATATTTTGACCAGCTATACCATCTAAGTTAATGTTTATATGTCAATTAATTTGACTAATTGATATACAGACTGAACTCAGGCAGCTGTCTGTATTTTGTTTAGGCGTTATGCCTGTAGAGAATGAAGTAACGCCTAAGTAATGCTGGCGCCACTTGCCAGCTTAACAACATGTAAAATCTACACATTAAAAGGAATATTTAATGAAAACACCAAAAACGTTGAAGTTAGGTGTGGTTGCCACCTGTCTGTATTGTAGCGGGGTTACTGCCCACATACCTCAAGTCCAAACTGACATTCACACTACTCACCAAGATCTCAATAAAACCATAAAAATGGCAGTGTACTGTACAGATAACCCAAACGCATTAAGACACGCTTTAAACAGAAGATATGCTGCAGAGAATGTTAAATTGGTAATTTCTGGGGAGTGCCAAGGCCCGCTCGAAATAACTCGAGACGGTATATCAATCGTCAACGACAGGGGTAGGTCAGGTTCATTACGCATCTTGCCAGATAGTGACGATGTAACCAGTGCTATTTTGGTTAAGACTAGCTCAGCGACACTAGAGAATTTTAATATTGATGTACCAGCCGGCGTTGTCGCTGTGACAGCACAAGCAAATGCGACCGTCGAACTTAAACATATAACGACCAACGCAAAAGCACTCGACGAGACCCCTTTTTACCAATTTGTCATAACAGACAACAGTACAGCATACTTATCACAACAATCGGGAAGCTCAGTAGGCGTATATAACAGCTCATACACGAGTTTTGTTGAAGACTGTGATCAAATAACGTTGGAAGTATACGACACCTCTTCGGGCTACTCTAAAAGTGAAAACCACTTTAAATCCGTGCAAGTTTCAGGAAACGGATATTTTTTGGGAGATGATGAAAGCCGTATCAATACATTAAAAATTTGGAGTAAAGGAGCAGCTGAGATTAATGATGAAAGTAGGGTGGGTGAGTTGCAAATGGGTGGCCAAAGCCTCTTTGCAGCATACAAACAGTCCGTAATATCAGGTCCATACTATTTATGGGGCAATGTGGTATTTGAACTTGAACACTCCAGTGCATACAACTGGGTAGCAGTGACTAAGCCGAATTCGATCATTCAAGGTCATAATGCCACGGTGAATGGTGAATTGTATCCTGATTGGAGTTGGGTGGGTCAGGCGAAAAAGCAGCCCTAAAAGAGTGAATAAAAGAGCCTAAAGGCTCTTTTATGTTGTATGACTAACCAAGGTAATCAATGTAAATACAGATTTTTGTACAGTGTTCGCTAAAAATTGGTGACGCTGTTATGACTGCGTTGTGTTCTTGTTCAAGCCAATCTTTACCTTTAAATAGAGCAATATCGCCATCGCACAATGTATTTACGTCTTGTTCATTGGGCTGCAAAATGGTCGGTGATATTTGATTTTTTTCTAACGGCGCATATTTAATAAACTGCTTTTCCACCCAACGCTCACCACTGCCACCCAATGTCGATACCATTTTGAGAATCCCTTTTTGCTCGTGAAAGGCTGGGCTCAAAGAGTAAAAGCATGGTAGTACCCTCAGGCCAATTTCATTTGGTTCAACCAGTGCCTGGAACATATCTAGCATTAACGCAACATGTTGATATAACAGATCACCATGAGACGTACTTTTGAACAAGCGTTCAACCTCTTCTAATAACGCCTCGTTAATTGGACCTTGATATTGAAATCCAGCTTCATTCGCTTTTTTAACATAACTTTGCGCGGCTTGCGTTGTTGCCCAACTAGAGGGAGCGCAATAACAAGTTAAAGCCGTATATGGATCATAAATATTTGAAAAAACACCTGCGACGTCATCAATGAGATATTTAGGACCATGTAACGACTCAATGGTCTGAGAAGTGTCAAACATAATAAGTATACTGTTATGTGATAATGTTGCAACAGTATCATTTAATTGCTCTTTACGGAAGGTTGCAGCGCAAATTTATTACGAATAAGAATTAATTGTATTTATAGAGGCGTAGTTTGCGCAATATTAACGCCCACACCATTTAGTGTGGGCATTAACGCAGTTAATCTATTTTAAAGTTATCCATCGTTCTTTGTAAGGTATCACTATTCAACTTCATATCTTCAAAAAGCTTTTTCAGTGCAATGGATGTTTCTAGCTCATCATTTGCGGCTTCTAACACTGAAGTTGTGCTGTTCGAAATATCCTGAGCAACTGTCGACTGTTGCTGTGCCGCGGTTGCAACAGACGTCGTCAGCTGTTCGACATTATTGCTGTGCTCACTGACTTGCATTGAAACCCCGCGTGTTTCTTCCACTTCTTTCATAATTTCATCAGCCAATTCAGTATTCGTTTTTATTGCATTGACGACACTTTGGCTAATGTCATTAAGATCACTCAGTAACGAGGAAATTTGTTCCGATGAATCTTTACTGTTGTTGGCAAGCCCGCGTACCTCATCGGCTACGACCGCAAAGCCTCGACCATGTTCGCCAGCTCTTGCTGCCTCAATAGCTGCGTTTAACGCTAATAAATTAGTTTGATCAGCCACACTGCGAATCGAATCTAGTATGGTGTTAATTTCACTGACCTGTTTTTCCATGTTGGCCGCCAACTGGTTTACATCGGCCATACTGCCTGAAAGCGTATTCATTGCATCCAAATTTCTTTGGTTATCCTCAAGTAACTTTTTGGACTCGTGATTTAATTGGTCACTCGCATTAAGAGTATCTGACGCTGACCGAGCAATTTCTTCACTGGTTGCAGCCATTTCCTCTATGGCAGTCGCGATACTAGATGCCATACTTTGAGTTCGCTGAGCATCCTCATTAACATGACTTGCTGCTTTATCCATTTGTTCACCTAAATGCGTGCCTACATTGATGGATTTGGACAAGCCCAACAGTAAATCTTTAAAGGCATATACGGTATTATGAATTGACTCCGAGATCTGCCCAAGTTCGTCACTGGTTTTGAGCCGAACATCTAGCGTTAAGTCGCCTTCACTGGCCACTTTTTCTAGTATGCCTGTTAAGTGATTCAACTCGTGTTTGAGCGATGTAACCAAATGCATATTAATCAAGACGATAATAGTCATTGCTACAAAAAACGTAACCGTTATAAACACACTTTGATTTGTTAAGTCTTGTTTCACTGCTGTGCTGTGCTTAACGGTTAAATCCCATTGGTTATCAAGTACTTTTTTTACCGCTACAATCTGTTGTGTCGCCTTAGGGAACCATTGGTCACTGTTAATTAGCGATTCGAAATTTGGGTTGTCTTCGTTTATGAGATAGTTGATAGTGCTATCTAACGCTTTGGCACGACTGTCAGACATGGCCTCTTTGTATAACCTCAACTGGTCCCCCTCAAGCGCAGCTTCTAGCTGTTCTTTTAAAACACCAAGTTGAGTTTGAAAATACGTCAATTCTCCCCGCACTTTAGGAGTAAGCTTCTTCTTGGCCAGTACGCCATTGACTTTACCTCGTAGCTGACCTTTACGCTCTTTACTCTTTGCCAAAAGGAACGCGAGTGATAATTTAGACGCCAGATCTCGATTGCTGATGTAAGCTTGCATTCTCGTTGCTGTGTCAATGGCCACCTGATTTAAGTGACTGTAGTATTTAAAGGCGTGTTGACCATTTTGTTGGTCTACCTCGCGCCGCAATGCCGCTTTCCCTTGCAGTTCGTTAAATAAAAAAGGTAGCCATTTTTTGACCTTTTCGTCATCAGCAAACTGACTATTTACCATATCCCTAACGTTCCTTTCGGATCGATCTGCCTTAATACGCTGCGCATCTACAAGCTGCTTCTTTTGAGTTGTTGGGCTGCCTAGATAACCAGCCGTTAAGCCACGCTCTATTGCGTGATGATGGGCTACTTTTTCTATCGCATCCAACAGTTTGATGTACTCTATATCCTGATTCGTAGAATTGAAGTCAGTCCAGTATTGTGTTGCTACCTTGGCAAGCAAAATAAAAATGAAAATAATCAGAGCGAGAGAGCTAATAATGGTAAGCTGCAAAATTGATAAGCGCTTAAGAAGGTGCATTTATTTCTCCTGGGCGTTAACCATAATGCACATGAATACAGCGATGTGCTGATAATTTTTCCTTCATTAAAAGATAGTCAAAATTTTCATTACTTTTTCATTTCTGTAGAAATTCTTATTCATTATTCTAAATAAAGAGTAGTCAATGAGTATAATTCTCAGGTGTTTAGCCCATGAGCACAAGTTTGTAAGATCGCGCACCAAACTTTGTTGTATAAAAGATACAATGCGATTTAATACTACAAATTGCATACAAGAAGTTCAGCAAGATATCGTCATGGCATTTTTCTTATCGCGATGAAATGGTAAATTACCAACTGGCCACGCTGAAATACGTGATCATGGCGTTGCGAAATTAGATTATTGAGCGTTTTAACTCAGCGCGTATATCAGTGTCACTTGCATTGTACGCAACACCAGAATTTATTCTTTATATTGTCGACAGTGACTTTTTACACCA
Source organism: Pseudoalteromonas sp. SMS1 (assembly GCF_021530565.1). Classification (GTDB taxonomy): domain Bacteria; phylum Pseudomonadota; class Gammaproteobacteria; order Enterobacterales; family Alteromonadaceae; genus Pseudoalteromonas. The sequence continues at coordinate 43,476 of NZ_JAKGBI010000001.1, forward strand.
TTTTTCAGCTACGTCAGATGACGTACTAGTCTTGATTACAATCACAAGGCACAAGGGATATTGTCTGAACTTGACACTGACCTTGACCAATTTAATCAGTGATATTCCTAAGTAATTTTGATATATTGATGGCAAATAATAACATCAATTTTTACTGATGCTCATCAAGTTACTGTTTTGCGTATTTTGTCTAACTGCGCTGTCAACGCATGCACAGCCGCTTCAAGTGTCAGACGTCCAATTTATTGAAAATAAGCGGCATCTGCGACAAATACTGATTACCTTTAATCAGCCAATTGCACGTCATGGCGAGGTACCGACTCCACGTCAAATTGCCGCCATTAAACTAAACAAATCTATAAAAAAACACTGTCATTGGCGATACCATGACCTCAATAGGCTTAGTTGTGACTCCTACATACAAGCACCGTCGTATATCCCATTGCCTCTAACAATCACCACTCACTTTCATGGTGTCCATAAACAGTTAGGGGAGGAGTTTCAAAAAGTATGGACTAAAAGGCAATTTGATTTTGAACACGCAACGGTTGAGAAGCACACTTTTTCTGTTGTTGTTAACGCTTTTCATGAAGCCGACCAAAATGTTGCCCGAGCAATGCTTGGCAAGATGCTCTTTACATCTAACGGCGAGAAAATAGCACCGATCACCACTGAGCTGAACAATATGAGTAATGGACTCGCCAAGCTCAATTTTACTTTTGCTAACACCGTTGAATTTAATGAATTTAAAGCCTCACTCCCTAAGGGATTCAAAGCAACTGAACAGCACGTTACGACGACCGCGCCCATCGTCGTGTTCAACCAGCCAAGTATTTCTAACTCAGCAAAATTCTTAGGTCTATTCTGTCAGACAACATCACAGCAATACAAACGAATTAATAAGGGGTCATTTAAGACATGTGCGCCCGAACAGCTGGCGCTTGGTTTTTCCCATCCGCTAAAAAATAGGCGAGACCTGTCGACCATCGCTACTGATACACACGAAACCCATCCAGTAACTGTGAAACATGTAGTGACTGAACAAGCACTGTATTTTTATCATATCGCTTTGCGTGGGAATACGACGTATCAACTTGATTTATCACGCTTAACGACGGAGGCGGGCATACATTTCGACAATACGGGCTCACTCCTTAACTATCAAACAGACAAAGCCACCGCCCACTGGCGTATACAAAGTTATCTTGGAAAACAATTTGCTTCATCCGAAAAGGCACAGCTTACCCTTTACCACAAAAATGCATCAGATTTAGTAGTTCAGTATTTCGATGTCAACAACAGCCAAGGTTTACTCAGTTGGCTAAATAGCCCAGACAAATCAAATCTTCACAAACCATTGTCCGTTAATGTGAGTGATGACAATAAGCTACATATCACGCAGCTGCCTTCATCAACACTGTTAAATGACGAAAGTGGCATTGTGTTTTATGATCTGTCTGGTAACAGTGCGAGCACCCAATACAGTGCAGATTTGAACTACAAACACGCCACACCAGTGTCTACGGTATCTGATTTTGGTTTAAAGGTATTTATTAGCTCAGGTCTTGTCGTAACAGCATCGGATTTTAACACCCATTTCCCGATACGCGCTACGGTCAGCCTCATTTGTAAAAACATGGATAGCCCTGTATTTGTTGGAGAAACCGACGAGAAAGGTCATCTCTATATACCGCCAAAGGATTGGACTCGCATCGTAGATAACTATAGAGACAATTGTTGGTTGTGGGCGCAAAATGAACATAAAAAAGCAATGGTTGAAATTGACACACATAAGCCTAAGAAAACCAAAGGGGTTGTTGTTTTTAGTCAACCTATATACAAACCTAATAGCCCCATTGACTTTAGTTTACTCATTAAAAAACATACTGTGCAAGGCCTCATTACCGTGACTGATGACGTCCAGCTCTCGTTACATAAAGTTTCGGATAAAGCATTTGAACCGATAAAACTCAAAGCGAAGTCAGTGTCAAAGTTCGGTTTGCACCAGTTCAGTTTGCCAAGCGGGTTATCAGATGAAGGTGATTATTGGATTCAAGCCAAAAATGACACTGACGAAATCACAATAAGTGAATACATTAAGGTATCTGAGTTCATTCCACCTGAGTTGGTATTCTCATGGCGCCACCCACCTAGCGTCTCACAGTCACAATCGCTTGAAGTGATAGTGTCTGGCAAGACTTATAATGGCTTTCCAATTAAACAGTTTAACGGTGCATTAAAGTACAGTTATCAGAGTATGTATTCAACCCCTGAAGGTTGGCCATGGAGTTTCAATTATAATGATAGTAGCGAGCTTTCAGGCTTATCGAGAAGCGCGCGTACCGCAGAGTTATCTCTTTCAAATGGTAAAGGTACTTTCGAATTTGAGTTAGCACAGAACCTGCCACTCGTTACCGTGAATATGCACGGCACCGTCACATCGGAGTCAGGAGAAAGTACGTTCTACCGGGCGAGTATTCCCTATTTTTCAAGGGATCATTACATAGGTACCAAAGAAAAAAACCAAAGTTTGCGTGTTATCGCGTTAGACGAAACGGGTGAACAAGTTAATGAAAACACGGTAGTATATGTCGTATTAGAAGAACAAGAAAAACAAATGCTTTGTACTGGTGTAACGCCATACGATTGTAAAATTCCGCCACAATACACGGGGCGCTTAACATTCGAGGTTCAGAGTGTTGATTTCGACTATCGCTGGACTCGTACACATTATGTTTTCGCCGATGAACCGGACGAATCGCCAAGCTCATCGCCCTTTGTCATTAACGGAGATGACAATACCCAAGTAGGGGAGACGTATAAACTCGCGATTCAAGCGGGTCAAGCAGGTAGCGCCACAATCTTTATCAACGCAGGTGAATATCAGCAAGTTATCCAGACTGAGTTGAATCAAGGGCACAACACCATAGACATTGATGTCTCCCAAGAGCTGTTACCCGGTTTTAATGTCCACGTGTTTATGCCATTTGACACTCAACAGCAAGAAACAATAAAAAAACAGCACACAAAAGAAATGCACGAGATTTTTGAACGGCTTAAATCTCAATTCCAACATTTTCCAGCTAGCATTAATTACTTAGGTTTACCCAAAAAGCTTAGCCTCTTCGGTTCAATCGTAAGCAAAAGCATCTCTGTTTTGCCGTCAACTTCACTTGAGTTATCTGTATCTCATGACGATACAGTCAAACCAAATAGTGCTCTTTCCATCACCCTTAAAAGCAACCAAAATGCAGAGGTACAGATGTGGTTGGTTAATGACGCTTTATTTGATATTGCATACATACGACCACACGATATCAGCTTCCAAGCGCTCTATAATAGTCAATCATATGCATTGCCCTTTAATTCCTATTACAACCTAAAAGACTGGTCAGTGGACATGGATGGGCAATTGGATTCAACATTATTAAAAACATTTAATCTGGATGCACATTCTCATAACACGCATTTTCGTCACCGTGCGATGCCACCGTTACAACGCAATGCACAAACCAAAATGGCGCAGTCAATATGGTTGGATACGCTTGCCGTAAAACAAGGACAAGCAACAACCATCAACGTCTCTATGCCTCAATTAATTGGTCGATGGAGGTTATTTGCACTGGCAGTGAATGAAACAGGCAACACACGATACGAAGCGCAAATCACGACCTCATCAGATATTGAATATGCCTTATATGTACCAAAAAAGGTGTTTGATCGCGATAACGCAAAAGCTAGGCTGATAGTAACGAATCGCAGTAAAGCAGCAGTTTACGACAAAATAAACATCAAAATAAATGACGAACAAGTGGCCGTTCACACCATCAACTTGAACGAAGGTGAGCGCACCACCTTGGAAATACCCTTAAAAGACTTGTCTGCCACACAACATCATATCTTAGTCGAAAGTGAAATTGATCCCAGTCGAAGCCAGACTTCACGATTTGAAGTCATAGAAAGCAGCTACCGCTTTAAACGGACTTTTAAAATTGACCAACAATCTGCTCGGACAGTGTTTTTACCCAATGGTGAGCACATCAATCAAGGCCAAGTTATATCAACCAATAAAATGGCGCCAGACTGGCATGGGCTACTGGATTACCACAAAAGTTACCCCCATCACTGCTGGGAGCAAACGCTATCTAGAACACTGAGTGTGACGAGCAACCCAGTGAGCGATAGCGTCGATATGTCCTTAAAAAGCATGCTTAATGTTGGAAGTACTATCAATAGCACAAACCTAGGCTACCGTTATTTCGCAAGTTCCAGCGAGGACCCATTCTTAACAGCATATACCTTGTTGTCTCAACATTGGCTCAAAGACACAGATTATCATTTTGAAATAAAGGACACTTTGGTAACCGCATTAAAACACACCCTGATAGATTCTTGGGAGTACAAAATAAACCTCAGCTCATCTATGCACGTTCATGCAAACGATTGGTTGTTATGGGCTTTGGCTGAGCGTGGGCACCTAAGCCTGACAGAAGTCCGTAACATCAGAGATCGGGGCATGATAGATACCAAAAGTAATGTACTTCAGTTATTAGCCTTGAAAGCAGCAGGAGAAAAGCAGCTGCATATTGAACACGCACTAGAGCGGATAATAGGCGCTCAATACCGTGACAACAGTTACGCAGCTATCGGCTCAACTGAATCTAAGTGTCTTACGCTGTTATTGACAGAAAACTCGAAACTACAAAACGAGATTGCAAGGCAAGTAGTTGAGCGACAACTTGTAACCGGGCATTTTGGCAATACTTTAAATGATGCATTATGCACAAGAGCACTGCAAAACAGACCTTTCTCAGAACCGCTTTCAGCAACATTTGACCCGATTCATCGCAATGAATTTGTGACCGAGTATCGAATCAATACACAGGTAGAAGATGACTTTTATCTTCGTATTGAAACGAACAAACCCTTTGAAGATGACAAACGCCAATTCTCCGGGCTCGGCGTGACTAAAACGTATCAAGTTTTAAACGGAAGCGAATGGGTAGATGCAAAGGTAAGTGAAATCAAAGTCGGGCAACTGATTAAAGTAAGACTGTCCATATTTAGCCCAATAAACAGAGAACATGTGATGTTAAGCGACCGCCTTGCAAAAGGGCTCGTCGCTCTAAACCCTGCACATCGACAAAAGCAATACAGACAATGGCTAGGAAATATGGCTGAATCAGATCGTCCTATGATAAAAGAGATGGAAAAAATAACGTGGCATAGATACAAACTAAACGCGGGTAGGACAGTTTTCGAGTACCTAGCTGAAGCACGATTCAATGGTACATATATCTCGCCTGCTGCTAAGGTCGAGTTAATGTATGCACCTGAAATATTCGGTAGTTCAGGTGCTGATATATTGTCTTTGCATTAAACATGCGAACAAATTTACGTTTTAGTGTCGTCTTTGCGTTTATTTTTTTTACGCGTGTTTTCTAACTTGGCTCTCTGCGCTTTGCCGAATAAAAAAAGTAAGCAAATAACCAATATAACGAGCACAAGTGAAAAGCTTGCACTGTATGTCACATCTGCCATCTCAGCACGCCCTTTAAATTATGTCATTAAAAGATAGTGGTTCAAATAGCAAAAAGCGCGCGCTTTTTGCTATTTCTGCGTAGAAAAAGTTTACGCTTTTCCTGTCATTCTGTTGAGCGTATCGTCCTTATCTATAAAGTGATGCTTTAATGCGCCGGCTATATGCAAGAAAATAGCCGCACCCAAACAATAGCCGATCACCCAATGCGCGGTTTTCGCAATCACAAACACAGACTCGTTATAAGACACAATGTCATCATCGACAATATTTTCGCTGATTAAAGATATCCCAAAGACATCAAGGCCATAGCCACCAAAGCCGGAGTAAAGCATGCCGGTAACTGGCATCAATATCGTACCAATAAGGAGCACCCAGTGAATAATGTGTGACACTTTTTGTTCCCACACTTTATGGGCTTCATTTGTCGATGGAAACCCTTTAACCAAACGATAAATTACTCTTGGTAGTATCAGCAAAATAGCCAAAACGCCAAAACTTTTGTGGAGATCATACAACGCCCAAATTTCAAACGTCGCCATCACAAAACCAACAATAAGTAGACTCAACATCGTCAAGCCTACAAGCCAATGCAAACCTCGGGTCGCCAAAGTATATGTGTTATTTTTCATAGTTTATACCTGTATATATCCTTGGAATCTAATTTAAACTGAGTATATGGCAGTGTGAAGTAGTTAGGGACAAATGGATTAAATTTGGGCTGTATTGACAGACTCCTCCATTCGTCACAATGCTTAGCTATTGATTTATTTATGTATATTTTAGTTATTAAAATTAACTTAATAAATTCTAAGCTAAACTAACTTATCCACTTTGCCAATTCTTCCGGGCGGTAGATTGCCATTTTGTAAACTATGTGTAAAGTAAAATAAGGAGGGTTGGCCATTACAACATGGTCGAATGTCTGTTCAAGCAACGAAGAAATTCGCGGCGAGCACAGAGGGTATCATTCTATACATGCTCGCATTTTGCTGCGCTTGCTTTTACTTACCGGCACGGCTTCACCACTAGTCAAACGTACTTCCCCGTGTCCAGAACGGTAATTCTTAAGTGATTCAACTTTGTTTAAGTTTACTAAATAAGAACGATGGCACCTTAAGAAACGAACGTCGTCCAACATTGATTCAAGTTCTTTCAAAGTAAGCCTCACAAGGTGCACGGTAGTTGCGGTTTGTATTTCGAGATAGTTCCCACAGGCTTGAACAAAGTGGATGTCTTCTTGAGATATCTCTAGATTCGGATTCTTAAAGGATAGATTGTCACTTTTTTTCTCGGGCGATGAACAACTAATGTGACTTTTTTCTGTATTGTCGCTCACCATTAGATCTCGATGGGCCCCATTGTCCAGTTCTACTTGAACACAAGTTGAAGCACTCGACTCTGATTCCATTTTCAACTTCATTTTCCAGACAGTGGCGATAGCAAAAAATGCAATTACATGTTTATGCCAATTGAAGAAGAGGCTTTCCTGCCAGTGAATTTCCTCTAGGAAAACATCCATAGAGGTATTAATGAGTAAAGCTATCCCAATTGCATACAATCCGAAAACAACAAAATGCGGCAAGGGGTTTACACGTGAGCGCGATGTATTAAATGCATAACAAAGCGCGGGCGTCATTACGAGCCAAACGCCAAACTCTTTTAAAGACCAGCTAATTGAGGACAGCAAATCGACGCTTTCTTCGGCGATAAACACACTATGCACGGTGCAATTCAAGCAAATAGTAAAAATCACCACCAGCCAACCAAGTAAAATCAACTGATAGTCTTCCAAACGTTTCAGATTGTTAAAAATCGATTGCACCTTATTTTGCCCCTGCGTTAAAGCGCTACATCCAATAGCAATTATTTGCACAGGCCACAGTGTACATATTCATCGCATAGTTGCAATAATATTCATGGAATAAACTCAGACAAAAACGCTTACTGAGAAGACATAGAGTAAGCAAAAATATTGAGGTAACCACGCTTAGACACATCATGGTTACCACTATTTTAGGGATGGCTAAACAAAAAGGTTAGGCGCCTGACCAAATTTGCTCAAATTCGGAAACACTGTGTTTAATGCATTCTCATCCAATCCTAACCAACTACCAAGAGAGGCAGCATATTGGTCCACTGCCATGGTTGGGATAAGCCGACCGCTGCCAGCGTCTAATTCATGGTTGAACTCTGCTTGTGGTATGTCTCCAAAAATTGTACCACCATTAATTGCACCACCCATAACAAAGTGATGCGCTCCCCAGCCATGATCAGTACCGTCTCCATTAATGGCCAGTGTCCGACCGAAATCAGAGGCTGTAAAAAGCGTTACATTCTTACTTAAGCCCATACTCTCCATCGCTGTATTAAAAGCTGTCAACGCGCCATCGAGCGCTGTTTGCAGCCTTGGCAAGCTTCTTACTTGTTCTGAATGCGTGTCAAATCCCCCCATCGCAACGACAAAAATCTGTCTTTTAGTTTGAAGTTGATCCCGTATCGCAATTGCCTTAGTCACAGACTCTAACTGTCGTCCTAGCGGCGTTTTTGGAAAAGTCGGAATAGTCAGTGTTTGACCCGAGATCGCGCGATTGTACATGTCGTTGGCATCAAATGATTGACTCGTTTTGGTACTTACATCCTGTTGCAAAACATGATTCGTTTGGTGACCAAGTGCGCTGAAATGTGCTTGAACCTCATCATTGTCGGCAAACTGCTCAAGAACGTCGATGGTTGCGGCTTTACCATCTGTGACGTGATAGGGCGTCGTATTAGTGCCTGTTACTAACAGTCCAGCACTGGATGTGGTGACCGCTGAGAACGTATTTGCTTGCTGTGCGCCCGAACTAATCAATGCGTCATTGAGACGCCCGGCCCAGCCATACTGTGCTCCCTCTGCTTTGCCTGACATCCAGGTGCTTTGCTGATCATTATGTGAAAACAGCCTTGAGGGGAGCTTAGCAGTATCGGCTTTGATAGCACTCGCGGTAACAGGTTCTAGTAACGGCCCAACATTGCCGACAATGGATAATTTACCTGTTTGATACAAATTAGCGATACCAGCCATTTCTGGCGGCAGCGCAAACCGCCTAGTTAAAAATCTATCTGGCGTATTAATTGGAACCAACCCCGTCAAATCTCTTTTAGTTTGATACTGGCTTAAAAGGGGCTGTCTAATTTGAGCCCATTTATTATAACTGTCCGTATCATATGGAATGATGGTGTCATGATTATCCATTCCGCCGTATAGAAAAACACATACTAATGCTCGATACTCTTCGCTTTCGACTTGTGTATTTGCTAACACTTCGCCCATGTTTAAAATAGAAGAAGCAACAACACTAGCACTGGCTGATTTTAAGAATTTGCGTCTATTCATAGTATTAGGTCCTACTTTTGAACAAGGTAATCTGGCGAAGACATCACCATCAAGATGGCTAAATGTACGCGTGGTAGATAGCCATCTTCTTCGTCACTTGGAATTTGTGATAGGGCCGCACGTATATTTGCTTTCGTTTGCGTGCTCATTTGGTTTGCACACAGTAACAAGTCAAGATAATCCACCAATTTATCAGGTGTCTGCGCAATGTCTAATAGCGCCTGATAGTTTGGTTTAAAGCTCTGCAGTGCTTTTTGGAAATCGAAGTCGACACCAATTTCGTCAAATTCCTCTTTTAACTCGTCAATATCAGCTTCTTGTTGCTGTCCCATGACAAAGTACGTCATGAAATTGATGTAACCCGGAATAGAGCTCGCATTCATGATCTGTAGCTCTGGTGCGACAAGTCCTAGCTGTGCACTAGCAGTACCAGGCGCTTTGTATCCAGGTCGAAAATAATTAAACACGCTTGGTGAACGATAGGGGTGTTGGCCCAACGCGGCACTGGCACCTGTTTCCCATAACTGAGAAATATATTTAGGCTCGATGTTCTCTACGTTAAAGGCCCGCGCCCAATGGGTAAAGCGCAGTATGGGTTCTCTCACTTTTCCCCCAGTGGTTGGCGCCAACTGTCTCGCTTCTTGGTCAAACAAAATCGCTGCTAGAGTAGCCGCTAAATCACCTCTTTGCTGCTGTCCTACTGACGTTCCATCTGGCAATGTGTATCGCCCAGTCTCGAAAGCTGCAACAGTCCTAGATACATAATCGGCGCTTGGATTGGATGTGACCAGACGTTGTATTAATTGCTTGGTAACAAATGGCGCAAGATTAGCGTGGTTAAAGATATGATCTAACGCTTGTGTAATTGAAGCCTGCGCATCAGTCCCAGGAGCGATAGTGTTGCCTAAAAATGTTTTTTCTTTTTCAGAGTGAGACTCTGGAAAAATCTGCATTGGCATTGTGAATCGCGTATTGATAAGCTCTTCTGGATCATCTTCATTGAGATTCAATCCAGTAAACACACGCGCGAGACCGGTAATATCACTGTTATCATAGAGTTCTACAATGTCTCCTTCTGTATTTTGAACGACAGTACCGTCATGATTTAACGCGACCACACCAAGTGTGAACAATTGCAGAAGCTCACGGGCATAATTTTCGTCAGGCATCCTACCTGTTTGTTCATTGCCTTTTTCGTTGCCCATATATGTCAAGTAGTGTCCCATGGCGGGCGAGTAAGTGATGAGTTCTAATAGCGTACGGTAATTGCCAAATGCATTGGTGATCAATAAATCCTGATACGCCGCAACCGCTTCTGGAATATCCGTAAGCACTTCGCCCCCCGCATTCGATACCACCAGCAATTCTGACAGCGCAAATGCCATTCTTTGTCTTAACTGGTCTTCTCCTGCAATACTGTTGCGCCAAAAAGCCAAAGAAGTTTGTTCAATATGAAACAAGTTAAATTCATCGTCGGGATCATTGGGCGCTGCGGCAACAACAGCTGGTAACACCAAGCTCGCCGGCAGTGCCAACTGGTTTTTAAACCACTCAGATGCACTTGTTCCGTGTAGATTGACTATTTGCTGTGGAGTCACGCCAAAAGTCGCTTGTTGAACAAATCTCGATACGCGTTCAGGAGAGGAAAATGTATCATCGACCTGTGTTGGGCCATCAGAATCATCATTGTCGGCGTCCGGTTCGCCTTGATCTGAATCGCTGTTGTCAGTTTGACTGTTGTTATTGGCATTATCCTGACCTGAATGAGAGCTCTGATCAGCTGTATTATTGTTGTTAGCGAGATTACTATTGGCTTGTTCTCCACCCCCGTTTCCTCCACAACCCACTAAAAAGCTGAAGAATAAAGCAAAGACGTAGTGTTTATTCATACCATTTAATGTCATGATTTGGCCCCTTGGTTATTGTTTTCATTACAATAAGTGTAGAGCCAAATAGGCGGTTTGTGTTTTACACTTCCCATACAGAAACCATACAAAATTGTATGGTGAAACATGGTTATTTAGAAATTGGCACTTCGATGTTAAAAACCGCACCAGTTTGATTTGTGAGTAAGGTTAAATTTGCGCCATGCACCTGACAAATTGCTTGAACAATACTTAGCCCAAGCCCATTTCCTGGGCGACCCCTGCTAATATCGCCACGATAGAATCGGTCGAATACGTGAGGCTGATCAACCTCAGGTATACCTGGGCCATCGTCTCCAATTTGCAAAAGTGCTGAACCAGTGTGACTTTGTAGTCTCACCCAAACTTGCGCACCTGTGTCACTGTACTCAAGGGCGTTTTCGAGCAAATTACAGATCAGCTGGCTAATTAGGTCAGGATCACCAACACAGTAAACTTCGCTCACAGTAGATCGCACTAATGTACGGCCCGAGTCTTCAAAAACAGGCTCATAACTTTGCGCTAAGTCATCAATAAGATCCGATAAATTTATTTTGATAAACCGATCTTTATGTTGCCCCGATTCAATGCTATTGAGACGTACTAAATTATTAAAAGTTGAAATAACAGAATTTAAGTCACTGCTTGCATGCGTTAAGTGTGTTTCTATTAAACTCGGATCTGAAATGTCATGCTGCATACTTTGCAAACGGTTAGCAACTCGTGACAGGGGGGTTTTTAAATCATGTGCTATTCCCACAGACATTGTTTTCATCGTGCCATGCAGATCTGTGATGTCATCAAGCATCATATTAATACTGTTCGCAATATCATTTTCACGAGACTGTTTTTTTGATACGGGCAATCGCTTAGAATCTGGTGATTTTGCAATTTGTAAAAGGGTTGATTTAATTTGTGCTGTTTGTTTTTGTTGTTGAAAAATGCGAATTAATACGAGTGTAAATAGTCCGCCTAGCAACGGCAGCGAAACAAAAGCATACCACTGCAAAAAAGCACTCGAAACAAGAGTGGCTTCATAGCTTCTGGGTTGCAAGATAGTAACAAAAAGTGCGTCATCTAGATCGACACGCAGCGTCAGCAATTCAAACTCTTGATCACTACCAAGACTCAGCGTTTGCCATGTGGCGACATCGTCAGCATCAAATATCAATTCACTACCAAGCAACAAAACACCTGATTGCACAACTTTAAATAGGTTATCATGCTCATCTAAGCGCACCAAGCTTTCCGCTCTATTCCAAACTGGTCGCTGATCTAGTTCTAAGTCATCAAGTAGCCAGTCTAAACCATGTTCCTGGAACTGTTCCTTAATTTCGGTTGAGAATGCGTTGAGCTCTTCAACCTGAGATTGGCTGATAGAGTGAACTACAAAGCCGGCGCCTAGCGCAAAGAGTGAACTACTCAGGATAAACAACACACCCGTTATCACTAGTGCATTTACAAAATCATAGGGTTTTAAGTGTTTAATCATGATCTGACAGAATATATCCACAACCACGAATGGTTTTAATTAACTCAATGGTGAAGGGCTTATCAACTTTATTACGCAGACGGCTTACATGTGTCTGAACGAGGCTAGTTCTTGGATCAAAGTTAAACCCCCAGACTTTCTCTAACAACATCGTTTTCGTTACTAGCTGGCCTGGGTTCAGCATCAAGTATTCTAAAATTTGATACTCTTTTGGATTAAGATCCAATACTTGCCCTGACCGAGTTACTTTCCTGGCAGTGCGTTCGAGCACAAGGTCACCCACACTCAATGATAACGCTTCTTGCTTTAGGGGCGTTCTGCGTGTTAGTGCTTTTAAACGTGCGTAGAGTTCAGAAAAATCAAAAGGTTTAACTAAATAATCGTCCGCACCTGCATCAAGCCCGGCAACTCGATCGGTGGTTTCACCTAACGCCGTTAACATGATGATAGGCGTGGTTATGTTACTGCCTCGCAAAATTCGGACCGCGTCGATACCATCCATATTGGGCAATAACCTATCAAATATAATAACGTCAAATTCACTCGATGAAGCTTGCAACATTCCTTTTTGCGCTGATGTCACATGGTGTGCAATCTCACCATGTTGTTCCAAACCGCGCTTAATAAAGTCAGCTGTATCTACATCGTCTTCAACTATCAATACTTTCATTTCATCTTGAATCAGTGTTTTTATACAGTGTAACTGATAACAGCCTGAAACTGAGATACAATTTTGTATGAATTAACCAAACGAATAAGGCTAGCACGCCGCTAGCCTTTAGACACTTTAACTATACCGTTTACAATTTACTTGTATCGACTTTAAGTGAAAACAAGTGTGCTTTGATACTCGCATCAACACTGTTAGACTTTTTACCGCCTAAATGTTTGGCAAAAAAAGCTTCCATTGCAACGACTGTCGCCACTTTGTTGTTATGTTTTTTGAAACCATGACCTTCATCTTTAGCTAAAATATACTCAACATTTCGCCCCGTTCTGTGTAACTCTCTGGCGATATTATCTGACTCTATCTGAGTTACTCTTGGGTCATTCGCACCTTGAATAAGCATCAATGGCGTTTTTATTCTATCAACAAAATTGATAGGTGAGCGCGAGGCCATATCCTGTCTGTCCGACTCAATCAGAGGGTCACCTACCGCTTTAAACCAAGTGCCTAGGTAAGGGCGATAAACTTCAGGCCAAGACTCAACTAATGTGATTAAACTAGAAGGGCCAACATAGGAGATTGCAGCTTGGTATAAATCGGGTGTAAAGGTGGTGCCAGCTAATGCCGCATACCCCCCATAGGAAGCGCCCAAAATTCCCACTCGATCACCGTCTGCAATCCCTTTTTCTACCAAGTACTGCACACCATCGGTTAAATCCTGTTGCATCACACCCGTTCCCCAATTGCGCTCTCCTTGCATAGTAAAGCGTTTACCGAAACCCAAAGACCCTCTAAAGTTTGGTTGCAAAACGGCATATCCACGGTTTGCAAAAAAATGCGCAAATGGAACAAAGTAGTCGCTACTATACCCCCAATGATCTCTTGCCCAAGGACCACCATGCGGTAAAACAATTAAAGGTAAGTTGGTTTGCGTTTTGCGCGGCATCGTCAAGTAAGCTTGTATCAGCTGTCCATCTTTTGCCGTGTATGTGATACTCGTTCTGTCGCCCAATAGACTCGGATCGACTTTTGGTTTTTGGTTCAGTAAATCTATTAATGTCTTACTATCGGCTGCGTATACAAACTTGCGCTTAGGCCGATCAGGAGATGAAACTGAAATATGCCATTGGTTTTTCTCATGATCAATTTTGTTTACCAAGACATCTGCTTGATCATCAAAATTGCCATTTATATCCTCTAATATTGCTTTAGCCGTTTCTGTCAATGAGTAGTTTCTTAATCGGCCCCCATAGTAAGAAACAATGAGTGGCTGATTGTCTTTTCCAAAAACCACATGATGTAAGTCAGATTGCGCAAGAGGATCTGTGTGTGCCGTGCTTATTGCATTGGTATTCAAGTCAATCAACAGCAATTCTTGCTTATCTCTACCTTGAATATCTGCACTGATGTAGGCTGTATTGGCAGCTTTATCATAATGATAAAACTCAAACGTTTCACCTGGCTTTGTCGTCATGACTTCAAGCCACTTTTCATCTGAGGATTTTAACAATGTACTTGTGTTATCACGATTTAAATTTGCCCCCAGCACAACTAACCCATCATCACTTACCAGTTGCTCATTGAACCCAAATTCATTAACAAACACATTAACCATATTTTTGGTCGTCATATCCAAATGGAATAAGTCGATACGACCTCTATCTTGATGGTTTGCTGCAACAACTAATATATCGGGGTTACTGTTAAGTTGCGATTCAAAGCCGTAGTTCACATCATCGTAAGCTGTTAACTTGTCGATAGAAGGGGCTATGCTTAGATCGTGTTGGAAACTTAGCCTAAAAATTTGATTGTTTTCATTGCCTTCATGATCTCTAAAAATAAACACCTCATTTCTATTTTTAGACCAACGAAAACCATCAATACCATCCGCGTAATTCGTCAGTGGTAATGCCTGCTCCAACGAACCGTCACGTGGAACAACAAATAGATTCTGTGCCCCCTTATGAACCTTCATAAACGCAATCCATTGGTTGTCTTGTGATATTGACACACCATAAATTTCACTTTTATCAAATATTGCTTCAACTGGCACAAGTGCATGGGAATCAACAGGCGTTTGCGTCACGACTTGCTGAGTTGCATTTATAGGTGTGCCACAGCCTGAAAGTAATAGCCCTGAGCACATACCGATGCTAATAATCGACTTTTTAAACAATGAATATTTATTCGTCATAGTGAGATACTCCATAATCAACTTGAAAACATCATTACATGGATATTTATTATTGTAAAACGATAATTTTATATTTTTTTGCAGAAATTATTTTATGTGTTACCATTCCACTATCAGATTTAAGGAGTAAACAGGCCATGTCGCCGTATGCATATAAAGTTCAAAAGCTTAGTAAAACTACACGTCTGTTAATGCTGGCTATATCAGCCATCATACTAAGCTTCATGGGGTTTCAGCTGCTTGTTAACCAGCAAGTAAGCTACATTGATAGCAGACCATTTTTAGCGTTATGGGCAAGTGGAGAGGTTAGCCAACTTGTTCTTTTTCTTGCTTCTGTACCTGCGTTGCTTTTAGTAATCTTAAGCGTTTATTGGATGAACAAGCTGCTGCTGGAATTTCAAAGCGGCGATTTTTTTAGTCATACGTCTTTTCGTTGTTACATAGGGTTTGTCTGGACTAAGATTGGCGCTATCCTTTACGCGGCATTGCTTAATTTTGCTATGGGCATGTGGCATTCAGCACTTTACGAGTCTACGGAGCTCATTGTAAAAATAGAATTTGGTTATCTAACAACCCTGATTTTACTCGCCATTGTTGCCCATTTACTTAAAGCAGCAAAGGAAATCGAAGACGAAAACAAAGAGTTTATTTAAGCATGGAAATTATTGTGAACCTTGATGTGATGATGGCCATGCGTAAAGTATCTTCAAAAGAACTCGCCAAAGCCATAGGCATCACTGAAGCAAACCTATCTTTACTAAAACGCGGTAAAGTAAAAGGGGTTCGGTTTGAAACACTGGCAGCAATTTGTAACTACTTAGATTGCCAACCAGGAGATATCTTGGCCTTCAAGGCTGAGACGTAAATTGCGCTTTAACCCTTCCTCGTTCGAGCAATGGCGTGCCGTATGACACTAACATAGTCTGCGGCTTTTGCTAAACGTACTTCAAGGCAAAATAGGCAGAGTAATCGATACTTTTACGCCCCCCAATTCACTGTGTGTTGCAATAATATCTCCACCATGTCTCGCCACCAAGTCTTGACAAATTGCCAAGCCAAGTCCGGTACCTCCTTTATAGAGCGATTTGTTTTGCTCACTTTGATACATACGCTCAAAAATTGTCTTTAACTCACTCTCCAATACACCAGGCGCACTGTCCGAAATCGACAATACAAGCGCATTTCTACAGGATTTAGCGCGAAAATGTATGTTAGCCGGGCAGGCCGAATAGCGAATACTATTAGACAGCAAGTTTGTTAACACTTGCGTTAACCGGTCTATATCTGCATTTATCTTTAAGGTGTCTGCAACATCTATTTCGTATTCGAAGGTATAGCCACGACGCTGTGTAATACGCCCGTTAGCATCGGCTATCCATGCAAGTAACCATGATTTTACTGGCACGGGCGCTAGATTAAGGATCCGCTCTTCCAACTCTGTGCGCGCCAGTTGGTCAATATCAGCAACCAGTAAGTTAATGTCCCCAATGCGCCTATGTAATAACTCGTAGGTTTTTTCTGTGTCTGTTGTCAAATTGTATTCTAACCCTTCAATTGACATTTTAAGAACACTTAAAGGCGTGCGGATTTCGTGTGATACCTCTGCCAGCAATTGTTTTTTACGTTCCAGCAATGCTTCAGAAAATTCGGCGCGGTCTTTTATCCTTTGCTGTTTTGCTAAGAAGCTAAATCGCCATTTTATAGCCTGATACATCAACATTAGAATGGTGAATAAGGCGATGGTATACGCCCACCAAGTTCGCCACCAGGGAGACAAAACAGTAAACGGATAACTGATGTGATCACCCACACTCCCTGAGGCAAATGAACGCACCTGAAATACGTAGTGACCAGGCGCTAGTTGATTGTACGTAATTTCGCTTGACGTAGAAGGTTCGCTCCAATACTCACTGCTGCCAAGCAATCGAGACTGATACATCACACGCTCTGGGTTTGCCCAGTCACTATGACTGACCCGAAACACAATTTGTTGTGTTTCGGGTGAGAATTCAACGTCGCCATTGAGCGGCGCATGATGGTGTTCACCCGTGTGGCTCAAAGAGGCTACTTCCAAAATACTCGTGCTTAAATTAGGCTCTAGCGTAATTTCGTTGGGATCAAAATAGATTACACCACTACCAGAACCCCAGAAAAAAGTATCGTCGATAAACTCAGCTGTATTAAGGGTAGCATCCACTGCCAAGTAACCGTTGTCATAGACGAACGAATCCATTTCAATTGGATACTGAAGATCAAACAAGTGCGCTGTACGTATTCGGTTATTACCATGCTCAGTGCCGACCCATAACTCCCCGTGTAAGATTTTTAACCCAAGTACGATATGACTACTTAGCCCATCATCTGTGTTGATGTGTCGACCTAACCACGTATCTTCTTGCCTTTTAAGTGCAAACACACCGTTTCGGGTACCTAGGTACATTGTTGTATCCTTGCCTTGCTCGATACTATATGCCCAGTCACTGGGTAATCCATCAGACTGATTGAATCTGTACACAACATGGTTTTCAATAAAATAACTGCCGCCACCGTTAGTGACAAACCACACGTTGTCCGTATGGTCAATGAATACGTCAATCACATATTCGGCTGTATTCAACTCTAAAAATTGCAACTTGCCGGCACAGCTTCGATACAACCCGGCTTCTGTGGCCAAATACATACACCCATCGCGCGCACGCGCGATTTGATGAATAATGTTCGCTGCTAAGCCATTGTGTCGCCAAATATGTAAGCTCTCTTGATTTCCTAAAATGCTGACTCCCTGCCTAGTGCCTACCCATACTCGGCCTTCGCTGTCCTGAGCTAAAGCATGGACATATGAGTTAAACAGACGCTGTGCCACAGTCAGCCACTGGCCTTCGTCAAACACTTGAATACCAGTCCCGTACTGGCCGAGCCATAATTGACCCTCTATATTTGCCATTGCACTAATTCGTTCGCGATGTAACCCACTACGTTTAGTCAGTAAACGAAAGCCACCATCTTTAATGCGATTTAACCCAGCGCCATAAGTCGAGGCCCAAATATGCCCCTGCCCATCTTGCATTAAACCGCGTATGTGTTGGTCACTTAGCCCGTTCTTTTTATTAAATGTACTAACGCGGTCACGATCGATTTTGAAAACCCCTTTACTATCATCGCCAACCCAAACGGCGTTATCCATTTCGTCAATGAGCAATGCGGTGACATTCAATGACGCTATTCCTGTCTTTAGGTAAGCGCGCTGCTGGGTTTTATCGACCATACAGATACCAGAACCAACAATAGAAAAAGCAATCATTTCTTTTGAACTGGTGACAGAGGATGCTTGACCTTGGCAATGTGTATCGAAATTAAATAAGGTGAGTGCGCCAGCATAAAACTTGTATAAGCCTGTCTGTGTCGCAATCAACAGTGTATCTTGGTCGCCATGCATATCATTTATTGAACCGACACGCTCGCTGAGCGACAATTTTTCCAGTGTTTCGTGGTGATAACGATACAGCGCAAGGCCCGTTGAGAAATACAAAACATCAGATACAATCGCGATATTGCTGACTTTATCCTCAAACTTCTCGCCTTTTATGGTGAGGGTTTTAAACATATCACCATTGAACAGATTTACTCCTTTATCTGTTGCCAAAGCAAATTCACCACTGGCCATTTGTTCAATGTCCCAAACACGATTATTACTCAGACCATGTCGATCATTAAAGCACCTAAAATGTTCTGCGATATACTGACAAAGACCTTCGCCATTTGTAGCTAGCCATAGATGGCCTTTGACATCCTGAACGACCTCGTAAACGGACCCTGTGGGAAGGCCTTGCCGCGGAGAAAAATGCCTGATATCGGACAATGTATTTAGCTCGTATTGAGTCGGTTTTACACGGCGCCAATGGCTAAACTGTGGGTTGACAGTTTGGTGTTCAAAACTTGCTTCTAAAATGTGTTCATAAGACAACGGCAGGTTAATTTCGTCAAAACTTATTGCTTCTGTCGTGTCGATAGGCCTCGACATATCGGGGTTCACTTGCGTTGACTGAAGTAATGCTGGTTGACCGATTGGCAATCTCAATTGGGAGACATTTTGCCAGTTTGCAGATTGTATTTGCTTGGCTTGAATCTCGACCAAAACACGCTCAGGTGAAAGTTCATTACTGTGTGACTCGAATACAAGCGCGAGTGTCAAAAAATAAAAGATTATTCGAACCAAAGACAGAGTTCCTAACGAAGAGTTTGGGGGAGTGCGCCTGTGAAACAGCCACGCCTTTACACTTAATTTTAGTTTTAAATTCTTAGCGCATACCTGTACGCAATTCAAACGTATGATAATGTTACTATCAATCGCAAGTGATAGTTTATCGCAGTCGATTTTAACACACTTTGTAAGTAAGGAAACGATAAGGCAGAGGAGCATGTTACTCGCAAACGGTGAGTATCAAAATGTTCAGAATAAACCAAATACATAGCATCACGTTCGCCCTTTAGTTTTCTCTAACAGCCTTATATTAATAAACAACACCTATCCAATTACTTAGCTTATTTTCTGATGATTGCTCTAATAATTTACAACCTTGTAAGTTTCGAGAAAGTTTGTCCCCTTAATATTTAAACCATACACAGAATTAGTCGACAACAAGACCGAAAAATAACGAAGGAAAATTCATGAGAAAATCAATTATCGCTTTGGCTTCAATCTTTGCATTCAGTGTTTCGGCAACGGAAAAAGACCAAGATGAGCTCAAGTTTGGCCTAGGTGGCGCACTCATTACGCAAGATGAAGGTTACAAAGACGTTGGCAGTGAAACACAATTTGTACCGGCAATTGCGATTGAGTATGGCAACTTTAGACTTCTTGGCCCTTACGCATCCTACACCTTTTTCAAAACCGAGCGAATCGAACTTGCTGCAACGGGGATGCTGCGCCTTGATGGGTACGAGCAAGACGACAGTGATATTTTTAAGGGGATGGAAGACAGAAACATGAGCTTTGATTTTGGTATTGAAGCTGAGGTAGATACTGATATTGGTGAGTTCGGATTAAAATACATCCAAGACGTCACCAATACACATGATGGATATGAGGCGACGCTGTCATACGGCATTCCACTGCGCGTAGAGAAAGGGCAGGTCGTCCCTTATGTTGCTGTGAGTTTAGCAAGTGAAGATCTCGCCAACTATTACTATGGTGTCAAAGCCGGTGAAGCGACAGCAGATCGCTCCTTTTACCAAGTAGACAGCGCAACCAACTTTGAAATCGGTATTAAAAGCGACTGGTTTTTCGGTAAAAACCATATGATTAAAGCGGATGCAAGCTACACATCGTTTGACAGTGCAATTAAAGATTCACCACTAGTTGATAAATCCGGCTCTTTTCAGTTGCTTTTAGGATATGTGTATGTCTTTTAATTACCCTCTAAAAAACAGGCTGAACTTACTATACTGCGTACTTTTGACCGGATTGATCTCAGGCTGTGAGGACACATCTCTCGTCACGCCACAAAAAGCGCTCGTGACACAGACAAAAGCGATAACTTACGCAGTACCTGTATCGCCTCCTAGTAAGGTATTTTACGGCAAAGTTCAGAGTATTACTGGTTATGATATGGCGAGCTTTAATGATGGACGAGTGGCGACTGTAGCGGTTAAGGAAGGGCAAATAGTTGAAAAAGGCCAACTACTTGCAACTCTATATTCTCCGTCTTTGGATACAATGGTTTTGCAAACTAAAGCCAAACTGAACGCTGCAATTGCAGCGTCAGAGGAGGCTGAAGCAGAGCGAAAACGTATTGCTAACTTGTACATTCAAAACCTCGCGTCTATATCGTTGTTAGATAACGCGCAAAAAAATGCGAAAATTTCTGCTGAGAACGTTCGCCAAGCAAACGCGCAGCTAATAAAAGCAAAAAACGACTTAAAAGACATCTCAATATATGCACCTGAGGCAGGGTTAGTTGCCAAGCTCTATGCAAGAACAGGACTATTTGTCGCGGCCAGCGAACCAATATTGAGATTCGAGCAAATGGGCAACCAAAAAATTACTTTTTCTATACCAGAACAAGATGCCATAAAGTTAAATATCGGCGAAAAGGTAGAGATTTTTTTGCGTGCCTTGAACCAACATTTACAGGGTCGTATAAGTGAAAAGGCGCTGCCAGATATCACCGGTCCGTCTTTATTTACCGTCACCGTTGACCTAGACAAAAATGCGCCATCACTACTTGGTTTAACTGCCCAAATGCGACTCCCACTCACTAACCAACCTGTGTTTGCCATAGATTCAGATGCGGTACGTTATTCCACCAAAGGCAAGAGCTATTTACTAGATAACCAATACCAGCACTACTCGGTAACATTATTGGCATCGCGTCAAGACAAACTCCTTGTCAGTGCCGAAACCAATTTAGAGAACATCGCGTTTAGCACGACGCCTGAGCCAACGATTAATTTGAATCTAATGACAGCAAACGAGGGTGTATATGACCAGTAAGCGTGATTTCGACGTACCTTGGCATCAAAACCCAAGGCTCATTTTAGGGATTACCTGTCTATTTGTTTTGGTCGGTATCGCTGGGTGGTTCAGCGCCAGTGAACAAGAAGACCCCCAGTTTCCTTATCGAAATGGTTTCATATCTCTACATGCACAAGGCTTAACGATTGAGCAAATAAAAGACAAAGCGATTATTCCCATTGAACGAGTGCTCAGTAAAATTGACGAAGTCAGTACCTTTCAAGCGAGAATAAACAATGGCCATGCAACCGTTGATATCGAACTCAACGAGCAAATTTATAACACAGACACCGTTTGGCAAAGAATAAAAAGTGACGTGTCAGCGATACTCCCGCAAATAGCGCCCATTGAAGCACTGATTAATGATCGCGCCCAGGATACACAGGGGATCGTCATTGCAATCACGCAGCCATATCGCTTAAGTGAAAAAAGAAATATTGCGCTAAAGCTACGAACCAAATTAGAACAAATCCCTGAGATCAGGTCGGTCAGCTTAGTTGGCGATCCGCAGGAACAAATCGTCATAGATTATCGACACGAGCGTTTACGAGAATTTGGCGTCTCACCATCTGCTATCGCTGATTTGTTTACTAACCCTGATGGAACCGCGACAACATTGCGCGCAAGCGGTTTATCTACCCATGTCAGCCCAATTGGAAAAATAGACCATATTGATAAAGTCAAAGATACACAAATCGCGCTTGCCGGTGGTAAATCCGTACCGATATCGAGCATTGCACAAGTGTATTACCGTACAAACCCTGCTGCTGAAGAACACTTCATTTTAAATGGTGAACAGGTTGTAGGGCTCGCAATCTCGTTGCCGGCGAATACTGTGAGGGTCACGGATGTAGGTAACGACATTAAAAACGTAGTGGCACAATTTAATCAAGGATATGCATCTGCCCCTGCCGAAATCGTCTTATTTCAACCTAAATGGACCGCACAAAGAAAGTCCGGACTACTGCGTTCACTCGCGACTGGTTGCCTCGGTGTTGCATTGGTATTAATGGTCATGATGTCGATCAGAACAGCATTTGTCGTGGTTTTGTCAATTCCAGCTATCGCATTGAGTGCACTCGGATTTTTTACTGCTGGGGCAGGTGTGATACATCAAATGACCATCGCTGGGCTCGTCCTGTCCCTTGGTTTGATGGTAGACAACAGCATTGTCATGGCTGAAAAGATCATTCAGTTAATAGAATCAGGGCAATCTAAATTTAGTGCCAGTAAAAACGCTGTAAAGGGGCTGTACAAACCGCTCGCGACAGCCACTCTGACCACCATTGCCGCTTTTTTACCTATGCTTCTTGCAAAGGGAAATGTGGCTGACTTTATTGCATCTATTCCTGTTTTAGTTATTTTGTGTATCAGCTTAAGCTATATCATTGCGCTAACATTGATACCAGTATTAGCTAAATTTGCATTTACCACTGAGCAATCTAAAAGGTCTTCAAGCAGTCGATTTAATACTTTGGGCCTAAAGCTAACTTCATACTCACTTAAAAGGCCCAAAACGGTCATGCTGCTATTTGTGTTAGGTTGCATTGCCACCCTTTTATTGCCGGCACAGAGCGGCGAGTTTTTCCCTAAAACGAGTAGAAATCAAGCATACGTGGATATTCAGCTACCTTATGGTAGCGACATAGAAAATACATCAAAAGTCACCAAAGAAATAGCAAGGCGCTTATCGACATTCACAGGCGTCACCCGCACATTTGCATTCAGTGGCTCCTCTGGCCCGAGATTTTATTACAATTTAGTTCAACAACCAGGGGAAAGTCACATTGCCAGGGTTGTATTCGAAGTTGACATGGGTACCGACTTGCTTGCGTTGACCCAGCACATGAATAGCTCCTTGAGCGATCTGTACCCTCAAGTGTTAATTACGGCCAGAGAATTAGGTCAAGGTCCTCCGATCGAAAGTCCTATCGTACTGAGAGTGATAGGAGATGAACAAGCAAACATGTACAACGCGGCTGAAAAAATGCTGGCTGTATTACAATCCGCTCATGGCACACAAAACGTTAGACGTGCATACAGCTATGGCACCCCTCAATTAAAACTGAACATCAATGAACAAGCGTTAAAAATAGCTAACCTTAATAAAGAACAAATCAGTGACTATATTGCTTGGCAAGGGAAGGGACTGCATGCCAGCACCTTGCGCTATAAAACGGAGCCAATCGAGCTGGTTGTTCAGGACTCAGCGTCAACACAAGATATGGAACGGGTTTTATCGTTAGAAATATTGAATGAAAGCAATTCATTTGTCCCGCTATCCTATGTCGCACAAAGTGAACTAGTTGGTATGAAAGGCGTCGAAATGAGGCGTAATGGTCGAACTGAAATAAGTGTACTCGCGGATGTTAGACCTGGCCAAGACGAGGAGGCTATATTGCGGTCTTTAATGGCTGAACTCATACTTATCGCAGGGCAACATAATGTAGTGCTTGAATTTGGCGGGGAGTTTGAGGAATCCCAAGAAGCAAATGGTGCATTATTACTGGCGTTACCAGCAGGCATTATTTTGCTGTTTATCGCCTTGATATTGCAATTTAACTCTTATCGATTAACGCTGTTGGTGATGTTCAGTTTGCCGTTCGGTGCTTTGGGGTCACCAGCACTGCTCGCAATCGTTGGCGTACCATTTGGCTTTATGTCATTACTTGGTGTACTTGCACTCACAGGCATTGTCGTTAACACAGCAATATTACTCATTGATAGTGCCATTGAAGCGATAAAAAATGGTCAATTAAAAGAAGCCGCGATTCAATATGCAGTTGAATCTCGGTTTAGAGCCATTGTATTAACCACAGTGACCACCATCGTCGGAATGCTGCCATTGACGTCATCCCAAAGTCCACTTTGGCCACCGCTTGCCTGGGCTGTCATTGGCGGTTTAATAACATCAACCCTGTTGATGCTGATTGCTATGCCAATCTGGATGAACTGGATAATTGATCCAAATCGGTATATTAAACGAATTAATGACTGCAAAAAATAAAAGGACAG
The DNA here is from genome assembly GCF_021530565.1 of Pseudoalteromonas sp. SMS1. Classification (GTDB taxonomy): domain Bacteria; phylum Pseudomonadota; class Gammaproteobacteria; order Enterobacterales; family Alteromonadaceae; genus Pseudoalteromonas. The sequence continues at coordinate 68,180 of NZ_JAKGBI010000001.1, forward strand.
CAATAACTAATGCGTATATTAATCACAGAAGATAACAATCAACTTGCGCTTTTTATTCAACAAGCCATATTACAAGACGGTCACGCAGCTGACATTGCCCACAGCGCTGAACAAATGCAAAGTTTGCTCACTGGGTGGCAATATGATGCCATGATACTCGATTTGGGCCTACCTGACACTGACGGAATTGACGTCATCAGTGCACTGCGTGCAAAAAACAACCCAATTCCTATTTTGATATTGACCGCACGTGGCGGTGTTGAAGATAGGATAAAAGGTCTTGATTTAGGTGCTGACGACTATCTAAACAAGCCTTTTGCCATTGAAGAACTTAAAGCGCGTCTGCGCGCAATCCTGAGAAGGCCGGCGGAATACGCGGGTAACACACTATCTCGCGCGAACCTCTCATTGGACACTAAATCAAGACGCGTGCTGGTGGATGAAAAAAATATCAATATGGGTAAAACCGAGGTTGCCATACTCGAATACATGATCAAGCACGCCAGTTTAACTGTCAGCAAAGAAGCTATTTATGACGCCATTTATGCATTGGGGTTTGAAGTCACAGATAACGCGATCCAAGTTGCGATGCATCGGATCCGAAAAAAGCTAGAACAAGCAGGTGCACAAACAGAGATCAAAACAATTCGTGGGATAGGGTATATTTTGTCATGAAAAATGCAACGTTAACAAATAACAACTCTCTTGCTAGAAAATTGTTCGCACTCTTTAGTTTTTTGGGCTGCGGTGTTTTCGCGTTAATCGCAGGTATTTTGTTTTTGTTTTCGATTAATTTTGCCAACATCGCGGTAGAAAAAAGCATGCATGGCATGGCGGAAGACATACCCGATACTTTGCATTTTAACAAACACGGTACGCTCATCTATTCAGCGACAAACATGGCAAAAAAATGGGGCTATGATGCATTGTTTAATAACCTTGCATTTAAGGTGACTGACAGCGAAACGAAAGAAGTGTTGCTGACTTCAAATCCACATAGAGCAACTTCAGCAGCCCTATTAGCACTACCTACAGATATGCCTCAAGGGTACTCATTTTTGAACGGGATCGATAGATACCGACTCACTGCCGACATTGATGGCAGGAGACTGTATGTTGACCTTGCCCGCGATGATATGATTGGCGAGCTTGCGAATGAAGCCGTCCTGCCTATGCTCGGTCAAGTACTGACACTGACCATGGTATCGGCATTTCTGATTTTTATTTTTGTCGGCTATATCTCAATCAAAGCCGTCGTAAAGCCAGTCAATAATGTGGCATCGCAGCTTGAAAGTATTAAGCCGTCGCAACTCGATAGACGACTTGATAAAACAGGTGTCCCAAGCGAAATGCTACCTTTAGTCAGTGCCTTGAATGAAACTATGGACCGTGTCGAGACGGGCTTTAACGAACAAAAACGGTTTGTAGCTAACGCAGCACATGAATTAAAAACCCCACTTGCAGTATTAAGAACACGGCTAGAGCTCGCCGAACTGCCCGATAAAATCGGTTGTGAGTTGATGGGAGATATCAACTACATGACGCGTGTTGTTGAGCAGCTCCTCGATTTGTCGCGAGCGCAAAATCAGAATAGTTATCTACACAAACCAGTCAATATTTCCGACATTGCTAAAGACGTTTGCATGCTCTTGGGGCCTCTTACTTTAACGTATAAAAAAGACCTCGCACTGGAAGAAATAGACCAAAACTCGACGGTAATAGGCGATCAAGCCGCACTGATAATTATGCTCAAAAACCTCTTAGAAAACGCCTTGAAACATGCAGATGAAGGCGCTCAAGTCATCGTTGAAGTTGCCAAAGATCGATTGTCCGTCAAAGATTCAGGGCCTGGTATTGACGAAGAGGATAGGGTCAAGTTATTCGAGCGCTTTTGGCGCAAAGAGCAATCAACATTGACAGGGAGTGGTTTGGGGCTGGCCATCGTCAATGAAGTGGTGCTTGCGCATAACGCTCGGATCGATGTAGAGTCTTGTAATGAATTGGGAGGCGCCACATTCCATATTTATTTTTATGACAAACCGAGTTAATTCAATTCGCATCAATCAGTAGTAAAGGAAATTAAAATGGAAATTAGATTAGCAAATCACGGAGACATTGCGCTAATAACAGATTTGATTTCAGCAGTATCATCAATAGACGTACTTCCACATTTTGGCGCTGCCGGAAAGCACGAATACATGCGAAGAGTACTTCCAGATATAGAGAGCACATTGAATACGACTTTATTCGATGCCTTTATTGCCTTAAAAAATGGCCAGATAATTGGGTTTGCAGCGCTCCGTGAAAAAAACTACATCACCCACCTTTTTGTTGCTAAATCAACTCAAAGACAGGGGGTAGGTAAAATATTACTGAATACATTGCTCGCTCAAACCCGCGCCGCTCATATCTCCCTTCGTGCATCCGTCAATGCGCGATGTTTTTACGAAAAAGCGGGGTTCAAAGCAACTGAACCTGAAGGCCAGTTTTGTGGAATCCGATTTATTCCGATGGCGTTAGAGCGCGGCCAATTAGTAGGTTAATGATGTGCTTACGCAGCGAGTCTTTTTTAAATTTTCGTCCCAAATTTACAAATCATAATGCAATGCAATGTGCAAATCACGCGCCTTTGTAGATTGCCCACCTTATAACCTATTGATTTTAAATAAAGTATAACTGGTGTGATTCTTGATTAGTCTACTTTGATATAATCAGGAGCATTTTCTATGAAACACATCGCTATTTATACAGACAGTAAGGATTTACAAGAAGTCGCCATTTTAATCAGTGAAGCGAATGCCCTCGCAGACGTCGGGCATCAAGTGACAATCATAAGCCACGTTAAGTACAAAAATGTCCGAAATCTCAAGCCGGCTGTTTCGATTAAATATATAGACTCAAATGCGATGTTAGGTTTGTTGGGTCTCGCCTCCAACTTTCGAAGTTTTATTAAATGCTTATCTATTTGGTACAAATACAAAGCCGTTAACTTATATACTCTCATAACGAACGGTTTAGCACTTGCGAATATGCTCAGGCAAGCAAACGTAGAGCATGTTCACACAGGCTTTAAAGAAACGATGTACCCAGTTAGTCTAGCCAGCGCGACTTGCGTAGGGGCATCCATCTCTCACTTTTGTAATAATCGTATTACAAAAAGTAGTGCAAAGTGTATTGCTGAAACATGCAACGTGTCTTTTCTAGAATTAGATCGCGTTCCTTCTGCAAAAAACTCAAATACGATTGTATTAAAGCGAGGCTTAGACTTAACACAATACAAACCCACCATCAAAAACAAACGTTTTGTCAAACTGGTGTTTGTCGGTAATATTGTAGAAGGCGCAGGGCTATTCACTCTGTTGAAGGCTCTGGCTGCATTGCCATCACGCGCTGAAATTCAACTAGACGTTGTGGGAACTGGCCCTATTAAAAAGAAGCTGGTCAATGAGTTAATCAAGTTGCGCCTAAACCAAAAGGTACACTTTTTGGGAGAAAAACCAAGAAAGTGGATCGTACAAAACCTGTCAAAATACAATGCCATGATTTCTCCATACAACTCTGACAGTGCCGTGATGGAAGTAAACAACATCAATTACATCAAAGAAGCCATGGCCTGTAGTTTACCGATACTGACCTCAAACATAGAGACATGCGAAGAACTGACAAGTTTAGGCACAGGTATGAGATGTCCCCCAGACAGTGTTGACGCACTAAAAAATATGCTCTTGGCATTTGTTAAGTTAGGGCCATATAACCAGCATTTACTTGGCGAAAGTGCCCGAAAATACGCAGAGAAGCATTATAACGTAAAGCATCAAGCCAGAGCGCTGTCTGACTGTATTCAAGCGTTATAACATGAGTTTTGGACTACACTTAGTATGAACGCATTTTCAAGATAAATGGGTATGGGTCACAACCGTTTCCCTTACACAGCGCATCAGCAGTAAAGGAATTGCTATCTCATAACAAGGAGAGCCTATGTCCGACTCTATATATCGTGCGTTAAAAGGTCTAAGCAGAAAAGAGCACATTAACCACAACACGCATTCAAACTTACCCAATCAATTTGAAATCAAGGTCTATTGCACCTATTTAACAAGCATAATTGTGGCCATTATTGTCGCATTTTTATGGCAGATCACCCAATTAGAGCCATTTAAACTGACTTCTTTGATATTGCTCATGCTTGGGTATATTGGAATTATCATTCATCCCGCAATTGTGTTTTTTCTTCGCCGAAGAGAGATTAAAGACAGCATCAAAAATCCCTTAGCTGTGTTGTATAACAATGCCAAAATGAATGATTGTTATGATAAAAAATACATGGGCTTTTTACACTCAAAAAGTTTAGACGATTTAGAATTTACTTTGCTGGAAGTAAAAGCTGAAAAAATCGCATTTGAAAAGCGGACAGCCTTGTTAGTTGGATCAATTGAGCGAGTGGGGTTTGCCCCCGGTGTCTTAGCACTGCTCATATCACTCGACAAACTTAACGAAATTGAACTGGATTGGGTCTTGTCCATAGCGTACGCCATACCAATTCTTTATTTTTTTGGTGCATTCAGCCATATACTTGCGACCAAAATGAGTCGACATATTGCGATTCTTGAATTGGTGATCGAAAAGAAAAGACATAAACACGCTGACACCATCTAATTTAAAAAGAAAGCGACCAAGATATAAGGTGCTGAACGTATTATGATAATAAACAATCACCGCTAGAAACTTGATGTTATAAGAACAGTTTTTAATTGCCTTAGTCCCAGAAAGAGTTAAACTCAATACACATGACGCAAGCTTATTGCAAACTTGTCAAGGACTTAGCTTTGAACTTTTGGTTTACTCATCTACCTGGTTGGTGTGCACTAGCTGTGCTAACTTACAGTGCTAATGTCAGTGCTCAGCTTAAATTCGCTTTAATTGGAAAGACTAAAAACGACTCTTTTTATCAACAGTCGCTCAAAGGGTGTCAAGCGTTCTCTCGTACCATTCCTGATTTAACCTGTGTCTATGATGGAGCAGACGACTATCAGGATGTGCGAACGCAAGTGCTCATCGTTAAGGAGTATATAAATAAGGGCATTGACGGACTGTTAATTTCCACAACAGATTCTCGCTTTTTGGTTTCTGGGGCATTACAGCTGGCAAAAGAAAAAAATATTCCTGTTATTACTTTTGATTCCGATTTATTAGAGCAACATCAAACTTATCGGCTTGCCTATGTAGGAACTAACAACTTCGATTTTGGCGTCGCACTAGGTAAAGCCGCACTTAAATACAAAACGTTTGACCCACAACCTTTTTGCATTCAGTCTGGTCACCAAACTACACCAAATTTAAATAAGCGGATAGAAGGGGTTCGGTACGCACTTTCTGGCAGTGCCTCAACTCGATTAAATGGACAATCTGGCTGGATTGAGTACGACCGATGCCCACTTTATACAATGGGAAGGCGTGATGATTCACTAAACCAACTTTTGACAATACTAGATTACAAGCAACCTCCGATATTCCTAGCAGTCGCAGGCTTTGCCCAATTTAACCCAGAATATTCGATTAAACTTCTAGACTACAAACAGCGTATTAAGGCTGGGGATATTACAATCATCTCAGCGGACACAGAACAAATTCAACTACAAGCGCTAAGCAATGGACTTTCAAGCATTAATATTGGTCAAAACCCCCACGAAATGGGCAGATTAAGTGCTGAGTTGCTTTATCGTTATGTTAAATCAGGAGAAAAGCCTAAAAAGAGTACGTACTATCTTGATTTTCACTATTGTAATCAAGAAAACGTTGCAACCTGTACCGTCAACTATTGAAAAACGGCTAACCCAATAAGATCAGCCGCACACGCACGCACCATAAAATTCAATGGACTTTAATTACGGCGCCAAATTAATTCCCGATTGCTTGACCGCATTCAATGTTGCGAGGGTAGGCACTTTAAACAACTCATCCATCATATCAAGTGTGTTATTAGTGCTTATATCCTTTGGAGAGTCAGATTTACTCTCTCTGTAGTGGAAACTTAGTATGTCCGTAAATTGATTGGAAATTGCAACATCGAAAAACTGATACCCTATTTGTGACTTCATCCACTCTAAATACCTAGACGCGCTGCACCCTTTGAGTAGCAAACTCCCAACAATAGGGGTTTCAATGAGTAAGCGACTGGCTGATGTCTCTAATACAGCATGCTTGATGTCGTCAATTAAGAGTAGCGGCAACAAATCCGTCACCGGATTACATGGACCAAAAATGAGCAAATCAGCGTTTGCAATCGCTTTAATCGCGCCGGCAGGTGAAGATACGTCTTTCGACAAGAACACTTCTTGTGGCAAGTCCGCCAATTCATCAATATTTTTCGTGCCTACTACGGTACTTCCACATTGCGTAATTGCCACCAAATCTGTCGCGTAATCGGACATAGGGAAAATACAGCTTGTACTGTCGATTGACTTGTTAAAAATGCTAATGGCTTCTGATGGCGTATTGCACATGAGAGACAATAGTGCCAAATTCGCTGTGTGGCGCTCTTGTAGCCGTTCTTTGTTCGAGCAAAGTGATAGGCTCATGTTCTGTAAAGTTTCTAGCTGCGCATAAGACAATAACGCGCACTTGTTATCTATGTCAAAGCTCGCCTCAGGCGTTGCACAAATTGCGCTCATAGATTGGCATAAGGGTTTTAGCTTTTTCATTATTCCTAACATCTCTTGGCCTGCGCCAATAAAAACGACATTCATAGAGTCACCTTCGGTTAAAATTAACTTACCTCCGAAGAGCATGATGTGTGCCAAATCATATGTCGTTGATTTAATGTATTTTAAAGTTTTATAAGGGTAAGCTTATCGCAAAGTGCATAGCAATTTGAAAATGTTTTTTTCAGTTTTAAAAAACCACAACGAGGTCGTTAGAGGTAAGGCATAGTAAAAACAGAAAGAGCCCAAGCGGGCTCCTTTTAAAGTACCATTGCAGCTATCCAACCAAAAATAAGCAACGGAATATTGAAGTGAATAAATGTCGGCACTACAGAGTCCCAAATATGGTCATGCTGACCATCTGTATTGAGACCGGAGGTTGGCCCAAGTGTCGAGTCTGAAGCTGGCGAGCCTGCGTCGCCGAGTGCGCCAGCGGTTCCAACCAACGCCACCGTGGCCATTGCAGAGAAACCAACTTCCAAAGAAAGCGGCACAAACAAAGTCGCAATAATTGGAACAGTGGAGAAAGAACTTCCTATACCCATTGTGATGAGGAGACCAACAATCAAGATAACAGCGGCTGCAACCGGCTTGCTATCACCAATTATACCTGCACAGGCAGCGACTAAAGACGCAACATCACCGGTCTCTTTCATAACGGATGCAAAGCCCTGAGCCGAGATCATAATAAACCCGATCATTGCCATCATGGCTACGCCTTTGGTGAACACATCAGAGCTTTGATCCCATTTGATAAGCCCAAACATCGCAAACATCATCACGCCTACCAAGCCACCTAAAATCATAGAGCCACTCACGTTTTGCGCCAACAACGAGCAAACAATAGCAATTCCACCAGCGATGAGCACCTTTTTTTGATCTTCTATTTTTATGTCGACGTCAGACGCAGACTGCACATCGTTTTTATATTCTCTTGGCTTGCGATAACTGATAAACACCGCAATGATCAGGCCAAGTAACATTCCCAAGGCAGGGATAATCATAGCGTAGGGGACAGCGGTGTTGACAATTTCAAGACCGTTATCAGTCAAGTTTTTATGCAAAATTGAATACAGATAGATGCCGCCAAAACCATATGGTAATACCATGTATGAGGTTGCAAGACCAAACGTCAAAACGCACGCAATTGCCCGCCTGTCCATCTTCAGCTTATTAAATATAACGATTAACGGCGGAATTAAGATAGGTATGAAAGCAATGTGAACAGGAACTAAATTTTGAGAGGCGACTGCGCACCCCATGATCACGACAAGGATTAACATACTTAAATAGTTTGCGGAGTCCTTGTTTTTACTGTTGACCAACCCCAGCAGTTTACTGGCAAGTATGAGCGTCAATCCTGACTTTGAGATTGCAACTGCAAATGCGCCAAGCATGGCATAGCTTAGCGCTATTTGCGCCCCACCTGAGAGTCCATCATTAAAAGCATTGAGTGTATTTTCCAAACCAAGGCCAGCGGTAAGACCGGCAGCCAAAGCGCTTAACGTCATCGCGACAATCACGTTTACCCTAAACAGGGATAGGCCAAGCATGAGAATGACCCCAACAACTACTGCATTCATATTATTTTATTTTTGCCTTTTTTATTATTCGTCTATTTAAAAAAGAAAGTCTCTTATACTGTTCGCGAGAAAGCGACTCTGTGTTGTATCTAGCAGACTCGAACAGGGTATAAAACTCACTTAACTCAGCTTGCGCCCGAGGAAACTTTTGCTTAAGCAACTCAATTGACTGTTTGGGTGTTAGGCTGCTTGCCTGTACTTTACCAAAATCTAACAACCGATTGTAGAGCCTGATTTCTTTGGCTTGTGATTTCCATTTACGATAATTTAAATACGCGAACCATCCACCAAATGTCGCTATCAGTATCAGTACAACGGATAAAGCGGGTAAAAAATTGTGTTTTGCCCCAAACAAAGCTTTGAGTAATGATGACTGTTTTTTATCATCAAAATTGAGTACCCATCGAGTCCAGTGGAAATCAAGCTGCTCAAGCTGCAAACGTACCCAGTTAATGGCTCTGATATTAGAGAAAGACGCTAAACTGATCCCTAAATTGTCTTTAAATTCTTGTTCTAGTTCCGCTAAATCGGAGAGTGAACCAAACATACGATCCGGTGCAACCCATGCTGTTGGATCTAATCTTAACCAGCCTTGCTGTGGCACATAATATTCAACCCAAGCGTGCGCATCATATTGATAAACCGCGTAATAGTTACTTTGCTGGTTAAACTCACCACCTAGATAACCAGAGACTAAACGTGTTGGAATACCTGCTGTGCGCATTAAAAATGCAGCCGATGATGCATAATGGCCGCAAAAGCCCGATTGCGTAGAAAATAAAAACTCATCGACATTATGTTTGTTTCTAATCGCCGGTGGTGAAAGACTGTAATTAAAACCACCTGTAACAAAAAATGACTTCATTCTGGTGATGAATTCTTGTGTACTACCGGTTTCAGAGTCCCACTTTTTTGCCAATTCTATGGCTTGGGGGTTATAGCCTTCAGGCAACTGCACGTTGATAGCGTATTCCCAACGCGATAGACGCGCATCGTCTAGATCGACAGGGGATACTTCATATTGAACGGGCTTATTGGACAATTTTTTTTGAAAAATGGTACCAAAGTGATTCACGCCCATCCCCTTACTTGCAGGGATGCCATCGCCTAAGGTAAATAACCAACGTGTGTTAGAAGGCTCAGCAATTACAGAGTATGTAGGTCCCATAGGTTGGTAGGTTCGCTGTAAACCGACCCCCTGCAAACGCGACATTTGCCATTTTTTCCCATCAAACCTGTCATGCACGATGGCACGCCAATAGAATGGTGGCTGAAATATGTCTGCAGCGGGTAGCAATGCTCTAAATGCGAGCTCAGAAGAACGAGACAGCTCAGTTATCTCGAATGGGTCAACATCTTCGGATAACCCCGTATTTGCAGACTTGGCATTAGGTAGTTGCCAAAAAGGGGGAAGCTTTGGTACTAAAAGCACCATGGCAACGGCCAGAGGTAAACTAAAGATAAACTTTTTGACCGAACTTTTATATGATGTTTTTATCGGTAAGTTGTGTGACACACTAAAAAGCTGCGCTAAGTTAAAGAGCAATAGTCCCGCGACAAATGCGAAAGCTAATATGTTTTGTGAAAACAAATAAAAACACGGATAAGTGAAAAAATTGAGAATGTATGCAGAGGTTGCTTGTTGCGCCGATGTCACTTGTAGCATTTTTAACGCGCACGCACCTATTAACATTGCCACAAACATTTCTATTGTATTTTTGAGTCCTAAGGACAAAAACACAACAACGATGACCGTTACCGCGAGCAAATTGACCACCAGCTTGGATGGATTCTTCACCGCGCCAATTGTTGTACTCACTTTAAAAATAGTCACCAGCACAATGGACACACAGAAGACATATCCCAAGCTTTGAAAGAGCAGCAGAGATATAGCGCAATAAATAAGAGAAGTAATTAATGTATTACGCTTAACCAATGAATTAGCACTCACTTAACGCCTCCAAACACGCCTTAACATGCCTTTCTCCACTGTCCATTTTCAAGTACACATTTGGAAGTCGCAGCGCGAAATCGTGACCTTGTTTATCAGCCTCAATCACCTGATAACACAATTTTGAAAGTTTTGTTTCTTTCGCACCTTCAACTTTATGAAAGTCCAGTACATGGCTTATTGACTGTTCTTCACCTTCATAGTCCTTTACTAATAGCGTTTGGCTTTTAGCAAAATGACGCCATGAAATTCGGTTTTTACTCATCCCTTTTTGATATTTAGACAAACTACTGAAATCTTCGAAACTATCAGCGCGATTAGATTTCATCCCCGTATCTGTATCAGCTTCCAATGAACTATGAATATCTAACTCACATTTCATCGGGGCAGGGTACACATAGAATGACTTATCCGGGATTAAATAACTCCAAACGTTGACCAAACCAAACGGATAGCCACTTTGAACCTTAAACTTACCGCTTGGATACTTTCCTCTTTTTTCTAATAGTATTTTAATGACTTCATTATGTGTTTTGGCATCAAAGTGTTTATTTTGAAAGTCTAAATGAGAAAAGTCCGAATGATAAATATTGAGTGAGTAAGCATCAGAAGAAGGCGTGACGCGAAATTTAGCTTGATTATGATGACCCGCAAAATTACTAGTGATGTCCAACAACTCAAGCTTAAGGCCATGTAGATTCATGTAACCATAAAATAACGCCGATATTTGCAACATCAACATGAGATAAGACACGCCCAAGATCAAATTGTTTTGATAGTTAATACCAATAACAAAATTAAGCAGTGCAAAGAACAAAAATAAAAACCCACTTTTTGATGGGACAACGTAGATATTATCGTGACTAAACGTCATGCTATTGTTCGAATGCTTCTTAGCAAGAATATTGTTTAGCCACTCTTTGTATGATCCCGAAATCATCACATAGGTACCGGAACTCGACTAAATATGCTTTCTACTACTGGCGTTTGTTCATTGCAAGGCACATTAAGTCGATGTCCTGCTACTGGGCCGAATACGGCTTGAACGTCGTCTGGTAGCACGTATTCTCGTCCGCATATCAAGGCATAGGCTCTGGCAGCAAGCCCAAGCGCGATACTCGCCCTCGGTGAAAGGGGGTCGCCAAATTCGCCTGAGTCTCTAGTAAAGCTGACCAAATCGATAATGTACTGTACCACGGGCTCTGACAGTGTGATAGACATGACTTTTGCTTGTAACTCAGAGAGTTCTTCGGCTGTTAACGCTAAATTTAGGTCTTCGAGCTTAAATGACCGATCATTACCAGCCATGATTAAGCTTTTTTCTGCTTCTGTGTCTGGGTAACCAAGGCTTATACGAATGAAAAACCTGTCTAGTTGAGATTCTGGCAGTGGGTGAGTGCCGGATTGGTGCAACGGGTTTTGCGTCGCAATAACAAAAAACGGTTCTGGCAGCGTATGGGTAGTACCGTCGACCGTAACTTGTCCCTCTTCCATAGCCTCTAGCAGCGCACTTTGGGTTTTAGGGCTTGCTCTATTTATCTCGTCAGCTAGGAGTACCTGACTAAAAATAGGCCCAGAATGAAAGTCAAAACTATTAGTTTGCGTGTTGAAAATGCTTGAACCAGTAATATCTGCAGGCAGTAAATCACTGGTAAATTGGACACGTTGATAACTCAAGCCAAGCACATTTGCTAAACCATGGGATAACGTCGTTTTACCCATGCCGGGTAGGTCTTCTATCAGTAAATGACCTTTGCTCAATAAACAACATAACGCTAATTTAAGTTGTTCATCTTTGCCAAGAATGAGTTCTGATAGTTTTGAAATAATATTTTGGGAAATTTGATTCATGCAATCATTTCTAATCGTTTCATAACCGTATCAACCTTTTTAGCGTTAAATGGTTTTGCGATAAACCCCTTGGCGCCGAGCTCCCAAGTATTTTGTACGTTCTCAAGGCTATTATGACCTGAACACATAATCACGTGCGTGTTGGGATACGTGTCGTTCACGTACTCTAGAATTTGTGTGCCGTCGGTGTCTGGTAACTCTATGTCTAAAAACAATACATTGGGTGCTTTTGACTGGAGTAGAGGTTTAGCTGACGAAAAGTCCTTCGATTCATATATTTCTTCGAACCCAAGGTTTTCTAAGATTTCAATTAAGTAACTACGTACTTCTTCAACGTCATCGATGATGAGGATTGGTTCTAAAGGTCTAACAAGTTCCATATTGTAATGCTATCTATAAACAACTCGTTTAATACTATGTCATGGCGCCAACGAGAACAATGTTTTATTTACATCTAAACGAATAGAGAGAAACAGACTATCACTTTGGTATAAAAGGCGAATACAGTATACAAATTACACTTACATTATGTTAAAGCCCATATGTTTAGCTTGTCGATTGATGCATTACTTTACTGACGTTAACTATTACTTTTGATTACGGTAGTTTGGTAATACGACTTAATATAAGCATCGAGGGCATTGTGTTCACTTGCCGGCAAAAAGTCTGTATGCGCCTCAACAAACTCCTGACTCAAGTATAGATCCATCAAAACGTCATTTACTTTATCGATGAATTTTTTACTCTGCGCGTTATCGTTGCACATGATATGCCCGATCACGACTTTTGGGGCACCAGCAATATGGTAAGATTTGACAGGTAATACCTGATTGTTACTGTATCGATGAAATTCTGCGGGGTAGCTCAGTAAAAAGTCCACTCTGCCTAGAATGAACATTCTATGGACCGTTTCATAGTGGTCACTTCCTCCTCTAACAACTAAATTATGGCGATCGACTTGTTTTAACTGCGCATCTAAAAAATCGCCATAAGAAAAGTTGTCTGCAATGACTATCACCTTATTACGAAACTCTTTAAATAAGTCGGGTAAAGACTTTATTTCTCCACGAGGGTTAAGTGTTGCCGCCATATTCGCAATATTATTGTTATATGTGTACAACTTATGAGACCAATAAAAATTTACAGGCAAGCTAAATAGAAATTTAGATTTACGATGGCTGGTACTGATTTTATTGACAGTGCATGCAGGGTAGTTGACACTTTCCATTAACTTGATTGTGCGATTTAGACTTGCTTTGGCGAACACGACTTTTGTGCTGTCGCCCAGACTAGAAAATACCAGCTTGTTGGTCGCCCCTGCTATATTTTCTGGTGTGCTATTTGAATCACTGAATAGCTCAAAATCGAGCTGGTCATCTAAGTAAATATGTACTTTTTGAGCAGCATGCGTATTAAAACAAATACAAAACAGCACCACAGTCATTCGCTGTATTTTGTCAAACCATCCCAATCAAGCTTTCCTCTGTACTAAAATATTCCACCTTAAGTGTAGTGTAAAAACAAAAAAGGTGAACCAATTAAGCGCCACCTTCAGATGCGAACGCACGTTAGCACTATAGCGCAGTGCTTGCTTTATCACACTCTAATTCAACATGTTTATCAAGCCAACGATTCATCACGACACAGGCCGTGAGGTCACCCGTGACATTTAATGTTGTTCTACACATATCTAAAATACGGTCCACCCCGAGTATCAATGCAATCCCTGATGGGGGGATGCCAAAGCTAGCAAGGACAGAAGCCAGAATAACAATGCCGACGCCAGGCGTACTAGGTGAGCCGATAGAGGCGCCAACCGTAGTCAGCATGAGCATCGCAATTTGACTATCACTCAAGGTAATCCCGAAAACTTGTGTCAAAAAGAGTGCTGCGATTACTTGGTATAGCGCAGTGCCATCCATATTTATGGTCGCACCAAGCGGCACAATAAACTGTACGATCGGTTTTTTAACGCGTAGCTTATGCGCTGCAATCTGCATAGATAGCGGCATCACAGCCGCAGAACTGGATGTTGAAAAAGCCAGTAGCTGTGCCTCTTTAACCGACTTTATGAATTCCCAAGGATTTATGCGACCGAAGACGCTCACCAACAGCAGGTAAACCAACAGTAAAATAAGTAGACCGACTATCACAGTGCCAACATATGCGGATACACCCACCAAGGCATCTATACCAATACGAATGGTAATGTCACACAACAAACCAAACACGGCCAAAGGGGCAAGGCGCATCGCCCAATTTACGATTTTAAGTGACAATGACTGTACAGCTTGCGTCAGATCGAGCAGCAGTCGCTTTTGTTTTACCACGAGTGTTGTTAACGCGACGCCAATAAAACCGGCGTACATCACAACGGCAAACATGTCTTTATCCAGTGTCGATTGGGTAAAGTTAGCTGGTATCATCGCCGCAACTCGTTCAGGGATACTCACGGTCACAGCAGACACCGAGTTAATGTCATGGGTGCTCACGCCCAAATTGGTTAGTAGTTGACTATCGACATACAAGCCTGGGGTAAACACACTCACAACCATCACGCCAATGGTCACAGAAATTATTGTCGTTGCCACAAAGTAGGGAAAGATCCGCAAGCCCACTTTCTTTAAAAACTGCGTATCTTGATTGCCCGCAATACCCAATATGATTGATGACATCACTAACGGAATCACCACCATTTGGATCAAAGCCAAAAATAATTTGCCTGGTAAAGCGACCCATTGCGCAACTTGTTCTGCCTCTTGTTGTCCGAGAAACGCAGCTCCCTTAGGAGACAGCGTTAGCCCAATTGTAACGCCCAACGTTAATGCAATCAGAATCTGTAACCAAAGTAGTTTTTTATCAAATAGCACACGCTTTAATCTTTGCATGACTCTGTCCCTTTAGCCTAGTTCTCCGTGATCTTAACAGCTGCACTCTAGGTAAAAATTGATGATCATCAAATCTTTCACGTTATTCACAATGCCAAAATATTACAATATATTAACGTTCACACTGGCGAATTTATGAACTCTTTGTTTAGTTATATCCGCCCCCTGACTTAATGAACAACTTATATACATAAGGAAAATGATGAAATTTAAAATGTTATCACTCAGCATGCTGCTTACTGCACCGACTTTTCTTTTGGCCAGTGATTTTGTGGAAGGCACCGTAATGGGTGTGGTAAAGCACAGCCCTACACAAAGCAATCCACCCGTATTTATCAACACTTATACTGGCGCGGGAACGGTCAAACACCCAGAAGGGCAATGGTCACAAGTGGATGTATCAGACATTGTGCCAGCTGATACGACTGCAATTTATCTATCTGGTAATTTGTTGATTACCCATGGCACTCAGCCACAAACTTGCAATTTAACCATTGCATACAGGAATGCCGGCGAAACGCATAATTATGGATACATCGGGCAAACCATTGAGGCGGCACTTGGCTCTGGTCAGCGATCCGCACACTCAACTTGGGTTCCTATTACAAACGGTAAGTTTGAAATAAAGTGGGAAGCAAATACTGCACATCTTGGTACTTGGCCGAACCACTGCTCTTATGGCATAAACCTTTCTTTGGTTTCCTATTTACGATAAAAATGTAGACATGTTCGTGTCGACTTTAGAAAATAACGCAAGTCGGCGCGGTTAGAAACATCCGTACAGAAATACGACCCGAGTAAAAAAGCGGTAATAAGCCTTGTCATGCCATTAAAACTGTTCGAATATGCAATATTATTGACATGACGCGGCATCGTTTAATATTGTATTAATTGAACTTTTAGGATTAGGTTTATCAATGGACTATAACAATGTTTTAGATGGCATTATTCTCTTAACCAGTGGCGTAACAATTTCTTTGTTTGGCTCAGGTAAATTATTTCCCACCCTTGGCAGTCGTGAAAATACCAGTATCATGAAGCTGGTGGTCACTGCTGGTTTGCTGATGTCCTTTGTGGGAATCGTGCAACTGGTAATGCATATGTTGTAATACACACTTTGCAAGCGACCTAAAAACATGGCTTGCTTTCACTTTTTATTTTAAGGTGCACGGATGTTTTGTTAACGACCTACAATTTGGGTTTATTTTATACAACTCACAGATGCAAAGTTAAACCCGACTAAAAATTATACACAATGCCATTTGTGCATTTTGTCACGCAGTTTAATCACATTGCGTAGCGTTTTACTATTAAACAACACTATCATTTGATTCCAGCGCGTTGCTAACCATACGGCCTCATGTTGCAACTCATACCGATATAGCGCACCATTTTCCATAACTATAGTAGGCACAAATCGCTAGGAAGTTAGTCATATTCAAATAAGTTAATTCATATCAGCACGAAATATGAAGAGAGTGTTTACAAAGATTTATCGAAGTTTATTAAGCATCATAAGCCAGGAGGAGTTAGATGAAGCTTTTATTCATTCCAATAGTAATGCTATTAGCTAGTTGTTCTACCACACAAATAGACTGGGACTGGGAGCCAAACGAGACTGGTTGCCAAAACAAAGCGCTATTTTGGCCTTCTATTGCGTACTACAGCGAGATGCCGGTGTCCAGTGTAAGGTTCGGATATCAACCTGATAATGGGAAGGGGCCAGCATTTTTGGTCACAATAAGTTCTGGAATGGACCTGATTTCACACAAAGGTGAGCCATACTTTTTGGTTGCGTATGGAGATAACGAAAAGTCTTGCGTTATTAAGATGTCGATTAACGAATGCTCAGGCGCAAAAAAGCTACTCGCAACACTATCAAGAGCTCAGATCCCGCTGGTGCATGCTTTTGACAACCCAGAGGGCGTAGTTGTATTGCACGGTACTCGCTATTATTTAAGCTCAAAGGATGGCCAGAATAATTTTAATGCTTGGTCTTTTTATGGGTATGGACATCCAATGATTGAACTCATTAAACAATCTAAGAGAAAAATAGAGCATTGCACCAGCAAAGCCTTAACGATGTACAAAGATTTTAGCGTTAATTAATTCAGAAATATGTAACAAGCGATTTAAAGTTAAAACCATTTAAATCATGCACAATATTTTATTTTTAAGTATCGGTTAACTTTAAATGTCTGCAATAAGTAAAAAACGTTTTTCTACTTCAATTAGTTTATACTTCTTGTTGTCTGGTTTAGAATGCTTTTCTCATAGATCGAATCTTTATTTACCGTAGTTGCAATCTTACAAAGTCTAGTTAACAAACTGTTATATTTAATTTCGGAGCTGGTATTGAATTACAAGGAAATTGAATCATCAAGGGAAATCGGCATAGACATGCTCAAAGGGGGGACATTTTTATTTGTATTGTTCTCATCGTTTCTCCTATACATATGCAATGTAAATGGAACACTCGAAATTATTGTAGAATCTAGTTATAAGATGGGCAAATTCTGGGGTGCATTCGCTTTATATTCATTTTTCCAACTATTTATTGTTTTATTTTGCGGGCTTCTTTTCCATCGAGGAATCAAAGAAATTAGGGCTAATGCAGATTGGGTCATCTCAGTAGAGAGTGGTGTTATTAAGTTCATATCACCTAGTGCAGAGCTTCAAGAAAGCTATACCTTAAATTTAACCGATTTAGTGCTAATAGAAAAAAAAGTTAAGGATGCCGGAGATAGTGACGAAGATATTACTTGGGCGTTTATCTCCAATACTCAGCCAACTCTGTCGCTTGAATATTTTGGTTCAATGTGCCTTGACAGCTTGTCGTCATACTTACACTCCGTACATAAAATCGAATATAACGTAATAAATATCGATAAATTTGATAAACCAATATAACAAAACAAGTATGGCATGACACCAACAGCATGGCAGGCGTTAGTTTTAGACCCGCGTAATCATAAAGGTGTTGTAACCATACGGGTAGTACTTACCAAATACCAAAGTTGGACAAGATTTTAATCCAGCTAAGAAACATCAAGATAAGACAGGAGTTTAAGCAGGGCGCTTCAGTCCAAAATTTAGTAAGGCGCTATAAGTTGACCAGACAAATAATCAACTTAATAGTGACCTCCGAAGCTGATGGTGTACCGATTTTAGTTGGCGATGCGCATAAGCAAATGGAGTTGAAGTTGTAGATTAGTGATCAGCCTTCGTTGTTAGGTGTGGGGGCTGTTTTCTTTGATTCTTACTTGAGCCAGAAGCGGTCGTTCTTAACGCCTTTGTAACAAGCATTTGTTGCGTAGTGGAGTTTTGCGGTAGAGTGGCGTAGCCACCGCAAAACGGAGTGTAGCAATACATATCCTGTTGACAAACTTGTTATGCATTTTTTATTTCTTTTGGGATGAGTTTTGGCAAGCCCATTTCTGAGCGAGCGTTGTCCCCAAGCCACCAGTATGCTTCCGGCCCAAAGTATATATCATTCGCCCAGAACACTTCATCCTCGTGGTAAATCAATTCTTCGTGGCCTCCAATACTTTCTATGTGCGCCCACTGAAAATTTACCCTGGCAATAGCCTCTGCTTCAGTTATGCCAAATAATGAAACCATTTCATTGACAATTTTTTCGCAGAATTCCTGAGCTTCTAAATTTAAGAAATTAAGACTAAATTTCATTTCTTACTCTTGATGTATAACTCACGCCTAAGCGGCGTAAAATGCTTGGCTAAAATTAGCGACGAAGGAGCACTAGCCTGCTGCTTAGCGTCCTTTTGTTTAAAGCGTTTGTTATACGGTGTTTTTATAAACCTATTAACCTGATTATACCTTTTAACAACTTTATTCCTATCAATGTCTCTACCACGATTTAATTTCCCTTTAGAAAACTTGAATATAAACTCATAGTCATCTGAACAATCACCCGATATTTCATCAATTATGTTCTTTTTAATATCATCATATTTTTGATACACCTCTTAATTTTTTAATATTTATTTCTTTATAGAGTAAACAGTGAGCATTTCCTTTTTTTATGAAACGTGTTGTAAAAATTGATATATACAAAAATAAAAATATTAAAATTACTAGAAAAAACGAAAAAACAGCTATCTGGCTAGAATAAGTTTAAATAGTATAAGGAAGAAAAGTAACCCGCCCAGATCAAACAATACAGTATCCAAGGTAACTTATCATAAGTTACCCTCAGTTGGGTTTCAGTAATTTCTGGATACATCTATAATCGTATAACGTCCAATCCTTTAACTGCTTGTTATGAGTACTTACAGCTTTGGTGAACTTGAGTCACAATATACCCAAATAATTCCAAAATCACCAAACACCTCAAAACCATTATCAATTGATTTTACATATTCAAATTCACCTAAACTCATTGAGTACCTCTCAGGATCGAAAAGCATTGCAATTGATAAATGAGAGAAGTCGATTGTGATTGGTGAATTGTCAGAGTTATAAAAACGAACATTAATAGTATCGAAATCAGTATCGTTTTCAAGTACGACAAACTTGAGTTCACTTCTATCTTGAGGTGCTTCAATTTTTACTACGTTGTTGCCGAATAGTCTATTCATTCATGTACTCATAACAATTTAATAACGACCCAATGGGTCGTTTTCTTGACTATAGAAGAAACACAAAACAACTGGGCATAAGATAAGTGCTTTAAAAATAATTTTCTAATGTCCGCCATTCTTTGAGGCATTCGACTAAACACATTTTGGGGCAAGGAATGAGTTAGCCAAATATCCAATTTGGAGCATTGCTAAACATTGTAATCGAAAAACGAGGGTTGCGGCTGCCTAATTTTTGCTTTAGCCTAATATATCGGTTTTGCCTCAAAGCACCGTCAAACATTTTACACCTAACTTTCCACTCCTAATTTACCAGACTAGCTGTAAAGCGCGTTCTGAAAATAGATAAAAAGCATTTAAAATTGGACTTGGTTGGTTCAGTACTTTTAATGACTTTTCTTTTTAGTATCAAGTCAGATTTGAGTGACCAACGGCCACTCAAATACCTAATTGGCGAGATGCAGCACTAGCAAGTAATGTTTGATATAGCGCTCTAGTTGCCAAACCACTTTTTGCAGCTTTGGGGAGTGTGAGATGCAGTCCAACTTGGTATTGATTGGAGTACTCAAGGTTTATGACCTTAATCTTTTTGGATTGACGTTGCTGAATAAGGTGTTTAGGAAGACGACAAAAGCCAGCCCCTTGCTCAACTGCTCTGAATGCATGATCAAAGTTATCGACCGTTACGCGTTGATGTGCTCTCAACCAGCCAACATTTTTCTTTAGTCCGTCTAATTCACCCAAATCTCGCACTACAATCTGGCTGATAGTAGCAAAATCCCCAATTGATACGCTTTCTCGCAATGCTAAAGGATGATCAGCAGCAATAACGGGTAACATGGTCGTTACTCCGAACGCTTCAGCAGAGAAATTGGTGATAGGGACATTAATAATAGCTATGTCTGCAATTTCATTCACCACCATTTCTGTCGTTTTACTCAATGAGGTTTCAACAACTTGCACTGACGTTGTGCTATTCTTAGCTAGGAATTTGCCAAGCGGATTATATAACCAAGTAGGGTCGCATAGGTGGTCTATTGCAACCGTAATTTGTGACTCAACGCCGCTATTTAATTGTTCACTAATCACTTCCAATTCACGAGCCTGATCTAGCATGGATTGAGCTCGCCGTAACATAGTTTGACCGTATTCAGTTAGTCTCGCTTTACGTCCTTTAACTTCTATCAATTTTATACTGAGTTGGTCTTCAAGTTTTTTTACTGAATAGATTAGCGTAGTGTGACTTTTATTGAGCGTAATAGCTGCAGCTTGAATGCTGCCAGCTTCCTCTATGGCTTGCAATGTTTGCCACTGTTCTAGAGTTGTTTTTAATCTCATGGTCAGTTTTTTAGACAGTTATTGGCAATATTATGAACTGTGATGTCGATTTAATAAAGATAATAATGAGCCTATCTAAAAAGAGTCAATAATTTGTAGGAGAATTAAAATGACTAAATTACTTCAAGTAGATTTTGAGTTTGATGGGCCATTTGGCGAAGATTTGTCGAACAGATTGGTAGAAATTGCAAAGTCTATTAACAATGAACCCGGTATGATCTGGAAAATTTGGACTGAAAAGGCTGCAGAGAAATTAGCCGGTGGTATCTACCTTTTCGAAGATGAGGAATCAGCGCAAGCTTATTTAGAAATGCATTCAGCACGCTTAAAAAAAATGGGGATCGCTGAAGTACGAGGGCACATTTTTGATATTAACGGACCATTGACTAATATCAATCAAGGTCCAATTGGAAGGTAATGTTATGACTAACCGTAATTTCTTAATCGTTCATGGCATTATATATATGATGTTTGCAATTGCTTTGTTCTTTGTTCCCACAATGTTGTGGCCTATGTATGGGGTGCAGATCAACGACCAGTATGCCCTGTTTCTTTCCCAGCATACATCAATCTTTTTAGGGGGGATTGCAGCGGTTAGCTTTATGCTACGTGACATTGAATCGGGTAAGTCAGCCAAACAACTGTTCAAAGCACTACTACTTACAAATATATTGGGTGTGTTTATCACAACATATGCTGGTATAACAGGCGCGTTATCGGGTTTTGGTTGGAGCGACCCCGCATTCTTTTTATTAGTTAGTGTTATCACTTTTCTTCAATTAAAAAAACAATAATATCATAGCCCACGAGGTTGATAAGTGGGCTTTATCATTTCGAGTGTGGGATTGTAACAGTACTAATTGAATTTTTAGGTGGAAACACTTTACTCAATAGCGTTGCTCCAATCTCTCACAGAGCGAGCACAGATATGAATCGAGTTGTTGCGGTTAAACAAATCGATGTTTAATGCTTATTCAAAGGGCGTTTAAACACTTTTAAAAACGGCGAATATTGGTCTAATTCTAAACGTATTGTAAGCAGGAATGAGCGGGGTTTGTCTAAAAACAAAAGTGTTCTTTGTTTTTGGGATTTTGGCTCGAAAATTTATGAGGTCCAGTATTTATGGGGCTTTCAGAGGAATTGAAAGTTGAGTTTCATAATTGGGTTGAATCTAGAAATAAACGGCCCCTTACATTTATCGCTTAAGACAAGTTGTTACACTTTTGAAAAGAACGACACTGGTGTAACGCGCGCTTTGAAACTGGATAAAACAGCGCTTGAATTTAGACTCCGCTAAATTTTGCTCATTACCTGAAGCGTTAATTACAAATAAGGATAGCTTCAGGCTTGTTATGAATTGCTTAAATAACCAAATTGCCAATGAGTAATTTTTGGACTAGTTTCATTAATTTATTTAACGAAGCTGGATTTTTCAAAGCATCTCGTAAACAAGCTTGACTTGAAGGACGCCAAAGTAGGCGTCTTTTCTTATAGTATCGATTAAATAATTGAGTTTAGTCATTGAGCGGATCATGTTATTAAGTTTACTAATCTGACAGTTCAAGCTCATACAAATACTAATTATGTTAAATATCCCAAAATTAAGCATGTTCAGCGAATTAGTTACACTAACTTTAACTCTTTAACCATCCCAACGTCTCAACCGTTTGTGCAGTGCCAAAGACAACATTCGCTCCATTACTATCTACCATTGTGCCTTGCCCATTTGTGATATGAATTTGCCCATCATCGCCCCAATCAGTGCCATTGTGGCGTAACTCCGTAAAGGCATAATTAATGAAAGCTTGGCCATTCTCTTCAATAAAATAGTTCAATGCTTTGAAACCACTGGCACCCGCATGGCCGCTCATACTACATGGCGTGTGTTTAGGTGCTACAAGCGCTTCGCTCCACAAAGACCCCCAGCTAGGTGAGACAGTCGCAGTGGTGAGCTTCTCGACTCGATATATATCACCAGACTTTCTGTTTGGGCGTTTACCTATCAAGTTGTGGCAAAGTAGGCCACCAAAATCAGTTCTGTTCCATGCGCCCATCGTAACACTGCCAATGCCTAATTCGCCGCCGTACACAATCCCAGATGCGGATACTGGCACAACCATCGCTGACTGAGATATGTATGCCTGAATCGCCACCACACTCGGCGCAATGCTAGATATATCTTGGTTCTCTACTGCATCGATTGTTGGGTTAAATGATTGCCAAGTCACACCATTGTCTGTTGTAAAGATACGAGGGTAGTGGTTGAGATAAGTCTTAGACAATGTATAACCCGTCGAATTGTCAGGCAGTTTAGCCACAAAGCCACCAGTCCAACCAAATTTTAAATCATCATACTGTAGAATATTTTCAGGCTGGCCAATCACGTCTATATGCGTATATTCTCCAGCAATAGAGGTTTCGATATAGCTTGGCAACCAGTATTCAGATGCTATCGCCGTAGCAGCTGACGCACCATCGTGAATTGGATGGCTTTGGCCATCAAGTAATCTGGCCGTGATATAAGTTGGATGGGCGCCAGTTATTATTGCAGCATAAAACTTGCTGGTACCAACTGGCTTTGTCCAGATAGGGTCCCCAATCTTCAAAGCATTGCTATCCAATATATTTGAACCATATACGATAAAGTCAGGCTGATTTTCATCAGAGAAATATACGTTGCTACTCAGCGATTTGGGACCAAACTGGCGTACTTTTTCAACTCCTCTAAACACGCCAGACTTCACCTTTAAATCTAACTTGGCCATCTCAGTCAGGGTAACTCCATGCGCGCTGTAACGCATATCCCTGCAAACACCACCGTAGCCACTTGCATATATTACATCGTAATACCGCTCATCTGGGCGACCGCTTGTTGCGCTCGCAATTGTGCCAGCTCCCAACTGAATAGCAGCACTATTAAAGCAATCTGCTGTGTTTGCAAGCACATGGCCTGTACGTTCGTAGGATTCACCATCAGCAGCCAAAGCAGCGCCAAAGGGGTTGTGTGAAATATGATAAACACCGGTGTTCAGCCGGTTTGCAGTGCCACACACCAAAAAACAGCCGTTTGAATACCGGTCATAAAAAAGTCCGTTTGAGTTATACTCATTCGTTCTGTTGTAATTGGCATACACCATTGAGTTATAACCATGCACCGCTGATTGAACAAACGTAGGTACGTTATCTCTATGCCCCATAGGCTGAACAATAGATACGGGGTACTGAAAACTCAAATTGTTGCCCTCACCGATTAAGCCTTGAGAACCCAACCACTGCCAGTCACCATTGCCTGCACCGGCAAAGCTGCGACCGCGCAAGCACCACTGATAAAAAGTCCCCTTAGTGTCATCAAAGTAAATGTTATTTTTAGGGTCGCATGCAATCGCTCGGCGTTCTTCATCTGTTGCCGTCATCCAGTTAACCCCTTTACCTCGACTGCCATCATCGCCTTCGAACCAAGCAAAATATGGGTCGGGCCGAACATTATCAAGGTTGGTTGATACACCGTTAATTTTGCTTGCCATGCTTTGAACTAGACCGTATTGATAAACAAATGGATCTTCATTTGTGATTTCGCGGGCAAACGCTTCAAAGCCCCACATATCAATTCGCGTAATGACCACGCGATTGGTCTGTGTCTGGGAGGCAAAGGCCACACTCGATGAGCTATGTATCACTATCGAGCCTGTCGTGCTATCGTAAGTACGGCAGCCATCCTCAGCGGGGGGAAACTTAATTAGACTGCCCACATTACTGTTACTAGATATATTGACTACATCGAACATAACGCCGCTCATGACTAATCTTGGGTAGTCGGTTTTTGAGCTATTAGATAGAACTGAGCCATGTGCCCCTAACTCTAAACAATTTGGATTATCTGGACTTGTTGATAGACCGCTTGCAATGGATTTTCTAGGGGGGTAGGTATTGTGATTGCCCATAGAAACAAAACCACTGGCCACATACCTGTCTAAATTTTGCTGCCGTCTCGCTTCAAACTCACTTTTGCGCATGGCCCACGGGTAGGGGTTGGCGATATCTATCTCACTTTGCATTTGGTGCAGTGTTTTAACGCTGTGCGTGTTGCCTTCCAAATCGCTGAACTCAACAACCCCCGTTTTCGTTTGCCAATCAATCATGGCCTTGTAATTGTCGTTGACCATTTTGGAGGCATTATTGAGTGCTAAAACCGCCGCATTAAAATCCCCTGAGGTGGGTAGAACCACGCAAGGCACTTGGTTTTGGGTGGCATTGGGCCAAGGTTTTATGAGCTCGACAAACGTGCCATGTGTGGTGATATACGCTTTGGCGATTTCAACGGGCGCGAAAGCACCGAGCACCAGCGCATCACTTGCACGAATGTTGGCCACACTTTGATTGTCGTTGATTTTGACGATGTTACTGCCGTTGGTGGCATTTGAATTAGCAGAGTTAAACCAGGTCATTGTTATTATCCTCGTAAGTAGATGACTGCAATTTTTTTGATGTGTGTTGATGAGGTGAATGTCACGCTGTGGCGTGCTTGAGCAAGGGAGTAGGGGCGCTCAACACTCTGGTCAGCTTGACGCATGCCTTTGCCTGGCATATCGCTAGAGCAGAGATAATCGCCCGCTTCAATATCGCCGCCTTGGCCGCACACATTGAGTACACCTTCACCTAGGGCGTTAAACTCGATGACGTCATGGGTGGCTTTGAGTGTATTGAACCGCTGCGCGCCCTTAAAACCGCTCAGCCCCGCGGGTAAAGTGTCTGCGGTGAGCGCTCTGCGTGCGATAAACACACCACGTACAGTGCGCTGATTGGCGTGTGTTGCACGTGCCATTTCACATATGGCATTAGACATATCGGCAATATTAATCAGCTTGCTATCACAGACGATGTCGCCTGGTACCAGTTGAGTGCCTTTTTGTACCAATCCTTCATGCATTCCCGTAAACGGGGTGTAGCCTTTGGCTGCATAGAGTTTTAGCGGTGTCCAAAGGGCGGTAGATGTCGTGTTGTTTGCCCGCACTTCGATGACATTGCCTGTGCCTGATGCACGAATAGCATTAAAACCACCGCTGACTTCAAGGCCATTGCCATGTGTGCTATTGAGTGTCAGCGCAGTGGCCATGGTTGAGTTGCCAGAATTAAAAATCATACCGGCTCGGCCGTTTCGGTGCGTTGCGATATTGATTAAGTCACTCTCGGCATTGGGGGCATAAACGCGAATACGCCCGCTGAAAGTGCCAACGGCGGCAGCCAGTTCATTGGCAATGACTGTACCATCGACCAATTGATTGCCATGAATATGGAGCGCAAAAGCCTGCCAACGCTGACCGTCCCAGCTTTTGGTGGTTTGTATGCTGGGGTCATCGACTTTGTAGAGCGTCACCACATCGTAGTGTACCGCATGACCACCTGCACAGGCTCCGTGGGCGAGGGCGTCTGACCAAGCGCCTGTTGATGTGGCACTGACAAAACGTCCCGCACCGCGTGCACCTGGTTCACCCTGTAGACCGTCTTGGCCTGCATCGCCTGTCTCGCCTTTGTCACCAGGAATGCCTTGGTCGCCTTTGAACTTTGACCAGGTGTAATCGGCGGGGTTAGTGGATTCTGTGGCAGTGGATTGATTGACCGCGATGCCAATATACTCGGTGGTGTCATTCGGTACTTGATACATACTGGCGCCGTTTGCATATTGGCTATAGGCTACCCAGGTATAGAGGCTTTGGCCGTCTTCACCACGCTCCCCAGGAATACCATCCGTGCCATCTTGGCCTTTATCCCCTTGGATTTTTGACCAGATATAATCGGCAGGGTTATCAGATTCAACGTAAGTGGTTTTGTTATACGAAAGCCCCATATACGTTTTGTTAAAGGGGCTATCGCTTAAACCTGCCCCCTCTGCATTGTCGGCGTATTTCAGCCACGTATATTTGGTTTGCCCTGGCGGCCCTGGTAAGCCATGTTGACCATCTTTTCCGTTGAGGCCATCTTTGCCATCAAGTCCGCGAATATCGTCTTCGGACTCAACCACAAAATCACCCAGCTCTAAGCGACCACGAAACACATGTACGGGGTTTTGTGGGTCGCGGTTGTCAATATAGGACGTAGGTACAAACGACTCGCCGACCATCACACCTTGGCGAATGACATCGCCTATCAAATCAAGGTTGCCAATTTGACCATCGTTTAACCCCACAATACCCGTTGCACGCCCTTGGTTGTTAATCAAAAACCCGCCGCGTGCGATGAGTCGGCCATCCTGTGTTTCAAAGGCTTGGCGTATATCTGAAATACTGGCTGTGTCACCGTTGGCATTTTCAATTTGGAGTTTGCGAATAAATTCTGCGAGTGGGCCATCAACCCAGTTATGGCCTGCAGCAACACACAGGGTCGCATCGGTCTCATTGGTGAGATTACCTTGTGCATCGATGCAATAACCCACGGCAGCGCGGGTATAGGTAATGGCACTGGCTAAAGTCGCCGTGTCGTCTTGTTCAATTTTGGCCACTAAGTCTTGGCGCTGGGTCGCCATAGCAGAATCGAGATTTGATATTAGCTGGGTCGTTTCCTCAAATGCTGCGTGGGTTGTTTGGGTATAGGCGGCAAAGCGTGCATCCCGCGTGACATTGGCTTGTTGCTCATTGGCAAAGGCCATGGCGATGGACGAGATAACCGCGCTGTTTTGTTGATGTATTGCCCCCAGCTCTAATGTGTGGCTGGCAACACTTTGAAGCTCATCGGTGGTGGCTTTGAGCTTATCTTGGGCCAGGGCGAGTTTAATATCTAATTGCTGCAGCTCGTTGTTTTGAAGTAGGGCGTTATAGGCACTGATAACTTCCGCTAAGCTCTTTGCTTGCGCCCCAAGTTGTAGCCCTTGGACTTGCACAATACTTTGGTTTATCTCGCCTTGAATGGCATCGAGTGTGCTCGATACATTGGCAAACTGCTCATCCACGCCATCTTCTTGGGCATTAAATACGATAATTTGGTCTTTGATATATCCAGCAGCGCCGGCGATAAAACGCTCGGCGGCGTTGGCTTTTTCCAGTGTGCCATTGTCATAAAAGGATTGCAGGGCGGCGGTGATACCGTAGACAGCATCAAAGGTGCTAATCGCCTGGCTTACTTGACTGGCGGTTTGATAGCCTCGACTATCTACAATCAAAGTCATTAGGCTCATTGAGCGTGCTACCACCGGCCCCTCTACCCAAGTGTGACCAGCCAGTTCGCACGCAACCGCATCCAGCTCATCGGTTCGATTGCCATCGCTGTCTACACAATATCCCACCATGGCACGGGTAAAGTCTTTAGCCTCTGCAATGGCTTGTTGGTTTGCTTGGATGAGCTCAGCGCGCAGTGTTTCGGTGTGCTCGCTGTTTGCTTGGCGCGCATTAGCAAAGGCTTTGCCTAATATATCGATACTGGCCGCGCTTTGATTGTGTAGCGCGATAAGCTGGGTGGATTGTGAGGAGAGCGCACTGACCTCATCGGTGACTGCGGTTAGCTTGTCGCTGGCATGGGCTAGCGTCATTGCGTGCTCAGCTAACGCTTTGTCACGTAAAAACTGGTTGTAGGCCTCTAATACCTGATTTAAATCTTTGTCGGCTAAATCAAGGTGTATACCTTGTATTTGCGTGACGGATTGCTGTATTTCCCCAGCCAGCGCATCAATGTGTTGCTCAGCCATGGCCAGCTTTTGATTTACGCCATTCTCTTCATTGAGATAACTGATAACCTGATTTCGAATGGTGGCATTTGCGCCATCTACCCAAGTCTGCGCCGCATTGGCTTTGACGATGATGTCATTGTCACTGAGTTCCTGTAGGACGGCACTAATACTGTATTGCGTATTAAATGAGTCTATGAGTGTTTGGACGTTACTTTGAGTTTGGAAACCCTGATTGGCTACCCACGCCGTGGTGGCATAGTGCGCCATCCTTCCTGTGCCTGCATCGAGCTCGTGTTCGATGGTAGTGGTGCGACTGGTGATGTCTTTGAGGGCCAAATCATTGGCCCCGCGTTTGCCAATTTCAATAAAGTCGATGTCACATGGGCCCAGCTCAAACTGCAGCCACGTGAGCAAACCACTATATCCCGCCGTGTCCGTTGCCTCAATTTGGATGACCTCCCAATCAAAACTTACAGGCTCGGGCAAAAACAATGCGCCACCCTGAAATTGAATGCGGCCAAGCCAGGTGCTGTTGTGGTGTTTGCGTACGCGCAGCCTAAACATGGGGTTGTCGATGGTATCCAGCGAGAGGGCGGGGCTAAAGAGCGTACTTTTACACACCAAATACCCCAGCGCATGGTGACTTTCAAAGCCTGCAAAACCCTCACTGCTGCTATTAAACTGCCAGCTGTAGGCAGGTGTAAGCGCCGCCATGGCACCGGCAATTTGGGCGTTCACTTCACTGAAGGTGGCGCGCTGTAAAATCTGGCCTGCCTGCAGCGCGATTTGCGCACTGGCATCAATCAATTTATCCTCTGCTTGTTTTATCCTACGAGACTCAAAATTAATGCGCGCATGGGCGCCATCTACCAAAGACACCGCTTCACTAAATTGCGTATCGGTATATGAAAACGCCCGATTTACAATGGTGCCAGACTCCGCATCCACAAACACCGCCGCATCAATTAAACGCTCATTGTTTAACGTCCTGCGCTCATACTCATTCCTAAAGTTCGTATAGCCTGCCGTCACATCAAACACGCTTTTTTGCATGTCGGTTACCGCCAACGCAGTTTCATCCAATTTGACTTTGTTCAACACAATTTGCGCCGGAATGCCCTCAATAATGGTGTCATCCAAAACTTTGGTGATGTCTTCCAAACCTTGTATTTGTGCAATGTTTTTGGCAACCAGTGCAGGGAGGTTGTTTTCAGTCTCAGGGCGCAATCTATCCACTTGGGTGTTTAAGTCGCTTATTAAGTCCTGCGCTTCTTGGCTGAGCTTCGCCAGTGGCATGTCGTTAATGAAATCTGTTAAATCCACATCGGTTGTGGCGGCGGATATCTGCACCCAATTACTGTGGCCTAGATGGTTCACCGCACGACATTGAAAGTGATAGTCGGTCAAAGGCTGCAGACCAATGCGGGTGTAGATTTGCGTAAATACAGCGGGACTTTGCTCTGGCATAGCCGTCGTGCCCAAGAACTGCCATTCGAACTGGGTACCAATCCCCATTGCAGGTAAGGTCGCGGTGAGGGTCAGTTGGTTATAGTCCGCCACCACAGAGAGTGCGGGGTTAACCGGTGCGGATACCCTAAATTGAATGGCCACTGGCGCTGCGCGCTGACCAAAAATGTTCCTGGCATACACTTTGGTGGTGTAGGTGCCCAGGGCGAGCTTTGGAATTACGGCCTGCGTATAGGTCACATTTTCATGGTAAATACGTAGGCTATTTTGATAGTACTCTACATCGTATTCGTGCACGGCCAACGGGGTTGGGTGGCTCCACTTCACAATGCCATTGCCATCTACATCCACGACAACTTGCACATTCATGATGGGCGAGGGCGGTCCTGTCACATAGTCACTGTTCGGGGTGATATCTGAACTTCCAGGGATTAAGTCATCGGCCCAAAGTAGCGGGCTGTCTTCAATACAGGTGAGGGTAATACCGCCATCTAAACGAAACTTACGTCCCACCACGCGATACACCTTTTTAGTGATGTGCTCTTTGGGTAAGTCCACATACACGGTGCGACCCACAGCCGCTTGCAGCGCTTTATGCTTGAGTGGTAACTCGATGGAACCCAGTCTCGTTTGCTCTAAGTGAATTTTAGCCAAGCGCTGGGCGGTCGTGGCACTTCTTACAAAGGGCAGTGAAATCGTTGCTTCAAGCAACTGATTGTCTTTTGCAATATAGCCTTCTGCCCGTATTGGCGGGGCATCAGTGCGCTCATAATGCTGGTTAGGGTCGGTAAAGGTGGCGCGCACCATATTGGCCCTATCGCGCAAGTCTGCATGCCACTTGATTTTAACGTTACCCATCACATCAGAGTGGTTAATCGTATAGGTGGGATTGCCATACCAGGCACCGACGCGCACAAACCATTGGCCCATCTGGCGAAAAATCTTGCCTGCAAAGCAGCGCTCTAACTGATTTAAAATCTCAATGGGCTTACTGGTAAAACGAAAGGTGCCATTACAGGTGTAGCGCGGCTCATACCTATCCACCCCATCCGCATCTTGATATAAGGCATGTTCGTCGCAGACATTGGCTGCGGCTATCCACCAATTAAGCGGAATGCGATGATAAGGGACTTCGTGCGCCCCATAAAAACGAATATAGTGCAGGGCACACAGCACCGCATTTTGAGACCATGCCCAAGTAGCAGAGTCATCGGGGTGTTGCTGGCTGTCGCGCGGGTCCCAAAGACGGGTGCCACGAATTAAAAACTCACAGTCGGATATCCCATCAGGGAATACCTCTCGGTTGTTTTCAAGCTCAATAAACACATGAGCCTGACCAAACCCCACGTGTGCTTGTGTCCAGCCTGCCATTTTAGACACCGCCAACGCATTGGCAGTCATTTGATTACCATCCGAGAGGGCATAGTCCCAACTGTCCTCGGGATAGTCAGAAAGCGGCTTGTTGGCAATGTAGATTGCTTCTAGCGCATCAATGGGCGCACCATTGATTAACACAATGAGCTGCACCCATTTCTTTTCATCACGCTCCACGGTGGCTTGATGGGCAATCACGCCACCTACGCGGTCACGCCCAAAGGTGATACGCCGAGGCTGGTCAATGCCTTTTTGTAGTCCCTTAGCCAGTGTTGCATAGTCGGTTTCTGGCACATCTGGCGACAAGCTATCCCACAGCGCGCCCACGGTTTCATCCCAAATCTTTTCGCCTAAACCAAAAATCGGGTCCGCCAACTCATTGGCAATGTCTGCAACCTTACCCATGCGCACCGCCCAAATCAGGTAACACCTGAGCATAACAAGAACTGACCGCGCTCATTTCTAGTGTACTTAAGCCAATGTTGGTAACGCAGTACACGATGTTCATACACACAATGCCGCCCACCAGCTCACCTTCAAATTCAACCAAAGCAATGTCACCGCGCTGGGCATAGGCAACTTCAATGGGCTTTAAATGGTGTTTAAACACACTTTGAACATCATTAAAACCCAAGCGTGTTAACCGCCGCTTAGCGCCAATGGCGGTTTTATACCGCCCGCGAAAATCTGCGGCCACGTCCACGCCATTGACCACATTCAACCAATCGGCCACAAACAAACAGCAATCAAATGTGCCCCAATTAAACGCTTTGTCTTCGCATGTATCTAAATAACGCTGCAAGGCAAGGGGGCGTGTATTATGAGTTCCAGATTTAGCAAACGCATTAGGGCAGGTGGACACCATCACGGCCTCCCACTGGGGAACCAGGTTGGGTATCGGGTAATACCGTACTGGTTGCCGCACTGTGCTCACTAAAGAACTTATCGTCTGGATATAGGGCGATTTGTGTGGCGTGATTCCAACGCTGATGAACCCGCGATTGCTTCCAGCGCTCAGACTCGCCCGCCACAGATAACATCACTTTACTGACTTGGCCACGCTCAACATCACACGCCACGATATAGCCACTTTCTAAGAGCTGGGATTGATTGACCCGATAGTGCTTATCGACTGTCACCAAATAGATTTCAACGCCCGCACCAATGGGGTCGTTTTCGGCCACCTCACCCAAAATCGCATCACTTTGGGTGTGCAAAGACAAACGAATACGGGCCGCATCGTTTTTATCATTGGCAGGAATTTCCCCAATGCGCCCAAGCATGCCAAGACCAAGCCAGGTGCGACCCAAAAAGCGCCGCTCACCAACACCAGTATGCAATAACACATCACCACTATTAAACGCCAAGCGCACAAAGTAACGGGGGCGACAATGGACAAGCTCAGCCACCAAATCAGGTTTTAACGCTTCCATTAAAACGCCTCCCGACCTTTGATTTTCCAAGACGTCACAAAGCCGTTTTTAACCTGGGCCTCTGCTAAGCCTTGCTTGTTGTCCAAAAGACGAAACACGCCAGCAGGGCGTCTAAAATAGACGGGGGTATTACTGGCAGGGATTTGGCGCATGGGCGATTCAAACTCAAGCGTACACGCGCCATAACTATCAACCACCGCATCCGCAGTCAACACTTTAAGCTCCGCGTTTTCACCCTCACCAATCTGAATACGATTACCGGCTTTGGCATACACCCCATTCACAGGCAAACCAGATACGTTCAACACATTGCCATCTTGATAAGGCTCTACAACACGGGCAAAACTATCTAGCTCATCCTGTAGAAACCGATAGTCATAACACAAAAACTTGCCAACCGAACCACGACACTTGGCCAAGAACGCATCCAACGCCAAAGCATCAGACTCAGATACATTGGCAAGCTCAATCTCAAATTCCCAATACGCCCCCTCAAGGTCATAGACCTCAGAGGCATGATTGGTTTTACTCACATGCAAATGACTATTGGGAACCAGCCGAAAAACGCAACGTTTTGGGGGCTTAGGTAGGGGAAGGTGCTCCATATTTTTTATCGCTCTTTGCTTTACTGTGTGAGCGAGTTTAAAAAATTAGGCGCGGGAAATTAGGTGGAAAATGTTTTACATAGGTGGTGGAAAGTCAGTCCCACCAATATGTCAAAAGTATACATGAAGCCGCTTCGCTTTAATTTAACAGTATTTTCCCTTTTACTCTTAATAGCTTATGTTTACATATTTATTTTTTCATGTGATGATTGTGAGAATTTAGCTTAGCGTACTTTGTTGCTTTTTGTACGTTCAGAACTATAGAAAGTAGTCTGTTCTATTGCTCCCAAGAAGCGCTGTCAATTATAGGGATAATAATTTATGCAATTAAGTAAAACTGTTCAAAACGAGATTTATTCACTAGTTGAGGTTGGAGGTAAAATTCTTCAAAAAGCTTCAAGGGCCGATAACAATTTTGAAGGTGATGATTTGGCAGAGGTTTCTTCGTGGGTAACCAGACTCGGTCAATTGATAAGAAAACTATACGGTGAAAATAGCCAGCATTATTCTAATTTTGAACGCGCAATTTCTAGTGAAAGTTTTTATGTAATTCACAGTGATTGGTATGGACATATATCTCAAGTTCAAGGGATCGCCTTAACCGTTAAGCATGATGTCGAAAACGGTCTCATCGGTAGCATTAAGGGTTTGCTTCAGGCTGAAATTTTTGCAAACTTTTTAGAAATCGGTGAGCACTTATTATCTGAGGGCTATAAAGACGCAGCTGCAGTGACAATCGGTGCTGTTCTTGAAGATGGCCTTAGAGAGTTATGCAAGAAAAATGATATTGCTATTGTTAAGCCCAACGGGGCTCCATTGACCATTGAACCATTAAACACTGAATTAGCAAAAAATGAAGTTTATTCCAAGCTTACACAAAAGCAGATCACAAGTTGGGCCCATATAAGAAATAAAGCAGCGCATGGTCAATACGGCGAATACGATAAGACTCAGGTAGAAATGATGCTCTTGTTCGTACAAAGCTTCGCCGATCAGCATCTCGTGTAAACTGAAATATGGAGATTGTAAATGAAAGAATTCAAAGTAGAGTACCTGATTTTAATGGAAGATGACGGAGGATTCTGTAATTGTAAGAATACATTTAATAAACTCCTTCAGGCACATTCTGATATTAAGATAAGCAATAAAAAACTTACATATAAAGAAAAGTTTGAGGTTGAATACAACTTGCTATCAGGGGAAGTAGAGAACAAGAAACAACGGTTTTTCCAGCTCACTTTGAACGCAAAGTGTGAGGCTGATAAACTTGATATATTTGTACAATTGTTAAGAGATATTAATACGATAATACCAAAGTCTGGCGGAAAGCAAGAAACCCTAGTAAATGATATTTCTACTTTCTATTCACTAGAGTCTTACCCATTAATTCATCGTATTGAAAATACAATGAGGAGGCTAATAACCACTTTTATGCTCCGCAAAATAGGGACTAGCTGGCTAAAAGACTCATCACCTAAAGAGTTTAAGGTAGCCGTAGAAAAGAGTAAGAGAAAAGATGCACCTCAAGTCTACAAAGTAGACTTTATACATCTAGCTGATTTTCTGTTCAAACCCTACTCTATTCACGACACTAAAAGTCTGATTGATAAATTGGATTCCGCAAAATCTATAGAGTCTTTAAATCTTGAACAACTAAAAAGTTATGTTCCAAAATCAAATTGGCAAAGGTACTTCTC
The DNA here is from genome assembly GCF_021530565.1 of Pseudoalteromonas sp. SMS1. Classification (GTDB taxonomy): domain Bacteria; phylum Pseudomonadota; class Gammaproteobacteria; order Enterobacterales; family Alteromonadaceae; genus Pseudoalteromonas. The sequence goes on from NZ_JAKGBI010000001.1 coordinate 103,323, forward strand.
TGAAATTGTAGACTGTGAGGATACATTTATAAAATCTCGTTGGGAAAAACTGTATGATTTGAGGTGTTTAATTGCTCACAATGCAATTGTAACTAAGCAAGATTATGAAAAGATAAAATTATTAGTAGACGAAGTTAGCAATAGGTTGGTTAAAGCAATACAAGAAATAGATAAAATATCAGTTCCTGCTGACGATAAAGAAAGCGTTGCTGAAAGCGTAGTGTCTAATATGAACTCGCTTTATGGTGAGTTTATAACATCATGGAAAAAGCTAAATTCGATGATTTTTTCATTATCAAAGGAATTTGATATGCATGTAGGGGAAAGACAATCCCCAGATGGCAGTTCTCACCGAGTGAGATTACCCGAACATGTCATTTTTCGCAATTTAGCTCAATCTTCAATTATCACGCAAGAATTAACCGATAAGTTAAGTTCTTTACAGCGCTTTAGAAATGTTTTAGTACATTCGAATGAACCGCTTTCTAACCAAGATATTGAAGAAAACATCAGGTTGATAAGTGAGTGTATTCTAAATGTTGAAAATGCCTTTGAAAAAGCATTCGCGAACCATGTAATAGTAGACTTAGATGATGATGTACCAGAGTCAATGAGGGGAATAATTAGAGCAGGAAGGGTGGTCTTTGTTAAAAACTTTGATGAACAAGATGAAGAGCAAAAAGAACGAGAAGATTTGGTTGACAATAGGGAGTTCCATAATAAACGCGAACTTGTTAAATATATATCAAATATGACTGGTGTACCTTTTGATAATATCGACATTCGAAGCTGATAAGAAGTATAAAATGAAATTTGACTTTAGAGTTATACTTTGCATAGGCTCCAATTACCCAGCACTCCTTACCGCCCTAAAAACTGCCCCACGAGAGCTAATACTCTCAACCACAACAGCCTCAATCTGCCGAGCAATGTTTGCACCAATCATATTGCTTTGCTCGGCGTTCGCTGCACCTTCTACTGTGATCTGATTCGTAATATTAAACACCACATTTTGGCCAGCGGTTTGTCTGTTGCCTGCGTTGTAGTGCCTGGCCATATGGCTGATTTCGACGTTTTGTTTAGGTGACAGGACTCGTTCGCCGCGTTGTAGGATGTAGGTGCTTTCGTTTGGTACGTAGTCTAGGCCACCGTGCGCGATACCAGCGGGCTGCTGTGATTTAATCATCCGAACTTGTTGCATACCCATAGCAATAGCCGCAGCGGCAGCAGCCGCACCAAGGGCTGGGCCGACGATTGGGATTGGGGCCAATGCCGCAAATGAACCAGTTGCCGATTCATAGGTTTTGATTAGGGCTTGGGTGATAGCAAAGGCTTTGTAGAGTTTAAATGCGGTTTTACTTTGTCCTGCCATGGCTTTAAAACCTGCTGCACCAAGGCCGACTACTGCTGAGGTCTTCTCCCGAGCGTTTTTAGTCTCCCAGTTTGCGAACTGCAATAGGTGTTGTTGCATTGCGCCAGTGTTACGGGTGCGCGCCTGCATTAAACGTTCTTGATGGGCGTATTCATCTGCTTCACGTTGGCTATGAAAGCCTCTGGCTGCGTTCAGTTCTTGTTGGCGTTCTAGGTTTCGAATTTGATTGTCGGCGTTGTATTTGATTTCGCCAACTTCGTCGTTTGCAGCTAGACCAAGCATGCTCCTGCGTTTGGCATCGATGCGCGCTTGTTGTTTGGCTTCTTCAACGCGCACTTGGCTATCATAAGCGGCGAGTGCTTCGCGGTTAGCGAAGCCTTTGATTTGCGCAATGCGGTCTTCAAGTTCTTTACGCAGGTCATTGCGGCGTTTTTCTTCTGCTTGGTTTTGGAGGCGCGTTTTTTCAGCTTCGCGCTTTTTGATTAGGGCTTGTTGGTCAGCATCCAGTTTGGCATCGAGCTGCTTTAAAATCGCATCGTATTTGGCTTTGTTACCTAAGTCGATTTCTCGCGCTTGCATGACCATTTCTTTGCGCTTTTTATAGCTGGCTTTTAGCCTGGCTTCTTCACCTAGGAGTGACAGCTGCAGCTGTTGAATGTTTTGGGGCAGGGCATTTGTCGCTTGTTTGGCGTTATCTGCTATTTGTTTCCAGTCCAGCGCTTTGAGGTTTTGTTGTAGGTTTGCGGCTTGTGCGGCAGTTCTCATGGACTCGGCGCGGAGCTTTGCTTGCTCATTGATGTAGCGCTCAATGCCTGCAATTTGGTTTTGATACGTAAACTTAGCGCGGTCACTGCCCGCATTATTCATTTGCTGGCGCAGCTGCTTAATGCGTTTGTATGCGTTTTCAATGTTGTTTGTGTAGTTGATGGTTTGTTTTGAAGCCGAGGCAATTTGCGCTTTAGCGCTGATATTACCCACCGAGTTAAAGGCATCACCTAAATTGTATAGGTGTGTTTCAAGTCTTTTTGAGCTGGTACTGGCTTTATCACCTTGAGTAGCAAAGTAGGCAATGGCTAAACCAGCCGTCACGGCCAAGCCAACAGGCCCACCCATAAGGCGCAATACGCCGCCCAATGTTCTACTGGCAATTGAGGCTCTCGCAGCCGCCGCTGTATAGGCATTGGTTGCCGTTGTTAATGCTGTTTGTGTTACTGTCGCACGCGTATTTGCCGCAGCGAGACTTTGTGTGGCCATTTTTCTTACGTGCATGTTACTCGCAAGTTGTAATTGTCGTCTTGCAGCATCGCGATCTTGTATTGCTTTGGCGTGCTCTGTTGCGGCCAATTGTTGATTGGCTGCCACAAGCTGCAGGTTGGCTTGCGCTGCTTTGTGTGACGCAATGACTTTCGACCCCATTATAGCGGTCGTTTTTGCTATGTTCCCTGCCAATTTACCACCCATCACAACCGCCAACGCCGTTGCAGAGGTGGTTAACCCTTCAACCAATTCTTTGTTTTCGCGTAGTTCTCGCATCCCTGCAGTCACAGCATTGGCCACTTCAACCACGGCAAAGTTAACGGGCTTTTCATACTCGCGAATAAGGCGTTGATACTCGTTGCTCATTTCAGCGAACGAGGCATTAATTTTGCCTTCTGTGGCTTCTGCTGCACCTGCATACTCGTTAAGCGCTTTGATTAAATAGCGTTTAAACATTTGGCTGGTGATGCGGCCATCGTTGACCAGTTGTCTAAACCCACCTGCAGCCACGCCCGCCGCTTTATCAAGCTTTTGTAAAAGCCCAGGCAATGGTTCGGTTACTTGGTTGAGCTCTTCAGCTCGTAGTACGCCTGCGGTCATACCTTGTGTCATACCAAACAAGGACTGCTCAAGTTGTACATTGCTCGCGCCCGTTTTGGCGGCGGCATTCGCCATGCCTTCAAGGATTGCTTTGCCTTGTGTCTGGGTCACAATGCCAGCTTGTTGCAGGTTGAGGATTTTAGAGTAGGAATCTGCAAGGGTGGTGTATTGGGTATTGAGCCTGTCTGCGGTTTCAAATAGATAATTTTGTACTTGTTGATATTCACGCGTAGAATCGGTCAATCCTTGCAGGCGTATGTCTAATTGCTGCGCGGCCCCTGTATCGCGAATAAACATGGCGGCAGTGCCAATGGATGCAACACCTGCGAGGGTCACTCCCAATAACTCATACCCTGATTGTAATAGGCCAAGCTGTCTACCCATGGCGGTTTGTTGCTGCATTACTCTTGTTTGGCTTGCCCCTAAGCGCTGATTCGCAGCCACCTGATTTTGAATTGCATGAGGTAGGCGGTTTAAGTCCTGGACGTTTTTATTTGTGCCAGCGGTTACGGCTTTGCCGTCATACTTTAAGCGAAGCGCTAGGTTCAGTTGGTTTTTCATCGGGTCGCCTTAGTAATCCTATTACAGTGCGCTCTAAGAATTGGAGCTTGTCAAAATCAGTGGGGGTAAGGGCAATGTCGCTATAGCGCCAAGCTATTTCAGCCCTGGCATAGTCAAGGGCAAGCTCGATGCCATCTTTGCAGTATTGCCACTGGGTATTGGCCGTTGAGAGCGCTTTAACCGCAGTCCAATTTTGTGGGAGTACGTATAAATCTGCTTTGCTTTTTTCAACCTCAACTGGCGCACCAAAATGGGCTAAGTCATCGTCCAAGTGCTTGCTATGTGTTGCTAGGTCGCCCACAAACCACCTAGCAACGTCGATTAGTTTTTTTCCTGTACTCGATACTGCGCGTTTATACACTCAGCAGATAACCGCCCAGTAATGCCGCCAAAGCACAGCATTTCGTCCAATACGTCTTTTGAAAAGGTGATGTCTTTGCCTTCATCAATAAAGCCATCCCAGCCAATCAGGAGTTGCTCAACGATGTTTTTATCTGTTGTGTTTTTCGGGTCGGTGAGTTTTTCAATGTCGTTTTCAGGCACCAATTTAATGTGTGCGTTGAACTTAAATTCCACACCCCCATACTCAAAATGAATGGGTGCATGGATGGTGGCGTCTTTTAATTTAGATAACTTCTTTAATTTCATTTGGATCACTCAAATACTAAGGTTAATTCGTCATAGCCACTGTCTGAAGGCACAAGTTTTCCGTCCAGTTCGTAGCCTGTAAGCTCGCTTTCTAGGCTTGCATACTTGGGCGTGGGCATTTGAAAACGCCCTAAGAGCGTTACTTTGTTGCCTGCACCTTGCCCATGGTTAAACTCAAAAGGCTGAATGCTGCCAGCCAATTCAAACGGGTTGAAGATAGATAATGAATCACTGGTAACAGTGATGTTTGCGGTAGACTCATGACCCGTAATAAGGATTTCTTCGTGATTAATGGCGCGGTCAAACACCACGTTATTACCCACATCGATGGTCAATTTATGTAAGGTGCGCGCAAGGCCATTGAGCTTAAACGCACTGCTATTGGTCACGCCAAGCGTTGAGGGCTTTTTCCAACGGGACCAATCCGTGGCAGGCGGGGCGCTGGATTGTATGGGCGCACTAAACAAGCCCTTAAACTGCCAGTTAATCATGGGTTGGCCTTTTTCAAGGTTAATGCTGAACGTGCCTAACATCTCAGAGATTTGATGTGTGTTTTGCCCAAAGCGCATTAAACACGTGGCTTTAGTGGCAGCGCCTTTGGTGAAAGTAACCGCATTGGCACTGGAGACTTGCACCATGCCGCACGCTAACAGCAGTGGCGCAATGGTGGGGGCAGAGCCCGCGCTGCCACTCATAGCCAAGGGCGTTTTAAAGTTCAGTGTTACATGTTCGCCATAGATAATCTCCATGCTTGCGCCAGAATACGCGCGCTCTATGTCGTCTTTTTCGGTTTCGGCTTCAATGTTAAATTCCACTTCATTGGCGTATATCGCGTGGTTGCCAGTGAGGGTGGTGCCAAGGGAGTCGGCCATAATTAGCCTGTCTTTAAATCGCCAGCTCATTTGCTTGCTCCTGGTTTAATGGTGTCGCCATCAAGTACAAATGCACCGGCGGCATTACTGCGATTGCCACTTTGTTTAAGGGCGTGTTGTACTTGCTGTGCAATCTCTGTTGGGCTACTCGGTTTGGGTGGTTGTTCGGATGCTTTATTGGCTTTCATGTTGGTTCCTTGGTGTTGATGGTTATGTGCCCACTCACTGAAAACTGGCACTGGTAAATGAGGTTGTTGGTTTGGACGTTGAGTTCCACCATGCGACCTCGATGCAGCTTAATGGGCTCATAGGGCGCAAAAGTAAGGCCAGCCAGTGCCGTTTTGACTTGCTCGCGGAGTGTTTCAATGTGTTGGTCGGTTTTTCTATTGGCGCTAAGACAAGGGATAACAATCATCACGGCAAATAGCTCCGTTACGGTATATTCGTCTTGGCCTGTAATGCTGTTGGTTGGCTGATAGTCTTCATCGAGCGGTAATACATACAATAAAGGTGCTTGCACGGGTTTACTGCGCGCCTGGTTAAAGTCTTGCGCAAAACCCACTTTGGCAATGCGCGCGTTATTTAAAGCCTTTTCAATGTGGTTTAAATCAAAATTAAACATACTTTAAACTCCGTTTAAACCAGCCAGCCGGTGAGCGTTTCAACAATGGCACCGGCTTGATATTGTTCAATACCAATGATTGGGCGAGCAGGGAGTGTGACGGCATGGCCTCGGCCTGTTTTACCCCCAAAGTGATGTATGGCAGCGTATTCTTCACCCAAGCCATGCACCAATTCATCGCCTTCAACCTTGTGTGTAACAGAGCCAGCTAAGTTACGTTGGTCGGTCAGCGTTAATCCTTTACGCGTTTTTGCGGCTTCGGATTGTTCCCAGCGAGTGCCATCTGGAGCCAGTTCGTTTAAAAAGCGGGTTGTCACGTCCATATCTAAAAATGCGCCTATGTCATCCAGCACATCTTCAGGCACTTGGCTTTTACGATTGAGCACTTGCAACTTTTCTAACGCATCGCCCGAAATATCAATGAATACGCCCGCCATGACTTAGTACCTTTGCCAATCAAAGTTACTCGCCAAAGGCTTGGTTTGAATAGGCCCAGAGGCCATAGGTGAGGGCGCCTTAATTTGAATGGTCCCCGCCTCAATTTTGCCAAGCTCCAGCATGGCGTTTTTACGCCTGGTCATTAGCCCTTCGTCGGTATCGTTGTTACATAGCTCATAGCGCATCAAGTCGGCGGCTATACCCAATAAGGGGGAGGCATCCACTTCAGCCTGTGTGAGTTCAAGCTTTGCCACATAACCCATAATAGTGTTATTCACATTGGTTGAAGCGGTGTTAAACCAGTTTAAAAGCGTGGTTTGAAGGTCAGTTTCAGGTGTGGCTAACAGGGCTTTATTTAAATCATCTTCAGTGATTTGCTGGGCATCATACGCAATGGCAAATGTGCCATTGGCAAACTCCAATAAGCGGCTTAACCCAATTGTACTGACTGTGTGCTGTGCATTTACAAACATCGTGTTGTCCTTAGATAAAGGGGCCGAAGCCCCACAGGGAGTTAATGGCTAAGTGGTTAAGCGGTCAGTACATCAGTCAGTAGCACACCACACCCTTTGGCAATGATTTGCTCTTCAACTGATTCACCCACAATGACTTTGGTACCGCCACGCAAACCCGCAGATACCGGCTTACTACCCGATTCACGGTTCTTGTAACGGGCAGTGAGTCCAAAGGTCATACGTTTATTTTCAAAACTGGCCAGCGGGTCATGGTAGGTAAGCGCTAGGTTGTCGCCCCATGCACGTTCAAAGACTGGGGTTTTACCTTTTTTAGCGATGTTTAACCGTGCTTGGCCAATATTGATATGCTCTATTTCAAGCGCTTCTTTGATGTAAGCCCAAGGTACTAAGCCCTCATCTCCAGTTGTGCCGTTATAGCCTTTTAGTAACTTTTTGTTGGTCCTAAGTGCGGTTGCCACTTTAAATGACATGGTCATGCTGTTAGGGCGCATTAATGGCTCGTCGAGTAAATTGAGAAACCAACGCAATATATCTAGCTCAGGGTCATCCAGTTTTTTTAGGCCTGCCGTGCCTAGTTTTTTGTGCATACCAAAGTTATTTGGGTCCGAGAACTTTTTAGCGACACGTATTTCGCGGCCAAGCAATACCAAGTCCGTAATGTTTTCGGTCGCCACATTCAAAGGGCTGTGGTTTGGTGGCGCGTTGGTGATATCGTCGTTTGGTACAACATCAGATAAACCATAGTCAGTCACAGAGCCAGTTCTGTCGTCATAACCAAACTCAACTTGGTTTGGCTCTGACTTACGGCCAATCTTGGTATCTGGTACCGTGAACTTATCCGCTAGATTGTACTCACCCCATTTGTATTCGCGTCTGTTCACAGACGCGTAGGGCAGTAACCTATCGGCTATTAACTGACGATTGGTATAGGCAATTGCTATCGCCGTTTGCTGCACGTCGGGGGTAAATGGCATACCATCACTCATGGCAACTCTCCTTATTTAATAATCACAAATGGGGCGATATGAATATCGACAATGGTGCCCGCGTCGCCTTTTTCGAGTACCTTGCCAGCTACATGGATTTCGGTATCGTCTGCCAGAGCTGTTGGGTCTAAGGGTATGGCGCGGCCTTCACTGTCACTTACCGCATATTCACCGCCAGAAAAGTCGCCGCCCAGTTCTATGGGTGCAAGCTGTGTCATGACCACATCAACGCGCAGCTTTTTATCTGTACCTTGCTCGGTGACTCCAAGAATAGGGCTGTTAATACCCGTGGCTTTGGTTGCCATAAAGTCACCAATATCAGCCGCAACAAACCGGTTTGCAGGCAATGGGGTGTCAGACTCAAAGTTTCTAATTAATCCTGGTATAGCCATTAGTTTGACTCCTGCGTAACGTGGTCCATCGCTGTACTTAAACTGATTGTGAAACCTTTACTTGCTTGCGCACTTTGATACTCCACAGCTCTTTGAGCCAATGCATCAGCTGAGTTATCAATCTCGGTTTCTTCGTTGTCGTCTTTGCGGCTGAACTCTTTGGTGAGTCCAGTTCGCTCCGGTAAAGAGAGCAGTAGACCTTTAAAGTATTCCGCTGGTTGCGCAGTAGCAGTTTGATTACCATCACTCGCAGCGAACTCAAACGTGCTTGCTGCACCTGTTTCAAGGTGGGCCATGAATTCGGCCAAGCCGTCTGTTTTGGTGATACGCGGGGCATTGCCACCATTGACCTTGGTATCAATAAACGTTTGCGCATCAAATTTACGTTGGTTGAATTCATGTTCAGCGTTACGCTTGTTCGCCGCGTCCAGTTGGGCCTGCAATGCTTTCTCGGTGTCGGTGGGTTCGTTTTTAGTTTTGTCACTCACTTCTTGTTCCTCGGGGTTATTAGAAGGGGCGCTAAAGGCATGGTCGCCAAAGCGCTGTTTGTCTTGTTCGTGTTCAGCGATGATGGTTTTGCGGTTAAGCCAGTCGGCTTCCCAATTTGGAATGAGGCGGTTTGCGGTCTCTAGATCATGCTGCTCAATTACCCAATCGCGTAAGTTACCCATAAAGTCGGTAACTAAACGCGCGGTTTGCATGGCAACATCTTCAATACGCTCGCTTGCTTCATTGGCTGCAAACTCAAACACTGCGCCTTTGGTGTCTTCGTTAAATTGCCAAGGCATACCCGCAACAGCAGGGGGGTTGCCACCTAAGTAACCAACGTGACCTAAAAAGTAGTTACCTGGTTCACCCTCTAAACGCACACTACGATTGGGGTATCGCTTTGCTTCAACCGCATCAGCAAACTCAGCGGCCACATCTTCGGCTTTGGCAAACAACTTACCGTCTTCGACTTTTAAGTCGCTAACCCAACCCCATGCTGGGTCGTTAGTCTTAGGGTGGCCAATGACTAAAGGGCTGGTCTTAGGGATAAAGTTTGTGACCACAGAGTCTAAATCTGCGGCAGTAAACTCCTGTGTATTGCCGTTTGAGTCGGTGTGGGTGCCAGCGGTAAAAATCTCGTACCAGTCAAACTCTGTGTTTTCCATTGTAGGTGCTCATCGTTGAATCAATGAGCTCAGAATAGCGGGGGAGGAACAAGAAATTAGGCGTAAAATGTTTTACATATTAGTTGGTTAAAGCTCCCAACTTGTGTAACTATTATGCTTAGCACAAATAAGAATTCAACAAGTGATATGAAAATCTATAAATGGACTAACCCCAAAAAAATAAATCTTCAGCAGCCATTTCTTTACCATATTTGTATTAATACAGGCCAAGCAGAGTTTAATTATATTGGTAAGGCGTCTAAGAAGTCTCGATTGAATGAATACCGCAGAAATGTTGCCAAAATCTTAGCAGGTAAAGCAAGAAGACCGAAGATAAAGCGCAACGGTGAACCGCAATCACTTAGCAATCTGCGCTATCGTTACGTGCACCTAGTGTTAGCCCTAGCACACAAACAAAACTGGGATATAACACATTACCCGATTGAAAATGTAGAAAAGGACAACCTAAACGACAGGGAGCAACAAGTGATCAAGGAGCTCAATACAACCTGCGAAAACTTTGGCCTCAATGAAAAGCAAACTTGGGAAATCGAAGAGCTGGACGCCTTATCGCTTGAACTCTTACAAGGCCTAAAGTAATTGTTTAGGTAACTTTTACCAGTGAAGTTACCTCTCAAATTAGATACCCGGCTTTAAAGTAGGTTGGAACCATGTTTAAAACCGTTTTAAAAACGCTTCAGCTTGTTTAAGTCACTTAAAAATTCACCACTGTACTAGAATCTAAATAAAACCTGGCACAAAGCCATACAGCGCTGCTCTATATTTTCATGAAAATAATAACTAAATCCATAGCATATAGTTTTTACATAAATGTTACTTTGCCTTACAATATTGGAATATTTTATTACGAATAACAAAGAGAAATGAATAAGACTGTTGTTTTAACGATGATAGCTTTGTTTGGTGTAGTAATTTTCACTCGCGAAACCAAACAGGAAGATAACTCCCCCCAAATAGTTCCAGCAGCCAACGTTTCTAAGAGCAAACAGAAAACCACATCCATCAGTCAATCGACAATTAGTGAATGTATAAACAAAGTAGCAAAAAATACTTACTATTCTATAGACAGGTTAAGCTTTATTGGGACAGATGAAGACAATGCATTGGTGGTTTTATACAAACGAAAAACCTCTGATGGTACCCATAAGTTCAGATGCGTGGGATCTAAAGTAGAAATGTGGGCAAAGGGCGGGGCAGTTTGGATTTCAATGTAAGCAAAAAGCAGGCTAATGGATTGCAATGCTTAAGATAGCTTGTCACATAAGCATGATCGTTCGTAAATATAGAACAGCACGTACAAACTAAATATAGATTTCAAAACAATTTATAACTTCAAAAGGAAAACAAATTGATAATCAGTAATGTACACTTAATTGGCTTCAGAAATTTTTCTGACTCGATAATCAACTTCAATCAAAACACTCTTATAATTGGTGCAAATGATGTTGGAAAGAGCAACCTACTCCATGCTCTAAGAATATTGTTGGATAAAAGTTTATCAGAATCCGATATCGAGCCAAACGAGCTCGACTTTCACGTAAGTAATAAAGGCACTAGTGATTTAATTTCTATCACCATAGAGTTTGCAAATATAGAGGAAGATGCAGTTTTATCCGTGCTGAAAGGCAACGTGAGTGAAGACAATAAAACCTATTTAAGATATGAAGCGATAAGAAATGAGCTAACCTATAAACTTTATATCGGGCAATCCAGAGATGACTTAGAAGAGATTGATAGTAGGTTTTATTTGCGCCGTATGCATATGAAATATATAGAGTCTCAACGCGATCTTGAAAGGTATATTAGAAAAGAAAAGCGTCAACTATTAAAGAGCACACAAAAAAACCTTTCAGACGCCGAGAAAGCAGAAGATGACGATTTGCTTCGTGAAATTGGCGGCGATTTGACCGCCCTTAACGAGAAAGTGTCTCAGCTTACATATGTCGATCATGCAACCAACGACGTAAATAAAGAGCTGAAGGAGATGGCCCACCACCATTCTGAATATGAAGTACAGCTAGATACAGGAGCTATTCAAGTAAATGACTTTATTGAAAAGCTTCAGCTAGGAGCCACTGCAAATGGTACCAATGTCATGCTCGGTGGAGATGGTAGAAATAATCAAATTCTCTTAGCCTTGTGGAAAGCAAAGAGCGCTCGAGAGCATAATGTCGATAGTCAAGTGGTATTTTATGTGGTTGAAGAACCTGAAGCTCACCTTCACCCACACCAGCAGAGAAAATTAGCAAAGTACTTAATTAATGCTCTACCTGGTCAAACTATAATTTCTTCCCATTCACCACAAATAGCCGTTCACTTTTCTCCGAACTCCATCATTAGGCTTTTCCAAAGAGAATCCTCAACTATTGCGGCAAGTGATGGTTGCTCAGATGTTATTAAGGAGGGTTGGCAAAATATGGGTTACAGAATGAGCGTAATACCGGCTGAAGCACTTTTTTCAAGCGCAGTGTTTCTAGTAGAAGGTCCTTCAGAATTGCTTTTTTATCACTCTTTAGCTGAAGCCCTCAACATCGATCTAGATTTCCAAAATTTATCCATATTATCTGTAGATGGAGTTGCATTTGAAGTTTACATTGAAATATTAGATGCAATGAATATACCTTGGGTAATGAGAACTGATAACGACATATCTAAAGTACCAAACAGAAATGAGTGGCAGTTTTTAGGCCTTAATCGCTGTTTGGGTATTGCCGGACAAATTAAATTACTAAACATAGATCATGAGCCAAATGCAATTGAAACAATTGAGGGTGGTCAATGGGACTATGTGTCAAATATAGTTAACCCTAAAGGCATATTTCTCTCGATAGTTGACCTCGAGAATGATTTAGTTGGTGAGCTAACCGATGAAATTGTCAACGCGTTAAAAAAAGACAATGCTGACGATGCCATAAATTACTTACAGAGGAAGAAAGCCCTTAGAATGTCAGAACTTCTTCAATCAATAAAAAACGACTTAATAAAATTGGACGGGAAAGAACTGGCTAAGCCTTTAATAAAGTTGTTAGAGGTAACTAATGCCTAATTTGATGCTAACAGGAGAGCAGTTATCAGCGGTTAATTATGAGGGAAGCATAGTTATAACAGCATGCCCTGGCAGTGGAAAAACTACAGTTGTAAAGGAAAAAATTAAGCAAGTTACATCTACACTGCCGTCTCACAAAGGAATAATCGCAATAACCTTTACAAAGAAAGCAAGCTCAGAGCTTAAAAAAAGGTGTAACGAGAATGCTCACGATACTAAAAATAGTTTTTTCGGCACAATAGATAGCTTTTGCCTGAACGAGTTGATCATACCATTCTTGGGTCGAATTTGGGGGAACAAGCCTTCAAACTGTAAGGTTGTAAAGAAGCTCGCTGAGCCAGAAAAGTATTTTCTTGCCGAACAATATACGTCTCCTACAACTCAAGACATACAGGTTGACGGAGGTTTCAAGGAGCTATATGGAGAAGGTATTTTATGGATGCAAAGCTTCGCAGCTTTATCTGTTTTGATTTTAGAGCAATCAGAAGCAGCTCGACGATACATAAAAGCACGTTATTCTAATGTTTATATGGATGAATACCAAGATTCTTCCTATGCTCAACATGAACTTTTCAAAAAGCTTTATGATTTAGGGTTAATTGCTACAGCTGTTGGAGATGTAAATCAGTCTATTTATGGGTTCAGAGGAAGCAGACCGGAACTATTATTAGAGCTAGCCAAAGCCGATAACTTTGAACATTTTGAATTAACTGCAAACCACCGTTGTCACCCTTCAATAGTAAACTACGCTTCACGAGTATTAAATCCAAACTTTCAAGCTACCGATTGTGAGGGTGATATTCAAGTTTATCGTAAAGAAATAGACGGAAACTTGAGCAATGCTGCAGAGCTGATATCAAATTGGATTAAGGACTGGGTGGTAAATAGCGATATTAAAGAATGTGAAATAGGAATATTAGCTAAAAAGGATGTTTCTTTAGATGTGTTTTCTTCAGGGTTAAAGCTAGATTATCGGCTGTATAGAGATACTCCACTGAATAAAATAGGTTCTGAATGCGCCGATATATATTCAAGTTTATTGGCGTTAAAATTTGGGGCTATATCAACTGTGCAAGAAATAATAGATATTTATCAATCATTGTTCAAACCAAAGTTAATTTTGGAGCAAAGAGCAATATTAAACGAAGTCCGTAATGCACAAAACTTGCAGAGTTTTTTCGGAAAAGCTGAATGTTTCTTAGAAACGCTGGGGGTTGAATCCACTGAACAAGAGATAAACGCTTTAGAGCTAATTTGGAATAACGAATCATTAATTAAGTTGTTTAAGCCTATAACTGAGAATGAACTACAATTAATGACCCTACATAAAGCTAAAGGTTTAGAGTTCAAAATTGTGTTTCATCTGGATATGGAAGAGTGGTCGTTTCCTCATAGAATACCTGGGCAAAACTTTGATGACATAAATTACCCCAACCTACAGGAAGATAAAAATCTTCACTATGTTGGAATCACTAGGGCAAAATTACGTTGTTATCTAATCCATGTGTCACTTAGATTAAACAGACACAGAGCTTTTGGGAACTCTCGTAGATCTTATTTTTTGCGTCTTCCAGAGCTTGAAGGACTCTATCAATAAAAGATCATTTTAAACATCGTAAGCCGCTAACTGCGGCTCACATCCTCTCCCTAATCTCTCTCTCAATTTCCTCCTTGCTCTTTCTATCTCTCTCAATAAGCGGGAAGACGATTCGAATCTTGGTACCTTTGCGCGACGACTTAAGCTTAAACTTGGTTTTGTATGACTTGGCTACATCGCTCATTTTGTATAGGCCTTCGCCAAAGTGGAGGCGAGAACGTAGCGGTATGCCAATGCCGTCGTCTTCTATGTTTACGTGAATTTTACCTCTAAGCTTGTGCACGAATACGTTAACCTCAGAGCCTTCTGAGTGATGCACAGCGTTATGAAGGCCGTGATAAACAACGGCGTAAATGTCGCGTTCTAGCTGCGGGTCTAGCTTTACGTTGCCAATCACAGTTTCAAAGTTAACTTTAATTTTAGCCTGTAAGCTAGACTGCATTTGAAGTAAGTCTAAGCCAGCAAGTAACCTTTGCTCACCAAGGTAAGGGCCATTATTAACTATGGGCGCTACCAGCTCAGATATTTTATCTAGCTTAACTAAGCCCTCAGTAAACATAGTGTCGTCGCTGGAGCTAATGAGTACTTTAGCTTGCTCATTTAACATGGCTATTCGGCCAACGTTACTGCTTTGGCGTTTGTATTCATTTTGGCGGTAAACTCGTCTGAATGATTGAATCCAAAAGTAGGTATAAAACGCTATCGCTGCCACCACAAACACCGCAATTGCAAAGTAAACACTGATTGCCTTTGGCGAGTTATACCATTCAGAGCGCACTTTAAATTCATATGATGTAGGTTCGCTTACTGTGTTACCCAGTACTTGGCGGAATTGAATTTTATAGCTATTTGGCCTTAAGCCGTTTAAGTGCAGCTCGGCGCTATTAATAGGACGCCATTCACTGCCATTAAATTGATATTCAAACTGTACACCTTCATTATTTGCGTACTGAAGGTTTGAAACCGACACAACCATCCATTCGCTGTTTTCAATTTCGAGCGCATCATCTTTGAAATGAATACCGCTCGGAGTTTGTATAAAGCTCACTACGGGCGGCGCTAATTCGTGAAACTGTGTTTCGGTCAATTCTATAAATGCTTTGTCGCTAATCGCGATAAACTGGTCATCTACAATTCGTAAGCTGCCAACAATAAAGGAGTGGTTTTGCGTTTCTCTAATAAGCCTTGTAGCGTTGTATTCGCTACTAAACACATGTATTCCGTTATTGGTTAATAAGTACAGTTTGTCTCTCGCTTCTACTATTTCTCGAATATGCGAAGGCGAGGGGATCTTTGTCCATTCGTTGTTGTTTCTAACTAACAGCCCATCACCATATGTAGACATATACAATTGGCCGTTTAACTCTGCCGCGTCGGTGACTTTATGGTTGCCCTGGTACATCTGTGACACCGCGTTATTGCCTACGACTTTATCCAGGCCTGCTGCAGTACTTATGTATATATCGCTATCAATCTGTGTAACGTTGAGGATCTCTTTACTGATCAAAACAGAATTTATCGCATTAAAATCTTCATACTCAAGCTTCGCGTTGAGGCCAACAATCGCGTCATCATTAGTCGCCAAATAGAGCTTTTCATCAATCACGGATGAATTTAAAACGTAGCCTGCATATATCTTGTCTACCGTTTTAAGCTCTGGAGATACCGCAAACGAGCCAATACTAGTAGATACAATCAACTTTCCTGCAAAGTAAGAAAACGCAGTAACTTCAAACTCTTTTCCTTGGCCAATCGCATCATTTACCCAAATTACAGGTTCTTCATCTACGTAGATGCCTTTTGTACTGCCAATCCACCAGCTTTTACCCACGCGCTCAATTAGGTTGTAAGCAGAGCCAAGCCTTAATGGAGTGGTACGGCTGCTGCCTTCAACAACCCCAAATTCGTTGATGTTTAAACCCCAAAGTTGCTGGCTCTTATCAGCAAAAAGTGAAAGGTAAGATTTACTCGTTGAGCTAATGTCTGATCTGGTTTTTTCTAACGTAGAAAGCGCTACTTCGTTTACTGTGTCACGGTCTGTGTAGTAAACAAAATAAGGGGGAACGTAAGTTAAATTACTCGCGTTAGAAATATTATCGTTTACTAGGGTAGTGTCTTGAAGGTGTGAATAATACCCTAGGTGATCATTGGCAAAGTAAACAGCACCGTGTGGGGTGGCTTCTAAGTTACCTTTATTTACTTGCTTTGGTACTACGTTTTCAGCGTCTACTCGTTTTATGTGGTACAAGCCATCATTGGCTAATGCATATACACTTTCGTATCCAGTATCAATATCAAGGATATGCTCCTTGCCAGATAACCTAACTGAAAACGTGCCTGTCACTAGGTCGTACTCAGTGATTCGGTTACGTTCTTGCGCAAATAATGAATCTTTGGTGATCTCGATGTTAGTCGCAGTCGTTTCTGCAAACTTTTCAGAGTTAAGCGTTTTAAGATCAATCGACCAAACCTGCCCAGATGTATATAAAACATAGGCTACGTCGGTTTTGCTGATCTCAATGTCATTAGCCAGCCCTTTAGGTAAATCTGAAAATTCACTTAAGTTTAAAATATGCTGACCATCGTATCTCAACAACCCTTTATGAGATGGAAAGTAAATAAAGTTATTGCTGTCTTGAGCTACGCTGCTTAAATGCTCTAAATCCAACGCGCAGGCTAAGCCACTTTGCATTGCTAGCGCTGCAATTATTGTCCTTGCTGGTAACATCGCTAAGAATTCCTTCCTGCTAAGGGGTGAACCTTCACCCCATAAATGCGTTATTGAACCTGTTGAGAATTATGGTTTCTTACACCACAACCAGCCAATACTACAGGTATTTGCGGTTTAGTTTCTGATGCTTGGTCCAAACTATTTGTTTCACTTATACTAACACGTGATAACAAATTGTTAAGTTTATTCGCTTTATTTGGTTTCCAATTGATGTCTTGCTCTCGTGGAGCGAGGATAAATAGGTAAGTTGGTTTGCGTGGGTCCGAGGCATTTTGCTTGGTTTGCCAGGTATCCATAACCGCTTGGCCAGCGGCTTCGCCGTAAAGGTGGGTGTATGCAGCGGCAATTAACTTAGCGCCAGAGTCGCTCATTACCATAACAGCGGTGTTTTGATAGTCGCTACCACAATCAAACGACACATCAACATTGAGTGTGCTGCCATCGGGTAGTAACAAATCGGTATTCATGTGCTGTACACGCGCTCTGTCTGGTAATGGTTCTAGTGCGAGAGAGGGGGCAGACAGCAATCCAAACGCGAGCATTGCTGTGGCAAGTTTTGTTTTAATCATAATCTATCCTTTAAAAGGCCATATAGAGCGCTCCTTCCGCAATGGTTTTAACCATGACTTCGTTAAAGTTATGCTCAAATGTTTTTTCGATTAACATTGGCCTTAACTTTTTACGGATCAGAAGTTCACGCTCTGCATCCAAGTTTTTAGGGTAAAGTAAATCATCTATTATCTGTTCAACAAGCGCGATTGCAGCTAGTGCATCTTCAGCACTATTTCTGCTTACTTCTTCACTCTTTGTTGGTTCTTTTTCTTCCGTAGAGCTACTGCCAGATGCTTGGTCTACTTCAATGCCAAACACCTCATCCAAGGAAATCTTATAGTGAATACAGCCGTTTACTATTGGTCCATAAGGCAAAGTACCTTTCTTTCTGGCCATAGCAACACCACTATGCGACAAACCTAACTTTTCAGAAAGTGCTCGATTACTCTTAACGCCAAGCTCTTTTCTCAAGCGTTCGATCACAAGATCAATCTCTGACTCTGAGATACTATCGATAACCATAGTTTACAGTCAATACCTTTCAATAATAAAAAACAAAATAACTTTCCAGTTGACAGTAAGCATATTTGCCACTAGCTTAATATACGAACACTGACAAACATAGTTACCAACATTAATTTACAACACAGGTAAATCTAACATGACTTACACAACAATGTCATATGAAGACATAAAGAAAGAACTATCAAACAAAGACATACAGATTGAAGATATCGCAAAGGCAAAACAAGTCACCAATTCACACGTTGCTAATGTTGCAAAAGGTGCTGTTCAATCTTTCGTTATCGCTGAAGCTATCTGCTTAGCATTAAACAAGAAACGAACAGAAGTCTTTGGCAACAAATACCTCACCAAGCCAAAACGAGGCCCAAAAGATCGGTCACATAGGCGCTCGCAAATTATAAAAGCTATTCAGGCTGGAAAGCCTGTGCCTGACCCAAGCATGAACCTCTAGAACTACCAAGTCTAGGTTAATTTAAGGAGATTTTTACCATGTCTGAGAACCAACATTCCATGAACATTTTAGAGAGTGAGATCCCACCCGATTGCGAAATACTCCATCACTTTAGTCAATGCGTTAATGCATGTATGCGCAGGTGTGGTTTTACTCGTCAAGGTTTAGCGCGGCGTATGAATGAGGCTTTAAAGGTAGAAGTTGTGGAAATAGACGAAGGCAAGCTTAATAAATGGTTTGCACCAAGCCAACCTACATCAATGCCAATTCAGTACCTACCAGCTTTATGTTGGGCTATTAAAAGTGTTGAACCCGCCAATATTTTACTTATGCCATTAATGTATAGCGCTTCGGACGAACGCGCCAAAAAACTGCAAGAAGCCTCAGAATGTGAGATGCAAATGCGCGAACTGCAAGACAAGCGCGAATCCATTCTCGAATCAGTCAAAATCAAAACCTAATTTCGGAGCTTAAAACCATGCCTATCAAAGACCAAGATCTGCCTGAAATCCGGAGTTTGTTATGAGTTCTGACTTAGTTTGCCCTGAATCAGCAGAAGAGATCGAGTACCAAATAGGTAAGCTTGAATCTGTTTTGTATGTCGAACTACCAGCGACAATTGATGAGTGCATGGACCAAGTCGCGTTTTTAGCGAACAGGCAGTTCACAGATGCCGCAAAAATGGGCGTACTGTTGCTTTGGCTAAAGTCACAAACAGAACATGGGCGTTTTAACTCTTTATTGCACGAAAAAAGCATCCATAGGCGAACTGCTAGCAGGGCTATGGCGATAGCGAAAATGCTAAAAGCTTTGCCCAAAAGCAAAGTGGACAAATTGTCCATTTTGAATTTGAACACACACCAACTTAACGAACTTACTAAAGTGCCAATCGAAACGCTCAAAGAGCTCGACGATGAAGACTATGAAGTACTGGCCGAGACGTCGGGTAACGCCATTAAGCAGCAAGTTGCTGATTTGATGAAAGAGCGAGACGACCTACAAATAGCAGCGGCTCAAGCCATTAATGACTTACAGCACGAAAAGCTACGTAAGGTCCCACAAGTACGTTTTGACATGCATGTTTTTATTAGTGAGATACGTAAAGACGCCATTTGTAATACCGAGCTATTAAATGAAGCGCTCGTAAACACCATTACACAGATCACGCAATTGTGTGACAACCGCCAATTGGACTTAGATTCGCGCGTAAGTGCTGCACAAGTACTGCATCACACGTGGGCTGCAATCTACACCCAAATAGGCACCGCGCTTGAACGTTTAAGTGGCGAGTTTGCTGGGCACATTGAAGGCATAGAGCACCTACCGAAATTTACCAAAGCTGAGTGGCAATACGTGGAAACAGAGCGTAACCGGCTGCTCGAACAGTTTTTACTCAACAAGCAAAGCAAGGAGATTAAGTAATGCATCCTGCTGTGATTAGATTTAACAACTTACCAGCGATTGTGAGCCAAAGTGCATGGTCAGAGGCCAGCGACAAAGCACGCAAAACAGCGCAAAACCGCACTGCACTGGTAAAACATTGGCTCTCTAGTGGCTTAAGTGTTGATAAGGCAAGAACAGCACTTATTGAGTCATTAAATAGTGGGCTGGTAACACCTGCCATACACCAAGCTGTGACCGACCTTGGCAAAGTGCCAACACGTGCAACAGCCTTTAATTGGGTTAATGCCTATAAACTTGAAGGCGTTGAAGGGTTACTACCTAAACACAAAGGCCGCATGCCCGCGCAGCCTAAATGGGCAGCAAAAGCGTTAGAACTTTACCACTGTATAAACTCGCCCAGTTTTGCATTGGTTGCCGAAGATTTAAAAAAGCTCGGTTTTGATGCTACGGCAAGCCAAGTCAGGCGTTTTATTAATAGTATGCCGCACGAACTTGGCCCGCAAAGCCCTTACCGTATGGGCGCAAAGCTTTACCGCGAAAAGCACAAAGACTTTATTATTCGCTCGACTGAGCATATTGCTCCTGGCTTTATTTATAACGGCGACGGCCACCAAGTTGATGTGTATGTGGCACACCCAAAAACAGGCAAGGCATGGCGCTTTGAGTTAACCGCGTTTCAAGATGTTGCGAGCCGCTGCATTGTGGGGTGGGAGATTAGCGAGTCTGAAAATGCCATTGCCACCATGACGGCGTTAACGCGTGCGATTCAAACTCATCAGCACATTCCTAGCATGTTGTATGTCGATAACGGCAGTGGTTATAGGTCAAAAATGATGTCTGATGACTGCTGTGGTGTTTATGCCCAGTTTGATATTGAAGTCATTTTTGCCATACCAGGTAATGCCCGCGCAAAGTGGATAGAACGCTTTTTTAAACATATGGAAGAGCACGTGGGTAAACGCTTTGAAAGTTACTGTGGCCCAGACCACAACGAGCGCGAAAAGCTAAAACTGCTTAACGATGTTAAAAAAGGCAAGCGCGAGCTGCCATCTTTAGACCAATGGATAGCCGAGTTTAAAGCGTTTTTAGACCATTACCACAACAGCCCACACCCTGAAATAAAGGGCAAAACCCGCTTGCAAGTATGGGAAGAAGGGCTTATTCAAGAGCAGCCCGCCATAGCCGACTTTGTGGTCCTGCCAAGAACCAAAGTTAAAGTGGCCCGTGGCCAAATCAAACTACACAAACGCGTTTATACCGCTGACTACTTATTTCAATTTAATGGCAAAGAGCTGGTTGCAGGTTATGACTTGCACGACGACACCTACCTTGTGCTGTATGAGCAAACTGGCGAGTTCATTATGAATTGCCGCATTAAAAATAAGGTCGAGGCATTGCCAACAAGCCGAATTGAAGAAGCCGACCTTAAACGATTGCAAGGCCAAGAAAAGAGAATTCAAAACCAGCTTTCTGAAAAGCGTGCAAGAGCCGATCAAAAACGTGTGATTGACGTAGCCGCCGTTGAAGAACTGGCCGCAGACGTTGACGCCATTCCTGACATTGAACCTGAAGTATTAAACATGGACCTCTCTGACTTTGAGGTTGAACACTTTGAAGCCGCCCAGGCCAATTATCAAATAGATTTAGGAGACCTTCATGAGTAAATTCACGAGCCATTACAGCGACGAGCAACAAATTCAAGTAAAGCTAATAAACCAAGAAATTGAATTTTACGCCCTTGGCCCAGAAGACTATTGCTTGGGCTATGACTTGAACCAAGTCAACGCGGTACTGACTGGCAAATCGCCAATTAATCCTAAAAAGCTATTGGGAGTTTTGTGGGCGCACTTTTTTGGCGACTTTGACCCCAAAGAATTTAGCACTGAGAGCGGCTTTTCGGATTGCTACAACGCCAATGACAAGTTACTTGTCGCGCGTATTAAAAAGCGCATGACCGATGAAGACATCGTAAACCAAGGGGTTAACAGCACTTATATTGCTAAAAAGATTAATAAGTCGGCCTCGACCATTAGCCAGTTGCTCTCTGGTAAGTATGCGGCAAGCCCAACTAAATACTTACATGACATATATGCCATAGTCGCACCTGCTGGCACCGATGCTGCTGACGACCATGATACAGACGAAAGGCAGGTTATCACCATTCGATACGGTGAAGTACCGTTTGTGCCAACAAGCGTTGCTAAGGTGATTGCACTCGCGTGTGAGCATGCCAGAGCTAGAAGGCGCTTTTCTGTGGTCGCAGGCCAAGCTGGTATTGGAAAAAGCAAAGGTTTGGAGCGCTACTGTGAAGAAAACCCGCTGGCAATACTGATTGTTGGCAGTGAACAAACAACCAGTAAACAAGTGATTGAGTCACTGTGTATCTCTTTAGGTTTGCCCAGAAAGCCAAGTGTCGCTAAAAACATCGAGAACATTGTTAGAACTATCGAGAACACAGAGCGCATCATCCTGTTAGACGAGGCCGACAAGTGTAAGCCAAGTGCGTTAGACCCGCTTAGGACCATTTCGGATGCTGCAAAGGTGGGGGTGTGTTTGATTGGAAACATCCAGTTAGTCGATAAGTTACAAACCAATGAGCGTTACGAGTTAATTTCGTCTCGTGTGTGCTTTTGGCCAAAACCCATTGGTGAAGTGCCAATTGAAGATATCAAAAACCTATTTAACGAGTTAACCCAAGGCACAGTGCCGCTTGAGTCTGATGATGAACAATGGTGGCAGTGGTTGCATAAAAGGGTAGAGGGAAACTCAAGGCTCCTAGTCGAAAACCTGCTCCCTCACATCCTGAGTCACAGCCGGAAAAACCCAAACAAAAAGTTAGACAAGCTCTTGGTGAACTCAATCTTCGCCAATGTACTGAATCAACAAGCTGTATAAAACAACGAGCCTAGCTGCAACTGGGCTCATTAATTAAGGAAAACACCATGTTAAGAGTAAAGATATATCACCATACCTTTGGCGGTCATTTTGTATTAAACGACACGCTAACCGACCAACACATGCTAAGTGTTTTAGCCACAGAGGACCCAAGCGGGACCATTTTAGATGGCGTAAACGGCAATGTGCCTGCGGCGTTTTGTATTTTCCTAGGGCAAAGGTTATATCAGTGTAAGCAGATAGCCAAGGTTAATTTAACGGTAAGTTTTACCAAAGAATTTACCAACCGTTTTGGGCACATAGCGACTTTATGCATTGATGACACTAAACCTTGGGACTTTGATATTGAGGAATTTGCGGTATTTCCAGAGCACCATGTAGAGCGCGTGGAGAAAGCAGCATGAACCCGATGATTAAAGCAATAAAAACTGCGCAACGGGCGGCAGGCATTGACCAGGTATGCCATGTAAAAAACGTGAAGCAAATTAGTGGCGGGCTGACCAATAGCTGTACGGGGCTGACTCAAAACCAGCAACGAGCACTACTCAAGCGTTATCAGCAAATGGTCCCTAAGCAAGAAATGCCAAAGCAGCTCAAACTGATTTATAGCCTTTGGGGCCAGTTGGCCCGTGCAGGAAAAGTGAAACAAGACTCAAAACAAGCATGTGATGCCTTTTGTGAGAAGTTTTGTGACGGTAAGCGCCTATATAATGCCGAAGGTCACTGGCAAGCAGTGACTGAGATTTTAAAACAGTGGTTAAATCGTAAGGAGACGAATCATGCCTAAAGGCGAATCAATTGTTATCAACCCAGACAGGCCGCTTTTTGAAGAAGCGCAATACGACAACTTACCGCCGAGTATTCAGCGTATTGATAAGCTTAGGACCAAATGGGATGAAACAAGAGAAATGCAAGCTGCATCAAATGAGTTCAGCATTGAGTGGCTCCTAGAGGAATTAGACGATGGCTGAGCCTGAACTAGATGTGTCTTTGCTACCACATGGGCTTAGATTATTTGTCGTAACTATGGGGCTGGATGATGCAGTAAAAGCCTTAAGTGAAGAGCAGGGCAACTTGTTTTTTATTCCCGATAAGCCAACGCCTAATCACGAATTTTGTAAGCGGTTTAGCGTTGATATGGCAAGGGCGTTATCTAACCATGCAGGTAGTACTTACCAAATACCAAAGTTGGACAAGATTTTAATCCAGCTAAGAAACATCAAGATAAGACAGGAGTTTAAAAAGGGCGTTTCAGTCCAAAATTTAGTAAGACGCTATAAGTTGACCAGACAAATGATCAACTTAATAGTGACCTCCGAAGCCGATGGCGCACCGATTTTAGTTGGCGATGCGCATAAGCAGATGGAGTTGAAGTTGTAGGTGTGTGATCAGCCTTCGTTGTTAGGTGTGGGGGCTGGTTTCTTTGATTCTTGAATATGGCGTATCAGATTTTATTTTCGCTAAGGAAAAAATGTTCCAAAGCAAACTCCCCCTAACTCATTTTTGGACATAAACGCGTTAGAGGTGAAGGGCAGCTGTGTGCCAGAAGCGGTAGTTCTTAACGCCACAAACACTAAAACCAACGCATGGTAAAAATGCCACGTGTTGCGAGTAACTCTTCAACAGTTTGTTATGTAATTCTTTCTAGCGCATTTACGTAATAAAAATATTTAAAGCCTTTGCTAATGTACGTCTTATTACTTAAGTCCTTAACACCAGCGACTATATCGACATTTGTTTTCATTGCATCAGATGTATTACAGTATTTATCGAGTTTACTGAAACTTAATATCTCTAGCAAAGAATCTGTAAAAACAGCTACTTCACATGATTCACCAGGGTTAAGAGGAGACGGTAAACTATCTAACCCTAGCCAATCTATTTTTCCTTGATAAGAAACTGTCTTATTATCCAATGCGGCGAAAAAGAACGATTCCGCTTTAAGAATTACAGAAGAGCCACCAATATTTGTAACCCTAATTTTAATGAGCTCATCATAATCTTCTGAGCATAATTCGTCACGAAATTGACTGGTATCACCGATACAAATTTCAACAACACACTTAGCCCTTCTTTCATATCGAGTTAGAGCAAAAGTCATTACACTTATGATAAAGCCTAAGACACCAGCAATTTTTGCTATCGAATCTAAATCCATAGAAAATCTCTATACTAATGAATTACATAACGCTTGCCTAACCGGCGTGAAATAGCAGGCTGAAATTAGCGACGAAGGAGCGCAAGCCTGCTTTTTTTCGTCCTTTGTGGCCAAAGCGTTTGTTATGTTTCATTTTATTGCGCGGGCTAGATTTCCAATAGCTAAGCCTAACTCTCGTGCTGTAATGAATAACATTTTTGTAAAGGGCGGCATCTCTTCAATAGCATCATCTAAAGTTGGCTCTCTACGACTAGCAGTACTTAATATTTCTTTAAGCTGATTTACGTTAGGGTCGGCATCTATTTCTTCGTTAAGTGCACCTAACTTCTGAGATACTTCTTTCAATTTCTCAATATTTTCGTTTAAGTGAGTGTTCGTGGAGATTTCTTCAATTATTTTCTTTTCATGATGAGAGTACTGCTCTTTCAAGAACAAAGCTAAGCTAGCTTTTTTAACTAGCAATTCCATTTCTTTCTTTTGTACCGCTAAGTCATCAAGCTCTTCTTTTGTTTTTTCTCTGGTTTTTTCTAAATTACTCAGCTCTTCTGTGGTTTTTGCTATAGATCTGAGTGAATCCATCTCAATTTCTTGAAGATCAGTTTTGGTTAAAGCTGGCTTTGTAAATGCAAACAGGCCGACAACAGACGCCAAACCACCAACAATACCTGCATACGAAAAGTAAACCTCTTTATCAAAGACATCAAAATGTACGGCAATCCAGCCGCCCACAAAATATACGATACATAATAGAATTAAAATTGCAGATAATCGTCTCACTCTGGCTCCTTATGAAACATAACAATTTAATATCGACCCAATGGGTTGTTTTTCTGACACTAGTTGGATCATTTAACTGACTGGTCCAGTTTTAACATAAATAATAACATGTTGCTATATATCACCATTTTATGGTCATAGTGATTTCCCAAATATATAAACACGAACCATTTGGTCGTCTCCATAACTGCAGGGCAAGTTGCTAGTTAGGGAGCTGAAAAGCAACGCTCTCAAATAACGAGGGTTGCGGCAGCCAAATTTTTGCTTTAGCCTAATATATCGGCTTTACTTCAAAGCGCCGTAAAACATTTTACACCTAATTTCTCACCTCTAATTTGCCAAACTAGCCATGTGATCAACCACATGTGGAAATGGCATGGAAAAACTAAAACAACAACTCATTGGCCATGAAGGATACGAGCATACTGTTTATGTTTGCCCTGGTGGCTACCAATCGATAGGCGTTGGCAGAAACCTTGAACATAGAGGGCTGACTGACGACGAAATCAACTACCTACTTAACAACGATATTGCCGATTTTACTGCCCAAGTAGAAAAGCACATCGATACCTCAAAATGTAACCCCGCCCGCAAAGCGGTTCTGATAAACATGGCCTTTAATCTTGGCATTCATGGCTTGCTGGCTTTTAAAAAAACCATCGCCGCCGTAGAACACGGTGATTGGGATAAAGCTGCAATTGAAATGTTCGATAGCCGCTGGGCTGTGCAAGTAGGCGAACGCGCTGAACAGTTAACTGAGCAGATGAAGACTGGGGAATGGTATGACGCCTGAACAAGAGAATCAGCTGTTCCAGTCTATCGGCCAGATACAAGCTACTCAAACCTCTATATTGAACGAAGTTAGACAGATTAAAACAGACCTCAATGCCCGCGTAGATAAACTTGAAACACGTGTTGAGAAAATCGAAGACAAGGTAACGCACAACCGAATTAAAATTGCATCGATGGGTGGTGGCGCTGGGTTAGTCGTAGCCATAGCGGCTGAAGCGTTAAAACTCGGTGGGGGCTCTTGATGGCGCACCCAGAAGATAAAAAGAATGCGGTGCGGCACAGCTATGTGAGTGAACTTTTAGCCTTATCGGTTGCTGCGATTAAACACACCGTTGCAGACAGCACAGCGAGGCGCTGGAAAAGTGAGGCCAAAGCAGCGGGTGATGACTGGGACTTAGCCCGTGCAGCTGCACGCAAAGCAACAGGCCCTGCGGGTGAATTTACCCAAGACTTTATTGAAGAGTTTACCATTCAAACTAACGCGACCTTTGAGCTAATCAAACAAGACGAAGGGCTATCTATTGATGGCCGTATTAAAGCCCTTAATCAACTCAGTGATACATACACAAAAATCATGAAGCTCAGCGGCGGTAATAAGTCTATTGAAAAGCGTGCAGTTGCTGCCGATGTACTTAAAAAGCTAGCAAGCTTTGTATCTAAATATCACCCTGATTATGCGCAGCAATTGGTAGAGATTTTGACCGCGTTTGGTCCTCAACTTAGTAGCATGTTGGACGACTAATGGCTGATATTAGCAACAAAGAGTTTTTAGAAGAACTAGAGCAAATTACAGCTGCGCTACGAATTGATATTGAAGCTAAGCAGCGCGATATTGACCCAAGCCCCGAAGCCATTTTAGAGCGAAGACAGCGCGTATTAGGCGGCGATTTTGAGTTCTTCGTTTATACGTATTTTCCCCACCATATGTGGTTGGATGAAGGCCAAACGCCCAGTGAATTCCAACAGTATTTTATGGACTGGTTTCCTGAAGCCATTGCGTTAGAAAACGGTTGGAAAAACTGGTTTGTAGCGCCCAGAGGCGAAGGGAAATCAACACTTGGCGTTAAACTCGCACCTGTTTATGTAGCCGTATTGGCGTTACTTCAAGACGAAACAGTATGCAACGAACTAGGTCTTATAAAGCCTGAGCTCTTTATAGATTACGCCATTTTGTTTGGCGCTGAAGCCAAAATGCCCGCTAAAACACTAGAGGTGGTTAAAACCGAACTGCTAAACAATGGTAACTTAATGCTCGACTTTCCCGAGGTTTGCCAAACATCTCCGGTTTGGAAAATTGGTGAGTTTGTTACTGCACAAGGCGTTCGCTTTGAGAGCCGTGGTGCTGATCAGTCTGTTAGGGGGGCATTCCATGGCGCAAGCCGCCCTAAGTTATTGCTGGCCGATGATATCATCACCGATAAAGAAGCACGCTCAGCAACAGAAAGGGATAGCCGTTGGGCATTTCTTGAAGCCGCTGTACAGTACTTAGGCCCACCAGATGGCTCGGTTAAATTCTTAGGCGTTAACACCGTACTCAATAGCGACGACCCCATCTCTCGTGCTGAGCATGCACCTGGCCATTTAGTTCATAGATTTAAGGCCATTTCACAGTTTCCAGAAAGAATGGATTTATGGGAGCAATGCCGTGAGCTCATGCTTTACAAAGACAAAGAGTTTGAGAAAAAAACAGCAGCCAAAGGTCGAGCTGTTTCTAAGGAAGAAAAGCCCAGCTTTAAGTTTTGGATTAAGAACAAAAGGCAAATGTCTAAAGCCGCAAAAACCAGCTGGCCAAGCGTTCGGTCTTTGTATGACCTTATGGTGATGTGGGCATCCAATAAACGTGAATTTAATCGAGAGATGCAAGGCATTGCCAAGTCGGACGAAGAACAGATCTTTTATCGGTTTGATACTTGGGTAAACCGCTTAAACCTATGGACACCCTATGGTGCATGTGACCCAAGCATGGGCAAAACGGCCAGCGCCGATCCAAGCGCTTTGCTTGTAGGTTTTTGGGCCAAAGGTTTAGGTCAATTACACCTAGAATATGAAAGCCGAAAAGTACGCGGCCCCAGTCGGCTTTTAAAAGATTTGATTAAACTACAAGTTGAATACAACTGTTTAGTATGGGGCTTTGAAAACAATAACGCCTTTGATTTTATGCGCCAAACCTACATCAAAGATGCATTGGACCAAGGCGTTGCACTGCCGCTTAGAGGTATTACGGCCACCGTACCACAAGAAGAACGCATCGAGGGGTTAGAGCCCTTTGTGATCAACGAACCTGCACAGATTCTTTTTCATACTCGGCGCACGCGATTACTTATGGATGAATTAGAAAGCTGGCCCGAGAAACAGAGCAACCACCATTACGATTTAAGCTGTGCACTCACGCTGTTGTGGATGGTAGCCAGTACCGGTGCGGGCGGTATTCCCAAGGTAAGAAGCAAAAAAGTAACCAAATCAATAGGGGGCTATCATGTCTAAACCCCACCTTTCATACAAAGGATATCGCGCACTACAAAAAGCCTTCAGCATGAGCAAAACAGACCCAGCTTTATGGGCCATGATGCGTGAACTACCTAATCCAGATCCTATACTGCGCAAGGCTGGTAAAAGCTCGCTAATATATGACGAGATTGCTCGTGATGCTCATGTAATTGGCGAACTGCGCAGTTTGCGCTCTGGTATGTTCGCATTTAATGCGGAACTTGTGCCAGGCGGTGATGATAGCGCTAGCATGAAAAGCTTTGAGAATGCAAAAAATTTGATGGCCGCAAACCCTGCTAAAAATACACAGTGGATGGACATCGATTGGCACAACTACAGCGCGATTTTACATGGCTTTGCGGTCACGCATTTAGGCAAGTTTGAGAAAAGCGACAATGCCTGGGTACCTAGTACGATTGAGCAATGGCCAACGGGGCGCTTTGCTTTTAATTCAGATCACGAGCTCCTAGTTAAAACCCGCGAAAACCCCGAAGGCGAACCCATAAATGAAGACCGCTGGACATGTGTTAGGCATATGCCAGAGGCCAAAAACCCATATGGTATTGCGCTTTTAAGTAGCTGCTTTTGGCCTTGGATGTTTAAGCACGGTGGCTTTAAGTTTTTTGTACAGTTGTGTGAGCGCTTTGGTGTGCCTTTTCCCGTTGGGAAATATCCCATAGGCACACAAGACGATAAAATTGGTGAGCTGCTGGAAGGCTTAGCGAAGTTAATAACTGAAGGTATTGCCGTCATACCAGATGACGCGAGTTTAGACATTATCGAAAGCAAAATGTCAGGTGAGCCAGTCCAGTTGCAGCTTATCAACCTATGTAACTCGGAAATGAGTAAAGCCCTCACATCACAAACGCTTGCCACAGAGCAAAAAGCCGGTGCGCGCGCAGCCAGTGAGACACACGCTAAACGCGCAGGTGAAAACCAACGCGCTGATAGGGCGCTTGTGTCTGGCTATCGAAATCAACTACTCGAAACCATCCATAAAGTGAATTTTGATGGGGGTGAACCACCTAAATATGTCTGGCGAGACAAGAAAGAGATCAACCTAGAAACGGTTAACGTCATTCGTGAATCAGCCAAAATGGTGCCTGTTTCGGAAGACTACGTTTACAAGACATTGGGCATTCCAAAGCCTCAAAAAGGCGAAGAACTGTTAGAAATAAAAGACGACGGCCAAGGCATTGCTAGCGCACCAAAGCAAGACTTTTCGAGTGACAAACAGGGCGCTGACATCCCTAATTTTGATGAGTTTGACCAGGCAACTGACGCCGAAATAAAGAAGATTTTTGAGTTTGCTAAACAAGCAAACAACCTCGACGAACTAAAACAAAACATCCTCAATGAGTTCCCAAATATATCTAACTCAGCCTTAGCAGAAGTTGCCACAAAGGCCCTTGAATTAGAGGTTTTACAAGGAATGAATGAGGCGAATCAACAGGAGATTTAACCGTATGAATGCAATACCCGAAGGCTTTTTAAAAGATGGTAAAGGCAACTTAGTTGCACTCGTGAACGTGAAGCAAACTGACCTAATAAAGGACGAATTTGTAAAAAAAGCCATAACTCTTGCAGAGAAACAGCAACAAGAGCTCGCCGATTTTAAGCACCAACAAATGGAAGAAGCAGACGATTTTTTAGAGCTGCTAGCACAGGAACATGGCGTGAATTTAGGTGGCAAAAAAGGCAATTTAACACTGCGTTCTTTTGACCATTCGTTGTCGGTGAAAATACAAATTCAGGAGCGAATTGAACTGGGTCCTGAGCTACAAATCGCCAAAGAAATGATAGATAAATGCATCAGTGATTGGACCGAAGGCGGCAATCAAAATATCAAAGCTATCGTCAACAAAGTGTTCTCTACTGACAAGCAAGGCACCATCAATCCGCAGCGTATTTTGGGTTTACGTAAGTTAGAAATTCAAGACGAATCGGGGAAATGGCAAAAAGCGATGGACATCATTGCTGAGTCTGTAACCACCATAGATAGCAGTCGATTTATCCGGTTTTATAAGCGGGATGAGCAGGGCGCTGATCAAGCAATTTCTTTGGATATCGCTAAGTTGTGAGATAAAAATGACTGTAGAATTTATTCCTAAAAATAATGATTGCTTTAACTTTGGAGCGCCTAATCAAACTGTTTTCGCGCTATTTAAAATAAAAGAAATAGCAGAGATACTTAATTACCCCCCTCCAACGAACGACCCCATTTTTGCAACTGCTAAACAAGCTAGAGCTATTGCGGCTTTTATGGAAACTTGCGAGCTTGATTGGAGACCAGAGATCAAGAAAATGTATATCAATTTCATTCTAAAGTGCGAAGGGTTTGAGACGTATTAAAAGCAAGGAAATGTAAATGCCAATTTCAAAAGATTTATGGGAAACCATTAGAAACCATCTGGCCGGGACATATCCGAGCGTGGAGTTTAGATTGGGTGAAGATAAGATAAGCATCACTAGGGAGCCTAAAAGCGAATCCCAGACAATTTTATGTGTCTACATTAATGGGTTAATTAAAGCTAGCTGGATGCAGTTGGAAAGTGACAAGCCAGCGTGTGTCGAGAAAGTTTGGAAAACACGACAGTTCGCTATCTTTAAAGCGAAAGACATTAGGAGAATAGAAAAAACATTTGGCAAAAGAGAAGCTAAAAAGATATACCCAAATCTACATGGGCGAGGGACATATTTTAGCCCTTATTTTACTAAGTCAAGTGTCCTTGTAAGGCAGTTCCAAAAAATAAAAGAACTTGAGTTAGTGTCAATCAATCATGACTCATACGAAGACTTCATGAAATATGCCTAGTCTAGATCCCCAATATGGCCAACTCGTAAAGTTCGACGAGGCCATTTCACATCTTCAATCAAAAGTTCAAATACCCACTGAGTCGTATAAAGATTTACTTGGCCACATACACGCCCGCGGATTTACCGTTGCTGGAGCAACCAAAACAGAATTGTTAAACGACTTATATAGAGCTGTACTTGCTGCGAATGACAATGGCGAGACAATCACTGAGTTTAGAGCGCGCTTTGATAAAGCGGTTTCAAAACATGGTTGGTCTTACAATGGAAAACGCGGTTGGCGTACGCAGGTTATTTATCAAAACAATAAAAACACCGCGCGGGCAGCTGGCCGATGGCAACAGCAGGAACGTGTAAAACATCGTAGACCGTATCTTTTATATTTAACAGCAGGTGACTCGCGAGTAAGACCGCAACATAACGCGTGGAATTACATACTTTTACCAATTGAACATAATTTCTGGCACACGCATTATCCGCCTAACGGTTGGAACTGCAGGTGTAAAGTAGTGAGCTTGAGTGATGCCGACATCAAACGCATGGGGTTAACTGCTACACCAGATTCAGCGCTTAAGAATTATCAAAAACCATTTACTGAAGTTGACCCAGCAACAGGTGAAGAACTGGAGCGCTTGCCAGGTATTGATCTCGGTTGGGATTACAATCCAGGTCTTGCATGGTTAGGCGCAGACAAAGCTACAGGCCAGATGTTAGCTAAACTCGATCACCAAATTAGAGAAGTTGCCACACCGAGTTTTAATAACGCTATTAATGAAGGCCAAAGTTATTTTAAATCTCAAGTCGCGACGATTGCGGCTAAGCAGTCACTTGGCAAACCTGAGTCTGGAACAAAATTGACGCTAGGGCACTTGCATCCAAATTTATTTAAAACCGTTTTGGATATCGCGCCCGAAACTAAAAGCACTTTGGTTGTCATTGATGAAGCCATGATAAAAACGGCAATTCAATTAATTGGCTTTGAACAAACCACACAGTTAATGAAGCTAATCCAAACACACGCCGAATCCACTTTTAACCAAAGTGTTTTGCAGTATGTGGTAAACGGAATTTTGCTCACCATTGAGATAGGCCCAGACATGAATCGAGTTGTTGCGCTTAAACAAGTTGATGTTTAAAGCGTATTTAAAGTCTATTTAAAGGGCGTTTAAACGTTTTTAAAAATGGCGATTATTAGTCTAATTCTAAACGTATTGTGAGCAGGAATGAGCGCAGAATGATATGGAATGAGCGGGTTTTGTCTAAAAACAAATGTATTTTTGGTTTTTGGGATTTTGGCTCGAAAATTTATTAGGTCCAGTACTTATGGGGCTTTCAGAGGAATCGAAAGTTGAATTTCAAAGTTTGGTTAATTCTAGAAATGAACGACCCCTTACAACTGGTAATCACTAAGTCGATTTGATAATAAATGTGAGAACAATAATAAAGAGATAACTACCTATGGATAGGCATCCCAATGACTCACAGTTAAATGGGTGGTAGTGAATACTTAGATGATCGCAACGTGTGTGGCACCACGACGGCAATAATAGGGACTTAAATCTAAGTATAAAACATGCCTTTTTTGATCTTCTTAATAAATAGAGCTCCGAGGTTGCTTAATTATGAAATTAATTAGTTGTTTAATCTTTTTGCTAGCCTTTGCGTCAGGTTGTGTGGCAAACGATACATATCTGCGTACGGCTTCCAATCACGATAAAAATAAGGCAGAAGGCGCAATCTTGGTCAAAGAGGTCGTTTTTGAAAGCCAGGGCGTAAAATTAACAGGAAACGTATATCAGCCGAAAAATGCGCATGCAGCAGTTGTGCTAGTACATGGATCTGATCCCGTGCCACGAATGACAACATTAGCAACGTTGTTAGCCGAGAATGGTTTACTGGTTTTGACGTATGACAAACGCGGGGTAGGAGAGTCTGGTGGTATTTATGTTGGGCCTTCCGTGGGCACCAACAATATCAGTGTTGATAACTTAACGCTTCTGGCAAAAGACGCAAGTGCGGCGATCAACATTATTCATCAATATGATAAGCAATTGCCCATTGGTCTTGTTGGTGCAAGCCAAGCTGGCTGGATTATCCCAATGACCGCGCACAAAAATCCGTTAGTAGACTTTATGGTGCTTTTTAGTAGTCCTACAATCACCACGTTAGAACAACTTAGATTTCAGTTCTACACCAATGGTAGAGAAGATTTTTGGGACAATCATACTGATGAGATGGCACGAGCACATACTGAAAATGATCCTGACAAATACCAATTTACAGCCACAGATCCGAAAGACTCCTTAAATGCCTTATCAATACCTGGCCTTTGGCTGTTTGGAGAAAAAGACATACAGGTTCCAGTCAAAATGTGTATGGAGCAAATTAATACACTAAAAGCTCAGGGCAAACCTTATGAATATGTTTTATTCTCATCGTTAGGACACAATACTAATAAACAGGAACCCATAGACATTGCATTACATTGGATTCAACAACAAACTCATCGCCATTAATCTGCGGCTGCTTAAGTGGGCATCTGCGATTTAAAACTTGAACACTCAGTATCTCTAAAATCTATTGATGGATACAACCTACATTATGTCCGATACTGATTAGTATTGGACATTGCATGGCGTTTAAAGCTGCCTTATGTTGAGGAGATTAGGGTCAACACTTTGATACTTTTGATATATACACAATTTAACATAACGTAAATTATGGGATGTTATTATACATTTGCATGGTATTAAGTATATATACGATAATCTCCTCGATTCTGGCGATAAGGTGTTACAGACATTGCTGTCATGTCCGCACTTAACGATATTGGCTAGCACTCACGCACTAGCCACATATTATTTAGTTAATTTATTCGATACACGTCTAAGTCATCAAAATGGATTTCACTATCAACTTGCCACTTTGTTGAGTACAAGTAGATTTGTACAACATGCCCTGCGGTATTTGGCACTGTAAACTCTAAAGTTATCGGCGCCCAATCTCTGCTGTTAGTCACTACTTGGGCAATCGATTGCTTACTCGTTGCGTCATAAACCATTACGCGGCCATTTGCATCTCCAGAGAATACTCTAGCCATTGACTCTAATCTGTATGTTGCACCCGGTTCATAGTCAAAAACTTTTTGGGCAACTTGCCACCCGTAAGTTGGTTTATTCCTTACCGTTAACCCCTGTGAACCACTAAAAGCACTGTTCGGGCTCAGAAATACGGTATCAGGCGTTGACTGCCAATGTCTCCAGCCTTCGGGTAATGCATTGGCTAACACCACATCAAATGGTTGTTGATACACTTTATAACCTTTTATAAGCTGCGCAATTGCCCCCATATAATATCGTTGGCCGACACCTTGTATTGCCTCATATATAGGCGTTAATTTATCTTCTGAGTCATGATAAATACTGGGTTTAAATTCTGCTAATTGCATCCACCACCTCAAAGACGTTAGAGATTCAGAGGCATAGCACTTATTGACATGCATACTAAAATTGTCACAGTGAGAAATCATAAAATCCGCAGTATTTGCGAAGTAAGTCATTTCCGCTTTATTAAATCCAACGCCTGCTTTATAACTACTCACCGCTGCGGCAACATCCAAATTTCCGTGACTAGTATCTTCTGTACCTGTCCAGTTGAATCCATCGCTAATTGTGTCTTTGTCTGTAAGTATGCTCCAGTAGCTCCATTCATATTTATTTTTTTGCAAACCTGCATTTGTTTGATAGTGCCCCAGTGCTAAACTACTTTTAAACGCGTTTATTAACGCTTGCGCCATATATTTGTGATGCGGATCACTGCCTTCGATTTGAGCGAGTTCTGCATAAGTGCGCTGTAACGCTAGATATTGGTTATGGGGTAAAGACTGTCCGGGCTTACGGCTAGACGAATCGTCTGCAAATAAATAAACTAGGTGGCCACTTAATGTACTGTACAAGTCTTTTTCCCATTTAGGGAAAGTATGATTAATCAAAAAGTCATAGTAGTTATCTGATGCGTGGCTAAATTGCGAACCCAACCGCCCTGTCCTAGCCAGTTTAATGAATTTCGCCATAGGTGCTGTGATCATGCCATCATGTACGAGGTATTCTCTCCATGACTTAACCCGAATATTGTCAAAATGCACAGTACAATTTTTGCGATAATCCGATGCATACAGCCTAACTTGAACATCATTTTTTGGTTTCGACGGCGTAATAAAGTCAGCAATGTAATACTGATAACTCTGGGAATCGATGTACTTATTCAGTAGTACTTTTCTATCTGTAAAATCATAAACTTGAACTAGACCCCGAACACCTGCGTCGCAATTCTCAATCTTCGCATGAAAATTAATTTGGTATTTACTGTTTGGATCGAAATTCGAATCGGGTTTGTATGGGTTGGTTAAAGGTGATTGCAGAACATGCCAGCGATTTGTTTGTGGTGCTGTTTTAACCGTAAAGGCTGCGGTGCTTTTTCCATCTTCTACTTTATCAGCGGTATTCCTATATGCTGTGGCCGAAGTTGACTGCCAGCGTTTCCAATTCGCTGGCAATGTGCTGTCTTGCGAGTCAGCTAATTCTGCACCGAAATTTTGAATTGCATCGATGGAATAGACCCATTCGCCCCATCCATCATATCCATCTTTGCCCATACCAGTATTGTCTTTTGCAAGGGCCAATGTTTTATCGACACGAGAAACAAACACATCTAAGTATTTCTGATTTTTTGTGCCCAAGTACATTTCGATCAGTGCATCTAAGTAGTAGGCTTCTGCCCAAGCTAAATTACTTGAACGACTGAAACTATCTGGGTACTGGGCCTGATATTGTTCACTGATTAAGTCAAATTTATCGGCCCATTCACTTTGGGTGTATTGCGCATTTGCGTTACATGCACCGAGTAGCAAGATCGATAGTGACGCTTTTTTTACTATCTGCTTCATAAAGTATCCTTTTATTAATGGTTATATTTCAACCGATTATATTACCTTAAAGTGAATACTTTAAAAGCGGCACGCCAATTTTGAGCGCATAGCCCAGTTATCGCCTTGGACGCAGCTTGAATTGGAGGTAGCGAATGCCTTGATATTAAGCGTCATCTTCATGTTAACGATCCCATCAACCTGTTTAGCCTACTCCCCATTCCCGCTCTCACTCAAAAATAACTGTGCCTTGGGCGCTTCATAAAAGTCGCTGATAGGCGTGTTAAACAGTCGATTTGCTAAAAATTGATGAAAGTCGACAACAACCTTTTCCATCGTAACCAGTTTTCCGCCTCGGGCCCGAGTTGAAGCCATGCCTCGCTGAACACGCTCGCAAATAGCTTTATCCTCAGCAAAAAATGCATCGACAAAAGCTTTTTCCGCCTTATCTTCAGTACTGACCTTCACATTTGAAATGCCTGCTGATCGAACGATACACCGCTCGCTATCTACCGGCAAAACTTGAATCCATGATAGACTCTCAGAGGTAAGTATCCCTACAAACGATGGAGGAATTGATATTAAAACATAGTTATCAAATACTTTTGGATAACTTCCTCTGAACCACTTGGTGAGCGAGCTTGAGGTGTCTTTCATCTCTCCTCCTGTCAAGGCCCATTCGGCGTAGCCTGCAATGTCAAAAGCTTGTCTGGTTGGGGTGACGGTTTCAAGCGTCGCCTTGTGTACTTTGAATAAGTGATAACTTTCCATGGCATTTTCCATAGCAAGTTTCCAATTTGCATCCCAGTGTTCAAGCTTATCCGAACGATAGCCATGTTCAAATTTAGCTAGTTCGAAGTGGTGTATGTAATCATCAATACCTTCAAGGCGATTTAACAGCGAATTAGTTGGCTCACCAAGGTGAATAAACAGCATGCCGTGCCAACTTTCAAGATGAAATTGCAAGAGGCAATGGGCCTGTTTATCGATATTCACATTGCCCGTAAATGGCGCACCTTTGAAAGTCCCTTCATCTGAGTATGTCCAAGCATGATATGGACAAACGATGTTTTTCTCCACATTACCGAAGCCTTCATCGAGTAACATAGTCCCTCGATGACGACACACGTTTGACAGCGCGCGGACAGCACCATCTTGACCTCGGAGAATCACAATGGGCTCACCGGCTAATGTAAAGGCAAAATAGTCTCCTGTGTGATTTATTTCTTGTTCGCTGACAATGAAGACCCATTCGTTTTTGAATATTTTCTCCATTTCAAGATCATGGATATCTTCATCTTTATACACCGCAAAAGGCAACGAGTAGGCTTCCTCAATCGGAGCCTGAGCCACGTTTGCGTACTCAGCCATGAGTGGCGATGAATGCTTAGTCATATTTTTTACCTGCTGGTCCACTTTATATTTTATAACTCGCTGATTTTTTTTACTTTAAACATTTTACTTAGTACAGTGTTTAAAGGGCATCACCATTTAAAATACCGTCTAAATTATTGTCTAATGCAGCTTGCCACCCCTTACCCGGCAGGGTGCAAGTAAACGTTAAACTATTTCCTTGCTGCGACCCGATAGTCAATAATTGCTCTGCGGTAATACGGTTTTCAAATGCTCTATCGCTTCTGTAGTTTTTTTCAGTATGGTCAAAAAGGTATCCTCGGGTCTGATTGTCCACAACTCCCAACACAATCAGATCACATTCTGTGACCCGCCCTCCCAAGAGCTTTGAGACAAATGGCGTACTTGCTCTTTGTTCAAACAGCAAAATTCTCGGTTTGACTGTGTCTAATGTGTGTTCTGTAAGTGTAATTTGTTGACCTACAATGGGGGCTAAATCATTATCAAATTCCATCATGTAATCGACTAAGCCCTGCCGTGTTCTCTCATCAGGAATGCCTATTTCCCCAACATTAAAATGACAGCCATATCTTTCATCGGCACCCTCTGGACAACCTTGTTCGCCATTGTCGAATACCCCGCCTTTGAGAAAGTTTAGCAGTTGATCCGTTGCGCCATCATGCAAGAAACCAAAGCCACGGATTTGATCTCCTTGATGTGTTTTGGTGTGGGAAGGTAAAAAGCCCTCACGATCGGGTAAACCGAACATACCAACACGTGTATACAAATTTCTTAATTGCGGCACTTTCAAAATTTGAATTTCTCCCCCATGTGCGATTTCCCCACGGCTTCCATAAAACCCTTGCGCATGATCAACACCATGGCAGCCTGCACAATTAACGCCATCCACATTATCGCCATTTAATGAAGTGTCTTGCGCCGCGCCATCAGAGCGCCGCTCACCATGAAAGAACTGTTCACCCACAAGCGCAGAAGATGACAATGAATTGTCTAAATTTCTGATTGGATTCGGTGGTAACGCGACTTTAAGCATAAAATCGGCAAACTTATCCATATCTTGCTCCAATTGCTTAACGTCGACCGACTTTGCTTCCGCCTCTACGGACTTTGGCAATACAATATCAAGACCCATTAACCCTTCGAAGGCAACAATAAAGTTTTTAAAAGATGTGCGTTCATCTAAAGTTTGGGCAATATCATCACCAAAGTATCCAATTGAGCGGTCACCCCGCCAATGCATATGACCATGATGCTGCATGCCTCTTAAAGTTTGTGTCCCCATCGGGCCTTTCATTGATGCAAAGCTACGCTCATCACCATTGCCGTTGATGATTTCCAGAAGCTGGCAACTTTCTTCGTCAGGACCCACTAACAAACACCCTAACTCCGATAAGTTTTGGGTTGGAAACGGTTGCGGGTTTTTTTCATTTTTTGCGTCGGGGTTACCAAGGTTCCAACTTAGGTGGTCTGTATCACCAAAAATATGGCAGCTAGCGCATGAAGACTCGCCATTTGACGAAGAGCGATTGGCATCATAAAGCATATGCCTACCTGCCATAAAGTCTTTTGGTTCAAGTGTCGGCATGGCGATTCGCTGACGTTCATCACCCGTTGTCAAACTTATATTGACAAGGCTATTATCGAATCGTGTAAAAACGTATAAAGAATTTTGATTTTCATTCAGCAAAATACCCGTTGGACCGCCATCGACAGACAAGTACTGCTCACTCGCGATTTTTGGATCAAACTCTTTACCTTCATTGTCCCAATACTGCTCACTAGTTAATTCATTCGTATCCAAGACGGCCACTTTATTAGAGCCTATGACGGCACTGTACAATCGCTTGCCATCAGCACTAACTTCAAGCTGCAACGGTGTGGACAAGCTATGCTGCTTGATTAACTCATTCCCTTTTAAATCTTCGTAATCTATATGCCTATTCAGGTGTCTAGGGAACACAGAGCCAGTTAACGGATTGATAACTGAAATACGGCTTTTTGCGATATTACCTTGCACAGTAGAACCGGTAAATTCTCCTGCCCCCTCAAACCGACTCGCATTATTTGCATCAGTATTGGATACAAACAAATCACCCGTAGTTGGGCTAACTGCAATATTAAACAAGGTCGTCCCTACATGCTTAAAGCTTGTGATAGCCTGATGCGTATTTGCATCAATCGCAAAAACGTCGTGATCCGGTAAGTGAAAACGTATGCCATTGGAAAAGTTACGCCCTTTTGTATCTTGCCACTGTCCAGAGCGACGGTCATACTGCACAATCATACTTGTCCAAGGTTGATATTCACCTTCAGCATTTGTGCCTGGTGCAGTTCGACCGCCTGGAAGGTAGCCATCAGCGAGTCCCTTAGGTGATCTCACTTCATCCAATACTTTACAAGGTACAGCCCCGTACTCATCGTCTTCGAATCCAGGGCACATGACGGCTTCATGCACAGCAGTCGTTTGATTGCCAGAATGAAGTACAGCGGCATACACTGTTTCTTCATCCAAAGAAACCGCTAGACCTCTCAAAGTGTCGCCAAACATCGAGATAACTTCTAGAGGCTTTCCGCCAAGGTTCTGGCCTAACGCTCTAGTATCAAAAACCCAAACATCAGCACGCCCTATTCCAGGTGTATCTAACATAGGATCTCCTGCGCCTTTTACCTTTGCTAAGACTGGGTTTAATCGCTGCTGACCTCGGTGAGCAGTTGAAATGAACGCTTTGTTCTTTGCAAAAACGATGTCTCTTGGCTCATCACCAACCAATAGCGTACGCACAACACGTGCGGGTGAAAATGATAAATCGACAATACTTACTGAGTCAGATAGGTGGTTTACAACCCATGCCTGCTCATTGATAACCGCCACTGAAACAGGCTCTAATCCAACATGCACACTCTGCAAGCGTGTAACAATACCGTTATCTCCAATAGAGAATATCTCTAGCGTATTGTTGGAAGTGTTCGTCATCAACAGTTTTTTGCCGTCTGGCGTTTTTGCTAATGGCCTAACCGGGGCCGACTCAAAACCTACATAGTCCGATTCTCTTGCTGGAGGCTCGACCTTCACTGGTACCTCAGGTACCGACGGCGCCTCTGGCACAATCGGGGCGACGGGTACTATGGGGATAATCGGCGTGTGAGCACCGGCGTTGTCCAACTTACTATTTCCTCCGCAGCTAGCCAAAATCACCATATACAACAGGCCCATGAACTTGTTGTTCTTAACTCTTACCACTTTTACACCTTTATATTTTCACACTGACAATTTACAGACTAGATCAGATGCATGTAAATTGTCAATTTGAAAATCTAAGATATCAACCCGAAAATTTTTGTACCTTTATACTGCTTTCTGCGCAATAATAAACAGAAGGCAACTAAGGTTAGGGTCTAAAAATGCATTCGCAAAGATTGGATAAATCTGGCATGTAAATTTATAAGGAGTGTGACTTATCAATAATACGCCTTATATTGTCACGTTGAAAATATATAGATAAGATAGTACGCTTGGTTACATAAAAATACCTATGCCTATCGTACGACGCTACGGTAGCAGGCGATGTTGTAGTATCCCTATTAAGCTGAAGTAGGCTAGCCATTTAGTCAGTATTGATGGTTTACCTTAAATGAACTGTGCGATCAGGATTGTTTAAATATCGATCACTACATAGCCAGAGTAGATATATAAGCGGATAAAAGATAGATTATAAAAAAGTACAAGTAACTTACATTTGAAAAAGTATTATTGGTTTTTTATCTATTCAGCACAAATAAAAATGACCTTTTTTTGTATACTTTTTAATACAAACCTGAGTTAGTTCCTATTTAAGATCTATTTTTATTCTGAGGGAAACATGTATATTCACACATTTACGTTACGCATTATAGGAACTAATACAGTGCAATACCTAATAAAGGTAAATTAAAAAATGACACAGCATAAAGCCAATATTAGGCCCATTTTAATGACTTATAAGCGCGTAATTTCAGCTTTTATCGACATTTTTAGCCATATACCCGCTATTACTCTTGATTAAGTCTAAATTCGTAAAAAACACCAACATGTAAATTAAATGTAACTTATAAAAAGTCATTATTATCTAATTTGTGTATATACATCAGGCTTGTTATGAGCCACTCTCTCTTACAAAAAAGGAAGTGAGATGACAAACGTCTGCTTTTAGAAGTATGCTACTGGCGAGCATCGTGCGCGTTATGCGTTACAAACAATGAACCAGTGCTTAAGTAGTGTATTAAAATTTTCAACAGTGTGTGTTTTGTATTTACGCAGCGAGTAATCACTGCTTCCTAATGAAAGTTAACCCAAACATAACACCGCATACCGTGGACACGTTGCTTTGGCGCAAAAGTGATAATTCGCATGAGTTGTTAAGAAATGACGTGCATCATCGGTATTATTGCACACGACAGACAGTGAGGGTTACTCAGACCCTAAGAATAGCCTGTGCTGGCATTGGCTACTATAGAATGGAAAAGGGCAGGCTTATGTCGTCGTGTATACATAGCGCTGCTAAGAGTGTGTGTAAGTTAGATTGAAAACGCCTAGCTTGTTTGCAATCTAGGCGTTTTTATTATTTACCCCGTGATGATACGAAGCATTCTCCTCAGTGGCTCGGCAGCCCCCCACAGTAGCTGATCACCCACTGTGAATGCACTAATGTATTTGTCGCCCATAGAAAGCTTTCTAATTCGCCCTATCGGAATATGCAATGAGCCTGTGACATTGACAGGTGAAAGCTCTAGCTCTGTTATTTCACGCTCATTTGGAATAACTTTTACCCATTCGTTATGTTCATCAAGGATCTTTTCAATTTCAGCAACGTCAATATTTTCACGTAGCTTAATCGTCAAAGCTTGTGAATGGCATCGCATTGCACCCACTCTGACACATAATCCATCTACTGGAATAGGCTGCTTAGTCGAGCCTAAAATTTTATTTGCTTCAACTTCTGCTTTCCATTCCTCTTTGCTTTGACCTGATTCAAGTGGGACATCAATCCAAGGAATAAGGCTGCCAGCTAGTGGCACACCAAATTGGTCTTTTGGCAACGAATCTGATTTAAGTTTGTCAGCCACAAGCTTGTCAATTTCTAAAATCGCAGAAGACGGGTTTTCTAATTGGGTTTTTACGCTAGCATGGATCTCGCCCATTTGAGAAATAAGCTCACGCATATTACGCGCACCCGCACCGGAAGCAGCTTGGTAAGTCATTGGACTAACCCATTCGATCAAGTCTTTTTCGAACAATCCGCCTAGCGCTAACAACATTAAAGAAACGGTACAGTTACCGCCAACAAAGGTCTTCACGCCTTGCTCTAGACCTTGTTGAATCACATCTTTATTCACTGGGTCCAAAACAATAATACTGTCTGCAGACATTCGTAAGGCAGACGCTGCGTCGATCCAATAGCCTTCCCAGCCAGCATCACGCAACGGTTGATACACCTCTCTGGTATAATCTCCTCCATGACAAGACACGATGATGTCCATTTTTTGTAAAGATGGAATATCAAAAGCACTACTAAGTGGTTTCGCTTGTCCACCATACGTAGGACCTGGTTGTCCAGCTTGCGATGTTGTAAAGAAATGCGCATTAAGATGAGAGAAATCATTCTCAGCTACCATACGCTCCATAAGAACAGAGCCGACCATGCCGCGCCAACCAATAAATCCAACGTTATTCATTACATTACCCTTATTTTATTTAAAATTCTCATTGCGTGAGGGGTACGTCTAGACGTCTAAAGTAGCAAAATATATCCACCAGCTCTAGTACTTTTTGTAGCAATTTTAAAATCATTTAACTCTGGATGCGGTGGGGTACACGGATACAGAAAAGCTACCCAGTCCGCATCGGCAATCACAACCCCTTGATCTCATTGTGGTAACCCGTCGAGTTTGCCGGTAACGCTTGAATGGCGTCATATTTGACCGCAATCCAGCAACCAAACAAACGAACGACCACAATGTGGAATAAACACAAATAACTGGGCGTGATTAGCCTTGCAACGACTTAATAAGGTATGGGATTTTTGATATTAAAAAACCCCGCAAATAGCGGGGTTTGGATACAACATGTAAAGGTTGCGTCCGAGCCTGATGCTGCGCATCAAACTAGAACTCTGGGCAGAAGAAATGTTTATTTTATGTTAACAAGACTTCTAAAAATGGTCAGGATATGCGATAACCCTTTTGTGGTAGCTATTATGAGTCACTTTAATACTCTTTTCAAGTAAAATTCTTTCAGAAAATTGATCTAGGTTATAAAAAAAATCTAAATTTAATATATGTTTACGCTTACGTAAATGTCATATTTTTCATGTGAAAGTCATTAAATTTATTAAGATTTATTTTACGTCACTTACACTGACGATTGACTCACCATTATATTTAAAAAATATTTAAATAATTATACTAGTGACAGTTGTGAATAATTAATTAATAATACTTTTAAAATAAAAAAGCCGCAATTATGCGGCTTTTTGTTAGCTGATGTATTCAACAATTAGAACTCTATTGCAAAGTCTAAGCTGACTTGCTGTGCTGTTTCTTTTTGACGAATAAGGACATCGTTTTGCTCTACTTCAAAATCTTGGTCTAACAGGTTCTTCACCTTGAACGTCACTGTCGTGCTAAACGTTGGATAATAACTATATACCAAGTCTAATGAGTTAATTGGTTGCTCATACGCATCATCAAAGCCGTTAACACCTGCCGCTAAAATACGGTCGCCAAAAACATTGTAAATGACAGATG
Source organism: Pseudoalteromonas sp. SMS1 (assembly GCF_021530565.1). GTDB lineage: Bacteria > Pseudomonadota > Gammaproteobacteria > Enterobacterales > Alteromonadaceae > Pseudoalteromonas. The sequence goes on from NZ_JAKGBI010000001.1 coordinate 148,032, forward strand.
CTTGATGATTGCCATCATGCGAGTCATAGTTTAACTGTAAATTGGCAACATACTCTGAATGACCTGTCATACGACGTTTGAGGTTAGTTAAATCACCCCGTGCGCTTTCCAATATCTCTACCTCTGAATCACTCATCGTTAAGTTACCAGACGTAAAGAATGCACCGCCGAGGAAGTCTGAAGAAAGCTCTACAAGCCACTCCGCCTCTATACCGTAAACGTATGCAGAATCGGCGTTTTCAAATTCCAGTGTAAATCGACCATCACGCTCATTTAGCTGCGCTTCAATGGGTTTGTCGATATCTTTATAGAACGCACCAACCGAGAAGTTGTCTCCACTTTCGAAATAGAACTCAACGCGGACATCAAAGTTATCTAGATTACTTGATACAAGCGTTGGGTTACCCAAAGTTCTATAGTCTGTGAGTGGATCTTGATATTGAACAGGTGTCAATTCTCGTAGATCTGGTCTTACGATGGTCTGACCCCAACCTGCACGAATTTGATACGTTGGTTGGCTATAAGTCATTGATAACGAGCCAAACGTGTCATCTTGCATGACTGTCGCTTTTTGGATTGCTTCAGCACTTAGTTTATTTTGCAATAACGCTGGGTCAAAAGCTGAACGAGAATACGCAAGCGCAACCTGTCTGAAGTCTTCATATCTCAAACCACCAGACACTCGCCAATCATTTGCAAAGACGTAATCGAAACTACCGTAATAAGCATCAATTTTCTGAGCAGCGATGTAATCGTCTGCATTAGGCTCTTGGAACTGAATTTCAACCTCAGTACTATCAACGCGAGCATCATCTCTGAAGTAGCTACCAATACCTAGTGCTTCATTTCTGTTCGTGGCAAGGGTCAACTCTTCAGTAGGACCAAAGCGATATTTGAAGAAGTCAGTACGGTACTCACGTGTTTTATCAACAAAATAACCGCCACCTTTTAATTCGATTTCAGATGAATCAAAATAGAATGCTTTGGATAAGTTCCAACCAAAATTTTCCACTTTGTCTTCCATGTCAACAAAGCGATATAAGAATGGATCACCACCCAGCGCACCACTGGTGTAAGTCTCTGTGTAAACACCATCTGTATAGCGATCTCTCGCCGTGATCTCTAATTCACTTGGAATATTTGTTGTCGCGGTGGAATCAGTATAGTGCCAATCAAAACCAACGCCTTTAATGAAGTCGTACTCGATATTATGCGTACCGCGGAACTGAAGCACTTCTAGTTCACGTTCTTCAAATGAAGTTAAGTTTTTACGTTGAATTTCACCACTTGCGATGCTCAATGATTTCGAAGGCTCTTGGTAAAGCGATACGGATGCTTCGTCCTCGGTGTCTTTCAACTTCATATAACTTGCATTCAGGTCATGGCCGTCTAGCTTATAACCAAGGTTAAATGATGTATTGAGCTTTACATTCTTCTTAGTAGACTCTTTGTCATTTCTAGATGAGTAACATGCTAAGTCTGACTTACCACACTCTTCTGTCTTTACTTCTGTTGAAGACAGTACAGCGGTGAAGCCTTTACTGTGACTCCACTCATGATCGTAAGCAGCAGAGATTAAGAACCCTAAAGAACCACCTAAACCAAATACATCATCAAAACGGTCACCGTAGACAAGCTTACCGCCTACGTCTGGGTCTAGGCTTTTTTCTACCATACCAAAATCACGATGTAGTGACTTTGTTAGAGTTTTATTGATTGCTATCGCCTCGTCTTGAGAGATATCGGTGCCGCGCTCTTTAGACTCTACTGAACGAATGTTAAGAACAGAAATGTCGGAAATACCATTGACGTAACGATTGAGCGCATTAGTCATTGCAGTTGGCATTGCTCTTAGCCCGTCATCTTCACCAAGCCAATCATCATCACTGCCGTTATAAACAAAGCCTTTATCATTGGTATTTTTATGTGCAACACCGACTTCAATTTTGATTACGCGATCACTAGGAATGCTCTTAGTTCTGATATTGACATCACCACCACCGAATGCCGCTGGCATGTCGGGCGAATACGCCTTTTGAACTGCAAGAGACTCAATGATACTTGAAGGAAATATATCTAGCGGTATTACATTACGTGTTAAATCTGGGCTTGGGACCTGAGCACCATTTAAACGAACACTTGAGTAACGCTCACCAAGACCACGCACATAAATAAACTTGTCGTTGACCAAACTTAGGCCAGTGACACGACGCAGCGCCGCAGCAGCATCACTATCACCAGTTCTAGAGATTTGCTCAGAACCCATGATATCGGCAACAAACGCTTGGTTTTTACGCTCTTCAATAACCGCACTCGCACTGCCTTTTAGACGGCTGCCGACAGCAACCACTTCTTCAATTTCTTGAGCAGTCTCTTCTGCCATTACACTTGCAGACAAAGGGCTCAAAAGAGAAAGCAAAGAAATGGTTATCAAATTTGTTTTGAACACTTTGATTGGTTTCATTTGTAATTCCTCTAAACCAAATATTTATTCACAAAGGGCGCTTTAAAGCGCCCATTAACTGTTTATTGGATATGGCTTAGATTATTGAGTACGTTTTACTGACTCAGCTACGAATTTAGCCCATTCAGTGTCTGTTTCGTCTTCACCTAATGCACCAATGTAAGCCACGTCAGTGAAGAAAGCGTTATCTTCGCTTAATTTAGAAGACTCTACCGCTACGTTGTTACCATCTTTGTCTTTGATAGTACCGTTAGTAGTTGTCATGTTAGCGCCAAGTACGTTTTCGAAGTTTACGAAACCGATTAGCTGGTTGCCGCCACCTGTGAACCACTGAGCAATGTCAAAGTTTGCTAGGTTGCCTTCAAGTGCTGTGTGAATGTCTTCGAAATCTTTCGCACATGCAAAGATTGAGTTATGGAATTTAATGTCACCTGCTACTGCGTTTGCGTGTACGCCAGCTGAGCTAGATGCATCTTTTTCGTTGTATAGGTCAAAACATGCTGCGCCGTCTTCTGTACCTTTACTTACGAAAAGCATATTGTGAAGCTGTGCTTTACCCCACTCTTTCATTTCCATGCCAGCACCGTGGCCACGAGGACCTTTTATACCGTTGCTTACAACAGTTGCATTAGCAATTGTTGGGTTTGAACCTGAAGTCGCGCGGTCAGAACCTTCTGCAGACGTTGGGTCTTTTTTGCCACCGTCCGTTTCAAAACCGTGGTTACCTTGGTTTAGCGTTTGTACTAGGATGAACTGGCCGTTACCTTTCCAACCTGTATCCCAGTCAATACCGTCATCAGCGGTATCTGTTACAACGATGTGTTTGATATTAACCTGTCCACCAAATAGTTCGATGCCATCATCATACCCTTGGTGAATGTGTACATACTCAACGGTTGTGCCAGAACCAACCGCATTTAGTGTGATTGAGTTAAGCTCATCACCTTCAACACCGTTACCTGCGAACTTAACAACGACGTGCTTTAACGTGCCGCTGTCATCTGTGTCGTCATTACCACCGTAGTATGAAACAACACCTTCAGCTGCAATGTTACACATACCCGTTTCAGCTTCAGTTTTAGAACACTCTACAGTCGTTGCCATGCCGTTGATCTGGATACCACCCCAGTCCTGCATCGCTGGTGTCGTTGAATCATCTTCGTCGATTTCAAAGATTGAAGTAAATGTAATTGGCTTATCTACTTCACCTACTGCGTGAATATTTGAACCACGTGCAACACGTACAAAGCTATCAGCTTTTGTGAACGCAATTGTCGCGCCCGCTTCAATTGTTAATGTAGGCCCATCAAGGTCAATTGAACCGCCTTTTGAAGTATCAACATCTGAACCAATGAACAAAGCGCCTTCGAAAATGTGCGCGCCATTGTCTGGCAGTGCCTTAATAAGGAAAGAAGCGCTAATCTCTTTTTCATCACTTGCAAATGCTTGAGAGTATTTACAGTTTTTACCGTCTTGCTCGCCCGAGAAAACCGTACCATCTACTGTGTAAGTCGCACAATCTAATGTAACAACTTTGTCGTTATCATTATTGTTATCATTACCTGGGTTAGTGATATTTTCTACAGAGTTATCAACTCGGTTATCATTTGTAGTTGGGTTAACGTTAATATCACCGCCACCACAGCCAGCAAGTACAAGAGCAGAAGAAATTAAGCTTACTTTAAATAAACCAGAAAGGTTCATGTTGGTCTCCAAAGAATATAGTTGTTATAACCGTATTTATTTATTGGATCTAGGTTAGATTTAACGTGTTACAGATGGGTTACAGATTTTATAATTTAAAATGACAAAGACAGCTTTAATTAATTTCTTAATAATTATTTAAAAAATAAAAGCCGCCCGAAGGCAGCTTTGGTGTTGCGAATATAAAATTGTTTTTATTATAAAGTTGCTTGCTTTAAACTTTCATCATGCAACTTTTCCTTTTGGACATATTTAATCCACTGGCGCGCGAGTTTTGCTGACTTTTTGTGCTTTTCCGCTTGCTCAAAAGCCAATATTGAAGCATCAAAATTCTTCATATTATATTGCGCCATTCCAAGTGCAACATATGCATTGGACTCGAAACTCAAACTTCCTTTATCAAGTGCTGCCCTGGCAGCATCAGCGGCGTCATCATAATTCTCCATATTGATGTAAACCTCTGCAAGACGTTGCTGGAAGTTACCATGCTCAACCAGTTTGTCGGCTGCTTCGAAGAACTCAATTGACTTCTGGTCGTCCTTAGCTTGGACATATGCTTCTGCTATAAATGATAAGTTCTTGGCCGAGCTGTCTATAATATTAGAATCAATGCCAGATTTTAACGTTTGTGCAGCTTTAAAAGGTAAACCATTGTAAAGATATACTTGAGACAACTGTAATATCTCAGTTTTAGTTTTTATAAAACCTCGTTGTTTTGCAGTTTCTAATATGGCCAGTTGTTTTGATTCTTCGCCAACTTCGCCATACATACCACCTAGCTGAATCCAATACTGGGGCTTATCAAAAAGCTTGACCATTTTTTCAATAGTTTTTATTACATTATTAGGCTGATTCAGAGAGTAATATAACGCCCTTTGCAATACCAACCAGTTTTCTTTTGGTATCTCACCATTTGACTCAGCCAATTCTATTGCGCTATTTATATTCCGCAAAGCCTCTTTATAGTCTTTATTCTGATATAAAGCCTGTGCTTTTAATGTATAAAAATTACTCTTAACTGGTTGAGTATTGAGTTTTTTCCACTCATCTAAATATTCTACTGTTTTTGCATAATCGCCGTTGGCCATTGCCAACTGCGCCAGACTAAAGGTTGTTGAGAGTTTCAATGATTCTGGTATCGCTTCCTCTGCAACTACCTTCTCAAATGATGCGATAGCATTGGAAAGATCATTCTCGTTGTAGTAGATAAAACCATAGAAGTTATGCATCATTGCTACTTCATAAGAATTCATACTCGACGCGCGATCTTTGATTGAATCTAAAACCTCTAGCCCTTCTTGAACATTGCCTTCGTCAGCTAACTTTTGCGCTCTTGCCAATTGGCTGTACACTTTCTCACGAAGCGCGGGGACGCGCTTTGTTTTGGTCTCTGCATAGGCAGTCGATATAGAAACATCAGGTACAAGTGACGTGAGCGTGACAGCAGCATTAACAGCTACGGCACTGACACTCAGCACTAGTAAATTTTTAATCACTTTCATAATTCAAGCTCCTAAATTCCACTAACCGTTGATTTGGAATGAAATTTTATTTTGAACGCCTGCGACCTCTACCGCTTCACCATTCACAACTCGAGGTTTATACTTAAATTTAAGCGCAGCTTCCATTGCAGCCCTGTCGAAGATATTTTCAGGTTCAGCTTGCACAACCTTGGGGTCACGCACGGTGCCCTGTTTAGTTACTACAAACTCAACAATGACAAACCCTTCGATACCTCTGGACAACGCTCTTCTTGGGTAAACGGGTGCCACTTTAACGATAGGCAGGTATTCACCATCACTCGATTCCAGTGCCAAACCACCCGCTAAATCTACATCAGCATCCACGTTGGCTGAAAAATCAAAGCTCGACGCGCCGGCATCCAAATTATTAGCTTGCATTTGAGGCGCATCCATTGGTGGAGGTGGCTCTTTCGGTGTAGGTGGCTTCTCCGGCTTTCGTTCCTTTTTCTGGACTGTTTCTTCTTTCTTCAATCTCACAAAATCGAGCACTTTCCCTTTCACAGGTTCGGTCGCTGTTCCTTCGCCACCAGTGATAAGCGCTTGCATACCCAGAAATAGAAAGAAAGTAACAACGCCAGCAATCAATAACGCAACAATATATCGCATCGTCTTACCTTAAGATTCTTGAGCGGCGATTGACACATCAAACGCACCAGCTGCTCTTGACGCATCCATAACCTTGATTAATATCTCTGTTGTGGCTTTTTTATCTGCCTGAATAACGACGCTACCTTGCGGATTCTCTGCTTTTAAACGTTCAATATTAGCCTGTACGGCTCTTATATCGATTTGACGTTTGTTGATCCAGATTTCACCTTTATCTGAAATTGCGACTAAGATATTTGCTCTTTGCTTTTTAACAGCCGTGGCAGCTTCAGGGCGGTTTACGTCTATACCAGCTTCTTTTACAAACGAAGCAGTTACGATAAAGAAGATGAGCATGATAAATACAACGTCCAGCATGGGCGTCATGTTAATTTCTTCGGTTTCTTCTTCTTGAAAAACTTTTGCTAATGGAGCTCTCATTTTTACCTCAAATTCTTTAGTGATCTAACAGCAGCTTGTCTTCTAATAGCTCAACTTCACGTTTCGCTTTTCTTTGCAAGTAGGTCGACGCAAATACACCCGAAAGTGCTGCGACCATGCCTGCCATTGTGGGAATCGTTGCTTTAGATACGCCAGCAGCCATTGAACGTGCACTGCCAGAGCCTGTTATTGCCATTACATTAAATACTTCAATCATGCCGGTTACGGTACCAAGTAGCCCTAGTAGAGGGCATAGGGCTACCATAACGTTGATAAAAGGTAAGTTGTTATTTAGCTCGATGCCGGCTTTTGAAATCATTGACTGGCGTATCTGCTCCGCATTCCAACTATTTCTTTCACTGCGACCTTGCCAACCTGCAACAATTTGCTTTTTATAACTGCGGTACTTCCCAAAGAAATACATGAAGCGTTCCAAGATAAGTAGCCACATTGCAAATGTAACCGCTCCGATGACCAGGAGAACCTGGCCACCCGTATCGAGGAACTCTTGTAGAGCAGTTATCGCATCTACTAAAAGTACCATTGATTACGCTCCTTTCTCGCTGCGCTCAGCGATGATTCCCGCGCTTTGCTCTTGTAGAATCAGTAGTAGGTTGCGAGAGCGAGTATTTAGGATTGTGTATAGGAACACCGTCGGAATTGCCACAACAAGGCCGAGCACTGTGGTAACAAGCGCTGTTGAGATACCACCAGCCATTAATTTAGGGTCGCCAGTACCAAATAAGGTAATTGCTTGGAAAGTGTTAATCATACCCGTTACGGTACCAAGTAGACCAAGTAGCGGCGCAACAACAGAGATGATCTTAATTAGTGTCAGATTTCGCGTAATTTTTGGCATCTCTCTCAAGATTGCTTCACTTAATTTCAATTCTAACGTGTCATATGCAACATCAGGATACTGGTCTTTCACTTTCATTACGCGACCAAGTGGGTTGTCTTCCTTGGCAACTTTGTCTTTTAATTGACGCTTGATCTTGGCACCCATGATCATCAGAGATACAAAACGTTCTAGCGCAATTAATAATGCCAGTGCACCTACCGCTAAAATCACGTAGCCAACGACACCACCTTGTTCAACTTGCTCTTTGGTATTTGGCGCTTGAACCAAAAGACCTAAAATGGAGCCCCCAGTTGGGTCTAACGCAAAATCAACTTTACCAGCGTTTGCACTTTGTAATTCATCTGCACTGTGCTGGAAACGTGCAACCGGTTGACGAGTCAATTCTGAAATCGTATTTGTTTCCGAGCTATAATTTAGGTACTTGCCATCGGCAATAAGGTTAAATGCACCAACACGTAATACTTCTTTACTTACTTTAGCCCCCCCATTGACAATAACTTCTGACGTATATCGAGAAACTTTACCTTGCTCTGTCATTTCACGTTGCAATTCAAACCAGACTTTTTCGATATCTTCAATGGATGCCAGTTTAGACGTTGACCCCATTTTTTTAGCCATTTCATCCATCACGTCACTGCGATTAGGATACTCTGCAGACACAACCGATGTTCTGAATTTAGAGCTTGCGTCACCTGATGCCTGTTGAAGCACACCAAATAACTCTTTAAGAGAACCCATACGCTTTGACAAAGTATCACTGAGGTTGCCCAATTTTATTTCATTTTCTTCGAATTGAGTTTCCATGCGTTCAGACCGATTCAATTGTGCGTTACGGTCTGCCGTCAATTCATTTAGCATTCTGACTTGCTGACTTTCCTGCGCTCTGAATTGCGCTTCACGGGCTTTATTTTGCTGAGTTTGGGCTGCTTGGCCTGATTCTAACGTTTTAAGAAGTTCGTCCAAATCCATTGCGTTTTGCGCAAAAGCCGAACTGGATAGAGCGAATGCTGAAACGAACAGTGCTTTGCGGCTGAATGATTTTAAAAAGCTCATTAGTAATACCTCTTATTGAGCAGCTTGGATTGGAAGAGTGAGCATATCTGGTGCAAGTTGCTTACGCGCAATGCGAACACCTTTGTTGATTTGGCTAATATTGGTATTTGGCAAAGCTTCAAACTGCTTCGTGTCTTTATTCCAACTACCAGCTTTTGCTGAGTCTTTAGTTACGTATAACAGTTCAAGGCGACCAATACGTAACATATCTACTTCGCGCTCCTGACCTTCAACATCTATTAGGGTCGTATAAGCTTCAATGGTACGGCCGTACTCTACCTCAACCTGGTATGCTTCCAATACACGTCTAAACTTTTCACTTGATGTAATATCAGCACGCTCCATCATTGATTTTAAATTTGCAATGCGATTTGCACGTTCGTCTTGTAAAAAAGGAACATCTAATGCAAAAAATTGCTCTAACCCCGTAATCATACGAAGCATAAGCGGCGTAATTTGACGTTCAATAACCGACACTTGGTCCATTGAAGCATTAATTGCGGCCATTTCCTCAAGCTGGTTTTTGATTTGCTTATCTAATTGGCTGTTATATACAACAAGGCCTTCGATTTCCTTGTTAAGCGTTCTGAATTGCTGCAGACGAGACTGCATGTTATCTGAGATCGCATCGATCTTATTTTGAGAAGTTAGCGCTGATTTATTGATTGCAGAGCTAGAGTCTATTACTTGATTGAGATCGTTTGCTTGCGCACTGCTTGCTACTGCAAACGCGCCCGCTAAAAGCAATTGGTTAACGCACTTCATCTCACACACCTTTTATAATATTTGCTTGTTCCAATTTTGAAGTGTGTGCAGTTTAAATATGAAAAATGACAACCGTGTTGCGCGTTCAATACAGTAATGTGACAGGTGTAATATTATTTTAAAGGTAGGTTTGTTCGGTATTATAAAATATTAAAAAGGGCTGCGTTATTGCAGCCCTTTGTTTATTTATACTTTAAATTTATTCATCATATTTTCAAGTTCATCAAATTGCAATTTTAGCGATTTGCATTCTTGGAGTGTTTGCTGCAGGCTGGCACTGCCTTGCACACACAAATCACTGATACCATGAATGTCACTATCCAGTGATTGAATCACCGTGTTTTGCTCTTGGGTTGCATTGGCAACCGCATCATTCATCCCATCAATTGATTCGATAGCGTGAGAAACCTCTTGCATTTTTGTGCCTGCAGACTGTGCTTTTTCAGCACTGGCACTTGAGTCCTCAATACTCAGCTTCATAACAGACACCGCAGAGGCAGATCCTTGTTGTAATTCCGCGATGGTATTTTCAATTTCTTGTGTGGATTCTTGGGTTCGTTGTGCTAACTGCCTCACTTCGTCCGCAACAACCGCAAAGCCCCTGCCCGCTTCACCGGCTCTAGCAGCTTCGATAGCCGCGTTCAGCGCCAGTAAGTTAGTTTGTTCACTGACCCCTTTTATGACTTCTAAGACCTGACCAATACTCGCAGTCAATCTATCTAAACCATCGACGGTTGACTGCGCCTCTTGCATTTTTGAGCTTAGCGCACCAATTTCTTCTATGTTGGAGTTCAATGCTTGCTGACTTTCATCAGAAAGTGTATTTGCGCCTGTAGCTAGGTCAGATGCATGTTTCGCGTTATTAGAAATCTCAATTGCACTTGAGGACAGCTCATTAATTGCCGTCGCGACATTATCAGTTCGCTTAGTTTGTTCAGTGTAAATATCTAGTGCTTCTTGAGTTTGGCTCTGCAGCCCTTCCATTACCTGCTCAAGGGCAAACGTGGTTTCTTTTACTGTCGCAATACTCTGATGGATCTTCTCAACAAACAAATTGAAATAGTTAGACAACTCGCCAAATTCATCATTATTTTCAACGACCAACCTACGCGTTAAGTCACCTTCACCTTGCGCGATATCTTTTATCGCTTCGTTAAGGTGGTTCATTGGTCTCATTAGGTATTTAAGTAGCAACTGCATCATAACCACAATGACGATAACACCTAATAACATATAGATAAGTGCCATATTTCTGAATGAAGAAATAGACGAATACGCTATCTCTTTATCAATCACAACGCCTAGGTACCATTCAACATTTTTGATCCCGTGCATTTTCACAAAAGACACTAACTTTTCTGTGCCGTCAATTTCCAGTTCAACAAATGTCTCTTGAAGTGCCAGCTTTTGCCCAAACAAGCTTTGCATGTTTTTATCATTAAGTTGTGTGTTTGGGTGACTCAAAATACGGCCTTCGCCATTTAATAAAAAGCCGTATCCAAACCCTAGAAAGTCAATTTCATTGATAATTTCGGTGATGGTGGCCATGTCAATATCGCCACCTGTGGCACCTGAAAGCTGACCATTGTGATAAATTGGGACTACTGCGGTGATGGTCAGCTCATTGGTCGTCGCATCAAGATACGGGGAAGTGAATGCAGTATCACGCTTTTGCATCGCGAGTTGATACCACGGCCGTGTTGTCGCGTCAAAATCGCTGGGTAAATTTATGGTTGGGTCATTGAGAACAAACCGGCCATTAGGCGTTCCAATAAAGGTGTTCTTGAAGTGCCCAGCATTCGCCGCTGTTTGTAGCCTTCTGCGAACTTCTTCTTCGCTGTCTGAGCGTTTGTGTCCTTCGGCGACTGATTGCACGATATCCAACCTATCATTTAGCCAGTTGGCGATATTTTGAGATACAGACTCTGATATTTCTTGTAAAACGAGTGTTAATTGTTCTTGCGTCTGCGAACGCATCAAGACGAAATTATTGACGGTGAACAGGCTCAGTACGATGACCAGAACTACCGAAGCTGCGAGAGTGATTTTGGTGGTAAATTTGAATGCGCTAAACATGCAGATCCTGTTTTATCTTATGTACTACTGACTAGGTTGTATCAAATATTAAAAGCTTTGTCCCACCTTATCGGCAGTTTTTATGTAATTATTATATTTTTATTGAATTATTTTTAATAGGCATTAAAAAAGGCAAGCAAAGCTTACCTTTTGTATAGTAAAAAAGAACTAAAATTAGAGCGTATTTTGATAATTACGCCAAGCAGCATCAAGGTTTAATTTCATAGACGTAGAAAAATGCGCCCAGCTCCACTTTTTGTCATCAAACGGGTCTAATTGGGCATTTAGTTCTACCAACAAATCGGGATGATGGTTAGTTTCTAACCAATGTAAAAAGAATGCCGTCGTCTTGTAGCCACTGTCGTAATTGCCACCTTTTTGACGATTGGACAAGTTAACATAGCCGCCTTTCATTCTAACCACATCTGCGATGCCTTCAATCACTGGGCCAATTTCTTTATAGTTGTGATCATCAAGTTGATAAGCATGTGCAATTTCGTGATAAAGAACACCGACTAATTCATTGTACAAAGCCTGTGATGAATGAGATTGCTGATACTTATTCAAATATTGAGCACTAATGTGGATCTTGGCGCCTGTGAAATCTCCTTCTTTAAAGGCAACCCCTTCCATGTCCTCAAGAATAATTTCCAACTGTGGTAATTGAGGCGCTTTGTGCGCTTCTTTATATAAAAGCCTAGCAACGTTATACGAAATCTGCTTTACCAGCTCAACATCGACATGCTGCCACACACTGACTTGCTCCTTACTGAAATAACGTATTTGCACATTGGGTAATGTGAAATCAAGCCAATCAATGTTTGCTTCAAAGTGAACTGGATTAATCTGGGTATTTATTTGCTCAGAGGCTGACGTGCTGTGAGCAGTGATGCCCACAGCAATGACAACCGCAGTGATTATTGCGTTCATCTTCATCTTATTTGTACTCTGATAATGAAGGTGGGCGCGCACTGTGACTACTTCCCCACGCTTTGTTTGGCTTGTCACCCATCACATATGTCAACTCACCGCCAGCGATGATGTCGGCGTGTGTTAAGTAGTTACGGTTGAGCGGCTTACCATTTAAGTGCACAGATTGAATGTATTTGTGAGTTTTACTTAAACCTTTGGCTGTGGTTGTAAACGTCTTTCCGTTCGCGAGCTTAAGTGTGACCTGAGGTGTTTGCGGTGCGCCAATAGCGTAAGACAAATCACCTGGCGACACAGGGTAGAAACCCATTGCTGAGAAAATGTACCAAGCCGACATTTGGCCTACGTCGTCATTACCTGCAAGTCCATCTGGTTTGTCGGAACTTAACGTATCCATGATTTGACGAATACGCTCTTGAGTACGCCAAGGCTTACCAGCGTAATTATAGAGATAAGCAATATGATGACTTGGCTCATTACCGTGCGCGTAGTTTCCAATCAAACCTGCAATGTCTTCATGTTCTTTAATCATATCAGCAGACAAAGGCGTATCAAATAAGTCATCCAAACGCTGTTCAAATGCATCATCACCGCCCATCAATTCAATTAATCCCGCAACGTCCTGCGGCACGTAGAAGCTATATTGCATGGAGTTACCTTCTGTAAATGCCCCCATATACTTTGCTTCAAAGGCATTAAACTCTTTATTCCAATTGCCTTTTGAATCTCTTCCACGCATAAAACGTGTTTCGGGATCAAATACATTCTTATAACTCATCGCGCGCGCATAATACGTCTGCGCAAGCTTTTTCTTGCCCATCGCTTCAAACATACGTGCAATAGCATAGTCGTTATACGCGTATTCAAGTGTAATAGACACGGACTCTGGTAGTACGTCCATTGGCACATAGCCGTACTTCTTGTACTCTGGGATTGCATCATAGACTGGATTATTTGCAGTGCTTTGAATTGCTTCGACCGCTAGGTCGATGTCATAATCACGAATACCTTTTAGATACGCGTCAGCAATCACAGACACAGCATGATAACCAATCATGGTCCAAGTTTCATGGGCATGGAATGACCAGATAGGCAGCATTTTTTCATAGCTTTGCTGATAATGGACAAGCATGGATTGGATCATACCAGATACACGGTCAGGATCGATGTACGTCAACAAAGGGTGTAACGCGCGGTATGTGTCCCATAGTGAGAATAGCGTGTAATGCTCGAAGTCTTTACCGTCATGAATTTCCCCGTCAACGCCGCGATATTGACCATTGACATCTTGATAAATGCTTGGGGCTTGCAACGCATGATAAAGTGCAGTGTAGAACTGCCTTTTTTCAGAGCGTGTGCCTTCTACATCAACTTTATCAAGATACTTTGCCCAATCTTGCTTTGCTTGAGCCCTTGCTTTGTCAAAATCCCAGTGCGGAATTTCTGCCTGTAAGTTTTCTAATGCATTTGAGCGGCTAACTGCTGATAAACCCACTTTCATGACTACCGGCTTTTGATCAACATTTTTGAAAGACGCGACAAATTTAACCGCTTTGCCTGCCGTCATTTTAACCGCAGTATTTTCAATTGTTGAATGTTTTTGCTTGCTATCGAGACAGTTCATACAACGATAACGCATATTATCTAAATTGATGAACTGATACTCATCAATCGGTTGCGAGAACTGGATCGCAAAATACATTTGCCTGTTTCGTGCCCAACCATTCGTTGCTCTATAAGCAACCAATGTTCTGTCATCGACTTTTCTTATGTCACTCCAAATAACTTTACTTTCAAAATTATAAATCGAACTCGTTAAGTCGAATAAAATATGGCCATCTTTTGCACTGTTGAAAGTGTATTTATGCATACCAACACGTGTAGTGGCCGTTAGCTCAGCGGTAACATCATAGTCTTGTAGTTCAACGCCGTAATACCCAGGCTCTGCCCATTCTTTATCATGTGAAAATCTTGAACGATACCCAGAATCTGGATCTTCGGCTGTACCAGCATCGAGTTTGACGTCCCCGGTAATTGGCATGACAAGTAAATCACCTAGATCTGAGTGACCCGTGCCCGAAAAATGAGTATGTGAAAAACCAACGATGGTTGTATCATCGTAATGATAACCAGCGCATCGTTTATATATTTCTGGTTGTGGTGAAACGCCACGCATGGGGTTATCTGTATCAGGACTAAGTTGTACCATACCAAACGGAACTACAGCACCGGGGAATGTGTGTCCATCTCCACCAGTACCAATAAACGTATCAACCCACTGTGTGTTTGACTCGCGCGCTTCACTTACCGCAGAAAGCCCGGTAAGTGACACCATAGCTGCGGCCCAAATTGAGCGATGCATGTGCCTCTCCTTTATTGTAAATTATACTTGGATCGTTCCAAATGGTTTTAATATACAACGTCTATGAATACGTATTCAATAGTATTGAGATAGAAATTTATAAATTTAAGACAAAAAAGGCAAGCTAACGCTTGCCTGTTTTAAGGTAAGTAGTGTTCTAGGCGACTTTGGCTTGCCATTGCTTTGACAATTTAACCACGTTCAAGCCATACCATGCGATAAATACATAGCACACCAGCGGGACGATAAAGCTTATCTGAATATTAATACTGTCAGCAACAACGCCCTGCAATAAAGGAATGATTGCGCCGCCTACAATTGCGAGGCACAACCAGCCAGACCCTTTGCTTGTCAAAGAACCTAACCCTTCAATCGCGATGGTAAAAATAGTTGGGAACATAATTGAGTTAAATAACCCGATCGCAAGCACGGCAATCATGGCGATGTTGCCCTGTGTAGACATCGTCATAACGAGCAAAGCCATTACACTAATTGCATTGAACACCAATGCCTTAGACGGTGCAATATATTTCAATGCTTGAGAACCGATGAAGCGACCGACCATAGCGCCGCCCCAGTAATAACCTAACAATTTTGCTGCGGTTGGTGCATCTAGCCCACCAATATGCTCTTCTGCGAAGTAGTTTACTATGAAACTGCCAATCGATACTTCAGCACCAACATAACAAAAAATAGCGACGACCCCCATCATAAGGTGCGGCGCTTCTTTTAAGTTATGACCCTTGGCCTTGCAATCCTGTTCCTCAGTATGCTCAGCAATGGTCGGCAGCTTCAAAAATGCAAACACCACAGCAATGATAACCAGTACACCCGC
The DNA here is from genome assembly GCF_021530565.1 of Pseudoalteromonas sp. SMS1. Lineage (GTDB taxonomy): Bacteria > Pseudomonadota > Gammaproteobacteria > Enterobacterales > Alteromonadaceae > Pseudoalteromonas. Next base: position 163,632 of record NZ_JAKGBI010000001.1, read on the forward strand.
AATTACTAAGTAAGGGACTTTTACAGAATCTGCACTGGCTGCTTCGACAGCCATTGCGCCACCAGCACCAAATAGCAACATGCCGCCAGCAATTGGGCCGAGCGTAGTGCCCAGTGAATTCAGAGCTTGGGCTAAGTTTAAGCGACTAGAAGCAGTTTTAGATTCGCCAAGCGCTGCCACATATGGGTTGGCCGATACTTGCAAAATTACAATCCCAGACGCCATCACAAACAACGCAGCTAGAAAAATCCAATACTGATGCACGACAACAGCAGGGTAAAACAACAGGCAACCAAACGCAGCGACCAATAACCCAGTAATAATGCCCTTTTGATAGCCAAAGCGCTTGACCAAGTTACCCGCTGGTAAAGAGACAACGAAATAGGCAATAAAAAAACAGAATTGAATTAACATTGCCTCGGTGTAATTCAGGTCAAATACGCTTTTCAAGCGCGGTATTAAAACATCATTAAAAACGGTAATGAAGCCCCATAAAAAGAACAGGGTTGTCATTGCTGCTAGCGGAAAAAAGTAGTTTTTTTCGTTGTTCTGTATGCCTGCAACAAAAGTTTGATTCGTGTTAATTTCACTCACTCGGATTACTCCATGTTAAAGGATGTAATGATTCTACACATTGTTACAAGAAAATCACAAATGTTTTATTGGATCGTTCCATTATTTTTTTTAAGATGCTAGAGTAACCAGATAAATGAGAAAATACAGGTTGCTAAACTTTTCCATTTACGCTGTTGGTAAATCCAAAAGGCGCATTAATTGGAAAACCTCAACCGTTGTGCGATTAAAAAGTGGAGCATGATTAATGTCGCTTGATTTCAGAAATACAGACTTTTTGCAGCAACATATTGATAAAACAATGGGTTTTTATCACCCTAGGTGTATCGACAATGCGGGTGGTTTTTATCAATTTTTTAAGGACAACGGCGAAGTCTATGACGACTCAACCCGTCACCTAGTCTCGAGCACGCGATTCGTATTCAATTATGCGATGGCATACTTAAACACTACAAACCCAGCGTATTTAGAACTAGTTGAGCATGGAATTGACTATCTGGAACAGGTTCATAAGCAACCAAATGGTGGCTATGCTTGGTTGATTGAAGATGGCCAGCCTAGTGATTTAACTAACCATTGTTATGGCCTTGCATTTGTTTTACTGGCAAATGCCATGGCCTATAAGGCAGGGATCAAGTCGGTCCTCCCAACGATTGAACAAGTATGGACTTTACTAGAAAATAAGTATTATCAACCCACATTTTCTTTGTACCTAGATGAATATGATGCACAATTTGAACATGCGGATAAATATCGCGGTCAAAATGCCAATATGCATATGTGTGAAGCGATGTTAATGTGCTTTGAAGCAACCAACGATCACAAGTTTTTGAACCGCGCTTACACCCTTGCCCATACCATGACAGTTAAGCAAGCTGACCTCGCCCATGGGCTGGTATGGGAACACTATGACAGCAATTGGAAGATTGATTGGGACTACAATAAAGACAACCCTAAACACCTATTCAGGCCCTGGGGATTTCAACCAGGACACCAAACTGAGTGGACGAAGTTGCTCTTGATCCTCCACAGACATAAGCCAGAAGCTTGGATGGTAGAAAAGGCTCAATTTTTATTCGACGAAGCATTAAAGTCGGCTTGGGATGAGCAATATGGCGGCATATGCTATGGGTTTGCGCCTGATAGATCCATATGCGATGGTGATAAGTACTTTTGGGTCCAAGCAGAAAGTTTTGCGGCAGCCGCCTTACTCGCGATTGCCACAGGAGAAGACAAGTATTGGCAATGGTATGACAAAATTTGGCAATATAGCTGGCAACATATGGTCGACCATGAATATGGTGCATGGTACCGCATACTTACGCAAGATAACCGCGCTTATAGCGACGAGAAAAGCCCCGCAGGTAAGACTGACTATCATACGATGGGCGCATGCTATGAAGTACTTCGAGCATTTAAATTGCAAGAGGAAAATAAATGAGCGTAGTTTGTTTTGGTGAAGCCCTAATTGATTTTTTATCAGATGGGAAACAACCCGAGTCATTCACTAAATTTGCAGGTGGTGCTCCTGCAAATGTAGCCGTGGCGATTGCCAAACAAGGCGTCGACAGTACATTTTGTGGCATGCTTGGTAATGATATGTTCGGTCACTTTATAAACGAAGAATTGCAACAGCACAAAGTAAACACGCAGTTTGTGAAATTTACGTCACAAGCCAAAACAGCCCTTGCCTTTGTTTCTTTGGATGACGAGGGTGAACGTAGTTTTAGCTTTTACCGCCCACCAGCTGCGGACCTATTATTCAGAGCAGAAGATTTTGACCCACACATGTTCGCATTAAACAAAGTATTGCACGTGTGCTCTAACAGCTTAACCGAAAAAAATATTTATCTAACCACTGTCACGGCCATGCAGCATGCTAAATCCAATGGTTTAGTGCGAAGTTTCGATATGAATTTGCGCGAAAATCTATGGCCTTCAATGAATCATTGCTTAGAACGTATTTGGCACATTTTATCGCAATCTGAACTAGTGAAACTATCGTCTGAAGAACTGGCGTTTTTAAATAAACATGCGCACCCTGAACAAGACCAACAGAAAACCATTGACGCTATTTTGCAAACGCAAGTTAAGCTCTTGTTGATCACGGATGGGCCGAACGATATTCGATATTTTACAGACTCACTTACGGGTTACATCGCTCCCCCTAGAGTCACCGCAGTAGATACGACAGCAGGTGGAGATGCTTTTGTTGGCGGCTTGTTGTCTGAAGTGGTCCGGAGGTTATCTGAGCGTAGATTTTCAGAAATCTGTGAAAATGAAAAAGAAATCATCGACATTTTAAACTTTTCAGCAAAGTGTGGGGCCTACGCTGTAACACGTTATGGGGCATTTTCTTCTTTACCAACACAACACGACATCGCTTGACAACATCTCTTAAACTGGCTTTCTAAAGTGTGAGACAGGCTCAAGGAGGAGCCTATTTACGACCAAGTAGGCTTATAAGTATGCTAAAAATGTCTGATAAAACCAATACACCACGGGGCCACACACGACCCAACCAATTAGAAACGGTTTAAAAAACCCCATCCTTTGTGCATCTAATTCTTCAACAATAGACATGGTATCGATAGCCTTAATAGGAAACACTTTTCGATACACTTTAAATATTGTCAAGCCAATCAAAAAAGGTACTATGATGAGCGAAAAGAACAACAAGACTGCATACCAAGTCTCACCAGAAACACGTTCCATAATTACTCACAGTTAATTTGTAAAGGTTCAGAATAGAGTTTGGTTACTATAAATTCAACAAAAACATTGAAGTTACATTTATGAAGAAATTGATCCCTTGTTCCTTAATACTATTCTTAGCCAGTTGCGCAGCACCGAATAATGTGAAAAAGCTCAAAGCTGATCTAGACGTGAAATATAAGAAAACCGAGGGTTATACACATCAATTTGCCAACGTCTATAAAAGGCCTGACAGTTACCCCGTTACTTGCGAGCAAGATTGCTATCCACAAACGCAAGATATTCAATGTACATCGAATATGGAACAATGTGAATTTGTTGGCCAAAACCCGGTCGTGATAACGAACGATTCAAGCCGCTTTACTCTTCGTTGGATAGGTCACGCAAGCTTTGTGATCACGACCCCTACCAAAGAGACGATTCTGATTGATCCGGTCACCAAACAATTTGACTGGCCGGTAGATTGGGCGTTTACAAATTTAGGTGGGGGATTTTACCGTAACACGCCCGCACACATTACAGAAAATGAAATCGCAGCAGCTCAAGGCGTCGTATATTCTCACATTCATTATGATCACTTTAACAAAGCTGACATAGAAACCATTGGCACCAAAACCAAATATCTAACGCCCCTGAACTTTGCAGATTATTTCCCTGATGGTGGGTATGACATTGTTGAAATGCCTTGGTACGCTCAATACAGCCTTGGCAAAACCCAAATACATTTCGTGCCTGCGCACCACTTTAGTAACAGAATTGTCGTGCCATTTATTACCAATGATGACGACGAAACACTTTGGGGCGGCTGGCTATTCGAAAATAGCGGTAAAAAAGTATTTTTTGCGGGGGATACAGGTTATTCAAACCACTTTAAAGACATCCATAAAAAATATGGCGATATAGATATTTGTCTCATGCCTATCGCATCTTATCATCACGAAAAATATGGCAAATGGTATAGAAATGTACATTTAACACCGGAAGACGCAATCACAGCAGCTCAAGACATGCATTGTGGCGTTGTAATTCCTTGGGGTTATGGCAACGCAAGTTGGAAGATGGGTGATCATACATCTCATTCTGCACTCTTTAGATTGCTTCATATGCAAAAAGAAATGAATAGCCACATACCTTTATATATTTTAAACGAAGGCGAGCAGGTCAGCTTATAGAAAAATCACGCTAGCGACGCGTTATTACGTCGCTAGCAAGAGCAAAAAATATGCTTATTCGACTTCCCACGCTGTTAGCGCATCGCCCAACAATTCTTTTCTCCATCCTTGAAATAAGTCAGGTTTGATCATTCTCTTTCGTTGTTCTGAAGAGAGTTTCCAATTCCAACTGATAATTTGATTAATCTGCTTTTTAGACGCAATCACATCCACCGGAATACCGTGTTTTTGTGCTTCGATGGAAATCAAACCTTTGATATCTTTTGCAGCTTTTTTATATCCAGCAAAGTCGATTAAGCGCTTCACTTTTACAGGCAGTAAATCTTCTGAAATTGCTTTACCTGCTTCTATACATGCCATAATTTCTTTACCAGAACGGTTTACTTCCATAGCTTCCACTTCAGGGATATTGCGCATACTCGCCAAAGAAGACGGGCGTCGCTTAGCTATTTCAACCATATTCAGTTCTTTCAAAATGAAGTTAACCGAAATGTTTTTCTTTTCTGCTTTGTTTAATCTCCACGCCGCGAGCTCTCTGAGGACGGCCAAATCTCTGCCGCGCAGCTGCCAGACGTTTTTGATATTTAAATATAAATATTCATCTGGAGTACGAAAAGCGCGTTTTTTTGATATTAACTCGCTCTCCGAAATGACAATATCAACAAGCCCTTTCTCCTGTACTTCAGCCAAAATACGTTCAAAGCAAGGGAGCAGATAAAACACATCCGCCGCTGCGTATTCTAATTGTTTTGCCGACAGTGGTCTCTTAAGCCAGTCGGTACGAGACATGCTTTTGTCTATCTCAATATCGAGCAAATTGTTAACCATATTGGCAAACCCAACACAATTCCCCTCTCCTAACAGCTGCAACGCAAATTGAGTGTCAAATAATGGGGCTGGACAAATACCGGCAAAGTTTTGAAAAACTTCAATATCTTCCGATGGAGAGTGAATCACTTTCATTACATCAGGCGCGGTAAAAAGCGCCCAAAGCGCAGTAAAGTCGAGTTGGATTAACGGGTCTATTAAGGCCAAATGTTCGCCATCATAAACCTGAAAAAGCGCACTCTCAGGGTATAGAGTCCTACGACGCATAAACTCAGTGTCAATTGCTAATACGCTAGCACCCGAAATTAGGCCAATAAATTCATCTAATTCAGCTTGATTCTGAATAAACCGATACTGCACATTTTCTCCTTCGCTCTAGCGAAAAAAAACCGGCTTTCGCCGGTTTCTCTTATTTTAACGCCCTACGTAGTATTTTTCCGACATTCGTTTTTGGTAATTCATCTCTGAATTCAACCATTTTAGGAACTTTGTAGTTTGTTAGATTTTCACGACAATGCGCTATTATATCTTTTTCTGACAAAGATTGGTCTTTTCTAACGACAAAAACTTTTACCTGTTCGCCACTTACTTCATGGGGCACGCCAATTGCTGCAACTTCAAGTACACCATCGTGGCTCGCAATCACTTCTTCAATCTCGTTCGGGAAGACATTAAAGCCAGAAACAAGGATCATGTCTTTCTTTCTATCAACGATATAAAAGAAACCTTCATCGTCATATGTGGCAATATCCCCTGTCGCAAACCAACCATCTTGCAAACACTCAGCGGTCGCGTCAGGTCGATTATAATAACCAGCCATTACCTGAGGGCCTTTAACAAGTAACTCGCCCGGCTCACCTTTTGGTGCTTCTTCGCCATTCTCAAGTACAACTTTTAATTCAGTACTTGGGGCAGGTAAACCTATTGAACCATTATAGCCGTCAAGATCCAGTGGGCTAATCGTAACCAGTGGCGCGCACTCTGTTAAACCATAACCTTCAAGCAACCGAGATTTAGTGACCGCCTGCCAACGCTCTGCAACTGGACGCTGTACAGCCATGCCTCCACCAAGGGAAACTTTAAGATTTGAAAAATCTAAATTTGCGAAACCATCCGTGTTGAGCAGGCCATTAAATAGCGTGTTCACACCCGTAATAACCGTAAACGGGTACTTTGCTAGATCTTTAACAAATCCTGCCATATCTCGTGGGTTCGTGATCAGAATATTGTGACCACCGTACTTCATAAACGTTAGGCAATTCGCTGTCAGTGCAAAGATATGGTAAAGCGGTAGTGCTGTAATAACCACTTCTTTACCTTTGTCCAATACTTTATCTAAACAACCAGACACTTGCTCTAAATTTGCCACCATATTGCCATGTGTTAGCATTGCGCCCTTCGATACACCCGTAGTACCACCAGTGTATTGTAAAAATGCTAAATCATCTTGCGTCACTTCTGGCTTTTTGTAACTGTTTAGATCCGCAGTCATAACTTGCGCAAAAGGAATGGCATTGGGCAAGCTGTAATCTGGCACCATTTTTTTGATTTTCTTCACAACAAAGTTAACTAGGTGCTTTTTAAAGCCGCCCAACAAATCACCAATTTGTGTCAATACAATGTGTTTCACATTGGTTGATGGTAGAGCCTTTTCTAACGTACTTGCAAAATTCGCTAAAATAAAAATAGCCTTAGCTTCCGAGTCATTTAATTGATGCTCAAGCTCCCTTACCGTATACAAAGGATTGACATTAACAACCGTACACCCCGCTCTTAATACACCCAGAATCGTGATAGGTGTTTGTAGTAAATTCGGCATCATAACAGCAATTTTGTCGCCTTTACCCAATTTAAGCGTATTCTGTATGTAGCTGGCTACCGCTTTAGTAGCGTTGTCAATCTCTTGATATGTAAGCGTTTTACCCATATTAGAATATGCCGGTAACTGGGCATAATTAGTAAAACACTCATCTATTAATTCTAGCAGCGAGTTGTAGTGCTCTGGGTCAATCGTTGCCGGCATGCCTTCTGGATAGCGCTTTAACCAGATTTTTTCCACTCTTAGCTCCTGTATTCTCGTTCTTTTTTTATATTTACCTTAAAGCAAATAAGGCACTTAAACAATTGAGTAAATACTCTAAACGTTGGATATTCCCATATTTCTAGCAAAGTTACAATCAACAAGCAGCTTGCTTTTCAATATGAAACACCACCTCACGCAGTATTTGTTTTGGGTTTTCCATGTGGCAATGATGTCCACCTGCCACATCAATTACCTTAACTCTCTCAAAACACGAAAGAAATTTTCTCATATTGTCACGCATCTGAGGATACCCATGTTCGGGTAAGATAAGCATAGTGTCTACTGAAATTTTATCTAATAAACTATGCGCTTGTTCCTGATTGAAGCGCATAGTTGATGATAACTTTACCTTTGGATCAGACGTTAATGCATACCGACCCTTTTCACATTTTATGCTGCGTGACATTAAAACTTCTGCAAGGTTTTCATTAAAACCAGATACACTGGCTCGCGCTCTAATAATGCTGTTTCTATCGTCAAACCACCTTGTAGTTTGATCAGATGCCCTATCTCGATCACCAAACGCTTTTAACAAATTTTGTTTTGCACTTGCAGCGCTTTGATGTATTAAACCAATACCATCAATTAAACATAAGCTGAGTACCTTATCAGGATACAAGCTAGTTAACAAATTTGCGATCAACGCCCCCATTGAATGACCTATAAAATGCGCTTCACAGATATTTGCAATTTTCATAAACTGGAGTACATCATAAACATATTCAACAAAGTAGTAAGCCGCATCTTGTGATTTCCAGCGAGATTGCCCATGCCCTGGTAAATCAAGCAGAAACCAAGAGTAGTTTTCAATTTCGGCGTCCGTCAACTCATCCGTTAGCGGCTTAAAGCTATTCCCATTGTCTAGCCAACCATGTAGACAAATAACCGCAGTACTGCCTTTGCCAATCTGCTGCCAAGCGAAGCCTGCATCAAAATAGTCTTTCATCTCATTTTTTTTATTAATCAACATTTAAAGATATTCAACACATTCACATTTAGTTATGATCATACGCGATAAAATCAGAGCGTCTAAACAAAAAATAAAATTTGTCGTCTCACTTCAATAGTGAGATGTGTTAGGCGCCAAAATGTGCTTTTGAGCATTATCAACGCTTACAATCAAACACGGGAAATCGAAGGAAATACTATGTCACGCAAATTAACGGCTATTGCAGCAGCAATCTCCTTTTTTAGTAGTGGTCAATTGCTTGCTGCGCCAAAGAACATCATCTATATGATCGGTGATGGAATGGGTCCAGCTTACACAACTGCGTATCGATATTACAAAGACGATAAAAATACAAAAACGGTCGAGCCCACGGTGTTTGACTCAATGTTAGTTGGTATGGCTCACACGTATCCTGATGACAATACAGTCGTGACAGATAGTGCAGCAGGCGCTACGGCACTGAGCACAGCAATAAAGAGTTATAATGGCGCAATCGCGGTAGATACCCATAAAAAGCCTTTAAAAACTATGCTACAAATGGCAAAAGAGCAAGGCAAAACCACAGCACTAGTGGCGACCTCCCAAATAAATCACGCCACACCTGCAAGCTTTGCTGCTCATAATGAGTCTCGACGTAATTATGATGAGATAGCAGATGACTATATTGATGTTAAAGTTAACGACAAATTACCTGTCGATCTCTTACTCGGTGGAGGCACGCAGTACTTTATACGCGATGATAGAAATCTCGTATCTGAGTTTAAGCAATCTGGTTACCAATACATAGACCATTTAAGTGCTTTAGATTCAATCAAAGCCATTCCCGCAATCGGTTTGTTTGCCGAGAGAGGAATGCCATACGCGATTGACCAAGACCCTCACCGGTTGACACAAATGACAGAGAAAGCACTTGCTCTGCTTGATAAAGATGATAACCAGAAAGGCTTTTTCGTCATGATTGAAGGCAGTCAAATAGATTGGTGTGGACACGCCAATGATATTGCATGTGCGATGACTGAAATGGACGATTTCGCTCACTCTATCTCATTAGCGAAAGCATATGTAGATCAAAACCCGGATACGCTATTGGTTATTACCGCAGATCATTCAACAGGTGGATTAACACTCGGTGCAGATGGCGACTACCGCTGGGAAAGAGATGTTGTTGCAAATGTTAAAGCATCGGTTAAACAAATAACCAAGGTCATTAAAGACAGCAAAAACATCAAAAAAGACTGGGAGTCGCTCACTGGTTTAACGTTTAGCACTGATGTTCAAAAAGCCCTCAACGTTGCGAAAACTGAGGGAGACAAAGCCCTATACGCAGTAATAAACACATTTATCAATGAGGCAAGCTTCACAGGTTGGACAACCGGAGGACATACTGCCATCGACGTTCAAGTGTTTGCGCATGGTACAGGCAGAGAACACTTCATTGGATCTCAAAACAACACTCAGATAGCAGAAAAACTAATCTCATTTATTGAATAGTACATGATTAAGGGCCCAATTCAGTGGGCCCTTTTCAATGAATGAACTACACCTTACTGAAGTTTACTTCCAATACTCAATGATCTTTGAAACCTGTTCGCCTTTAAATTCAAACACGGTGAGGTGGCGTTCTTGCTTACCATCATGTATTTGTTGCCGCTCTACCGAAACTGCATTATGACCCGCAATCATTGAGATAATTTTATACCTATCTTGTGTGTAGGTGTAATCACCCGCTTTCAAGAATCTGACATAATTATTGTACAAATGTGTTTTTTCGTAGGTACCGCCATACGCTTCGTGAACATACTTAAAGTCACTAGTAAAATTATTGAACAGGTTATCTACATCAGAGACTTTAGAATCTTTCATCAAAATTTTATTCTGCAGGCTATTTATTTGGATCACTCTCGCTTTCAATTGTTCTGAAGGCAAGGCTTCCTGTGGCTTTGCATCAATGCAGGGGGTACACAGTAGTGTAAATATAAAAATCAATGTCGTTTTCATCAGCTTTCCATTTTTATTGTTATGGTTTGTTTCCACGTTCGGAATATACAAAGTCTCAAATACCATTTAATCACACCAACCTATCAGCTAAGTTAGTGTTCCTCAATATCTTTGGCTTTAAATTGAGTGATGATTCAATAAGTCGTATTTGTCGTAGTGCCGTTAGTTGTGAAAGATACGACGTGGGTAACCGGGCAAAACGATAACTCGAACCTAAAAACACATTCTGTGCCAAATATGCCGTCGGCAAAGTAATTATTTGCAGCTGCACAAATACAGAAGGGGACCTAGTTCAACTTTCAGTATTTTGATAAAAAACACATCATTTTATGTAATAAATGGTTAGATGAAAGGGGGTAATTAAACTATCTATTTCACCAGTACCTTTATACAAGGCCAATAACACTTACCTCTGTCGGATTTATTTTGGCCAATGCCATGGTTTTGTTCAATGCTGAATATAGTGGGCGGAATTAAATTAATTTTAATAACATTTACCAAGGGCATTAAGCTTCTGCATTATTCTCTTTTGTAATCTCCTCGCCTCCTTTTGTCATAAAAATATAAATAGCCTCTTCAACAGGCATTGCTTTAAAATATAAAAAACCTTGTACACAATCAATATGTGATTGTTTAACCAGCTTTTCTTCGTCCGCAGTTTCCACGCCTTCAGCAACAAGTTTAAAGCCCAATTTTGATATCATTTCCGAAAGGTTCGTATACAAAGAAATAGATTTAGTATTCAACTGTTCCGGTAACAAACTTCTATCTAATTTTATCGTAGAGATATTTAACTTAGATAATACTGAGAGACAAGAATACCCTGTACCAAAGTCATCCATCGCACAATCTATTTTGTTTTTCTTTAATGAATCAACAACAGACACTGTTTTATTAAAGTCTTCAATATAACTAGATTCTAAAAGTTCAACTTCCACTTGCTCAGGGAACTTTGCAAACGCTTTAATTATTCGCCTGTAACCACCACTTAAAAGATTTTTAGGCGAAATATTAAAACTGACTTTAGGGTGTAGACCCAATTTAGCAAACTGTTCTAGGTCTATCTCGAGTTGATCTATCACATAATTGTCAATGATATGCAATAAATTGTGCTGCTCTAGTGTTTCTAAGAACCACGGTCCTGAAATACTGCCATCCTTGTTCGTCAACCTAAGTAAGGCTTCAAAGCCCACCACTTTTTTACTGTAAGGGTTTATTTTTGGTTGATAAAACAATGTCAAAGCGCCCTGATTTAACGCTTCTGTGACCTCTTTTAAGCTGTGCGCATTTATTTGCTCTTTGCGCTGAGTCGCACTGTAAGAACCTTCAGCCCCCTCTTCAATCATTCTACCCGCGGTATATCGTTTCATAAGTACATCAAGCGCCTTACCTGACAAATTGTTATCACGATTTGCCTTTAAAAATGGGAAGTAAATCATCGCATTTAACAGCACAAGAAAAACTTGTAGGAATATTCCTTTTACACTTTCAGTGAGTAGCCAGCCGTTTATGAAAATGGGCGTAAACCATGGTATCTCTTCAATATACTGTATAGTCACAAAACCTGAATAAAATGCAAAATAAGCAATACTCGCATTTATCAGGGGACATAATAAAAATGGTAGTAAAATATAAGGGTTAAAAACGATAGGAAGTGCATAAATCATGACTTCGCTAATATTAAAAAGCGCCAGTGGCGATGAAATTATTGCAATACGTTTTTCATGTTGACCTTTTTTCAAAAACAACGCTGCAACAATGAGCCCCCAAATACAACCTGTCCCACCTAAAATAACAAAACCTGTAAAGAAATTATAACTAATTAAATCTGGTAATACATAATAACTGGTCAGCTCGCTTGAGACTAAAATATGATAAGTATTGTCGCCATGAACGCCAATAAACCAGAGCAAATGGGCAATTAACAGCTGCATTGACAGCTTTTCAAAAACGTTCCAATGAGGGTTTAAAGATCTTAATGTCTCTAGCGAAGATTCAGCCACTAAGTCGATATAGGGAAACAACAGCAATACTAAACTGGTTACAATAAGATAAGGTAGTATTAAATTAAGGTGCTTTCTCAAAAACAGACTTATCGAGCTGACACCAACCAAGCGGAAGACTTTAAGTCGTTCAAGATAGGAAAGAAAATAACAGCAAACCACAGGCATTAACAATGAATATAGCGCGCCCATTCGATGATTGATTGCCAATTCATTGCCTGAAATCGTGATATAGCCTGTTGTCGCAGTGAAACAAGTGAAAACCAAAATAGGGCTAGCTATTGTGTGGACTTTTAAATTCTTAGACAAATAATAACTGAATGACATCAAAGTCAAAACAGGAAATATGCCCCAGACCAAGGTGTTGAAATCTTCCAAAAACTGGTGTTCCACCCCTTTCATGGAAATATTCAACCATTGATTAATCAGTGTGATAACAGACGCAACAATGAAAAAAGGAATTAATGCAATATACCCTTCCCGCAGTGAAAGTATTACGGTATTTGAAGATATTTTAAAGGCATATTCATTAAATTTACTTAGCAACGCTTTTGTCACAATTCAGTTTTTCTTTTTACATTACCCCAATAAATCTAGAATACAATCGCTTCTTGGATTTTTTTACTGAAAATTATTCACGCAGGTTATGCGTATATGTCAACACCGATCAGTGATTGAACTTCTGCGCGTCTGACCTGATTCTGAACGGAAGAGTATGCCTGAAGTGCTTTGTTTGAATTGAAGTCTGGCTGGTCGTATATGACATCACGTTTGCTTTGCTGAAATTGCTGTGCAAGCTTGATGCCTTCGGGGGAAAATTTAATTTCGTTGGTAAGCTTTGATTCATCAGGGCGTGACTCATCCCGACTCGCAACACGTTTTGAGTCCAGCTGGTATGTATGTTGATTTTGAACTAATTGATTAATTCTCATCAGTCACGCCATAATTTGTGCCTAATTTAAGGATAGAGTCTTATTCTCTTCCTGGCAACTTTTTCCAAGTTACTGTATCTCTCACATAATGCGGTTGTGCATCTTGCGGGGCCACAGTTTCTCCCCTAGCGAATGCCTCATCGCCTAATGCCAACATAAACTCAGCGCTGGGGAGTGTAATACTTTCAATGACATTCACGGCCAACCTTTGGGCCGTGTCAGTGTAACTCTGCCACCCTGTACCTACAGCAGCAATGCCCGTGAAGTCTGCTTCAATAAGCTCAGGTTTAATGACGATTTCATCTCTTGTCGCTACGGCATAGCCCTGACTGTCTTTCGTAAAATGGCCTAAGTAAACTTCTCCCATTCTCGCATCTATCGCACTGATCACCTCACTAAAATTGTGCGTAGTAATGGCCTGTTGGGCCATTGCATGCAAGGTTGAAATACCACACAGTGCCAGATTTGCAGAATACGCAAGTCCTTGTGCGACGGAAACCCCGATACGTACACCAGTGAAGCTACCTGGACCACGGCCATAGACGATGCCGTCGAGTTCCTTCAACGTACAGTTTGCTTGATTAAGTAGCGACTCGACAAGCGGGAGGATCTTCTGGCTGTGCTGCTGTGGGCATTCTTCAAAATGCGTAAAAGTATTGCCACTAAAGTGAAGCGCAAGGCTCAATGCTTCAGTTGACGCGTCAATGGCTAGCAAATTATGTTTCATGTTTATCGATATTCTCTAAAAAGTTTAAGGCCTTATCTAAGTCTCTTGTGCGAGTCATGTCTGGTAGGCTCTTAATAAACGTTTCCCCGTATTTTCTCGTAACTAAGCGATTATCGCAAATGATCAATACACCTTTATCACTTCTATCACGAATTAATCGCCCAACGCCCTGCTTCAAGGCAATAACCGCTTGTGGTAATTGAATGTCTTCAAACGGCGCTTTGCCGCTAATTTCGGCATCTTTCATTTTTGCTTGCAGTAGCGGATCGTCCGGAGAGGCAAAGGGTAACTTGTCTATCACAACGCAGCTTAACGCATCGCCTCTTACATCCACACCTTCCCAAAAAGATGCTGTACCGAGCAAAACGGCATTCCCGTGTCTGACAAACTGTTCAAGAATGATGCGCTTTGAAGACTGGCCCTGCATAAATACGGGGTATTCTGTCGCAGTACTGATCCCTTCATAGACCAAGTGCATCACACGATAACTTGTAAAGAGTAAAAATGTCCTACCCTGCGCGGCTTTAATTACAGATTTAGCCACTTTGACCAAAGCGTGAGGCATTAACTCATCTTTAGTCTCTGGCAGGTATCTAGGCAAGCAGAGTAAAGCCTGTTTTTTATAGTCAAACGGACTATCTACAATTTTGTGATAGTCAGGCTTAAGTCCCAAACTTGAGTTGAAGTGTGTCAGGCTATTGTCCACCGACAATGTTGCAGAGGTAAATACAAAGCCCGCTTCCGTTTTTGTCACTAACTCTTGAAATCGCTTCGAGACATCTAGTGGTGTGATATGAATGGTCACAAATCGTCTTGTCGTTTCGAACCAGTAACTGTATCCCGTTTGTGTGACATCAAACGCCCTTTCCATTTGACCTTTAAAGGCCAATACGCGTTCAAACGGATGCTCAATTTTTTCACTTCTATCCAAACAAAGCTTAAGCACTTTGTATAGAAAATCAAGATTACTGATAACCCTATGCAGTGCTTCGCAAATTACTTTGTCTTGAAGCGCTTCTCGCCAATCTCCGCGCGCGCCGTCACCACCAAATACTAACCTCAGATCTGCGATACTTGTAGTCAGTTTATTGAGTGTTTTCCCCAACTGAAGCATATCTGGAATATCACTGAGATAGATAACGCGTATATCGTTTACTAAATCTTGCAATTGCTTGGTGCTGATTGTTTCACCGAAGTAGTCGCTTGCGATTTCATTGACCTGATGTGCTTCATCGAAAATATAGGTGTCTGCAGTTGGCATAAGTTCCGCGAAACCCGAATCTTTTACGGCCATATCCGCAAAAAATAAGTGATGGTTAATAACCACTAAATCCGCTTCCATCGCTTTCAAACGCGCTTTTCTTATATAACACTCAGAAAAATCGGGGCACTCTTTACCTAAGCAATTATCTGCGGTTGAACTGACGTAAGGGAGTACCTTGGCATCTTCTTCAATGCCAACACAATCAGCTAAGTCACCACTTTGGGTTTCAGTCGCAAATTTTGCAACCATTGCCAGCTGATGCATAACATCAGGGTCGTCAGTTGGGACATGCGCAACATGTTGACTGAGACGGTAGGTACATAGGTAATTCGCACGTCCTTTGAGCAACGCCGTCTTCCGACCTTTCTTTAGTGCTTTTACTAAACTAGGTAAGTCACGATGGTACAGTTGCTCTTGAAGCGCTTTAGAGCCTGTAGAGATAATGACTTTGTTATTATTGATTAGGGCTGGTACTAGATATGCGAATGTTTTTCCGGTGCCGGTGCCAGCTTCGACAACACATTGGCCGCCGTTTTTAACGATACCGTCAATCGCGACCGACATTTCGATCTGCGGCTGTCTTGGTTGGTACCCCTTAAAGTGTTGAGCAAGGGGGCCTGTAGATGAAAAGTACTGTTCTATTGACAATGAAAACGCGAGCTCAGCTTAAATAAGTCGAGCAATTTTAATTTTAAAACACCAAATGAGCAAGCAGCCGGCACGACTGGACTAGTAATAATCATATGCATAATACGGTATGGTAGTTTTTTGCGCTTGGCTTATTAAACGACATGATCCTATCGTTTCAAGCCCAAGTATCTAAATGGTCTTGCTCATTTACATCTGCCTCTGCATTTTGACCACTCTCTTCTGATAAATTGCGCGCTGATTTTTCTTTCAATTCACTATCGATTTGATTGGCCAATGACTTTCCTTTGATCTTTTCAGCTTTGTTGTCTAACACGCCAACAATTTTAAATGGGCCGTTATGCGCAACTTTTAATCTAACTATGGGCGCCATATATGGCTTAAAAACGTCCATCTTGATTACCTCCGGATTCAGAAGCTATTGACCTATATACTTATTATCGACTGATATAATTTATACTTTAATTTAAATTAAAAAGTACTTGCACGGGCTGTCACTTTCATGATTATCTATAAAAAGTTAATTGAATGACACAAAATTTTACATAACAGGTAATCACATGTTTTTAAATCTGACAGCTGTACATCATCACCATCATACATCGGGATAGCCTGTCAGGTATTTCGCTGGTGGGTTATTCCTTAAAGGAACCTCCGGCGAACCAAGTAACAAATTCAAATTTATTTTCGCCCTGAGGTTCCCTCGGGGTTTTTAGTTTTTAATATTAGGAAAATAAATTATGAATACTTCTACGCGCTTACGTATCGCAATTCAAAAATCTGGACGTTTATCCAAAGACTGTCAGTCACTTCTGAAGCAATTGGGTATCAAGCTCAATTTACGAGAGCAACGCTTAATCGCACACTCAACTAACATGCCAATCGACGTCCTTCGCGTCAGAGATGACGACATCCCAGGCCTGGTGATGGACGGAGTATGTGACCTAGGTATTGTCGGTGAGAACGTTTTAGTTGAAACGCAAGCTGAGCGTGAACGCGTTGGTCAACCTAATGCTGTAAAACAACTTTCTAAGCTTGATTTTGGTTATTGTCGACTTGCGCTCGCTTGGCCTCAAGAGTTAGGCCAGCAATCCAAAGATTGGTTTAATGGCAAACGTATCGCAACGACTTACCCTGAAATTCTCAAGCAATATCTTGCATCTGAAAATATTGATGCCAGTGTTGTTATGCTTACGGGCTCCGTTGAAGTCGCCCCTCGCGCTGGTCTCGCAGATGCCATCTGTGACCTAGTCTCAACGGGTGCGACCTTAGAAGCTAATGGATTAATGCAAGGTGAAACAATATTAGAATCAAATGCTTGCCTAATCCAAAATGCAAACTTGAATGATGATGCCAAGCTATCTCTCATTAACAAGTTACTCCCGCGCTTAAAAGGGGTTAAACAAGCCAAAGAAAGTAAGTACATCATGCTGCACGCACCAAAAGCGAAATTAGATGAAGTCTGCGAATTACTGCCCGGTACTGGTCAGCCAACTTTACTAGCCCTTGCAGGAAGCGAAGACTATGTCGCTTTGCACATGGTTAGCAGTGAAACTCTATTTTGGGAAACGATGGAAGAGCTTAAAAGCCTCGGGGCGAATTCTATCCTGGTAATGCCAATCGAGAAAATGATGGAGTAAATCATGCTGGTTTGGAATGAGTTAGATAGCCAAGCACGACAAACAGCGCTGACCCGACCTGCGGTAAGTGCAGGTGTAGAGATACAGGCCGCTGTTGAGCGCATTATTGCACAGGTAGAGGCGCGTGGTGATGAAGCGCTACTCGCACTGGCAAGTCAATTTGATGGCAGAGTATCACCTCGCCTACGAGTGCCTAGTATTGAGATTGAGCAAAGTGAGCAAAGCCTTAGCAGTGAATTGAAAAGTGCCATTGATCTAGCATATGACAACATAAAGAAATTTCATGAATTGCAGCTGCCTCAGCCAAAACAACTAGAGACTCAACCAGGCGTATCGTGTGAATTACGATTCCAACCAATTGATGCAGTTGGGATTTATGTACCAGGAGGGAGTGCCCCCCTACCATCTTCAGTTTTGATGCAAGGAGTCTGCGCTCAATTAAGTGGCGCAGGTACTGTTGTTCTAGCGACCCCTGTCAAAGGACGAGAAACAATTCACCCTGCGATTCTGTATGCAGCAAAAAAGTGTGGAATTAACACTATCATCGAAAGCGGCGGTGCAGGCGTCATTGCGGCGATGGCTTTGGGAACAGAGTCGGTACCCAAAGTGAGTAAAGTATTTGGCCCGGGCAACGCTTATGTCACGATGGCGAAACAATGTCTTTCACAATCAGTGCCCGGTTTTGCCATTGATATGCCGGCAGGCCCTTCTGAAGTGTTAGTCATCGCAGATAAAACAGCAAACCCAGCCTTTTCGGCCGCTGACTTATTGTCACAGGCCGAGCATGGTGTTGATTCACAGGTTATCCTTCTGAGCGATGACAAGAGGTTTATCAAAGAAGTCTACGCAGAAATTGACCGCCAACTCCGTATGCTTAGTCGCGCTGATATCGCCAAAAAGGCGATGAAAAATAGTTCACTCATTTTAGTTGACTCTATTGACCAAGCGTTTGAATTATCTTCTGAATATGGTCCGGAACACCTTATTTTACAGTGCAAAGATGCATACTCTAAACTGGACAAAGTCAAAAATGCAGGCTCCGTGTTTGTTGGTGACTATACGCCAGAGTCCGCTGGTGACTATGCCTCTGGCACAAATCACGTACTGCCTACATATGGATATAGCAAAACGTACTCGAGCTTAAATTTAATGGACTTTTTTAGAACCTACACAGTACAAGCAATCACAAAAGCGGGTTTAACGTCATTAAGTAAGGCTATTTTGCCTCTCGCGGAAGCCGAAGGGTTAGATGCGCACGCCAATGCCGTTGCAATCAGATTAGAAGGTGGAAGAAATTGATGTCAGAATCATTGTTACCAAAGAATATTGCAGAGCTAAAAGCATATAGTTCAGCAAAGAGTGAGAAGCTGACTGGAACGACATGGCTTAATGCAAATGAGAGCCCCTATGCTAAAGAGTTTCAACTGAATCTTAACAACCTTAATCGATACCCCGAGCCACAACCTGAAAATGTGATTAAGGCCTATTGTAATTATTCACAACTGAATCCAGAACAAGTGCTGATGACACGTGGCGCCGATGAAGGAATAGAACTTCTTATGCGCACGTATTGCGAA
This sequence comes from Pseudoalteromonas sp. SMS1, assembly GCF_021530565.1. Classification (GTDB taxonomy): domain Bacteria; phylum Pseudomonadota; class Gammaproteobacteria; order Enterobacterales; family Alteromonadaceae; genus Pseudoalteromonas. Next base: position 182,741 of record NZ_JAKGBI010000001.1, read on the forward strand.
TCGGGTAAAGACAGCATCGCCATTTTCACGCCGACTTACGGCATGTATAAGGTTTCGGCTGATACCCAAAATATCGCAATCAATGAACTTGACCAATCACTGCTACTAGATGGTGAAGTTTGTGAAATAACTCAATCTGTCGGCAATGCTAAACTCGTATTTGTTTGCAACCCGAATAACCCAACCGGTAGCCTAACCCCAGTCAGCAAAATTGCAGCGCTGGCGAAGTCACTTGAAGGCAAAGCGATCGTCGTTGTAGATGAAGCGTATATCGAATTTTGCCCCGAGCAAAGCGCAGTGTCTCTGCTTCAAGACTTTGACAATATCGCTGTGCTAAGAACGCTTTCAAAAGCGTTTGCCTTAGCCGGCTTGAGAACGGGTTTTCTATTGGCCAACGCAGACCTTTTGGTTGCGGTAAGAAAAGTCATCGCGCCCTACCCGGTTTCCACAGCTGTTGCACTTATTGCAGAACAGGCACTGAGCTCAGACTCAGTGACTCAAATGCGCCGTCAAGTCGCTATATTAAATGGCAATAAAACGAGACTCAAAACGCTGCTGAGCGAGTCTTCAAAAGTGACGCAAGTACTATCTGGTGAAGGTAACTTTGTGACGTTGCAGTTGCGCAATAAATGTGACATTGACGTAGCTATGCGAACAGGGACCATCATGCGCCCCTTCACTTTATTTGGTGAAGATAATTGGCTGCGTATATCCATCGGTAACGAACAAGAATTAGAGCAAGTCAAACTCTGGCTTGAGCAACCAGAGTAAGTAAGGAAGTAAAATGAGTACGCCGTATCTATTTATAGACCGAGATGGCACCTTAATTGAGGAGCCAGTAACCGATAAACAAGTAGACAGTTTGGAAAAATTAGCGCTACTACCTGATGTAATTCCAGCCATGCTTGCACTGCAAAATGCGGGGTACAAACTTGTCATGGTGTCAAACCAAGATGGGTTAGGCACCGCAAGTTTTCCAGAAGAGGATTTCGCGGCACCACACAATATGATGATGAGCATATTTACCTCGCAAGGCATTAAGTTTGATGAAGTTCTGATCTGTCCACACTTTGATGAGGACAACTGCGATTGTCGAAAACCGAAAACAGGTTTGTTAACAAGCATCATGCGATCTGGAAAAGTAGACTTATCACGCTCTTTTGTTATTGGCGATCGCCAAACTGATCTTGAGCTAGCCAAAAACCTATGTATCGAAGGTATCTTGTACGAACAAAATTGGCCACAAATTGTGACTCAACTCACAACTCAAAACCGTGAAGCCAAGATAGTCAGGAACACGAAAGAAACGCAAATTTCTGTCGCGGCTAATTTGGACCAAAATGCGCTAGGTGAAATAAGTACGGGGCTAGGCTTTTTTGACCACATGTTAGACCAAATCAGAACACACGCGAATATTGGGCTGAATATTGCAGCAAGGGGCGACTTACACATAGATGAGCACCACCTAGTCGAGGATGTTGGGATTGCACTTGGCCAAGTACTTAAGCAAGCATTAGGCACAAAGTCACAAATAGCACGATATGGATTCTCTCTACCGATGGATGAGTGTAAAGCGGAATGTCAGCTAGATTTATCAGGCCGCGCGTCATTTGTCCTCAACGCTGACTTTAGCCGCGACATGGTGGGTGACTTAGATGTACAAATGGTAGAGCACTTTTTTAAATCACTTGCTGATAATGCTCAAATTAGTTTGATTTTGAGTGTGTCAGAGGGTAATTGTCACCACCAAGTAGAAGGGTTATTTAAAGCATTTTCTCGTGCACTTAGAATGGCAATAGCGAAGGATGCAACGCAACAAACGGCGAGCTCTAAGGGGTGTTTATGATAGCAATAATCAATACGGGTTGCGCCAATATAAATTCAGTTAGATTTGCTTTTGAACGACTTGGAGTAACACCGGAGATCATTTCAAACCCTGAACAGCTAAAAGGGTTTGATCGCGCAATACTACCAGGTGTCGGGCACGCCAACGTTGCTATGAAGCGCTTAGTTGATCAAGGCTGGAAAGAGGCGATTGCCCAGTATGAGAAACCTTTGATGGGGATCTGCCTAGGGATGCAATTACTGTGTGACTACAGTGAAGAAGGCCAAATCAATGGCCTTGGAATGATAAATGGACCAGTTACACAGTTGCGTACAGGTGACCTGACGAGCCCTCATATGGGCTGGAATACAATACAAATCGTTGGCCAACACCCTTTAACAAGAAACATAGATCTAAATGACCAAGTGTATTTTGTGCATAGCTTTGCACACGCGGTGAATGAGACAACGCTCGCTCAATGTATTTATGGGCAACCCTTTTCAGCCATTGTTGCGAAGGACAACTATGCAGGAATGCAGTTTCACCCTGAAAAGAGCGCCAAAGTGGGTGCAAAGCTCTTAAATAACTTCATGCAATGGCAAGTTTAAAAAGGACAAAATAATGATTATTCCAGCTTTAGATGTGTTAGATAGCCAAATCGTCCGTTTATATCAAGGCAAATATGATACGGCTCAGTTTTACCCTTTTGACTTGCAAAAGAGATTACATGAATACCAAGATTGTGGAGCGATTAAACTCCACTTAGTCGACCTCGAAGGCGCGCGCGATCCCAGTAAAAAACAGTGGCAGCAAATTCAAAAAGCCACCAGCCAACTCGATACGCCCTACCAGATCGGCGGCGGAATTCGCTCCTACGACGACATTAAACAATGGTTAAAAGCCGGTGCAGGCCAAGTGGTTATCGGTTCATTAGCTGTCGACCAAAAAGAGCAGCTAGCTCAGTGGATAGAAGAGTTTGGTGCAGAACGTTTTGTCATTGCATTGGATGTCAACAAGACAGCCAATGGCTGGTCTGTCGCCACTCACGGCTGGTTGAGTGACTCTAGCGTTTCTTTATTCGAGTTAATCGACTTTTATCTCGCGGTTGGTGTGTATGACTTTTTATGCACAGATATTAGTAAAGATGGCACCATGACAGGCCCCTCCTTTGAATTATACGAGCAAATAGTAGGCCACAACCCAGCCGCTAAAGTACAAGCATCTGGTGGCGTAAGTTCATTAGAAGACATTAAAAAGCTCGTAAAGATTGGCGTCAGCGGCATTATATTGGGCAAGTCATTACTAGATAACGCATTCACAGTTGAGGAGGCCATTGCATGTTATCGAAGCGAATAATCCCCTGTCTGGATGTAAAAGATGGTCAGGTTGTAAAAGGTGTTAAGTTCAAACAGCACGAAGTTGTTGGAGACATCATTGAGCTCGCCAAACTATACAGTGAACACGGCGCGGATGAGTTAGTGTTTTACGAGATTAGCGCCAGTGTAGAAAAACGCCTGCTTGATTTAAATTGGGTGCGGGACATAGCTCGTAATATCGACATTCCCTTTTGTGTGGCCGGAGGCATCAAGTCAGTTGAAGATGCGGCAAAAGTACTGGAACAAGGTGCGGATAAAATTTCAATCAACAGCCCTGCTATTGCGAGGCCAGAATTGATAAAAGAATTACATGACGAATTCGGAAAGCAATGTGTAGTCGTTGGTGTTGATAGCTTTTATGACGAACAAACTGGCGAATACCTTGTCTATCAATTCACTGGCGACCCCAATGCTGCGAGCCAGACACGCTATAAGACTCAAGAGTGGATATCTAAAGTTCAAGCGTTGGGTGCTGGTGAAATCGTCCTCAATTGTATGAATCAAGATGGTGTTCGAAAAGGGTATGATATTAAACAACTAAAAGAAATGCGCGCACTCTGCGATATCCCATTGATCGCATCAGGGGGCGCAGGGAAAGTCGAAGACTTTTCTGAAGTTTTCACTGACGCGAATGTGGATGGCGCGCTTGCTGCGAGTGTATTTCACAAGCAAGTGATACAAATACCAACACTGAAACAATATTTAGCGAACAATAAGGTGGCAACAAGATTATGCAGCTAACTCCATCAAATTTAGACGCCGTTGATTTTGAAAAGGCGCCACTAATCCCTGCGATTGTACAAGATTACGCGACAGGCGTAATTTTAATGCAAGGATTTATGAATAAAGCAGCTTTGGAAACGACGTTTGAAAAAGGCTTAGTGACTTTTTACTCTCGCTCGAAGTCGCGCTTGTGGACCAAAGGAGAGTCATCAAATAACGTGTTGACTCTTGTTGAAGCTCACACAGATTGTGACTACGACAGTATTCTTTTACTTGCTACACCGGCGGGCCCTACTTGCCACTTAGGTACACAAAGTTGTTTTGCCGGCGCTCAACCAGAACTTGCTTTTTTAGGTACACTTGAAAAAGTGATTACTGAGAAAAAGCATGCTGACCCGAGTGAAAGCTACACCGCCTCACTTTTTGCAAAAGATTTAAGCCGAAGCTGTCAAAAAGTGGGGGAAGAAGGTGTTGAGGTCGCACTGGCTGCAATGAAGCACGATAAAGAAGAATTACTTAACGAGTCTGCCGATTTAATTTACCACCTGTTAGTACTTTTACAACGAAGTGGGCTCAGTTTATCGCAAGTTGTCGATACATTGTCCAAAAGGCACCAATAGCCTACCTCATAAGAATTGACCATGGTATGCTTAGGAAAAATTCGATAAGGAAGCTGCCATGGTTTTTCGCCATCTCGTTTGCTCGCTTGGTTTTGTTGCACTGACTGCCTGCAATTCACTCCCAAGTGATGTTCAGAAAAAAGTAGAAAATATGACTGATTGTGAAAAAGTCAATGCACTTATCACTGGTGCAGATGATGGTTTTGCAATTCTCAAAGGGAGTGAGATCAACGGTAAATTAATGAAAAGTTGGCGACCTAAAGCCCACTTGCTTAAAAACAGCTGCCAAATCAACTTATATACTAGCGGGAATACAGCCTACGAATGTAACAAGGCATTTGCAGGTAAAACAGAAGCGTTGGTGAGGTTTGAACAAGTCAATGAACAGCTGAAGAGTTGTTTAAGTGCAGACTGGACAGAAAAACAACACTATGGTGATGACACAAGCCGATCCACATTTACCAGCGAGCACTCTCAAACCAAAGTTGCCGTCAATTTCGGTAGTACATTAGATAAGGGCAAGCCTTGGGCTGTCAGCTTGGAAATTGTTAAGTAGTATGCAAAATCAACCTCCTATATTTTTGATTAATTTGGACCAAAGTACAGATCGCCTAGAAAAAAGTGCAACACGGTTAGCTGAACAAGGCATCACGTTCGAACGAATTTCTGGTGTATATGGGAAAGCTTTGTCAAACGAAGAAATTTCCAAGCATTACAACCACCAAATTAATCAGCAACACTTTTATCGTGCACTCGGTAAAGGTGAAATTGGTTGCTATTTTAGCCACAGGAAAGCATGGCAAACGATAGTAGACAGAAAGCTTAAGTATGCCATTGTGTTAGAAGATGACTTTAGAGTTGTTGGCAATCTAGATAACGTTTTCAAAACGATTGAGTCACTTACACTTGATTGGAAATTAATTAAGCTCGCAGCATACGAGAACCGAGAACGGCCAATTGAATTTACACATGCTCTCAATACCGAATTTGACTTGGTCGTGCATAAAAAAGCGATGACGGGATGTTGTGCACAAGCCATCACATATGAAGGTGCGAAAGCACTTCTGAAAGCTACCGATCAATTTGGCAGGCCAGTAGACACTGATATTCAGCATATTTGGGAAACCAAAGTACCCGTATATTCCATGATGCCATATTATATTGAGCAAGATTTAGAATTTGATAGCGATATTGCAGCAGCCACAGGTAAGACCAAAGTTAAAAAAAGATTTTGGCAAAGGAAAAAGCTGCAATTGTGCGAAAAACTCCTAAATAAGCGACACACACAACAAGTTGTCGAAAACCTAAAAAAAGCACTCGGATAACAGAGTGCTTTTTTGTTGCTCTTAACCGTGCAATATCTCATCACAGAATGACCAAAAACAATTTATTACGCTACTCGTTTTTACAATATGCTCACTAAAGGATAGAAGTGCGTAAGCTGCCGTTAAACCCTACCTGCCCGATACTGCGACTCACACTCTATAATTCGATGATTATCATGAACTTTCTTAATTAGTTGTTTATATGGAAATTTATACTAGAATTCTTGTACGCCTGAGTGCAATTCAACCAATTTTTGACTTTTTTTCAATTATTGTAACTTTATACTTAATTTAGTGTAGTTTTAATGGCATAGTGGCGTCACTAAAGTAGGTATATTACCTTCTATTTTAACAACCTACTGGATATAAAAAGAAACAAGTGCATAAGGGAGAACATAATGTCCATCCAAGTAAACTTTGAATTAACCGATATCGATTTAGAACACTTCCGCTCAATGATGCAAACAGCGATTGAGCGTAGCAGTCACTTGAGCAATGAGGAAATCATTAACAAGGCACGCGAATTGGTTGATCAAATGGAAGGAACAAATGTTCCTGAGTTCGTACGTACTCGAATGATGTCGCTTTCAGCACTTATTGATGCCGTTCAAGACGACGAGTGGCAAATGCCGGAAGATGAGAAAAAAGAAATTATGCTTTCTTTAGCATATTTTGGCGAACCAGAGGATATTGTTCCTGATAATGTGCCGGTACTAGGTTACATTGATGACGCGATTATGATTGAATTAGTGCTACAAGATCTTTCGCTTGATTTAAAAGCTTATAGAGAGTTTTGTGGATTTAGAGCGACTGAAGAAGCAAGGCGTGGCGAGCATGCTAAAGTCAATAGAGAAAGTTGGTTGGCAAGCACGCGAGCGCAAATACGCTCCTCAATGCGTCGCAACCGTTCAAGCTCTAAGGGTTCAAGATTTTTCTCACGTATTATGTAAGAAATGAATGAGCGGCAAATAGCCGCGGAAAAATAGGGGCGCGATCAGCGCCCTTTTTAGTTTTTCGCGTTTGGGTGTGCCACACCAGTCCACGCTTTGTATAGTTTTGCCTGACGCGCCGACGGTGCCCTTACAGCCCTGATCACTTTACTGTTGTTAAAGCCTTTCGCTAAAGTTAGTTCTAAAGACACCAATTTGTGACGGCGAATAAAGTCAATGGTGACGACATCTCCTGGTTCAAATATAGATAAAGTCGTTGCAAGATCTTTTCTAACTTGATGTTTATTAACAGCAACAAGTTTATCCCCCGCGGTTAATCCAGCCTGCCATGCATTTCCACCACGGGCAACATGGGTAAGCTCGAGCAACGCTCCCGCCTGTTTCGCTGACCCTTCAATTTTAGCAACGGGTTTCGTGCCAAGCGGGTAATCATATTCAAGGCCAACTTTTTCAAACAATTTGTCAAAGTTTAAAATTGCAGGTCCATCCACATACGTCGCCCACCAACCAGAATAATCTCTGCCACTGATTTGCTGAAGAATACGCTTCACATCATTAGTATCAAAAGACTTTGGTAGTTTATGCTGTTTGTAGAGTTCTGAATGTACATCGCGATAACTTATTTTTCCGTCACTTTTATCAATTAAGTCAATATCTAAAGCCATTGACACTAATGCACCCTCTAAATAAATGTTAGTACTATAGTTTCTCCCATGATCACCACCTTGATTAATCCACTTGTCAAAACTGGTATGGGCTACTGACTGCACCTCACGCCCTGGGGTCTGCATATGGCGATTCACCGTTCTAGTTAGACCTTGATAAAACTCCTGATTTGTCGTTATGCCTGCACTGAGCAATAAATAATCTTCGAGGTAACTGGTTGACCCTTCAACTAACCACAACAGCTCTGAATAATTAATCGCAACGTAGTCGTATGGTACTAGCCCAGTTGGTCGGTAATTTTTCACATTCCAAGTATGGATAAACTCATGTGCAGCTGTTGAAATAAACCCTAAATAATCATTTCGCGAGGCAAAACGGTCTCGATGCCTTTGAATAATCGTTGAATTCAAATGCTCAGTCGCACCACGGGCACCACTCGTTGCATGCACCATGAAAACGTATCTATCATATGGGTAATTGTGCCAAATAAGGCTGCCTGTCTTTACGAGTTTCTTGAGATCTTTGAGCATTAAGTCAACGTCATAATTACCCTCCCCCCAAATCACAAGTTCGTATGCTCTGCCATCAACCTTAAATTTGTGAAGTTGATTAATACCCGTTTCAATAGGTGAGTCCAATAAGATGTCATAGTTGTCAGCCTTGAAACTATGTTTAGAATCAGCGAACTGCATACCAGATACAGAGCGCCATTGCTCTGGTACGTCTAGTGCTACAGTAACGGGTTCTTGTCGAAAGGAATCGCTATACATGAAAAAACCAGACGCATCAATAAACGCATGTGAATCGTCAATGTGTCTTGAACGCATCGCTAATTCGTTCGCGTACACTTGATAAGATACCTTCACTTGTGTTGGTTTATCAAAATGAATACGCCAGGTATTTTTGTCAACTTTATGCCACTTCAGTGCGTTTCCAACACTGTCATTCGCCTCAAAAAAGCGTACGCCGTTTGCCATATCTAGAATTTCGTACCGCCCTGTCCTCCAATCAGCCAATTGGACGTCTAAGTGCGCTTGCGCTGACTTGGGAAAAGTAATGTCAACATTGCCCAAATGATGTTCAGGCTCGGTAATAGAAAGACGATATTGTACATCCGCCATAGAAAAATGACTGATCATGGCCAATGTTAAAAGTGAGAGTTTTGTTTTCATCGTTATCAAAAATTCATGAGTTTTCTTAAAATTAGCAAAATCAGCGCGGTCGCGACTACAAAAAACGTTGAACCGACACAATAAAAAGCCAGAGTGAAAAATAATTTCTTCCACATTTTTCAGTAATTTGATGTAAACTTGCTAGTGATATAGTTAAAAAAAGATGTTGGACTTTTGTGACTGATAAAACTGCCCTATTGGAAAAAAAACTGTCTCAAGCTATTTCAGCGAGAAAAGCCTTAGAAGAAGCGAAGAAAACCCAAGTTTCTATGCTTTGTGATTTTGCAAGCAAATTGACTTTTGGTTGCAGAGGACAAGACGTAGCCTTGGACAACCAACTCGCGAAATTTAGAAGTGCTTTGTCAAAAGGTGCTGAGCTAGAACAATTAACGCCTGTTATAGAGACTGCAATAGCTCAATTAAAACAACAAGAAAGCATATTTGAATCAAACGAACGGGCGCTGAAAAGCCATATTCAAGGCGCGGGTAAACAATTACAAAAACTCAAAGGGCTACCAGACGATACTAGGCGAAAGCTGCGCTATTTGTTGGACCATGAATTAGGCAACATCAAAGCTAATGTAGATTATGTGCCTTTGTTAGATAAGCTACTGCAGTTTTACATGCAGACCTTACAGGCAAAAGCCGCACCTGAATTTTCGAACACAATGAATAACCCTGAATTGGCCATTGAATTGTTGGCGTTGACCAATGAGCTGGTTTTTGAAGAAGATGTCTCTGAGCAGATTAAACAAATTAAGCATAATTTGTCATCCGATGATTCTGTTGATTCATTGTTGTTAAATTCTGTCAACATCATTCGTATTTTCGCCAAATCAATCGCTCGAGAAAGACAATCAGCGCAAGGCTTTTTAGTTTCTTTAAACCAGACCTTAGAAGAGCTTCATAAATCAATCGTTGAGACGACAAACCAGTCTAAGTCTGTAAACCAAGAGGTTTCAGCACTTAATAAACGCATTGAAGAGAAGATCACTAAGCTAAATGTACAAACGCAAAAAGCAACGTCAATTTCGGAATTAAAACAATTGGTCGACAATGAGCTCAAAGAGTTAAGTAGAGACCTGATCGAGCGCGAAAATATCGAACGCAAAGACAAAGAAACGCTGCTTCAAAGCTTTGACAAAATCAACGACCGTATCAATGTATTAGAATCCAAAGTAACAAATTACAAAAAACGCCTCAATGAGCAAAAATTCAAGAGTCTATTAGACGGCCTGACAAAATTGCCTAATCGCGCAGCATTTGATGATAGATACAACCAAGAATTCCATCTATTTGAAGTCCACAACTCAGATGTAACACTGGTTGTCATTGATGTAGATCATTTCAAATCAATCAACGATAAATACGGCCACAGTGCGGGTGATAAAACACTACAGGTCATCGCTAGGGCGTTAAAGAAATCAATAAGAAAGGCCGATTTCATTGCACGTTACGGCGGTGAAGAATTTGTCTTGTTAATGCCAGGTATGCCGTTGAGCGCAGCCAAAGCGCCGTTAGAGAAAATACGGGCGACAGTGAAGTCTATACCGTTTAAATTTAAAGAAAAAGAAGTGCAAATTACGATTTCCCTTGGAGCCACCCAGTTGAAAGCTGGTGATACAACTTTGACCGCATTTGATCGCGCTGATAACGCCCTTTATGATGCAAAAAACTCTGGTCGAGACAGGCTCTGCTTACGAGAATAAAAAGGAGAAGTGCCTATGCATGTACAGCTAAATCCAACAGGAGTTCTTAATCTTTTATCGCAACTTGAAGTAGATTTGTTGCAACAATCTTCCACTTTTGAACGATATAAATTATTTAGAAATTGCGTTTTGGCAGTACTGAACGTAGGCAGCCATACAGACTCTAGCTATGAAATATACAAAAAGTTTGAAAACTTTGACGTCAAACTTGTAGCCCGAGAAAGAGGCATCAAAATTGAGCTCAGTAACCCGCCTGAATCTGCATTTGTCGACGGCACCATTATAAGTGGTATTCATGAACATATATTCTCTGTGATCAGAGATATTCTCTTTATTTGCCAAAGGCATCAAGAAGAACTAACAGACAATAAAAACATCACCCATATGGTTTTTGACATGCTGAGAAATGCGGGTGCATTGGAAGTTAATACAGACCCAAATATGGTTGTATGTTGGGGCGGCCACTCAATTAATGAGGCTGAATACAAATACACCAAGGAAGTTGGCTACCAGTTAGGTCTCAGAGGCTTAAATATTTGTACAGGATGCGGACCTGGTGCAATGAAAGGTCCTATGAAAGGGGCGACCATTGGTCATGCAAAACAACGGATAACAAGCAATCGCTATCTTGGTTTGACCGAACCAAGTATCATTGCCGCTGAACCACCAAACCCGATTGTTAACGAACTTGTTATTTTACCAGATATAGAAAAACGACTTGAAGCCTTTGTTAGAACAGCGCACGCCATAATCATCTTTCCTGGCGGTGCTGGTACATCTGAAGAGTTGTTATACTTACTGGGTATTTTATTGCACCCAGAAAATGAAAAACAGGTGTTGCCAGTTATTCTTACCGGTCCAGCTTCGAGCGCCGACTATTTTGAAGAAATAGCGAAGTTTGTAGAGAAAACGCTCGGTAAAGAGGCTTTGAACAAATTTGAGATCATTGTTGATGATCCAGAACGCGTTGCAAAAACAATCAAAAATGCAATGCCTGAAGTCAGAGAATATAGGAAATCTGAGGGTGATGCTTACTATTTTAATTGGACACTGAAAATTGAGCCGCCATTTCAACTGCCGTTTGACCCGACCCATGAGAATATGGCTTCACTTGACCTTCATCTTGATCAACCTAAAGAAATTTTGGCAGCAAACTTACGGCGTGCTTTTTCCGGTATCGTAGCTGGCAATGTCAAAGATGTTGGTGTAAAAGCGATTAAAGAAAATGGCCCCTATACATTAAGCGGTGATAAGTCACTTATGAAAGACATGGATAAATTACTGCGCGCATTTGTGTCACAAGGCCGAATGAAACTACCTGGCAGTAAATATACACCGTGTTATAAGATTGAGTCTTGATACTAAGGACTAACGCGACTTTTTATAAAATAAATACAAAGCACTGGCGGGGCGATGCAGTATCTTCGCCCCTCTGGTATACTTGCCCCACTTTATTTTTACCTCCTTATAGTATATGGCACATTTACTTTTGATTGACGCACTTAACTTGATCCGACGCATTTATGCGGTTGACTGTGAGCAATCAGGATTAACAGATGAGCAGATCCTAAAAAGCTGCCAACAGCGTGTGAAAAATGCGACCCGAAAATTGCTTAAGATCACTGAAGCTACCCATGCCATTGCCGTTTTTGACGGGGATAAAAGCTGGCGATATCACCTTTACGCTGACTACAAAGCCAATAGAAAGCCGATGCCAACGGCATTGAAAGACAACCTTGAAAATGTGTCTCGAGGTTTTACAGACAATGGGATTAAATCCTATTTTCCGCAGCAAGACGAAGCGGATGACGTCATTGCGACCTTGGCCTACAAATCTGCTCAGCATAATGTAAAAACAACGATCGTTTCTACAGATAAGGGGTTTCTGCCTTTACTTCAAGAACACATAAAAGTGTATGATTACTTCAAACAACAGCATTTAAGTGAAGAGGATATCACGACAAAGTTCTCTATTTCAAAAGATAAATTACACGACTTTTGGGGATTAATGGGAGATAAAACCAATGATATCCCTGGCGTGAAGGGCATTGGTAAAAAGACCGCTTTGGAAATTTTGGGACAATATGGTTCCGTTGAAAACGCAATTCAAAGCACGGAGCTAAAAGACAATATAAGGAAAAAAATAGAAACCGATATAGACAACTTCGTATTAAGTAAAGCACTCGTTGCACTAAGAACAGATATTGAAATGGGCTTTAAACTCAGTCAGCTACGCTTAGTATAATTACGTTAAACGCAAATAACTTGTTCTAGGAAAGGGCTTGGGCTAGGCTATTTGAGCTGTTCTCAGGTGACGTACATGATTAAAAAAGTTTTACAATATATTTTTCTCGGCTTAGCGGTTTATGCAGGCATCGTCTTTCTTGTCATCAACTTTTATAAAGACGACCCAAGAGCAATGGTTTGGAAAGATAGAGAAGCATTTAACAAGCGCTTTATTAGTAAGCTTAAGCCAAATGCGAAGATGGAGCTTGATACGGTATTAGACAATTTAGGTAGTCCAGACTTAACGTATGTTAAATCTGACAAAGAAGATATTTACCAAATTGTTTTTTATCGAACACAATTAATGAAACCAGATGGGATAACGACGCAAGACGAGTGCACCGGAATGTTATTTAAAAACGGCCAACTTATTTTATGGGGAGCCGGTGCCATTGTCGCGTATGAGAAAGCACTTAATAATGTCACAGACTAATCAAGAGATATCCAAAAAACTATTTGAACTTATTCAAAAAACAGAAATAGTACTCAGGCTATATTACAACAAAAACAAGTGGCCGAGTATTTTTCCAACACTGGCCCAGCTGGCGGAGTTATACCGCGATACATATCAGGTTGCCCCAAACGCACTTCACAGCTATTTATCCTTTTATTTTGATGAGTTTTCCCCCACGACTAACCTAGTCGTAAAAAAGTGTATCCTTGTGTGTATCATGGTGGAAGGCCATGGCTATTCGGCAAAGATCCAACAAGAGCTATTGGTAGCTTGTATCGCAAGCTTTATATGTGCCAAAAATGAAAATGACAAATTGCAAAAAGGGATCGCTCTGACCGAGCAAGGTAAAAAACTGTGGAAGGTCCGGTATCAACTCGCTGTTAAAGTACTCGAGCATGGCGGTTCGGTTAATAAGCAGGCTACACGTATGCTAGCCAGGCTCCAACCGTACTGTGATACTTTGCGAAGTAAAAATGCAACACCTTTATATGATAACACGACGCTCATTGTTGCCATTGCTCAGATTATTGCCTTTGCCATTGCAAAAAGAGGGTGTAAACCGAATACCCTAGGCCTATGTATCAAAAGAATTTATCTCACGAATACTGACGAGTTTGTGCGAGTGTCACTCAATAAATTAATTGAGCAATTTGGTCTTTTACCCGTTGGCGCCTCGACCAATTACGATGGCAACACCGCCGTAATTTTGCTTAAAGGCGAACAGCACGTTTTATGTACATTAGAAGATAACAAGCTCACGCGGTTAATCAAAACTCAAAAGCCTTACCGTTATGAATTTAAGCAAATAATCACTTCTGATAAGCAGTTGCTTTACAAAGTATGGGGTCATATCGAACTGCCTTCAATTCAACCGAACAAGTCAAACTTCGATGATACTTTCGCAGTTATAGATAAGCTAAATAAAGGCAGTTTTGGCAGCTTTAGAGCAATTGAAAAGACCATTGCCCCCTTCCCTTACATTGAAGAAGCGTTAACTCAAGCCGCTAAGCTTTATAATCGAGAAGCGCAAAAAGGCGCGAATATTCGCCATAGCCTTACAATGGTTGGCTTGGACACGGCCAGCTTACTGTGTCAGCGGGTATTAATTGAACAAGTTATCTCGCAACTACGCCACCCATTTGCACAGGATGTTTGGCACAAGTATCAGCTAATTTCATTAATTTTAGCGACACTAATAAAAAAAGCATATGGCGAGGAGTTTGAAAGTATTCTATCACCAATCAGTGCCGTCGTTGCATTCATGCTAAAGCATCATGATATTGATATTAAACGATTTACATATACCGATGAGCAATTAGATGACGCCAAGCCATATTCTTTGTCACGACTATTTGGATTTCAATCATTCAATGAACACAAATTACACACGTATTTTGATGCGCATTTCGGTGACAGCCCAGCACATCAAGCTTTTCAAAATTCTGAACAAGAAAAGCATAACCATTTGAGCGAAGATGCGAACACCTTTGTCGCAGTCAAAGTACTCTCTATGTTATGGAGTAGCGCGACATTCGAGCCTACAGCATGGCAAAAAAGCGTATTAGAAAATCAAGCCATCAAATTTGGCTGGAAAAATATCGATGAACTACATAGCGCACTCTTAGCACTGTCTCTACACAATATGATTGAATAATATTTATTCTATAAATAGAGGATATAACAAACATAAGTTGTATTTATGCCGTTTTATCATTCCTTACTGGAATAAGTATGAATAAATTGCTATAAAACGCGCTTAATTTTTCAAGCGACAACACACTTTTTATTTCATTGACTACAATAAAGTGGTCCCACCATTAAGTGTGTACAATTTATTTTGATAAAGGAAAACTAAATGGCTAAGCAAACAGTTACTGTTATTCGAGGCGACGGTATTGGTCCAAGCATTATTGATTCAGCAATTGAAATCTTAAATGCGGCTGGTTGTGACTTTGAATACGAATACGTAGATGCAGGTCTTGCAGCCTTAGAAAAAACAGGTGAGCTACTTCCACCAGCGACCCTTGAAGCAATTGAGCGCAACAAGCTTACGCTTAAAGGTCCTTTGACTACGCCTGTTGGTGAAGGTTTTACTTCAATCAACGTAACGCTTAGAAAGCAGTTTGGTCTATACGCAAACGTACGCCCTGTAAAGTCTTTCGAAGGGACGCAGGCACGCTACGATGACATTGATATCATCACTGTTCGAGAAAATACACAGGGTATGTACTCTGGTCTTGGTCAGGTTACTTCTGAAGACGGTACAGAAGCTGAAGCAATGTCAAAGATTACACGCGAAGGTGCTGAAAAAATCGTTACTTTTGCATATGAACTTGCACAACGTGAAGGTCGTAAAAAAGTAACTGCCGTACACAAAGCGAATATCCTTAAGTCAACGTCAGGCTTATTCCTGAAAGTGGCGCGCGAAGTGGGCGAGCGTTTCCCAGATATTGAATCTGCAGAAATGATTGTAGATGCAACATGTATGAAGCTAGTTATGAACCCTGACGAGTTTGATGTAGTTGTTACAACAAACTTATTCGGCGACATCATCTCTGACCTTTGTGCAGGCCTAGTGGGTGGTTTAGGTATGGCACCAGGTGCAAATATTGGTGAAAACGCCGCAATCTTTGAAGCAGTACATGGTAGTGCGCCTGATATTGCTGGAAAAAACCTAGCAAACCCAACTTCTGTTATTCTAGCGTCAATCCAAATGCTTGAGTATCTAGATATGGGTGAAACTGCTGAGCGTATCCGCAGTGCAGTTGCTGATGTTATTAAGTCTGGCGACCGCACAACGCGTGACCTTGGTGGTAACCACGGTACAACAGACTTCACTCAAGCTGTCATTGAACGCCTTTAATTAGTGCTTAGCGAATAGCCCTTTTAGCTATTCGCTCCTCTCCCACTCACTACACCCTCTACACCCTCTACACTCACTACACCCTCTACACTCATACACTCATACACTCAACCCACCTTTTTCGAACCTCTCTGTTTATATAAAATTTAAAGACTTAGTCCTTTTTAATTGCAAAAATCACACCTTTTACGGAGGTGCGTTTATGCAGCTCTGCTTATTTTTAAAAAATGAAATACTACATTTCAAATTTATCAACGGAAATAATAGATATATTATGCAGATCCACCTCCAGAATCCTTGACAGAAAGCCCAATTGGCCTTTAAATGAACTGGTGTTTAGATTATTTAAGTAGATATAGAAATGACGTTTAACAAACTCGTACAGTTAGTCCTCGTGGTGGTCTTGGTTAAAAGTCCATAGGGGCCTGTGTGAGTGAACGCTTTCATCGACCCCGCCATTTGCGGGGTTTTTTTATGCCAAGAATTTATTTGACTGAGGAATGAGGTAATGAATGAGCAATATAATGGCTCCGAACTAGTTGTAAAGGCGCTAAAAAATTTGGATGTACAATTCATATTCGGTTACCCCGGAGGTTCAGTACTCGACCTTTATGATGCGCTATTTGAACAATCCGATATTGAACATGTACTGGTTCGACACGAGCAAGCTGCAACGCATATGGCCGATGGCTACGCACGGGCAACTGGTAAGACAGGCGTAGTGTTAGCTACATCGGGGCCTGGTGCAACAAACTGTATTACGGGTATAGCGACGGCTTACATGGACTCAATCCCCATGGTTGTATTGTCGGGCCAAGTTCCTTCAAACCTAATAGGTGATGACGCATTCCAAGAAACTGACATTGTGGGTTGTTCTAGGCCTATTGTGAAGCATAGTTTTAATTGCAGAAACGCTGAAGAAATTCCTACAATATTAGCCAAGGCGTTTTATTTGGCGGCATCAGGACGCCCAGGTCCAGTCGTGGTTGAATTACCAAAAGATGTATTAAACCCTCAACTCAAGTTTAAATATGATATGCCCAAACAACTTGAGATGCGGACTTACAATCCAAACACCAAAGGCCATTCAAAGCAGATTAAAAAGGCGGTGGAAGCCATTCTTCGCGCCAAAAAACTCGTCATTTATTCAGGTGGTGGGGTTATCCTTTCGAACACCTCTCAAAAGCTAACGGAACTCGTAGAGAAACTTAATGCCCCCATCACAAACACCCTGATGGGTCTAGGTGGTATCAGCGGTAACCACCCTAACTTTATCGGTATGCTTGGTATGCATGGTTCTCTAGAAGCAAACAAAGCAATGGCGAATGCAGACGTAATATTGGCACTAGGTGCGAGATTTGATGATCGTGTTACCAATAATGTCAGCAAGTTTTGCCCTAACGCAAAAATTGTGCATGTTGACGTTGATCCAACCTCTATATCCAAAACTATACAAGCGCATATACCTGTTGTTGGATGCTTAGACACCGTAATTGATCAAATATTAGAAAGTATTAACAACAGCAGTATAGGCATAGACCGAGGTGCTCAAGAAGCGTGGTGGAATAACATTACATCTTGGAGAGCGCAAAATTGCCTGAACTTCGACACAGAAACAGACAAATTGAAGCCACAAACCGTTATTCAAAGGCTCTACGATATAACGAATGGTGACGCCTACGTAACTTCTGATGTCGGGCAGCATCAAATGTTTGCCGCACAGTATTATCCGTTTAAAAAGCCAAGACAATGGATAAACTCGGGAGGACTCGGCACGATGGGATTTGGCCTCCCAGCAGCCATGGGAGTCAAAGTTGCGTTCCCTGATAATGAGGTTGTTTGCGTTACTGGCGACGGCTCAATTCAAATGAATATTCAAGAACTTTCTACGTGTCTTCAATATGGATTAAATGTAAAAGTCGTTTCTTTAAACAATCGCTCTTTAGGCATGGTTAGGCAATGGCAAGACATGCTTTACGATGGACGACACTCAAGTTCTTATATGGAATCCCTACCTGATTTTGTTGCCTTAGCAGAAAGCTATGGTCATGTTGGGATCCGTGTAGACCACCCTGATGAGTTAGATAAAGCTTTAGAACACGCTTTTTCTATCAACGATCGATTGGTCTTTCTAGATATTAGAGTAGATGAAAAAGAACATGTATATCCAATGCAAATCAAACATGGTGCTATCGATGAAATGTGGTTGAAGAAGGGAGTAAAAGCATAATGAAACGTATCTTAGCAATCTTGTTAGAAAATGAACCGGGCTCATTGTCGAGAATTGTAGGGTTATTTTCACAACGTGCATATAACATCGACAGCTTAACTGTAGGTACTACAGATGACAAGACACTCTCACGTATCACGATTACGACTCATGGAGATGATCGCGTTGTGGAACAAATTACTAAACAAGTGAATAAACTTGTAGATGTATTAAAAGTTCTAGACCTCACGGAAGTGAGTCATGTAGAACGTGAACTTTTAATGGTGAAAGTCTATGCTCGCAATGAAACCACGAGAGCTGCAATCACCCGCGTAAGTGACGTATTTGGTGGCACCATCATAGATATGGGGAAACAAAGCTACACCATTCAAATGAGCAGTAGCAGTGATAAAATTGAAAATTTCTTAAAGATGCTGTGTCACGAAAGTGATCTTATTGAAGTCGTTCGTTCTGGTTCAGTTGGTATTGGGCGTGGAGATAAAGCGCTCAGAAACTAAAAACAAAAAAGAGAGGTATTAGCTCTCTTTTATTTTCATACCTTTAGCGCCACACTCACATGTGGCGTTATAGTATTACCTAATTATAGGTTTACCTGATCTTTAAGGCCTTTACCAGCTTTAAACGTTGGGATATTCGCTGCTGGAATTTGGATCTCATCACCTGTTTGAGGGTTACGACCTGTGCGTGCAGCACGCTCTTTTACAGAGAAAGTACCAAAACCAACTAGTGCTACTGAGTCACCATCTTTTAGAGCTTCAGTTACAGCACTAGTTAAAGCATCTAATGCACGGCCAGCTGCCGTTTTAGAGATATCAGCGTCGTTCGCTATCTTTTCAACTAGTTGAGCTTTGTTCATTATAAAATTCCTATATTTTTATTTTCTGCCGGAGCGAATTCTATGTTTATCCATTTTTGCCCTTAGTGCAAGTGCAAATTCGCTTATAAGCTAATTATTTCGCACTGTTTGCCCTTATATTGCGCGCATTTAGCTTTATTAGGTACGCACAAACTCAGATGTACCTATTTCGCGCTTGATTTTGGGGTGCTTGTCAAGCATCCTCAAAACTTCAAACCCACAAAACCAAAGCAACCCATACGCACTCCAGAACAACCATAAAGGCTCAATAGTCTCGAGTAAACCAGCTTGCTGTCCTGCGTAATAACTGCCCGGTGCTCCTATCCATACTAAAATGGAGCGTATAGGCAAGGAAAGACTAAACAGCTTAGCGAGTGACACTCTAAAACTAAATAAGAGTGCTGCCCACAAGAACACCAACCAAGTTGGTATCCAATCGCCGCTGTATCGAATTAGCCCTAACCCACTTGCTAACGATTCTACCGTGAGCCCAACCACAAGCCCGAACAACACAAACGTACAATCACGCTTTTTATCTAGACTCATAAAAACCATACAACCGATCGAAAGAGCCACCACTGGTATTGCGTTTTCATGCAAAAAGAATACGGCGAACCACGCTGTTTGGAACAAAATAAAGTTAATAATTACAGAATGTTTTCTCATCATCACTTATATACCTTGGCTTTCTGGCGACAAGGTGGACCGCACTTGTGGCTCTTTGTTTGAATCCACCTTCACAGTAGCACAGATAAAATTCCCATAGACGGTAGAAGCGCTGATCAAACTTTTGGTTGTTTATTGAAGGCCATGCCTCATTAAAACGTTCCCGCCAATCAAATAACGTTTTTGCGTAATGCAACCCGATATCTTTAATCGAATGCACCACCATGTCTGTATTGCTGCATATTTGCTTACTCATTTCGGTGATAGAAGGTAAGCATCCACCAGGAAAGATATACTGCTGGATAAAATCAGAATTCTTCAAATAATGTTGATATCGTTGACATGCAATGGTGATTGCTTGGATTAACATGACACCGTCAGGCTTAAGCAAGGTACTACATTTTTCAAAAAAACCACTCAAGTAATCATGACCTACAGCCTCAATCATTTCGATTGATACGAGTTTATCGAAACGACCACTCAGTTCTCTGTAATCGTCTTTCAGCAACGTGATTTGGTCTTCAAGGCCTAATTCAGTTACCTTCTCTTTTACGTAAGCATGCTGCTCTTCTGAAATCGTCGTAGTAGTGACATGACAGCCATAATTCTGAGCGGCATAAATTGCAAAAGCGCCCCAGCCAGTGCCGATCTCTATGACATGGTCAGTTTCTTTGAGGTCAACTTGCTCGCATATCTCTTTTAGTTTGTGACTCTGTGCTTCTTCTAATGTCGCATCGTTAGTTGGATATACTGCACTCGAATACAGCATTTCTTCGCTTAAAAATGCACTGTATAAATCGTTACCTAAGTCATAGTGCGCAACAATATTTTTTTTGGAGCCAGCTTTTGTATTACGATTTTTAAAATGTGTTAGTTTGTTCGCAAACCCAGACAACAGAGCGAATTTCTTCTCGAACTCGTCAAGAACATTTTGATTGACAACGAAGATCTCGATTAATTTTGTCAGATCAGAACACTCCCAGTACCCAAGAATGTATGATTCGCCTGCCCCTACACTGCCGCCTAATGCAAATTTTGAATACATCTGTTGCGATAATACATTGATAGTGACTGCGTGCTCTGTATTTTGTGTGCCGAAATCGTAGTGTTGGTCCCCATCGATCAATGTGATGTGGCCCCAACTAATTTGTTCAAGCGCAGCCATCACAAGTTTCTTACACACCTTGCTCGTCCAACTTTCGCTTATCTCACTGTACTGTTGCGTCGTTTTTTCCATCTTACAAACTTCCGGGATGACTAATAAAGGGAACCTTTTTGATAAACAGCTTTAACGCCTGCCAATAAATACCTTTGAGTATCGTAAACGTCATCGCCGGAAACCGCCTTAACAGTTTTGACACAGCATGATGCTCTAACGCTACTCTGTGCAACCTCAAAGTTGCATCAAAAAGAAGTTCTCGTTGTTTCTTATTTTCGATATGGACAAACGCATGTTGCCCTGGCGCTTTTATATGCCAATGATATTCCATATCTAAATTCATAAAAGGTGATACGTGGAAGGTCTTTTGAAAGTTCACTTTCTTCCCTAATGGAACGAGATAATAATGTCTCTCATTCCACGGTGTGTTACTCACCTCTGCAATCATATGTGTGTAATTACCATCACCTTCGGAAAAAAAGTAAAAGTTAACTGGACTAAAATAATAGCCCAAACATCTGCACTGCCCCATCAACAAAACGTGACTGCCTTGTGCATCTCTGCCAAGCTCTTTACTCTTGTCAAGCGCCCTTTGCTTTAGACAGCGCCCCTCACCTTGCAAGTAATCGTCTTCACAAAACTTCAGAAACTTTCGACCTTTTGTACCAAACATCGGATGAATGCCGTCTAAATCGTCGAGTTCATCGAGGTCAATACACATCATATACATAGGATATTTAAAATGATGAGAGGAAACAGAGAAGCGTCTGTGTCTTACATCCCCCACATATATGGCACTTCTCAAAATTCTACTCCCAACTTTTTAGCGACATCCACTGCGCTTCTCACGCCATCTTCGTGAAATCCGTTAAACCAGTAGGCGCCGCAAAAGTAGGTTCTATTTACACCATCGACCTCGTTTTTACGCTTTTGAGCTTGGATACTTTGCGTGTTAAAAACAGGGTGAAAATACTCAAACTTTTGAATAATCTTACTAGCAGAAATTTGTTCATCGTTATTTAATGTGACGCAAAACTGCTGGCTGGATTGCAGTTTCTGCAAAATATTCATTTGGTAGGTAACTGTCGCGGGTCTTGATTGTGCTTCATCAAGCAAGTAATTCCAACTTGCCCAAGCAGTTCTTCTTTTTGGCAACACGCTGGTATCCGTATGCAGTACCACACTGTTTGGCGTGTACTCAATTGCACCTAGTACCGCCTTCTCGGTCTGCGTTGCGTCTCCGAGAAGCGCCAAAGCTTGATCTGAGTGACAAGCGAACACCACTTCGTCAAAACGCTCAACCGAACCATTTTCGAACACGATCTCTGCACACTCATTATCACGATTCACATTTTTAATTTTGGCGTTCAGCTTAATTTTGTCATGATAAGACTGTGTCAAAGGGGTAATATATTGCTTGGAGCCACCAGGTATAACGTACCACTGTGGTCTACCCGCAACGTCCAACAACCCATGGTTGTAGAAGAAACGGATGAAGAACTGTATTTCGAAATCAAGCATTCCTTTCAAACTCGTCGACCAGATCGCAGCTCCCATGGGTAAGATATAGTGGCGCTTAAAAAAATCATCAAACCCGTGAGCATCTAAAAAGTCACCAAGGTTTTTATGCGCCGAATAATCACCACTGTGATACAACGCTTTGGCGATACGATTGAACCTAACAATATTGTATAGAAAGCGCCAAAACTTCAGAGAAAAGATATTACGTTTCTGTGCAAATAATGATGCAAATGTATGGCCGTTATATTCAAAGTCTCGAGCAGCCGTTTTGACACTGAAACTCATTTGAGTCGGGTTTCGACCAACCCCTATTTCGTCGAGCAACTTCTCAAAAAGCGGGTATGTCCTATCATTGAAAACAATGAACCCCGTATCGACAGCAATGCGCCCCTCTGGTGCATCAACATCAATTGTCGCAGTGTGACCACCGAGCCTGTCATCCTTTTCAAAAAGCGTAATATCATGTTTTTTGTTAAGTAAATAAGCAGCCGTCATACCAGAAATGCCAGAGCCAATTATCGCTATTTTTTTCAACGTTTTATCCTTTTTGCTAGCGGCTGCCATAAACTAAATGGTAGTAATGCAAACAGCTTGAGTAATAGAGTGAAGCGTTTCGGAAAGTGTATTTCTCGTTTTCGGTTTTCAACACCTATGAATATTGCTTCGCATGCGTTTTCCACCGAAACTAAAAACGGCATTGGAAAATCATTTTTATCTGTCAGTGGGGTTTCTACAAACCCAGGATGGACAAGCGTCACATCTATATGTTCCAGCTCAACTTGCATTACGCGCGTTAAATAGCTTAATGCCGCCTTAGATGCCCCGTAAGCTTGCGCCCGAGGCAGCGGCAAAAAGCTCGCGCTAGAACTGACAATAACGAGCTGACCGCCCGGTTTAATTTTTGGTATCAATGCTTCTAGGCAATAGCCGGTAGCAATCACATTTGCGTGTATGATGCGCTCAAACAGCGAAGCATCGAAATTGGTTGCGTCGTCGATGTACTCACAGACGCCTGCATTTAGAATCACAATATCTACACTGTCCAAATCTTCAAAGGCATCAAAAACGTGTTGCTTTTCAGTCATGTCAAAGCGCAGAGTCTCCACATTTTTTGATTCGAGATCGACGAGCTTCTCTTGGTTACGCCCACAGGCAATGACTTTGTGACAAGTCGAATACCGTTTAACTAATCCCTCACCAATGCCAGATGTAGCCCCAGTGATAATGACTTTCTTAAGACCATCGCTACTCATGATGTTGCTCGCTTTTCAATGGTTTTTATTACATTGCCAAGAAGCGGAATATTTCGATAGAGCAAGGCTCCAACATCAAAATAATCTCTGTGATTTACGACCTTCGAGCCTTTAAAAGTCAACTTGCTATGTCCTGCGACCGTGATAATTTTTTTTCCATTTAATCGACTGTGGGAAAATTTCATGTCCCAATAAAGAAACCCCATATTGTCGATGACGAACTGCTCTTTTATCTCGAACGAAATTGAGTTCACATTCGCATACATGTTTTCAAAATATTTTGTTAACTCATCTAACCCCTCAACTTCATGGAGCGGGTCAATGAAAACAATATTCTCGTCATATATATTTTTCAGTAAACTTAGGTTTCTATCCGATAATTTATTATATATATCAACAAAGTTTATAAGGTGCTGTTCCATATTTTATACCTTAAATGCAGCAAGCGCTCTTTCCCTCGCTGCCTTATGTTCGACGATAGGTGCTGAATAACCACTTTCACCAAACGCACTAAGATATTCGTGGGGAAAATGAATATACTTTGCGGGCACTGATTCAAGTTCATGTATATACTTACGAATAAAAGTACCTTCAGGATCAAACTTCTCGCTTTGTGTAATTGGGTTAAATATGCGAAAGTATGGCTGTGCGTCACAACCCGTACTCGCTGCCCATTGCCAACCACCATTATTTGACGCTAAATCACCGTCGATTAGCTTACTCATAAAATAAGCCTCTCCCCAACGCCAATCAATCAAAAGGTGTTTAGTTAAGAAGCTAGCAACTATCATTCTCAGTCTATTATGCATCCAACCTGTTTGGTTAAGTTGGCGCATTGCCGCATCAACAATTGGGTAACCAGTTCTTCCTTCGCACCAAGCTTGAAACTGGTTTTCTTGATTCAACCATTCAATATTGTTGTATTTTTCGTTGAAGTTATGTCCTTTGCACAATTTGGGGTAAACAAACATTAAATGCCTGTAAAACTCTCTCCATATTAATTCATTTACAAAGGAGAATGTCTCTGATTTAGTGCGAATAAGTACATCAGGTGTCTCGGATTGGACACGGCCTATTAGCTCAGAAACTGAAACAATCCCCAAAGCTAAGTAAGGACTTAAGCCAGATGTACCTTTTATACTGGGTATGTCACGTTGTTGGCTGTATTTATGCACTTTCTCGTAAATAAATTGTGCGATGACTTGTTCAATAACGTGATCATCTACTGGCCACTTATTCGATTCTCCACAGGACCTCAACAAGTTAGGGGTTTCCCACGATAACGCGGGCCCAATTGCTTGCAGCCTAGCGCCTACTGAAAAAATGCGGTTGCTATTAATTGATAACCAAGCTTTTTTGAAAGGAGTAAATACTTTGAACATTTCCCCCCCTTTGGTCACAATGCTTCCGGGCGGTGACAAAACATCACCATCATACAAATGAAGCGCGTACCCCATTGCACTGCACGCTTTATCTCTGTTGAGTTCGTTTACCTCATACTCTCTATTTGCATAGATCTCTGAGATGTGATTGTTTTTTAGAAACAGTGCAAGAGAAGCGGGTAACGAATCAAAGTTTTCGGTTTCAATGACATTGAGCTTAACCCCCAACTTAGCAAGCTCTCCCCCCAAATAGTTAACACGTCTTTTCAATAAATCTATTTGTATGTTGCTGGTGTTATGTGTCTGCCACTGTTTTTCACACACAAAAAACAGCGCCTCTTTGGCGCCGTTGTTAATCGCTTCAATAAGCGCTTCGTTACCATGAAGCCGTAAATCGCGCCTGAACCAGAAAATTGGATTTCTCAAATTGCGAACCTTAATTTTAAATCACTTGGATAAGGGTTAAAGTACACTTGCTGTTGTAAGTATGCCTTGGGGTGTACGCGTAAATGATGTTTAAGCAAGGTAAGCGGCACATTAAGCGGCACTAGGCCCTTTCTATATTCGTTTATGGCCTCAACCATTTCAGCCTTTTCGACCTGCGAAATGTCATTTTTAAAATAACCTTGTAGATGCGCTAACGTGTTAGCCTGCCCCTTTCGACTCGCCGGCTTCTTAAGAGCTTGCATCAAACCTGATATATAATCTTGTGCGAGCGCCTCACACTCATTAGCATCCCCTTCAGCAAGTAACCTTCCGAGTGTCCTGTATGCGCCATAGTTGTGACTCATTAAAAGATATTTGTGTTGCGCATGAAAATCAGTCAACACTTTCTTACTCACTGATTTACGAATTAGTTCCTGCCAAGACTTGTAAACGTATACACGCATCACAAAGTTCTCACGCAAATGCATGTCATTCAGACGTCCATTTTCTTCGCAAGGTAATAAAGGGTTATGCTTCATGATCTGCTCGGCGAACGCGCCGATGCCTTCTGCAGACGCGCCAGTGCCTGTGTCGTTATAGACTTTTACACGCTCCATGCCGCAACTTGGACTTTTGGCGCAAAAAACAAATCCCGAAAGCTCCTTGGCTTTTGTTTTCGCTATTCTCTCGCCATACTCGGTTAACTTAGGACCCACATCACCGCTACCATCAGGACGACATACCCTGATCACATCACCGTATCGTACTTGGCGAATGGTGTTACGTGGTATTGGCATGCCAATGGCTACTTCTGGACAAAACTTAACGTACTCTACATGGTTAACAAACTCGTCCATGCAAAAATTTGAGCGTTTATGGCCTTTATCAAAACGTACGCGATCCCCACCTAGACATGCACTAAGTCCAATTTGAATCGCAGTTTCAAAATGCTTTTCTGTGTAAGTCATTAGTAAATCAACTTTCCAATAGGGTTAAGTAATTTGCTTAAGCCTTTGTTAAAGTGTAAAGCGTTATCCACTAGGGTAAAGCATAAGCAACCGTCTTCAGTTTTCGGCGTATGATTATGACGCCCGTCCAACATAATAAAATCACCAGGTACATATTTACCGCTCTCATCTTCAAATGTACCGTCTAATAATAATGTTAGCTCAAAACCAGTATGTGTGTGTTCTGGAATTTCTCCACCTGGTTTAATATGTAAAAGGCTACTTCTTAATGGACCTTCTTCCAGTTCAAACCTTGCTCTTGACACTTTACCAGCGTTGATAAAACTGCCTAGCTTCAACGCAGCGATGGCACGTGGCAACTGCACTTGTTTACCTTGATATTCAAAATAATCCGCGCTGTGGGGAATTAACTCGTCGTACATAGCTAACGACGTTATACTTTCCATCATGTGCTCAAATTCATCATCATCTGCGCCATTCGACTCTGTTTCAAACACAGCTAAAGCCTGCTTTGCTTCTAGTAGATCGAACTCTCTACTGCATTCATCACACATTTCAATGTGTGCTGAAATCGCGACACTCAACCCAGCAGGTAATTCTCCTGCGATGTGTTTTTGCATTAGCTGTTTTGATGGGTGATATTTAATCATGATGCTCTCCCAACTCTACTTTTAACTTTTTCAACGCCAAGCGTAGGCGTGACTTCACTGTCCCGACTGGGATATCTAAATGTTGCGCGAGTTGTTCTTGCGTCATGTCTTCAAAGTACACACCCACCACCACATCTCTTTGAGGTGCTGGTAGGTTTTTGATCTTCTCTTTCAGTTGATTGGTCTGCAAGTGATCTTTAAAGCTCTTTTCACATACTTGCTCGTCATGGAACAAGGGCCAAATGTCTTCACTTAAATTGTCTTCTCGATTGCTCTTTATTTTTCTCAACGCGTCAAATGATGCGTTTCTCATGATTGTGTATACCCACGTAGTTGCCGCGCCTTTGTCGTGGTGATACAACTTAGCCTTGCGCCAAACTGACGTCATGGTGTCTTGCACGAGCTCCATTGCCATCGCTTCAGATCCGAATTGTTTGATGCCAAATCGTTTTATTTTTGGGGCGAAATAGGAAAACAAATAGGCATAAGCCTTTTTGTCTGCGTGTGTGGCGACTCTTATTAATGCTTGAGTTAACTGCTCTGAAGGGGTTTCTTGCATCCCTACGCTTTTACCTTTTTGAATACGGCAATCTTGAGACTGCTCCAAACTAACCATAATTTTAACGCTCTCAGTCAGTAACATAGTAGACTATACGCGCTGATAAAACATTGAGATCACTCCTGCTCTGCAAAAATTTCTGCAAGCACATTTGTTACTCCGATGTAGCTTTTGCAGCTTTGTATTTTTTTCTTTTGATCTAGTGTTAAAGGTAGCAATTCCAACCACCTAGCTGCAACCCAGATTGGGTTTGCGTAATTCTTTTGTTTATAAAGTGTATTAAGCTGAGGATTAATAACAAACAAGTCTCTCAATAAGTCTGCAAGCTTCTCATGAATCACCAACTCTTCGTTGTGTCCGAGCGTCCATAATGGTTCGGAAATTACATCACATTCGCCATGTCTTAAATTCATGTCATCTACAGTCACTCGATTAACGGTAACTAAGTGCTTTGCGTGCACATCTATCAGTAGCTGCCCCCCCTTGTCTTGGGAGAAATCAACAATCTCAACGTAAACACCTTGTTCCGATACTCCATGCTCATTCGATTTGTCCGAGTGACATAAAATAAACCCATGCCCTTCTTTCATGGCGACCTTTACCATGTGTAGGTACCTAGGTTCAAAAATCCTTAGCCTGGTGTACCCTTGGGGCAGTAAAAAGATAGGTAAGGGAAAAAGTGCTCGTTTCATATTGATTTAGTAAAATTTAAGATAAGCTTATGTACGCCAGCCTAAACAAAACCGATCAATTAAATTGAATAATTACGACACCTTTTTGATGTATTCAAGTCCTAATAGTCAACGCGTTACTGCCATTGAAAAGTCCTTAAAGACACTTTACCTGAACACATTTTTACCCCTTCCGCCAACAACCTTTCCTGTTGCTCGACAAATTTTTCAGAGTCTTCAGGAAAAGAAATTTTTCCTTGTCCATTAATCACTCGATACCAGGGTAATGTACTTTCTTTCGGCAAGTTTTTTAGCAAAAAACCCACTGCCCTGGCATGACGAGGAGCACCAGCTAACTTTGCTATCTGGCCATAGGTTGCAACATGTCCAGCCGGTATCGCGCCGATCAGTGTATAAACTCGACGCTTAAACTCTTCTTCCATTGTATTCTTCTCCTAACTTTTTGAACCCTTCCCATAAGTAATTCGCAACCGAACCGTAGTGTGGTAATTGACGTCTAAAGGCATGAATGTCTATATTGAATTGATCCTGCCTGTCCACCACATTTATTTGCTCTAAAATGCCTTCATTCAATTCTTTTTCACAATGGTTTAATGTCACCATGGCGAATCCAAGTCCTTGCATGACGAACATTTTGATCGTGGAGATGTCGTCTAGCTTCATAACGCTCATGCTTTTAGAGTACTCTAATCGGTCGCTGTCAAACTCGAATCCGCTTTCCTTCATTGCCAAGCAAGGATACTGATTAAGTTCTTCAAATGTTACCTTTTTTGGCATTAACCCTTTTTTTGCCACAATACCGAGTTTTACCTCACCGATTGCGATGGACTCTAAATCACCTGTTGCGTGGAACAAATTAAACCAAGGCCCTATGCCAATATCAGAAAGCCCCTGATTGACCCTTTCTAAAGCCACAAACCGTTTCCCGCTGGTTATTTCGAATGCCGTCGATGGGTATTCTTGGAATGCACGCTTTATCAGCTCGTTACAGCCATAATCATAACTCATTGCCTCATAGCAAATATTGTACTTCGGCTCATTGCCTTGTGCTAAATCCGATGCCATCGCTTTCAAATTTTCATGATGTTCGATTAACTTAATGGCCTCTTTATAAAACCGCTGGCCTTCCTCTGTAAGCTTGATTCGATAGGCTTCTCTCGTAACAAGTGCAAACCCGAGCTCATTACTGAGCCTTTTAATTGCTTGTGTAATAGCAGGTTGTGTTTTAAATAAGCGTTTCGCAGCATCATTTAAACTGGCTGATTGCGCTACAACATGCAGCACTTCTAGATCTGACAACTTCATAATTTTTATTTATGGTTTTTCTAATTTTTTATAATTTTTATTTTAGTACTAATTTATATATCCTGCACTACATTAGTTTAGGAGTCATACATTTCGGAGTAACCTTAGTGTTTAAACGCGCATTCGTATTATCTACAGCCCTGTTACTAGGAGCCTGCCAAGATGAAGTCATTACCCAAACAGAACAAGAACTCGTTCGCCCTGTAAAACTTCATACCGTAAATGACCCAGCCGCAGCAACTTTGCGCCACTTTCCTGCGGAGGTTGTTGCTAATCAGGGGTCTTACCTTGCATTTCGAGTAAATGGAGAGTTGATAGACTTTCCTATTTTGGCGGGTCAAGAGGTAAAAAAAGGGCAATTATTAGCAAAATTAGACCCCGAAGATTTTGAACTACAATTTCAACAGCGTAAAGCACAGTATGAACTGACAGCGCTCCAACTGAACCGAATCGAATCCCTATTTAACAAATCTACAGCTTCTAAAGCCGAATATGATCAGGCGCTGGCTAACAAGCAAGTTGCCGAGTCCGCATATCGTATCGCTCAAACAAACTTAGAAAATAGTGAGCTTCGTGCACCTTTTGATGGCACAGTGGCCAAAGTGTTTGTGAAAAACTTTGAAAACATCGTCGCAAAACAGAATATTCTCCGTCTTGAGACACGAGATCGAATGGATGTGGTTATTCAAGTACCAGAAAAGCTCGTGGCAAGAGTGAATAAAGACTTAGATTATCACCCAAGCGTGGTTTTCGATGGTTTTCCAGATAAATCTTACTCGTTGACGATTAAAGAGTGGGATACACAAGCAGATCCCGTCACGTTGACATATAAAGTGGTCTTTTCATTGCCAATACCTGAGGACTTTAACCTACTTGCAGGTATGACCGGGCACGTATATATCGACCCAAGTAAAGTCACTAACCTTGCCAAAAAAACACTTATCGTACCTACTGAAGCCGTATTTTCATCACCAAATGAACAGCTTGAAGGCAACCAGTATGTTTGGGTATTTGATACCGACACTGGTATCGTTTCAATGCGTCAAATTCAAATTGGACAGATGAGACAGTCTGGCATTGAAGTTAAAAGTGGCCTGCAAGCTGGTGAGATCATTGTTTCTGCTGGCGTTCACCACTTAAAGGAAGGTCTAAAAGTACGACCATGGACCAAAGAGCGAGGCTTATAATATGAGCTTGGCACAATGGTCAATTGAGAACAAAGTTATTAGCGCGATGTTTGCTGTCCTGTTGCTAGCAGCGGGCACCGTTTCTTACTTTGGGCTTGGACAACTGGAAGATCCTGAGTTCACGCTTAAAAAAGCAATGGTAATTACCACCTACCCCGGTGCGTCGCCACAGCAGGTAGAAGAAGAAGTTACATACCCTATTGAAAATGCTATTCAAAGCCTGCCATATGTTGATTACGTCACGTCTATCTCGTCGCCTGGAAAGTCTCAGATTTCAGTTGAAATGAAGAGTACTTACAGAAAAGAAGACCTGAAACAAATTTGGGATGAACTCAGAAGGAAGATCAATGACCTTTCACCTCAACTACCACCTGGCGTAAACCCTCCCAGTATTATCGATGATTTCGCAGATGTCTACGGCATGCTTTACGGGGTAACGGGCGATGGCTATTCATATGATGAGCTAAAAGATTATGTCGATTTTTTACGTAGAGAGCTTGTCCTCGTAAATGGAGTAAGTAAGGTCACTGTCGCGGGCGAACAGCAGCCACAGGTCATTGTAGAAATCTCAACACAGAAATTATCTCACTTAGGTATTTCTCCAAATCATATTTTCTCATTGCTTCAGACGCAAAATACAGTGTCAAACGCTGGTAAAATTCGTGTCGGGAACGAGTCTATTCGACTTCATCCTACCGGCGAATTTACAGATGTTTCTGAATTAGAAGGCTTGTTGATTTCTCAGCCTGGCGCTAAAGAGCTCATCTACCTTGGTGATGTAGCAAGCGTGTCGAGAGAGTACCAAGAGGTACCAAACCACATCACACGCTTTAATCAAGCGCGAGCTCTATTACTCGGGATCTCATTTACGTCAGGCGTCAATGTTGTAGATGTTGGCTATGCAATTCAAGATAGGTTGTCCGAACTTGAATATCAAAGGCCGTATGGCGTTGAAGTCAGCGCTGTTTACAATCAACCGGCTGAGGTTCAAAAGTCAGTTGATGGATTTATCATTAGCCTGATAGAAGCGGTTGCTATTGTCATTGTCGTCTTGTTGATTTTTATGGGGGTTAAAAGCGGAATCCTCATCGGTGGCATTCTTTTATTAACGGTTTTAGGTACCTTCATTTTCATGAAGTTGTTTGCAATCGATCTTCAGCGTATTTCTTTAGGCGCGCTGATTATTGCATTGGGCATGTTAGTAGACAATGCCATTGTTATCACTGAGGGAATCTTAATTAACCTTAAACGCGGACAGAGTAAGATAAAGGCCGCTGTCAATATTGTAGAGCAAACTAAATGGCCATTGCTGGGCGCCACAGTTATCGGCATTACAGCTTTTGCACCAATTGGACTCAGCTCAGACGCAAGTGGAGAATTTGCTGGCTCGTTATTTTGGGTACTTTTCATTTCCTTATTACTGAGCTGGGTAACCGCCATCACGCTCACACCGTTTTTTGCCAACATGTTGTTTAAAGAACAGATCCAGTCAGCGCAACACGCGGAACAAGTCGACCCATATCAAGGCGCGATTTTCACTGCTTATAAGTCACTGCTTAAGTTCTGTTTAAAAAACCGATGGACGACAGTGGTATCAATGGTACTACTGCTCGTGGGTGCAATGATGGGCTTTAAATCTGTTAAGCAGTCTTTCTTTCCAGCCTCAAATACCCCAATGTTCTACGTAGACTACTGGCATTACCAAGGCGCCGATATCAGAAGTACTGCTGACAATGTTGCGAAACTCGAAGCATTTTTAAAGCAACACGATACAGTCAAAGAAGTTACAACGACAATTGGTCAAGGTGCGCCTAGATTTATGCTGACCTATGGGCCAGAAAAGCAATATGATGCCTATGGACAAATGATTATTCGCGTTGAAACCCGAGAGGATGTCATTGAGATGATATCCAAGGTCAGGGAGTTTGCCGCGCAAAATGAATTGGATGGTCAATTAAAAATTAAGAGGATGGAGATTGGCCCGTCTACAGACGCTAAGATTGAAGCAAGGTTTTCTGGGCCCGATCCCGTTGTGTTAAGGCAATTAGCACATAAAGCGAAAGTGATACTTGCTGAAGATGACGGTGCACATAGCATTCGTGATGATTGGCGTGAAAGAAGTAAGGTACTTCAACCTGTATTCAATGAGCAAAAAGCTCGCCGTTTGGGGATCAGTAAAACAGATCTTGACCAATTGCTATTGACGAGTCTGTCTGGTGCTCAGGTTGGGCTGTATCGTGATGGTACAAAATTGCTACCTATCGTGGCGCGCTCTCCAGAAACGGAAAGATACAGTGTCGAAAACTTACAGGATTTACAGGTCTTTAGTCCAGTACTAAATGTCTATGTCTCTGCAAGTCAAATAGTCGATAGCTTTGAAGTTGTTTGGGAAGACAGCTTAATTATGCGCCGCGACAGAAAACGTACCATCACCGTTATGGCGGACCATGATGTCATTGGTAATGAAACACCTGCGAAACTGTTTGCAAGAGTAAAAGCGGATATCGAGGCAATTGAATTACCACAAGGCTACACAATGGAATGGGGCGGCGAATATGAGTCTTCAACAGATGCTCAAAAAGCAATATTTGGCTCACTACCTATTGGCTATTTGAGTATGTTTATGATTACTGTATTACTTTTCAACTCAATACGTAAGCCGCTTGTAATCTGGAGTACGGTGCCACTTGCCATTATTGGTGTTACTGCTGGCTTGGTCATTTTCCAAGCACCATTTAGCTTTATGGCGTTGCTTGGATTGCTGAGTTTATCGGGCATGTTAATCAAAAATGGAATTGTACTCATGGATCAGATAAATCTAGAAATGAGCAGCGGCAAAGATCCCTATCAAGCAGTCTTTGACTCAGGCGTTAGCCGTGTACGTCCGGTTTCAATGGCAGCCATAACCACAATTTTAGGTATGATACCGTTATTGTTTGACGTATTCTTTAAATCAATGGCCGTTACCATTATGTTTGGTTTGGGATTCGCTACAATCTTAACGCTGATTGTTATCCCCGTGGTTTACTGCCTGGCATTTAAAATCAAAGCACCACAACATGTATAAAAATTGATAAAAATGGCCGCTTAGCGGCCATTTTTATTATTCAATGATAAGGTACCTTTAACCCGTTGCGTTGACTTTGTGGTTTTTTTAGCCTGAATAGGCTTAGTTCGTTCCCTGCTTCTTTTAGGCTTAGTGTCATCATACTGCTTAGGTGCTTTACTTTTGGGTTTAGCTCGTTTTTTTCCATCGATAGATGCCTCTTCAGTTTTAGAAGAACCTTCAATAGATGCATTGATTTCAGCCATTTCTTTGTCGCTCAAGTGGCGCCACTCTCCAGCTCGAAGACCGTTCAGGTTGACATTCATGATACGAACACGTTTGAGTGTTTGTACTTCGTAGCCAAAGTGCTCACACATTCTTCTGATTTGTCTATTGAGGCCCTGAGTCAGTACAATGGTGAATTTTTTAGGGCCATTCTTTTTAACAAAACACGGCTTAGTAACCGTGCCTAGGATCGGCACTCCTGAGCGCATACCATTTATAAATCGGTCATCGATTACTTTATCAACCGTCACCACATACTCTTTTTCGTGATTATTCCCGGCACGAAGAATCTTATTAACAATATCTCCCTCGTTAGTAAGGAAGATCAGACCTTCAGATGGCCTATCAAGCCGACCAATGGGGAAAATACGTTCTGGATAATTTATCGCATTAACAATATTGCTTTTAATTTTACGCTCAGTGGTGCAGGTCACCCCAACAGGCTTGTTGTAAGCGATGTAGACTTGCTTGGGTTTAGCTTTAAGTGGTTTACTATCAATTAGTATTTCGTCCTGATCTGTCACTTTAAGGCCCATCTCGGCTATTTGACCATTCACTGAAACTCGACCTTCACCAATAATGGTGTCAGCTTCCCTTCTGCTACAAAAGCCAGTTTCGCTTATGTACTTATTTAATCGCTTAGGTGTATCCACGCCAATCTCAATATCGTAAAAAGCGTAATTGTATATCTAAATCAGATTAAAATGAATCGATTAAACCGTCTGGCTATATGTGCATTTAATGTTTGCTAACCGGTTGCTGGGTACTTTGCTTAAGGTACTCGGGTGAAAAGTCATAGCGCGTCTGCTTTTTATCTAAAATACTGAATTGTTTATAGTCTATTCTTGACCAGTCAGGATTATTAGATATCCAGATATACTCGCTTATATTGTCACGCGTGATTGCCGATAGTTCGAACGTTATTTGGCTGTTCTTGTGCCAATATTTATTACCATGATGAAAGTCAAAAATTGATATTAATGCCCATCCCCCCATCATAAAATGGCCACCAACCGTTGCGCTTAGCTGGCCTTTCTGGATCAAGGACAAACTATCCGATAACCAATCAAAACCACCAATTGCAACTTTGACATCCCCTTTTTGAAGCTGCCTGATTGCAGTTTGCGCACCCATTGCCATCAGATCTGACGCACTCCAGATGAGTTGTGTATCAGGATAGCGCTTAAATAAACGACGAGTTTTAGTGTAAGCTTGCTCTTTTGACCAACTGGCATGAACGGTTTGTTGAAGCTTTATGCCTGCACTTTTAAAGTAATCCGCAGCGCCCTGATTGCGTTTGTCTGATTCGCTACCATAGTGGCCATTGATGGCTAAACCATTGACGTCGCCTTTGTGACCACTGGCAATGACACTGTCATGTAGTGACTTGGCTAAGTCAAATCCGGCTTGGTAATTGTCAAAATAAATTTCACCCAGCCAATGCTCAAAACGTTGCTTGGGGTAACCAATTTCTTCTTTTTCCATCCCTGTGATGGTCTGCTCTAACGTAATAAATTTGATCCCATAGTTGTCGAGCATGGTTAAAGTCTGCTCCGCACCACCAGGGTACAGCATTAAAATCACGTAGTCTGGACTGGCTCTGTAATCAAGATATTTTTTGAGTTCGGCCAATTGAATATGACGATTGCCATCACCATAGATCACATCAATATTAACGCCCAGCTGCTTACTGGCTTCCTCGGTAATTTTTTGCACTTTCCCCCAAAAAGGTTCTCCGGCAAGCGAAGGATTAACAAATAAGACTGAAAAACTAGGTTTTGCGATGCTCACAGGTGTACATACAAAAAAGACAAAAATTAGCACAGCTCTCAACAATGTCATTTAATTACCCTCTTTTGAATAACAGCCTGTAACTTTATTAACAGCATTTCTGCCGGCCCGGTGACATTCATTCGAGAAAACCACCAGACTAGACTTAATTGTAGAACAGTCAACAAAACAAATATCGCAACAAAATGGATTTGCCGCAATTCTAGTTGCAAATTTTGCAAGACGATTTGAAATGCCATAACCCCAAGCACCGATTGCAACAAATAAAGCGACAAGGAATAACGTCCAGCCAGAGCCAGAAGATGGCCCTTTTTTACGATCCAGTTGGGTACTTGCGCAGCTAAACTGATAAGTGCTAAACAAAATGGAATGGCAAACAGCCAATTAATCACCTCAAACACGATTCTGTGCTCGTCAAAAAACAACCACCTCGCGATGATAGCCCCCACAAGTGCTAATGGCATCAAAATAAAGACGCAATACATGGGTGAAACCCCACCACAGTGGAGCCATCCAGATCGATAAATAAGTACCCCAATAAGCATTAACCCAAAGGTGTACCAAAGCGTAAGAAAAGGCAGAAGCGCGAGCATTTCCGCAAAATTAGTAAGATTACGATAAAGAAACGCCAGCACACCATCTATTTGAGGTGTCATAACAACAGTTTTCTGTTCATTAAAAATGAGGGCTAAATATGCGAGTAAAACAATGGGAGCAACGATGGTCAATACAGACATTTTAAATAAGGTCTTACTGTCTAGGTGAATGACATAGATTAAAAGTAGCCCAGACACTGCATAATTGACCAGAATATCCCCTGGCCAAAGAAGGACCCCATGAACACACCCTATAAGACACAGTGCATATAGCCTTGCTTGTGCTTTTTGATAGAACAGCGTGTGCCCATACTTTTCTATGTACAGACACATAGACACACCAAATAAGATGCAAAAAATAGTTCTAAAACGTCCTTGAACGAATACATCGATAATGAACGTCAAAAAAACATCGACGTCGTTCTCTTTGTCTACAATATATCCATTACTGAAGTCAGCCATGTAAGCAAGGTTGGTGAGAGGAAGCCCTAATAGCGCAAACCCTCTTAACACATCGACCAATACAACCCTATTCATTAATAGACATGTTCTCGATACATATCGGCCCAATTAACAGCCTGAGCATGAAAGTCCGGCAAACTCTCATCAGACATATTTAACATCGTACACGCTTCTTGCATAGCCCACCAACTTCCGCTTTCGTAAGCCCGAACAATGTTTAAAATATAAAACAAAGTATTTGATTCACCGAGTAATGCGTCATGCAACATCTCAGGAAAAGGTAGCCGCTCAACAACCACTTCCATCGGTTTGTCTAAAATCGCATCCAGTAGAGAAAATAACCCTGTTAAAAAACTCATGCTGGCCATAGAGGGGGCGACCTGTTTGCTGATTAACTCGCAAAACCTTGAACGAACGATACATAATCGAGTGAGTTCCGTTGGCTTTTGCTCTGCGACATGCGCTGTCATAATCAGGTTTACAAATTTTATAATGCGTTCATGGCCTAAATATACAAGCGCCTGCTTAAGTGACTCAATGCGATTTTTAATTGGGAAAACACCCGAATTTATAAGCCTAAGTAACTTGTAGGCCAGTGCGGTATCTTGTGCGAAAAGCTCTGCAATACGAGGAATATTCATATTCGGTTTCAAAGCTTCGGAATAAATCAACATGACAATGGCGTAATTAATTTCAATGTCATTTTGTGCGATCATCGTCGGTTTAGCGAAGAAGTATCCCTGAAAAAAATTAAACCCCATTTCCTTGGCTTGTAAAAACTCTTCTTCTGTTTCTACTTTTTCGGCTAACAGTTGCAGGTTTTTACGCTTTCTAAGCTCTTCCACAAGCGGGGCAATTTCGTCGAGTGGACTCTGGATTAAATCAAACTTTACCAATCTGGCCAACTTTAAGAATGGCTCCCACTCCTTAGAATAATTGAAATCATCCAGCGCTAGACGAAAGTTATTGTGGAATAACTGCCTGACTTTTTCGTAGTTTTCTGTTGTGGGTGGAATTGTTTCCAGTAGTTCAAGGATCACGTCGTCAGTAGGCAAAAACTGCGCTAACTCTTGATGTAATGACTCTTCACCGATGTTGATTAGTGCCTTCTTTCCCGAGGTTAAATACCTAGTCCCTAAATTAAGCTGATTGTCCATGATCAGCCTAGCAGTAGCAGCGTTTTCAGCGATATTGGGAAAGCTGTTTTTCGTTCCATCACGAAATAACAGCTCATAAGCTACCACGTGCTTTTTGCGATTAAAAATGGCCTGGCGAGCCACAAACACTTTCAAATCATCGCTCCTAGCTTACTGTTTAATAACAGTACTTTTGTTCTATACCTTTTAATTATATTTAATAATTTTAACCCGAATTTCTGATAAATAAAATCAAACTAAAACATTAAAGTACTAATTTTGTATTGCTAGGTTGAGCTAGCCCTAACTACTCATATAACTTTTCCCTGTACAGTATAGCGCTTTGTTCCCAAGTGAACCTTTTTTCTGCCGCATTTTCACAAATTTTATGATAACGTTCTGAATCGCCATTAAACATGTCAATACACTGCCCAAATCGCGCCACTAAACCTTGCGATTGTTCGGATATGTTGTCTCCTGAAAACACGAACCCTGTTACATTGTCTTCAACCGTATCGGCCAACCCACCGACATCATTGACCAGGCAAGGCTGACCAGCTCTCATCGCAAGCATTTGGCTAATACCGCATGGTTCAAAGGAGCTAGGCATTAAAAACAGATCACCTATTTGATACAATATGTCGCCGATCCCTTCACCATAACCTTTCAGGTAAAGTACATTCTCATTTCGCGCCATTACCTGAGAAAATAGATATTCTAACCCTGCATCGCCTGAACCAAGAATAACCAATCTCCCGTCTACGGTTGCCAGTTTATTGGCCAGCGCATCTAATACCATCACATCATTATATGGCTGCTTCAGCAACAACGCTTTTTGGTCTGTGAGTCGGCCAACACTGGTAACGATTGGCCCCTGACATGGTGAACTCGCCCATTTATTTACTTTTTGATGGGCAATATAGTGCGAACTTTGTAATTCGTTGTGCTTTGCCATCCATATGAACAAGTTTGACTCGGCGCTTTCAAGTAATGAGCTCCAACTGGACTCTGGTATTTGATAGTCGTAATTACACCCATTTAGGATACCAACCAGTTTCCCTGATTTTGCGGCCAATAGCATATCGTGCTCAAGGCCCTCACCGCCAAAAAATCCAGCTTGATGGTCACTGCCTTGTTGTACTTCGTTGCAATAGTTAGGAGACACTAGATGTACCTTGTCTGCTAAATTTATCGCAGCCCTCATTGGGTTAAAACAATGTGGATAATGATGGTCGCAGATTTGCTGCCCATCATAGCTCAGCGTCGGGTACCAAGCCTCTAAACTCGATTCATCTCCATTGAAGGGCCTAATGCCCTGCAACGCCAGATTGTGGACCGTGAAGACGGTTTTTAAGTGTTTAATCCTCTCGAAGCGTGGGCTAAAACGTCTCAATACAGCAACACACGCAGCATGCCAATCGTGTAAATGCAGGACATCAACGTCTGAAATTAATTCATGCTCTATTACTTCACAAACCGCGGCACTAAAAAATGCAAACTTGTTCGCATCGGTGTAAAACGGACGCCCATCATCGTTGCAATATACTGCGCCACCGTGCTCTGAGAACAAAGAGTGTGAAATAACATATTGGGTTACCCCATGCTGTTCGTCTACACGCCACAATACAGCCGTCTCAAGATGTTGTTTAAACGGAACCGCAATGTCTGCAACAAATTGGCGTTGCATTTGACGTTGGCCATAATCTGGCACGATAACCGATGTCTTAATATTTTTTTCTGTCAAAGCGTATGGGATGTCACGGATCACATCCGCGACACCACCGACTTTGCAATTCGGCAGCCTGTCATTTTCGGCTGCCACCATAACTACATGCATATACTAACCCTAGGCACTTTCTAAACTGGACTCTTTTGGCTTTTGGCTTTGTTGCAACGCAGCAAGCATATCCCGAGTCACCAAAACAATACCTTTATTTGACACTCTAAAGCCATTACTGCGGTCTTCCTCAGGGTCATAACCAATTCTCATTCCTGTAGGTATTTCACAACTGCGGTCGATTATTGCATTTTTAATTCTACAATGGCGATTGATTTTAACCCCTGGCAACACGACAGCGCCCTCAATTTCACAGTATGAATGCACATGCACATTCGAGAACAACAGCGATTTTCTCACAACGGCACCAGAGATAATGCACCCGCCAGAAACTGTAGAATCTACCGCCATACCACGTCGATTTTCGTCATCAAAAATAAACTTAGCTGGTGGTAATTGCTCTTGATATGTCCATATAGGCCATGAAGGATCGTATAGATCCAATTGAGGCTCTACAGAGACCAGTTCCATATTCGCTTCCCAAAAAGAATCAATGGTACCAACATCTCGCCAATATGGTTGTCCCGGGTGACTGGGATCTCTAAACGGAAATGCAAAAACATTATGCTCTTCAATAATCGATGGAATAATGTCATGCCCAAAATCTCTGCCAGATCCCTCGCGCTGAGCATCTCTTTTCAGTTGTTCAAACAAAAACTCTGTATTGAATACGTAGTTACCCATGGAAGCCAAGCATATACCTGGTTTGCCAGGTATGGATGATGGCTGTGCTGGTTTTTCATCAAACCTGCGAACACGCTTGTCTTGATCAACCGTCATCACGCCAAATGTATTTGCAGCTTCTTCACACTCTACTTCTATACAGCACACAGTCATATCTGCGCCAGTCTCGACGTGTTTCGCAATAAGCGCACCATAATCCATTCTATAAACATGATCCCCTGATAGAATCATGACATATTTCGGCAACTCATGACGAATAATGTCCATATTCTGAAAAACAGCATCCGCTGTACCGCAATACCACTCATCTCCATAACGTTGTGATGCTGGTAGAATTTCAACAGATTCACCGAGCTCTTTCTTGAAATGACCCCATGCTCGGTTCACGTGACGTATCAACGAATGTGATTTGTATTGCGTTGCAATACCCACTCGTCGAATGCCCGAGTTTATGCAATTTGATAATGGGAAATCGATGATTCTGTGCTTACCACCAAAGTAGACCGCTGGCTTAGCTCGCCAGTCGGTTAATTCGTGCAACCGACTGCCACGCCCACCTGCAAGGATCAATGCATACGTGTCTCTTGTCAGGTTACTGATATAACGGTTTGCATAACTCGGCATTTCTTATCTCCATATTTATGTTCAAGGCGGTTACTGCATGGGTTTCAATCGCCAAATATCTTCACTGTATTGTGAAATCGTTCGATCACTAGAAAACATGCCACTAGCTGCTGTATTTAAAATACTCATGCGATTCCACAATGTTTTGTTTGTGTAGCTCTGCGCGGCGCGTTGCTGCGCATCAAAATAACTTTCGAAATCTTGCGCAACTAGCCATGGATCATGAGGGCTTTGGATCGACGCAATAATGTCATCAAAAATGTTGGGTTCAAATAAATTAAAATGACCGCTTGCTAGTAACTTAATCGTATTTTTCAGCGGCTCGAAGGACTCAATGATCGCACTTGGATTATAGTTTTGTCTTACCTGATTCGCCTGCTCAGCGGTGACCCCAAACAAGAAGAAGTTGTCATCTCCGACTTGTTCACGAATTTCAATGTTCGCACCATCGAGTGTGCCAATGGTTATTGCGCCATTCATCATAAACTTCATATTACCCGTACCACTGGCTTCTTTGCCTGCGGTAGACACCTGCTGAGAAAGATCTGTCGCTGCACAAATTGTTTCCATTGCAGTGACATTGTAGTTAGGTAAAAATGCAACGCGTAAATAGGGTTTAGCCGCGTTGTCTTTGTTCACCACGTTTGCGACATTATTTATCAGCTTAATAATGAGTTTTGCCATGTAATAACCAGGTGCAG
This sequence comes from Pseudoalteromonas sp. SMS1, assembly GCF_021530565.1. GTDB lineage: Bacteria > Pseudomonadota > Gammaproteobacteria > Enterobacterales > Alteromonadaceae > Pseudoalteromonas. Next base: position 224,726 of record NZ_JAKGBI010000001.1, read on the forward strand.
CTTTACCACCAAATAAAACACACCTAGGCACCATGTTTTCAACTTCACCACGACGAATTTGATCATATAAAGCAATCACATGCAGTATATTCAGTAATTGGCGTTTATACTCATGAATGCGCTTTACCTGAACATCAAACATCATATCTGTATCAAAATGCACGTTGCAGCGGCTTTCGACCAACTGAGCAAGCTTTTGTTTATTGTTTATTTTTACTTGCTGCCATTCTTTGTGGAACGACGGTTTATCATAGAAGCGCCTGATCCCTTGTATCTCAGCGAAATCTGCTTGCCAACCATCACCGATTTTATCCGTAATTAGTTGAGCCAAATCGGGGTTACAATGTGCCAGCCACCGTCTTGGTGTAACACCATTGGTTTTATTATTAAATTTGTTCGGCCATAAATTATAAAAACTATTAAACAAACCAGATTTAAGTAACTCGGTATGTAAAGCAGCAACACCATTGACGGAGAAACTGCCTACAATAGCTAAATAAGCCATCCTGATTTGTGGTTCTGGCCCCTCTTCGATCAAGGATAGCTCCCTTTGTTTTGCGACATCACCAGGCCACTTCAATGCCACTTCCGCCAAAAATCGCGCATTAATTTCGTAAATGATTTCAATGACTCGAGGAAGTAAACGACTGAATAGCGACACAGACCATTTTTCAAGGGCTTCAGGCAATAGCGTATGATTGGTATAAGCCATCGTCGTCGTTGTGATCTGCCAAGCCGTATCCCACTCAAGTTCGTATTCATCCAACAACAAACGCATTAGCTCAGCCACCGCAACACTGGGGTGGGTATCATTTAATTGAAATACGTGATACTCCGAAAAGTCGCTAAAATCAGTGCCATGCTGATCAGTCCATTGCTGCAGGATATCTTGTAAACTGGCACTGGAGAGGAAGTACTGTTGACGAAGCCGCAGTTCCTTGCCATTTTCGCTGGTATCGTTTGGATACAATACCATCGTGATCTGTTCTGCAAGGTTCTTCTTCGCAACCGCTTCTGAATAACTTCCCTCATTAAACTCTTTCAGATTAAATTCATCTGTCGCTTCAGACTTCCAAAGTCTTAGCGTGTTAACTACGCCATTTCTGTAACCAGGGATGGGCACATCAAAAGGAACTGCCAGTACATCCTGAGTATTCACCCAGTAATGATGGACTCGCCCTTGTTTATCTGTGTGCGTTTCCACATTACCAAAAAATTTAACAACTTTGGCCTGCTCTGGTGCACTCAATTCCCATGGGTGCCCTTCTCTAAGCCACTTATCTGGGTGTTCAATCTGAGAACCATGCTCGATAGATTGATTAAACATGCCATATTCATAACGAATACCATAACCAATCACTGGAAGCGCCAGAGAAGCACAGCTATCAAGAAAGCACGCCGCCAACCGCCCCAAACCACCATTACCTAACCCTGCGTCGTGCTCAGCAGACTCAAGTTCTTCTAAATTTGTACCGTATTCACTGAGCGCTGACTTTATTTGCTCTTCTAGATCAAGATTTAAAATTGCATTACCTAGCGCCCTTCCCATTAAAAATTCCAGTGACAGATAGGCCGCTTTTTTTGTTTTTTGCTGATCAAGATGCTGCTTAGTTGCTCGACATCGGGCGACTAATCGATCCCGTATAGTCAGTGCTAAAGCTTGAAATAGGTAGTGTTTTGATTCCCCGACTTTGTCGCGTCCAAGTGTGTAGTAAAAGTGTCGATTTAAGTCATCTGCTAAATCGCTCTCATTGAGCTTGGGCGCATCCTGCCAGTGTTTAACGACACACACATTAGACTTTTTCTGAGCCATTCGCGGTTTCCTCATGATTGGACAAGAGTACATAAGCACTTTGCCCTGTTAGGCAAAAAGAGTTTGGGATCTGGCCTACTTCAAAATCTGTTTTTGAAGAAAGTACAGCTTCCCAGCTAGTTGAAAACGGAGGTTCTGGTAACTGGATTTCAGCGTCAGAGGTGTCAGCATGCAGAACAACTAATACCGCACTACACTCAACATTGTCCGCCAAAATGTATACTAGGGTTTTGTTTAGTTCATCGTGCCAATCGGACTCACTCATAATTTGCCCGGCTCTGTTGTACCAGAGCACTGCAAACCGTTCATCATCCGCATGAACAAAAAAAGGATGTTGAAACACACTTAATTTATTGCGAATTTTAATCAGCGATGTAATTGGTGCTTTAAGTATCTGTGATTCTCGTAACCCCACCCAATTTAGCCAACTACTCTCATTGTCCTGACAATACGCGTTGTTATTACCTTTCTGAGTGTGGTTTAGTTCTGTGCCAGCACAAATCATTGGGACACCTTTGGACATAAACAAAGTAATCAAGGCACTGATTTGCAGTTTATTTCGTTTGCTGACGATTTCTAGATCCGTTGTTTCGCCCTCTACGCCGCAATTAAACGAGTAGTTTTCACTGTGTCCATCACGATTCTGCTCTCCATTGGCTTCATTGTGCTTATCCCCGTAACTCACCCAATCAGCAAGGCTAAACCCATCATGACTGGTTAAAAAGTTTATGGAATTCAACGGGCCTCGTAAATTATGTTCAAATAAATCATTTGAACCGTGTATTCGCTTCGCCAATTCTGGCAACGTGCCGCTATCCCCACGCCAAAACCTTCTAACTATGTCACGATATTTATCATTCCATTCCCGCCAAGGCGGAGGGAAAGCCCCAAGCTGATACCCACCTGGCCCTACATCCCATGGCTCTGCAATTAGCTTTACTTGAGACAATACAGGGTCTTGTGCGATTGCTTGAAAAAAAGCATGTTGACCGTGAAAGCCTTCATGGGTGCGACCAAGAATGGTCGCAAGGTCAAACCGGAAACCGTCAACACCCATATATTCGACCCAGTAACGTAAGCTGTCTAGAATGAGTCTTAACGTAATTGGGTCATCAATATTAATTGTATTTCCGCACCCTGTGTCATTAATATAAACCGATTCGGGACTGTGCAACATGCGATAATAACCATGATTGTGTAAACCCTTCATAGACAGCATTGGACCATCGATACCACTTTCTGCGGTATGGTTGTATACCACATCAATAATAACTTCGATGTTGTGTTTATGTAGCGTGGAAACCATTTCTTGAAATTCAATGATATTGCCAGTTGCGCTGTAAGCTTTGTGTGGCACGAAAAAGCTTAAGGTGTTGTAACCCCAATAATTCTGAAGGCCTTTTGTCGTCAAAAATTGTTCACTGATAAACGCATGAACGGGTAATAACTCAATGGCAGTCACCCCAATACTTTTGAGGTGTTCAATAAAACTGCTATCACAAATTCCTAAAAAAGTGCCTTGCTTTTGTTGCTTCACAGAACCAAGCATTTGCGTGGCGCCTTTGACATGACACTCATAAATAAAAGTCTTGCACCAAGGTATGTTGGGTTTCTTACCATTATATGGGCTAGGAGAGCACACCCGACTTTTTGGCATATCAATCGCATTATCGTGAGAGTTAAATTCTCCCACTGGTAAATGGCAATAGTGACGCTCACTCCAAGTAAAGTCGCCATAAAAATCTTTACAATAAGGATCGAGCAAAAGCTTGTTTTTGTTAAAAAGAAAACCTTCTTTTGATTCGTATGGCCCATCCGCTCTGTAACCGTACAACGCGCCTTCTTCGAGTGACTCTACAAATAGAGTCCATAGACCCCCTTCACGTTTATGCATATGCAAACGGGCAAGTTCAATGTAGGCATGTGTCTCAAACAAGCACAAAGAAACTTGCGTCGCGTTTGGCGCGTACACAGCAAAGTTAACACCGTTTTCCAAAACAGTGCTACCTAATGGGTGGGTACATCCAAGCTGAGTATTCAACATGCTATGCCGAAATATACTTCAAATACACAGTAGACAAAGGTGGTACTGTTATTTCGATACTTTGTTCAAAACCGTGACTGGATACTGATTTGGACTCCACTAATTGTTGTCTGTGCGCAACCACTTTCACCCCACTACCGTACAAGTTCTTATCATCAGAATTAAATACCACTTGATAAACGCCTGCTTTTGGTACGCCTAATTTAAAGTGGTGAAAAACTTGCGGCGTAAAATGGCTCACAACAACGGTCAATTCCGAATGGTGTTTACCAAAACGCACAAAGCTCAATATTGATTGGTCACTGTTGTTACAGTCAATCCAGCGAAATCCTGCAGGTGACGAATCAACCTCGTAAAACGCAGGCATGTGCTGATAAAGCTTGTTTAAGGTTTTAACGGTGTGATAGATACCGTAATGAGCTTCACTTTCTAACAATGACCAATCTAAACCCTGATTGTGATCCCATTCAGTTCTTGGCGCCAACTCGCTGCCCATAAAGAGTAGTTTTTTCCCCGGGTGTGCAAACATAAAGCCATAGTATGCCCTTAAATTAGCAAACTGTTGCCAATCATCCCCGGGCATTTTACTGAGCAAAGCGCCTTTTCCATGAACAACTTCATCATGACTAAGAGGCAAGATGTAGTTCTCAGAGAATGCATACGCCATTGAGAAGGTCATTTCATGGTGATGAAATTTTCTGTGGATAGGATCTCGTTGCATAAACCCAAGGCTGTCATTCATCCACCCCATATTCCATTTGAACCCAAAGCCAAGCCCCCCATGTTCTACGCTTTGTGTGACTCCAGGCCAAGCAGTGGACTCTTCTGCAACCATCATAATGTGCGGGTTATTCTTGTAGCAAACCGCATTGCTAAATTGTAGGCAATCAATAGCGCCTAAATTTTCCCTGCCACCATATTGATTAGCAACCCACTCTCCTTCGTTTCTCGAATAATCCAGATAAAGCATAGATGCAACCGCATCGACTCTTAGACCATCCAATTTAAATTCACTTAACCAGTAGTTGGCGTTGGAGAGTAAATAACTTTTTATTTCTGGCCGGTCGTAATTAAACACACAGGTGTTCCAATCTGGGTGGAACCCTTGACGTTTGTCTGCATGCTCATAAAGATGAGTGCCGTCAAACTTATGTAGCCCATGCGGATCAGTTGGAAAGTGACCAGGCACCCAATCTAAGAGCAAACCAATTCCTCGGTCATCGCATTTCTGGCTAAAATATTTAAAGTCTTCAACAGAGCCAAATCGACTCGTGGGGGAATATAATCCAACTGGCTGATAACCCCATGAGCCGTCAAAGGGGTACTCACTGATTGGCATCAGTTGGATATGAGAGAAACCAAGGTCTTTGACGTAATCAACCAAGTCGTCTGCAAGCTCTCGATAGGTTAAATATCGGTTACCTTCTTCTTGCCGCCTTTTCCAAGACCCTAAATGTACTTCGTAGATAGAGATTGGAGCGTCGATACTATTTCTTTTACGACGTGCATCAACTTGCTCAGAGGTCATGTCAATCTTCGCTGTATTACTCTGTAATACACTTGCGGTACCTGGAGCTTGCTGCATTTTTTGTGCGAATGGATCTGATTTTTCCACGACACTGCCATCCAGTGTCGTTATTGCGAATTTGTAGCACTGATCTGGCGTTAACCCTGGCACAAATAAGTCCCATACGCCACTGGCCGGGTGCAACCGCATGAAGTGTTGGTTGGCTTGCCAGAAATTAAAATCCCCTATCACTGATACACTTTTGGCATTCGGTGCCCAAACACTAAACTGAACCCCTTGAACACTCTGGTGCTCTATAAAGCGCGCACCAAAATGTTTGTATCCGTGCTCTAAAGTTCCCTCATTGAAATAATACATCGCTTGTTCGTCAAGGGCACTTGCAAAACGATATACGTCGTCAAAGATAACTGTTGAACGGTCAAAACATACCTTTAAGCGGTAGTTTTGGGTATTAAAAGATTCATCAAACTGCGCAATGAATAAACTCGAATCAAGATACCTAGCCATTTGCGTTTCATTACCATCGACCAATACATAAATGGTGATAGCACTAGGTATAAATACCCTTAATACAAGGCCTTTATGTGTCTCTAATAACACTTCATGAGGGCCTAAAAAACTAAATGGGTCACTAAAACACCCTGATGACAACGCGTTGACCTGTACTGAATAATCTTCAATATTCACAAGCTTTTTATTTACAGAATTCATTGTTCCTTCCTGATCTCACTAAGCTGCTTGATAAAATCTTGCTGCATTCTAAAAATATCAGCTAACTCATGATTTAACTTTCGACGCCAATTGGGATACTCAGTATCAGTGCCAGGTATATTTACAGGTATCTGTTGCATGTCCAAGTCATCAAGCTGAACAGCAATCAATTGACTTGGACAACCAGCTATCACCTTCATCACCGCGCAATATATGGCGTCACTGGGGCTGTCCAAACTGTAGCAGTGATCGTTATGCATGCTTAACCAGTCTAATAAACGACTTTTCTCAGTGTCTCTTTCACTTCGTTGCTGCTGGCGCTGTGCTTGGTCAATAATGTTGTATGAAAGTTTCACATCAATATCCTTTCCATTCCACCAGCCATAAAAAGGTGGCACATCGTGGTTTGCCACCATCGTCAGTGCATTCACTCTAAATGCATCGCTGTGCTTAAATGAACCATCGTTATTTTTTTCAAAATAAAAGAGTGTATTACCGAAAATGGCTGACTCTTCTAGTGCAGTAGTTACCTCTGGTGGTACTACACCTAGATCCTCTCCAATTACGATCGTCTCATTTAAATGAGACTCTATTTTTAAAATAGCTAGTAGGTGTTCAAATGGGTAATAAACGTAACAACCTAACGCTTGCTCACCTTCAGTAAAGCACCACCAAAGCCTGCGCAGCGCCATAACGTGATCAATCCTCAACGCCCCTACTGAATGCATATTGGCCCGAACAAGGGACTTAAAATAGTGATATTTACCTGATTTGAGTTTTTGTGGGTTTGGCGCAGGAAGTCCCCAATTTTGCCCATTTTCAGCCCAAGGATCTGGCGGAGCGCCTACATTAGCGTCATTGGTAAAACAATCTCGGTAAGTTTGATACTCTAACCCTTCTTTTGTACAACCCACGGCTAGGTCATTCACCAGCCCAATTTGCATACCAAGCTGCTTAGCGAGCACTTGGTTGCGCTCCAACTGCGTTGCGCAAATCCATTGTAAAAACCATTCGAATGAACTTAATGGTAAGTTTTCGTGTGCTATTGTTTGCGTCGTTAAAAATGCTTGATAACGGCTGCATGAGTCCGATTCAATCACCCAGGCATCATAAAGCTGCTCGTAAAGACGGTATTTAGTCTCGCTGACTTTTGAGTAATCAACATACTGCCCGTCAAAAATTCTATTCTTACTCAAGTCTGACGTCGCCAAAAATCGCGACCAACATGCGTTACCAACAATATTTTGAACATCGTCTAGCGCAATATAAAGAGGATTGATCAGACATCGGTGAGAAGGGCTGTATGGGCTCGCTTTTTCAGGCTGCTCAGAAAACAGCATATGTAGTGGGTTTAGTAATATAAAATCAACACCCACACTGGCTGATTTGCTAACTAGCTCTTTCAAGTCGCCAAAATCACCAATCCCATAATTTCGATCACTTTTAAGCGTATATAACTGTAAAGAAAGTCCGATAGATTTGTTTTCGCGCTGTTCAGAATACGGGTTGTAGCATCTATTGGGCACAGACCATAACTCAGTCTTGAACGTTCCTAAACTACAACTTACTCGCATATCAAAATACCCAACGGGTAATTCACCAATTGATATTTCTAATGCAACGTAACGTTCGTTATTATGCTGGTAGTTACCCACTTCAGGACAACTAGCTAGATCTACCTCCAAGGCAAGCTGACACTTTGCAATGGCAATGTTTACCACTTCACAACGATGAGACTCGGGTACCTTTAATTCGAATACACCTAAGGCGGAGCTTGCTAAAGTAACTTCCTCAAGCATTCGCATCCATGGCGCAACGTCTAATGAAAAGTTAGTCTCATAAACATGCGCTTGATCGCTGGTATCAATTCCACAGCAGTTTAAAGCCGCATTTCTTGTTGTTTCGTCGAATACGACATACTCGCCATTGTATTTGGTAAAATCATATCCGATACCATATAGGTAATACAGTTGCTGTAATCCTTCCATTGGCGGCTAAGCCAATCTTTGCGTATCGACTATACTATTTTCACTACCAAACCCATTGGCAGCGTAACCATCGGCGTTATGGTCGTTATCCCACTCTTTGCCGTCAATAAGATAACGAAAGTGATATTTCTGCTCGGTTGGGAGTCGGTGTTTTACTCTAAAACGTTTGTCTTTTTTGCTAAACTTCATAGAGATAGGCTGCCAATCGTTGAACTCGGCAACAAGTTCGACTTTATTTGCTTCTGGGTGGGAAAATTCAAACGTGATTTCAGCTTCGTTTTTAGTTTTAAAAAAACGTTTTGTTAACATCTTGGGCTCCAAAAACCTAACCTGGTTGGTGTTCCTTGCCACAAAAGGATGTCGTATAATTAAAATCTTATACGTACACATTTTGTGAGAATAATTTAGTTCATCAAATAAACTTGTACGCCTCACAACAGTGCAATACAACTTGAATTTGCACCAGAAAAGTACATTTTTGGATAGTCAACTTGATACCTAACTGGATACAGCAAGTATCAAGCCAATGACATAAAAAAGTAGATAAGAATTATTATCATGTAAAGTGAATTAATTTGATAATTGATCTTACTCAGTGAATTTTAAAATATTTTGTTTAATCAAAGTTGAATTTATTTTGAAAATTGCACTTGATAGCAAAAGCGTGTAAAAGGTTGTAATCTCTGTGACTAATTTGATGTATACTACAGAGGTAAGAAGGATCCGGTTATCGGTTAATTTTGGATTGTCTCAATCATGCAAAATGTATTTAAAAATTTAGCTTATGGCTTAGTCAGTATCATCGTGATTGGGATTGCTGCAAACTTGACGTTTGCAAAGCATGTTTTGAATGCACAGTCAGGTCTTTTGACACTAGATACGCAAGTCGCAAACTTTACCGACGTAGACACTTCATCTCCATGGTTTCAGTTTGTTTTATATGACCAAGACTTTGTCGAACTCGATACACAATATTACGTTGTCGTAGGCAAAGAAAATGCCAGCTACATATTAGCAACCACCAGCGAAGTGTTTACGTTAGTGTGGTCTTCTCCTGCGTTACTCATGCTTTGTTTGCTTATTGCGCTATTCATTTTTTCACGACTAAAAAGCCAGTCCCATGAATCCGCGCAACTCGAAGCTTTACTCGCCATAAACAAAGACCTAACGACCTTGTTAAATGGTTTGGACATCCAACATAAAGAGTTACATTCTGGTGGTCCAATGGCGCAAATTTGTCATGCTGTTCAGGCTTTAAGTGATAACTTGCAACGAATAAAAGTGCAGTCTGATAGCCATGTCTATCAAGATAAGTTGACCAAGCTCATAGACAGACACGCGTATATTGAACACATCAGTGAACAGCTGACGGAAGCTGACAAAAGCAAAACCAAATGTGGCTTGCTTTTTATCGACTTAGACGGCTTTAAACAAGTCAATGATTCATTTGGTCATAGCTTTGGCGATGAAATTCTAATACAAGTCTCAGGGCGGCTTGAGCAAGTTGTTAGGCAGTTCCAATTAAATGACGCCCACCCTGTACATGGTTTAGACCAGAATTTGTCACGTCTTGGTGGCGACGAATTTTCCATATTCATTCCAAACTTGAGAGATACTAGTTTTTGTACAGAAGTCGCTCAAACCATACTGAGTGAAGTAGAGCGTGACTTTGTACTTGGCAATAAACTTGTAAAGATCAGTGCAAGTATTGGGATTGCCGTATTTCCTGACAGTGCGTCAACACCAAATGCACTGTTGCAAATGTCAGATGTAGCCATGTATAGGGCTAAAACAGACGGCAGAGGGATCTTTAGGGTCTATTCACCAGAAATGGGGAATAAAATCCGTCGTTACCATTACTTATTGGAAGAGTTGCGTTTGGCAATCGCCTCACAAAACTTTCAGCTGTCTTTTCAACCCATCGTTCATGTTGAAGATTGCTCGATTGATTATTTTGAAGCGCTTACTCGTTGGCATCACCCTATTGAGGGACTTATCCCCCCCTCGGAGTTCATTCCCATTGCAGAAGAGTCAAATCTTATCTTAGAGCTTGGAGATTGGATATTACTCGAGTCATGCAGACAAATGTCAGCGTGGCATAATGCCGGAATGAAAAAAGTGAAAATCTCAGTAAACGTATCGGGTATCCAATTGAAACACCGCCCTATTTATGATTGGGTCTTGAATGCACTAGATAAGTCTGGGTTACCACCGACCTCACTGATGATTGAAATAACCGAATCAACACTCATCACAGCCAGCGATGAAATCATTGCACAATTAGAGCGATGCAGAAGCGCAGGAGTTACCATCGCGATTGACGACTTCGGGACAGGATTCAGCTCTCTAAGTACGCTTGCAGATTTGCCGATCGATGTAATTAAAATTGACAAGTTGTTTATCTCTCAAGCGAAGGACAACCCTAAATACTATAAAATTTTAAATTCAATTAGTGAACTTGGGGCACAACTTGGGCTAAAAATTGTGGCTGAAGGTGTTGAACAGCTTGATCAATTTGAATTGGTTAAAGACATGGGAATATGTTGCGTTCAAGGTTATCTCGTTAGCCGCCCAGAAACGTCTAGAAATGTGGGAGATAAAGTGCTCAAGGGCAACGTCAATCACATTGCATCTACAGGAACCAGTGTCTGGTTGCCTAAAGCGAATTAGTTTCAGCGCTTATTAGCGCTGAAACTTTGTCTCTAAAATAACCGCTGAATTGGTTCTTTCCACACCATCGAGATTACCGATTTCGTCTAGCAGTTTACTCAATTGCTCCAAACTTTGTGCCTCAACAATTGCAATCATGTCGTATTCTCCGCTTATTGCGTACAAAGCCGAAATATGGTCAAGCTGTTTTAATGCATTGTTAGTTTTTGCCGTTAGCTTCTGCTTCACCTTGATGGATACGTGTGCCGATACGAGACTCCCTAAATAGTCTTGACCAAAGTCAATTTTATAGCCCTGTATCACACCACTTTGCTCAAGTTTTTGTAACCTTGACTGGACTGTTGTACGCGACATATCCAGTGTTCTTGCTAACTCAGAAATACTCGCTCGCGCGTTGCTACGCAGTACAGAAATCAACCTTTCATCTTGCTTACTTATCATATTGATCAATTCAATCGTCAATTTGACGATAATTATACTCATTTTATACAAAATTACACTGCAAATTTTCATCACTTCACGCAATAATGGCCTAATAAGAACATACACAAATTGAAACGTGTAATTGTAAGTTGAAGTAATATGAGGACGAAGTCATGCAAGTGAATCGCGAACTATTTGATGAAGTTATGGTGCCAAACTACAACCCTTCTGCAGTAATCCCTGTTAAAGGTAAAGGAGCACGTGTTTGGGATCAAAAAGGCGACGAATATATCGACTTCGCAGGCGGTATAGCTGTTAACTGCCTTGGCCATAGTCACCCTGCACTAGTGAATGCACTTAAAGAGCAAGGCGAAAAGATCTGGCACCTATCTAACGTAATGACAAATGAGCCTGCGTTGCGTTTAGCTAAAAAACTAACTGATGCAACCTTTGCTGATAAAGTCTACTTTGCTAATTCAGGTGCTGAGGCTAACGAAGCCGCATTGAAGTTAGCGCGTCGTTTTGCAATCGATAATTTCAATGAAGACAAAACACAAATTATTGCGTTCAACAAAGGATTCCATGGCCGTACATTTTTCACTGTAACCGTTGGTGGTCAAGCGGCATATTCTGATGGCTTTGGTCCTAAACCACAAGACATTATACACATCGACTACAACGATCTAGAAGCATTCGCCAAAGTTATCTCTGACAAAACGTGCGCCGTTATGATGGAACCACTGCAGGGTGAAGGCGGCATTATTTCTCCCGAAATTGAATTTGTTCAAGGTGTAAGAGAGTTGTGTGATAAGCACAATGCACTGCTTATTTTTGATGAAGTTCAAACAGGCGTTGGCCGTACTGGTGATTTATATGCATATCAGGGTCTTAATGTAACACCTGATATCTTAACAACCGCAAAAGCACTAGGTGGTGGTTTCCCAATTGGTGCCATGATCACTACAACAGAGATTGCCAAACACCTTAAGATTGGTACACACGGTTCTACGTATGGCGGTAACGCACTTGCTTGTGCAGTAGCCGAAGCCGCATTTGATACTGTAAATACACCTGAAGTTTTAAATGGTGTTAAAGAAAAAGAACAAATGTTCCGTGATGGACTAGACGCTATAAATGAAAAGTATAATGTATTTAGTGAAGTACGAGGAAAAGGCTTACTACTTGGTGGCGTGCTAAAAGGTGATTACGAAGGTAAAGCGCGTGACTTTTTAGTCGCAAGTGCAAAACACGGCCTAATGACTTTGGTTGCAGGCACTAATGTAGTGCGTTTTACACCTTCTTTGGTTATCACTGAAGAGGAAATAAAAGCTGGCTTAGCTCGTTTTGAGCTTGCTGTCGCTGATGTTGTAAACGCTTAATCATTACAGGGCGGGCCTCCGCCCTTTCAGATACTCTTATGCAAGTACTTAGACCAATTAGCAGTGAAGACTTCGCTGCGTTAAAAACCATCGCGGTAGAGTCAGGGCATGGCTTCACTTCTCTACCTGTTGATGATGAACAGTTAACAAGTAAGATTCATCGCTCACAGGAGAGTTTTGAAAAACATCTCAATGCGCCTGTGAATGAAGGGTACTTATTTGTTCTAGAAGACACTCGAACTGGAGAAATACTGGGCACAACAGCGATAGAGGCAGCTGTTGGCATGCAAGTGCCTTTGTACCATTACCATCAGGGTAAAACGGTTCATCATTCGAGCACACTAAACGTATATAATACGGTAGAGATCCTATCCATTTGTAATGACTATACGGGCAGTTCTGAGATCTGCACATTGTTCTTGCGAGAGCAATTTCGCCGTGGTCTAGCAGGTAGATTTCTATCACGTGTTCGCTTTTTATTTATGGCGCAACACAGCAATAGATTTAGCGATAAAGTCATTGCTGAAATGCGTGGTGTCAGCGATGAACATGGCCATAGCCCTTTTTGGCAGTGGCTTCAAGAACACTTTTTTAGTATTGAGTTTCCACAAGCTGATCATTTAGTTGGATTGGGAGACAAAGTGTTTATTTCTGAGCTGATGCCCAAGTACCCGATTTATGCCAACCTTCTTAGTCCAGAAGCCCAAGCAGTGATCGGCCACGTGCACGAAAAAACCAAACCAGCACTTAGGCTGCTACAAAAAGAAGGTTTCGAGCATAGAGGATATGTAGATCTTTTTGATGCAGGCCCAACAGTTGAAGCCCGTTTGGAAAATATTCGTACGGTAAGAGAAACAAAATCTGGGAACTTAATCATAGATGACCAAGTGGCAAACTCGACAGAGACATGGGCACTATCCAATGGTCAACTAGCACAATTTAGAGCCACTTTTACAACCGAAGTCCTGTGGGATGAAATATCACAAACATTTACGGTTAACAGTGAAACTGCACAAGCGCTTAAATTAAGTGCAGGCGACAAAATAAGTGGGTTCGTTTTATAACAATCAAATACGTCGTGCTTTGTCGTAATATTAACTCGCGGCCAAGCCGCTATTTTAAGGAATTGTCATTATGCACAACAATGTAGATAGCTTATTCGATAATTTATGGAGCAATTACTTAGAAGTAACGCCTTCTGCAGTAAAAGTTCATGAATTATTAGGTTCAACACAGCAAGATGATGTCATCAACGATCACATCGCATTACGTACTTTTAATCATGATAAAGTGGGACTGGAGAAGCTAGCGGCACATTTTAAAGCGGTTGGATACACTGAATGTGGTGAATATCATTTCGAAGCTAAAAAATTGTATGCAAAACACTATGAGCATAGTGATCCAAGCAAGCCGAAAGTATTCATTTCAGAGCTATTGCTTGAGAAGTGTTCTGAATCGCTACAAGCAATCGTAACAAAAATGATTGATAGCATTGATGAAAGTGCTGTTACTGCTGAAAACTTTTTATATTCAGGTACGCACTGGCAAGTCAGCAACGAAGATTACAAACAGCTGTTAGCAGAAAGCGAATACGCTGCATGGATGTCTGCATGGGGTTACCGCGCAAACCACTTTACAGTAAGCATCAACTACTTAGCAAACTTCGAAACGATTGAAGCAGTTAATCAAGCACTGAAGGATGCAGGCTTTGCATTGAATACTTCTGGCGGTGAAGTGAAAGGCTCAGCGGAAGTGTTGCTCGAGCAGTCTTCAACACTTGCAGACCACCACCCTGTTATGTTCTCTGATGGTGAGTTTGAAATCCCAAGCTGCTTCTACGAATTTGCCTTGCGTTACAACAAGCCGGATGGCGAGCTGTATACCGGCTTTGTAGCTGCATCTGCAGATAAAATCTTCGAAAGTACTAACGCTAGATAAACTATTCTGCGTTAATACTAATTGAAGTAAAACTAACTTAAACACACAAAGCAGCTTCTGGCTGCTTTTTTCTTGCTCTCCATATTTACAGCCTGTAAATTGATTTAACAAAGATAATGTAACGTCACACTCACTGAATTTTATCAAGGATAATGGAGAAGCCAGTGTACACAGCGATCCCTCCCCCAGTCTCTCTGGCGCCTTACGTCATTAACTTTTGGTACGCCCATGGCGCCACGCCTGATGTGCCACAAGCAATACATAGTGATGGCTGTATTTCTATATTGTGGGTGACTGCAGGAGAATCTCAAATCAATGACGTGTCGATATACTCGGGTGCGTTTTTGCTTGGCCCACAAACGACTTCACACCTGTGGCACTTCAAAACCAATCAACATACGATGTTTGGCGTGAGGCTGACCCCCTTAGGCGCAAAACACTTTACGACCATGCCATTAAAATATGCAAAAAACCAATGTATTGAATTGAATGAGTTGGTGAGTACAACAAAGCTCACCATGAAAATATCACAGCCACTCGCAACCCCAAGAGAGTGTATTAATACACTGAGCGCCTGGCTAGAGGCACACTTGAAACGATTCAGCTATCAACTACCCACCGCTTATAGTTTAGTCTTAAAACAAATCGAATCTAAAGCGAGGTCAAAAAAGCTTTCTCAGCTGTATGACACAATGGGCGTGAATAGTCGATGTGTCGAGAGGGCATTTATGGACGTAATGGGCATAGGTGCCAAGGAATATGCGACCCTGATGGAGGTATCGAAGTCAAGAAACGCGATTAAACACAACCCAAACAAATCGCTCACTGAAATTGCTTATGATTTGGAGTACACCGACCAATCTCATTTTATACGTCAGTTTAAAAAAGTGATGAAGATCACGCCAAAACAATATCGCATGAGGTTACCAATTTGACTAAACCGCAAGAAAAAAAGCTAAATAGGACGACATCGATCACAATTCAAGACAAGCAGGACTATCCAGCTATTGATACGAAAAAGGCCTATAAACAAGCGTTAAAGTATTGGCAAAATGAGTTACTTCATGTTCAACAAGCCTATTACCATCAAGGGCAACGTGCAGTGATTGTCTTTGAGGGGTGGGATGCTGCTGGCAAAGGCGGCGCAATACGCCGTATTACCGAAAAACTCGACCCGCGGGGCTATCAAGTTTTCCCCATCGGTGCGCCTAGCGCTGATGAGCAAGGTCGACATTACCTATTTCGGTTTTTCAATAAACTCCCTAAACCAGGCACCTTCACTATTTTTGATCGCTCCTACTATGGCAGAGTATTGGTAGAACGAGTCGAAGGGTTTGCCAACAATACAGCTTGGCAACGTGCGTATAGAGAAATTAACGAATTTGAACAACTTTTGCTCGACGATAACATTAAAGTCATAAAACTGTTTTTACATATCAGTAGCGATGAGCAACTTAAGCGATTTTCAGAGCGACTGAATAACCCATATAAACACTGGAAACTAACCCAAGAAGATATTAGAAACAGAAACAAACGCGCGGAATATGAAGTTGCTATTAACGAGATGCTGTCCAAAACAAGTACGACGAAAGCACCATGGCATATAGTTTTGGCAGATCACAAATGGTATGCCCGTGTCGAAGTACTCAAATATCTCACTTCGACACTAAGTAAAAATATGGTGGTAACCCCACCCCCTGTTGACCCGACAATTGTTGCATTGGCAGAGCAGCAATTGGGAATAAAGCAAAGAGGATGTAAGTATGAGCCGTGAAAAGGTATTGAGTAAGTATTTTAAACGTCATGATGGCTGCGAGCCTTCAAGTACACTTGCAAAGCACGAGAAAATGGCGTCCAGCCCTTTTCACTTTTTCCGCGGCTCGGCGCCATTAATGTATCAAGATATATTCGATGGTGAAATTGTGTTACCTGAGGACGCTTATGAAATTCCAGTTACGACGATTATGGGTGACTGTCATGCCAGTAACTTTGGCTTTTTAAGTGAAGAAGGATCCCATGGAGAAACATTGGTATTTACACCTAATGATTTTGACGATGCGTGCGTTGGGCATGCTGTTTGGGATATGTTTCGCTTTCTTGTCAGCTTACACTTGGCGCAACAGGCCGGTCAATTGCTGCAAGCGCGTTCAGAGGATCTCACCATACGTCAAAAACCGCTTGTTTACGCCAGTGATATACCGGAGGCACAAAAGCGCTTTCTTACTCACTATGTGCTCACTTGTGAAGCTTCATTACGAGGTGAAAACAACAGTCAAAGTGCCATCACTCAATTCGACCAAGATCATATTTTACATAAACGCTGGCAAAAAGGGTTACAGCGCTTAGTCGGAGGTTCAGCGTTTAATCTGAAGAGTAGCCTTGCAAAAAGTGTAGACTTAACCACCTGGCCTTTACGCTTTAAAGCAGATCCTCAAAAATTCGAGCCCATTCATAGCGATATAAAAACCAATTTGATCGAACAATTTAGACCATATGTTGATGATGAAATCATTGACTGTGTCGAGCGCCTTGACGCAGGAACAGGTAGCAATAATCTAAAGCGATATTACTTACTCGTTGGCCCTAGAGATCATAGCCCAGCAGAGCTTTACCATATCGTAGAAGTCAAACAACAAAACCTTGCAGCACCTTTGCACTACTTCTCAGATCTAAGTCCGATGAATCGATTGAACCAAGCGCACCTGACCGTAAATTGCCAAAGGAAAATGCAGCGACGCCCTGATCTCATCATTGATGATGCGCTTTGGCAAGGCATCCATTGGCTGGTGAGGTCGCGACATCATGCCCGTGTCGGCATTGACCCCGAGCATATTGTGCTGGGCAAACGCGCAGCACAAAAACAGGGTTTCCAACAATATGCCCAAAGTTGTGCTCAAGTCCTCGCTTATGCACATATGCGGGGGGATAGAAGATCAATGTCATTTCAACAGGCGTGTATTGACAAATTGCCAACTTTATTTGATTCGCTCATTGAGCAAGCCGCAAAATATACAGACCAAGTTAACGCCGACTGGCAATTATTTAAGTCACTCAGAAAGTAGCACCTTTGGTACATCAATAATATCACCATCGTTTGCCAAAATGAGTTCCCCTTCGAAGTTGGTTTGGGCCTCTTCTTTTAGCTTGTCTAGAAGACCTGGTCCATGATACCGAACGCTAAAATGTGTCAACACGAGACAAGCAATTTGCACAGACTGAGCAAATTGCGCCACTCTCTTAGCGTCACTATGTCCTGTATGCTTGCCTACTTTCATTAAATCACTGTGTGTAAATGTTGCTTCGTGCACTAACAGATTAACGTCACAAATATATGGTTTTAATAAGCTTGGCTTTTCATTGTCACCACACACAATGACTGCACGAGGTTTCCAACTAGGAAACGCATACTGTTGCGAGCACAGAGTTTGACCATTAAATTTTACATCTAACCCCTTTTGCAATTGATTGAAATGCGGGCCAGCTGGGATCCCATCAGCCTTGAGTGCTGCTATGCGTAGCTTATTGGGAATAAGCTTCTCTGTCACTTTGAATCCATAGCTTGGTACACGATGCTTTAAAGACATCACTTCCACCGAGCAAAAATCAAATTCTAGTCGCCCGTGTATCTCTTCGATTGATGTTGTTTTTAAATCAAAAGGCAAGGATACGTCTGTCAACGCAAACGTTGCGTGCAAATACTCTATCACTTTTTTTGGCGCAATCATGTAAACAGGTGCTTGCCTGCCAGACATTGCCATTGATGCAATCAGACCAGGAAGACCGTAGCAATGGTCTCCATGAACATGGCTAATACAGATCACACTAAGTTGATATAAAGTGAGCTTGGATTTTAATATTTGATGTTGAGTGCCTTCTCCACAATCAACCAATAGCCATTGTTTACTCTTTTCAAACCTGACAGCGGTCGCGGACATATTTCGATATGTGGTGGGACTACCTGAAGAAGTTCCTAAAAACTCTAATTGCATATACAGACTAGACAACTTTAATATAATAACTCACAGTGAGTTTAAATGAACTTTACGTTTAACAAAAGGATTGCTCCATGACCACTAACGTACATTTATATGAAATATTGGTCGTCGATATTCAACAGAACTTTGAGCCACACATAACAGAATATGATGCAACAGTAAAAATAACGCAAAAATTGCTTTCGGCCGCACAAACATTAGATATACCTACAATTGCTTTTGAACAATACCCCAAAGGATTAGGACATACTGACAGCAGGCTTTTGGCTTATTCACCGCCTGTAGTAGAAAAAACGACCTTCAGTGCAACGCCGCAAAACAGTGACTTTGCCAATAAAATAGACCATCAAAGCATTAAAGTTCTTGTCGGGCTAGAAGCCCATATTTGTGTCTATCACACCGCGACGGATTTGCTAAATCAAGGACACAGAGTTTATATCATTGCAGATGGTGTTTGCTCTAGAAACCCACAGCACAAAGCGTGGGCGTTAGAACAGCTGCGCAATGATGGGGCTAAGGTAATGAGCCTTGAAACCTTTTTATTTGAAGTGCTCAAGGACGCAAAACATGCGAAGTTCAAACAGATATCAAAACTGATCCAGTAGGTTATATCGTTAGTATTGATATGTAGCTTGAAAAATTAGGGCAGTAATATGAAAAATGAATTAAGCACAACATTGGTTTTAAAGGTGTACGAGCACATTAGCCAAAATGGACAACAATACGACCTGGGGAAGCAACTTGACGGGGTCACTGCATTTTCAGATCCCGACGGCTATACCATTTATTTAAAAGGGAGCGGTGTGTTGCTTAGGTTTGGGTTTCATAACACGTATCATTTTGAATACGACAAAGAGTCTCAAAAACAGGATTTCATGAAAAAACTCAGCCAAATAGCAGACGCCATTGATGATTGAACGACGTAACAGAGTATGTCGAACCGACAGTGCTTCGACTCAATATTTAGAAAAAGTCATTGCCGTGCTCAAAGCAGAGCCACACAAAATATCGATCCTGAAACGTAATTGTGAATACTATCAAAAGCAGCAATTTCTAAAAAAAGGATTTCAGCGTGCAATAGAACATATGCAGTGGTTGCTTGCCGTTGATGACGACGTAGAGCGGATTTGCAATCACATCATGGCAGAGGATTACATCGGCAACAAACTGAGACAATACCCTTTACTTTTTAAAGGCGTAACAACGCTTTAAACAGGAATAGTCTAAGCCAGAAAAAATAAGAAAAACAAATAGTTCATTAATTGGCCAAGTCACTAGCTAGTGCAAGTTGTATCGGCACTTGCGCTGCGCCCTTCATCACTGTTACTTGTAATTTTATCTCATTTTCACTTCTAGTTAACTTTAATAAATGACCACTGAACGAAAAAGTGGTAAGGTATGCCGCATTTTTTGGAACCGAGAAAATTTGCTATGTCGAATGCAGTAGAGACTAAAGCTAAACAAGACTCACAATCTCCTGAGCAACAAAGTGGCTTATTTAACCGCTTTTTAGCGACAGTTGAATTTTTAGGGAATATGCTTCCTCACCCTATTACGCTTTTTGCGATGTTCTGTATTGCAATTGTTTTATTCAGTGGCATTGCCGACTGGATGGGATTAAGCGCAATAGACCCTCGACCTGAAGGCGCAAAAGGCCGTGATGCTGATGGAGTTATCGAAGTAGTTAGCTTGATGAGCGCCGAAGGCTTACAAAAGATTGTTACAGGACTCGTAACAAACTTCACTGGCTTTGCTCCGCTTGGTACTGTGCTAGTTGCATTGCTAGGTGTGAGTGTTGCTGAACATTCTGGTATGTTATCAGCGGCAATGCGCGGTATGGTAATGGGTGCATCAAAACGCCTCGTAACTTTCATGGTTGTTTTTGCAGCTATTTTATCTAATACAGCTTCTGAACTCGGTTATGTTGTCCTGATCCCACTGGCAGCGATGATTTTCCACAGTTTAGGCAGACACCCACTAGCAGGTCTAGCAGCTGCGTTTGCAGGTGTGTCTGGAGGTTACAGTGCCAACCTACTGCTTGGTACCATTGACCCACTTCTCGCTGGGATCACAACGCCAGCCGCTCAGATGATTGATCCAACATACCAAGTTGGCCCTGAGGCGAACTGGTACTTCATGATGATATCTGTATTCTTGATTGCCATCGTTGGTACACTAGTCACAGAAAAAATTGTTGAGCCGAGACTCGGTAAATACAACCCTGAAGAAGCTAGTATCGATTTGTCAGAGAACAATATTGAGCACTTAACTGACAAAGAAAAGTCTGGTTTAAAATGGGCTGGTGTTGCCTTACTGGTAGTTTCAGCGTTACTTGCACTGACAATCGTGCCTGAAGACGGTATTTTACGTCACCCTGAAACTGGAGCGGTTGCAGGTTCCCCTTTCTTAAAAGGCATCGTTGTATTTATTTTCGTGACCTTTGCCATTCCAGGTTTTGTATATGGACGGGTTGTGGGCACTATGAAAAATGATCGTGATGTGATTGACGCTATGAGTAAGAGCATGAGTTCAATGGGCATGTATATCGTACTCGTTTTCTTTGCTGCGCAGTTTGTTGCTTTCTTCAAATGGACTAATTTAGGTACAATCTTGGCAATTAATGGGGCAGCATTACTGCAAGCCTTGAATCTGACCGGGCCTGAAGTCTTTGTCTTGTTCATTCTAATGTGTGCCCTGGTTAATTTAAGCTTAGGTTCCTCGTCAGCACAATGGGCGGTGACAGCCCCTATCTTTGTTCCAATGCTGATGTTAGTTGGCTATGCACCTGAAACAATTCAAGCTGCATACCGTATTGGTGACTCAGTAACGAACTTGATTACACCAATGATGAGTTACTTTGGTCTAATACTGGCAGTCGCCACTAAATATAAAAAAGACATGGGAATTGGTACGCTCGTAGCGACAATGCTCCCTTACAGTATGTTCTTCTTTATTGGCTGGGTTGCACTATTTTACATTTGGGTGTTCGGATTTGGCTTACCAGTTGGTCCAAATTCGCCAATCTATTACACGCCTTAGCCTTTTTGGAGCATTATGTGCTAACTCACATAATGCTCCAATTCACTTCTGTTAATACAAAACACACTTCATTAGAATAATCATAATCTTTTGAAATTTGCTTGGCCCCTCTTCCTAAAAAATACCTCGTTGGGGTAAAATCTTTAACGCTAGAGAAAGTATTGGTTAATAATGTAAACATTCTTTACCGGATATATAATTTTGAATAAAAATAGAGCATTTTATTTGTTATTATTCAAATGCTGTCCTAAAGTGCTTATGGAATTACCAAAAAAGGAGCTTTCCAGCCAATAAAAACTTGATGATAAGGCCAGCTATGTACACTTTGTTTTACTACCCCCGCAATGCCAGTCTCGCCCCACATTTTGTTCTAGAAGCATTGAATGTCCCATACCAACTAGAGCTTGTAGATAGAAAGAAACAAGCCCACAAATCTGCACAATATTTACGGCTAAACCCTACCGGACGGATCCCCACCTTAGTTGACGATGATTTTGTGTTATTTGAAAGCGGTGCTATTTGTTTATACCTCGCCGAGAAGCACCCAGAGTCTCTGATGATACCTTCAGATCCTCACAAAAAAGGTGAGTTTTACCAATGGCTTATGTACTTTACGACAACAGTACAAGCCGAGCTCATGATTTACTTCTACCCTGAGCGGCATACTCAAAGTGCTTTAATGTACGATGACATAGTTAAAACACAACAAAGTCGCTTAGTCAGTATGTTTGAGATCATAAATCGACATTTAGCAGATAAAAATTATGTTGTAGATGATCAATTCACAATATGTGATTGCTATTTGTTTATGCTTTGTGTGTGGGCAGACGAACTGAACAAACCGCCCCTACAATTTGAACACCTATCAAACTACCTAAGGTTTTTGGCTAAGCACCCTGTGATCAAAAAAGTATGCGAAACAGAACAGACTGATTTAAGTCCTTACAAATAATCTTATTTTGGCGGTAACTTTTACCGCCTAGTTCGCCAACTCGGATACATTTAACTTCAATTTAGATTCAATTTTACATAATAAAAATACGGATTTTCCTTATCCTAAAGTGAATTGCTGAAACTATGGTATGCATTCTAAAATTCTAAACAGCAACTTCATATTATTTTACTAACACGTTAGTATATTCCGAACCACGTTTCCTTAGTTTAATTAAATGTCTATTATTCAATCCCGGTACGATAAACTCGTTAATGAAAACATCCTCACTCTCGACCAATCTCAAAGCAATGCTATCTCCGCGCTAGACAACCTATTGGTGAACATCACGAGCAATCGTAAAACGAAAGGCATTTATTTGTATGGGCCTGTCGGACGGGGCAAATCTTTCTTAATGGACTTATTTTTTGAATCACTTGAATCGTCAAATAAACAACGGCTTCACTTTCATCACTTTATGGCGAAAATCCACCAGCAGTTGAGAGAAATACAAGGTGTGAAGAACCCTTTACAAAACCTAGCGAAGCAATGGGCAACACACACCAAAGTACTCTGCTTCGATGAATTCTTTGTAAAGGATATTGGTGATGCAATGATACTCGCTGGGCTCTTAGAGGCATTTATCAAACACGGTATCATATTTGTAACTACATCCAACACTCACCCGAGTGAACTATACAAAAATGGCTTACAACGTAGTCGATTTGAGCCGACAATTAAGCTACTGTTGTCGCAATGTAACGTGGTTAATGTTTGCGGGGAGTTTGATCATCGGTTTAAAAATGGCTTCAGTAGTCGCTACTATTTTGTTAAAAATCAGACAAAGTTCGACTCTGTTTTTAGGCATATTTCCGGAGTCAAACGCCAAAGGACGATAGAGGTAAATGGTAGGCCTATTTTCATAGAAGGCGCCTGTCAAACAGCTATTTTGGCAAACTTCCTTGAGCTCTGCTCTTCCCCAAGATCCACATCTGATTACATAGAACTTGCCAATCAGTATGAAGTCATTTTTGTTAGCGGTGTTCAGCAAATGGGCGTATCTGTTGAGAATGGAAAAAATGCGCAAGGTATAGAAGAAGGGTATATTCGCCCACAGCAAAACTACGCAACACATACACTTGATGATGAAGCCAGAAGATTTATCGCATTGGTGGATGAATGTTATGACCGCAAAAAGCTGGTGGTGATTTCAACAGAGGTCGAATTAGGGTCACTGTATCTGGGGGAACAACTGGCATTTGAGTTCGAGCGAACAAAAAGCAGACTGGTTGAGATGCAATCCTGGCAGTTAGTCGGCTTGCCAATCACAGCATAAAGGAGATTTGAAAGAGGCGAGTAAAGTTCACCTCTTTCTATATTAGCTAGATTTACTTGTCTAACTTTAGCTTCACACCTTTTAGCCTGCTTCTTACAGAACTAATTTTATTGCGGTTTTTGGCTCTCGCCTCACCACTTGCCTGGTTACTCGGTCTATTGGTACGGACTTTTCTTCTTTGGTGGCTCGGCTTTTTACTCAAGTTTTCGATTAAATTGTCACGATTTGCCACCTCGTAACCAGGTAAATAATAACGTTTAATTTTTTGCCCAATTAATGTTTCGATGTGCAGTAAGAACTGCTCCTCTTCACGGCTGACAAAAGAAATTGCCTGGCCGCTGTTACCTGCACGACCTGTTCGACCAATTCTATGAACATAATCTTCGGCTAAATAAGGGAGATCATAGTTAACTACACGCGGTAAGCCTTCAATGTCGATTCCTCGCGCGGCAACTTCAGTTGCAACAAGTACACGAACCTTGCCTTCTTTAAACTCTCTTAAAGCACGGCGCCTTGCTCCCTGTTTCTTGTCGCCATGACACACAGTGGCCGCAATCCCGTCTAGCGCTAATTCTTGAACAATCGTATCCGCATCATCTTTCATATTGACGAATACCAATACCTGTTGCCAGTTTTTCTTACCGATCAGTTCAGAGAGCAACTCTTTTTTACGTTGCTGTTCAACCGGATACACAACATGGCGAACAGTTTCAGCAGTGGTATTCTCAGGAGTGGTTTGGACGAGCTTAGGGTCTTTGAGTACTTGCTTGGCGAATTGTTTAACTTCCGAAGGGAAAGTGGCAGAGAACAACAAAAGCTGTTTATCTTCTCGAGCAAGGCCAATTACTCTGCGCATTTCATCAATAAAGCCCATGTCTAACATACGGTCCGCTTCGTCGAGTACTAGATGTTCGATGTTTGACAAATCAACGCTTCCCAAACGAACTAAGTCTAATAAGCGACCCGGTGTCGCTACAACAATATCTGCACCTTTCGCCAGACGCTGTGATTGACCTTCTACATTCACACCACCAAAAACAGCGACTGTACGCAGTGACGTATATTTAGAAAAAGATTCGCAATTGACGGCAATCTGCTCAGCTAACTCTCGAGTAGGTGCTAAAACAAGTGCACGTGGTGAATTTGATGATGTGCCCTTTAGCAGGTTATGGATCACAGGTAGCGCAAATGCCGCGGTTTTACCCGTCCCTGTTTGCGCTGTAGCCAGGACATCATGCCCCTTTCTAATCACAGGAATGGCCGCCTGTTGAATAGGAGTGAGCTCTTTGAAGCCGATTTCATCTAAGGCTTCTAACAAAGGCTCCGGGAAACTAAACGATTTAAAATTCATAACAACAAACCTGCGACCAATAATGAGGGTCGCAGATTATACGTCATTAATTGGTATTAACAAAGCTTAAGTAGCGTATCATCCACCAAATTTGCTTTTCCGCCAACGATGTACTGTTCATCAATCGCATTTATCAAGCTTTGGCCTTGTAACTGCTGTGCTTTATTTAAAGGCACATATGGCAGCCTGAATACGGGACTAACAGCACCAGTCATAATTAGCGCCGTGTTTATCGCGATTGGATTTGGCTCACAGAAAAGCCAGTTGATCATTGGTGCAAGCTCTTTATTAAGCGTATCATTGCGTTCATCCATCAACTGCCTGAACAGTTTCGGCACAAGGTTTGATGTAACCGAAATAACACCATGTGACTGACAGAAGTGACGACCATCATGTGCTTCATCATCATTTCCAGACCAACATGCAATTCCCTGGGCTTCGTAATGCGCAATTCTCTCGTTGCCGGCGCATTCCTTAACACCGATGAAATGCTTATGTTTTGATAATGGTTCAATAATTTCAGGGGTTAAATCCTGTCCCGTTCGACCCGGTACGTTGTATACAAACGCAGGGCCAATCTCTAATACGCGTGTGAAGTGTTCAATCACCCCTTTATCAGAAGTGCGACCGTAATAAGGGTTAATTTGAAGTGCAGCATCCATACCTGATGCAAACCCATACTCCGTTGCTTTAATTGCTTCGCGTGTGTTATTGCTTCCTGTATTACCCACAATAATCAAGCGCTCAGAAAATTGGCTAACGCTGTGCGCGATGAGCATTAAGTGCTCTTCCCAGTTCATTAATTGGCCTTCGCCAGTTGTGCCACCAACAATGATACCGTCGACACCCGCCTCAATTTGAGCTTCAACTAATGCATCATAAGCATTTAAGTCTATCTCTCCATTCATTTTATAAGGCGTTTTAATGGCTGTAATTAAGCTGGCTTTTTTTATAGTTTGTATACTTCGCATGCAAATTCTAACTGATTGTGAATATACGATATGTTGTAACACAATTGGCTCTATATGCCGAGTGTAAAAAGAAAGATTTACAAATTTTCTTGCTTAACGGTGAGAATTAATACAAAATCAAAACACTGTACATTCATCCAGTATGCACTATGCGACTTTCTGACTACTTGAAAACGAACTTTTACGACACACAAGAACTGTGTAGTTTGCTTAAAATTGACTTACCTCAGTTGCAATTATGGCAAGACAATAGCTTGTTCCCCAATGCCAGTTACAATATTGAAAATCAAATTAAGTGCAGTTCATATCTTGGCCTATATGAATGCCTAGAAATCACCGACTACTACCCTCGCGGCCTGATAGAATGGGGTCTAACAATTATTAAACACGACGTGACGCAGTCTAGCCATGCTTATGAATTGTTCCAACAAAAGTATGTTGCGACACTTCAGTCGTGTGCGCAAAAAGGCATCATTTCTCAAGATGATAAATTTTCTGACGATTTATCAGAGCACATCCAACAGGTTTGGCAGCAGTTCCTTTGCAGCAAATATGGGGTCATTAGCCAAAATGGGCGGGTTGAAGAAGTGGTATATATTGACCTCGGCCGAGCGATTGTTGATTCAATAACAGAGGATAAAACAAGCCATTCTATTCCGTTAGCGCAAAGGAGCCCGTTACATGATGCAATTAAATTGCTAAATCGCGCTTTAAGCCACCACGCAGAGCACGAGCGTAGTGCATCATTGCGTGATAAATACATTGATAGCGTAATGCAGAAATATGATTTGTCTATTGGTTAAAAATACCGCGGGTTTGAAAATCGCCGCTTGACAAAAGGCTGAGCACTAAATGTAAAAGCCATTGTTAAAAATGGCTTTTACATTTTAATAATGGCGACGCATGTTTACATTAAAATACTGCCTAGTTGGTATTCTCATAATGAGCACGAATAATTTCAAAACCTTTAAGTACTAATTGTTGGTCTTCGCATAAATTGTCATACCAATCATCAAATTTTTGATCATCGTCTTGTTCGCTCAACACTAAATAATGAGCAAGTAGTTCTACAATGTCACTGTGATCGCAAGTCAACCCATTAAGTTGCTGGGCTAAAGATGAATGATCCTTATTTTGCAATTCCGCAATGACACCATTGTCTAATTGTTGTGCTTGTTCAGTCACGGCGTTATCCTCTTTCTCGATCTCGCTTCTAGTTATAACAGCCTGATATTGAAGATCCAGTAACAATTTACTTATTAGTACAATCAGTAATCAAAATCGTCAAAAAAAATAATTATTAGAATTAATTGAAAACTATTCTCAAATAGAATAATATTTGTGACGTTATCACATTTCATAAGGTTTTAATTTAATATGAAAGCAAATATCCACCCGGATTACCAAGCAGTTGCGTTTCATGACACTGCAGTAGACAAATACTTCATCGTTGGCTCAACTATCAAATCTGACAGAACTGTTGAGATTGACGGTAAAGAATACCCTTACGTTCCAATCGATGTATCTAGCGCTTCACACCCGTTTTACACTGGTAAGCAGAAGATCGTTGCTAGCGATGGTCGCGTTGCTAAGTTCAACCGCCGCTTCAAGAATATTGCTTCAACATCGAAGTAATATCTCAAGCAACGCTTTGACATCGGCTAGGTTACTAGGCGATGTCAAGACGAGGCCAGTCGCCTAAAATTTATAACATAAGTAAAGGAGCATAAATTGAAAGTTTTAAGTTCATTAAAAAGCGCAAAGAGTAGACCAGGATGCCAAGTTGTTAAGCGCCGTGGCAAAGTTTACGTGATTTGTAAAACTAACCCTAGATTCAAAGCAGTTCAGGGTAACAAAAAGAAAAAACGTTAATTTAGAGTCTCTGAATTAACAATGAGCACTTTGAAAACAAAGTGCTTCTGCTCTCTTCTCTCCTTTTTTATTTCACCTATTACTTATTAAATCTATACAAAATTTTAGTCGAAAAAAAAGCGGCTAATGCCGCTTTAAAAGTTGATTTTAGCGTTTACGCCTTCTTAATAATGCCAGCGGTAAGCTCAACAATGTCAAGAAACCAAATGAGCCTGCGTCACCATCATTGTCATCATCATCATTACCTCTCACATCAATTAAGTTGACTGTTACTTCGGTATACTCAGACATATTCCCGCGAGTATCCTCAGCCCTGACGCCAAACTTAATGACACTTTGGAATTCAAAGTCAAGATTTCCCTGAACCACAATATCCCCATTATCCTCTACAACAAATGGCGCGTTACCAATTACAAAGAACTCCTTCACTGGTGATGTTTCAGGGTCTGGATCTGAATATTCAAGACGTCCAACAATGGTACCTAACGCGGCGTTTTCCCTTATTTCGAACACTTGACCAGCCGGAATCACAGGGTCACGATCACTGCCTGTATCATTTGGATCGTCAATGACGGTTACTTTAACTTTCGTGTACTCAGATTCGTTGCCTTTATCGTCAATCGCTTTTACAGCAAATTCGAAATACGTATTTGTTTCAAAATCGATATCACCTGATACAGTGACGCCGCCACTTGTATTGACTTCAAACGGGACATTACCTAACACTTCAAATGACACAATAGAGGCTTCATCGGCATGGTCAAACTCTATTGTTCCTATCACAGTCCCTATTTCTGAATTTTCCATGACTTCGAACATCTGGCCTTCATCGATTACCGGATCAGAAATATCGTCGTCTGCGCTATCGTTTGTTACAGATACTTCAACCTCTGTATACTCCGATGTATTGCCTAATGTATCAACCGCTCGCACAAAGAAACTATATTCATTTTGAATCTCATAATCCAAGGATTCAGTTACAAAGATCTCACCAGTTTCATCTATCATGAATGGTACTTCGTCTAAAATCATAAAGCGTTCAACTGGCGACACCTCTGGGTCAGGATCACTAAACGCGAGCATACCTAATGAAGTGTTCTCGTCATTATTTTCCTGCAATTCGAATGACTGACCTTCTTCAATCATTGGTGCGCGTTTAGGCGCCTCAACAATATCCAAATTAAAGAACTGCATAACTTCCAGTTCACCATCGCTGACCACTAGTGTCATCTGCTGACTGAACGTTTCAAAAGGTCTTCCCGAGAGAACACCGTCAATAAATGACATGCCTGGCACCGAAGGCTCTAGTGAAATCATTAAATTATCACTGTCGACATCTTCAATATGGTCTTTGAAGTCTACCTCAACCAATTCATCTATATACAATGTCATATCATCTACAGGTTCAATCACTGGTGCATCATTAACCGCTTTTACCTTGATACTGACCGTATGCTGATTTTCTTCACCGTCGTTATTTGGAACTGACTCCGTCATCATACCTTTAAATGTAAAGGCATCATCACCATAAAAATCATCATTGGGCTTGTAGCTGACGTTCGCGAAATCAGCTTGTTGTACTTGGTCCCCAACTTCAAGTACTTCGTCGGCAGACATCAAGGCTCCCCCGGTAGGCGTATCGACAATTTCTACTGAATCATAAGGCTGGCCAAATTCATTGACTAATACATCACTCAACATAAGCGACATATCTTCTTGTGTTTCTAAGGTTCTATCAGACTCATTTTTTATCGCAACCTTATAAGTACTGCGACCGTGCGTAAACGCAAACAGTTCGGAATCCTTAATAATCAATTTGGCAATATTGGTATTCGCTAAACCTGAACCATCTGCCATCCAATTCATTCCGCCATCAATCGATACAAAAACGCCCAAGTCAGTACCGACAAATAGCCGTTGTGTATTCGTTGGGTCCACAGCAATTGTCATCGCAGGTACATTGGGTAAGCCATTATCCATTGCTTGCCAATTTTGGCCACCATCAGTTGTCTTCCACACATGCGTGACATCAAAGTTGGAAAGCGTTGCGTAAATGACCTGATTGTCCTTGGGGTCAAATGCGATTGAGCTGACAGTTGCGCCACCTTCAAGCGTTGCTTCTACCCATTGAGTTTGTGTATCAGCTTGATCCGCATTGTAAGTGACATAAATTGTGCCACCATTGGTGCCTGCTGCCACAGCACTATCTGTATTGGGTGCTATGCCTATCGCATAAACTGAACCGTTAAGCACGCCAGATGCAGCCGACCAGCTTTCTGCCTGATTATCTGTGCGCCATAATTGACTTCCACCTATCCATAATACTTGTGGGTTTGATGGTGCCATTTCAAATCGTGTAATGAATGGGAATCCATTATCACCGGAGATACCCACTGTAGCGCTGCTGAAGCTCTGTCCACCATCTGTTGACTTTTGAATAGACAAGCCCGTATTTTCAGCGAACATAACATCAGGATTTGTTGGATCAATTGCAGTCCATCCACCATCACCACCGAGTATTTCTATCCAACCATTGAATCCGCCATCTTGACCGGACAATGTCCCGTTATCTTGTGTACCACCAAAATAACTTTCCCCATCAGGTTTGACTGTTCCATGATAGAATTGTGTTACCGCATACCCATTATTAAGTGTTGACCAACTTACTCGTTGCGCAGGATCTGCAGCAGTATTTCCGCACACTTCATTGAGCGTTAAGCGACCTGACAGCGCATTATCAGTTCTCTGTATCCCCCCATCGTTCCCCACAAACATCGTTGTATTCGTTGTGCCATTGTAATCTGGATGGAATACAATCTCATGTTGGTCTGCGTGAGCATACTGCGGGTTAGTCGGATCAAACCACCAAACGCTTGTCGGCACAAATGACTGTCCGCCATCGTCTGAACGAAATACATCAATACCCCCAGTCCAAACAACATCTGGGTTAATCGGATCCACCGCGATAATGTTATCGTACCAGCCTTGGTTAAAGAACTGAGCCGTGCCACCAAAGCACTGATCAAACAGCCCGAAAACCGTATTACTTAACAGTAATTTCGTGAAAGAGTCGGCAGTATCTTGCGTGACGGTCGTGTTCCAAGTCGCCCCCATATCAGTCGACTTATAAACAGCATCCATTGCGTGAGAATTTCTGTTTGCCGCCAACGCATAAATGATATTATTGTCGGAAGGCGCTACCGCAATCGTTGTACGCCCTTGTGTGGCATCGGCAATAACTGGCGTCCAAGTTGCACCTGCATCTGTGCTTCGATGAACGCCACCCGCATTAAATGACCCGCAAGCGGTCAATAGGACATCGACACTTGATTCACTCAGTACGCTCAAATCAGTACACCCAACCGAAGCGCCCTCAGGTACAAATACAGTACTCCAAGTAGACCCACTGTCCATAGACTTCTGAACACCTGTTCGTGTTGCTGCGTACAGTATATTGGCGTCATTTTTACTGAAAGCGATTTTGTTAACATACTGAAAATCACCATTACTTGCAGTGCTTGAAATTTGCTCCCAAGTCATGCCTGCATCTGATGATTTAAAGATTCCGTCCCCTCGCAGCGCATCAAAATTAAAAAAGCCCTCGCCTGTACCCGCATAAATAATATCGGCGTTATTAGGATCGAATGTCAGAGTTGTTACCGCGAGGTTTGTCGCAAGGTCACTTAAGGGCTGCCAAGAAGCACCTGCATCGGTTGTTTTCCAAACGCCACCAGCTACGCCAGCTGTGTACATCACGTCGTGATTTGTTGGATGAATAATCAATGTTCTTGTACGCCCACCGATGTTCCCGGGACCAAGCTCTTGCCAATCACCAAGTTCTTGATTCTGACCGTCTGGTGCATTCAATTGGGGCTGATAGTCAAATAGTACTGAACTCTGTGCAATTGAGTAATGTGGCATACTCTTTATCTGTGCCAACGCCGCTGAATATTTTTCTGTAGGCAAACTGGTCGCACCAAGGGGCAGTCTTTGTTGCACATAAAACTCATGTGCTTCTTTTGGTTTGTCATATCTTTTTGGCGCCTGCGATTTACTTGCAGCTTTCTTTGCAAGAAAATCAGCTTTCATTTCATAGGGGGTTTCTTGCGCCCGATTTTCATAGGCTAAATAGGCAGCACCGCCAAGAGCTACCGCCACAGCGAGACTTACTGGGTGGAGAAGTGTCATTCGTTTTATCCCTTTTTTTCGTAACAATTTTCTGTCCTATCGAGTCATTACGATCAACGGCAAATATAACAACCTGTGCAAACCGCAGATTTCAAAAACAACTATTTACAAGTATCAAAACTAATTGAATCTTCACACGAACACATTTAACATCTTTCATATATTGATAGGTATCCGAGCAAAGTGTAGTAACAAATACCAATTAATCCACGGTAAAAATAATGTTTATGGAGATATATGATTGAATTAATGGGATTAGCGGCTACAACAAGCCATGTTGAAGTAATTGAGGTATACGCAGGAAAAAACCTCCTAAAAGAAGCCGTTTTTACAGATAATACCGTGGAGTCCCAGCCCCCAAATTCATTCAGTAGTCCAAATAACACTATTGCTGATCATCTAGAAGCGTTTCCAGGTCTGAACAAAACGGGGCAAGGTGGCTTGTTTCAAAGTTACAGTATCCGAGGTTTAGGTGGTTGGCGAATTAGAACTAATGTTGATGGTATACCTATCATAACAGACAGAAGAGCAGGTAACTCAGCGTCTTTTTTGCCCGCAGGGCTCGTCTCTTTGTATGACGTTAACAAAGGTTCAAACTCCCTACTTCATGGCTCAGGTGCCATGGGTGGCGTTTTGAATATCTCCACAATAAAACCAGAACAGCCCCTATTTACATTGGCACATCAAATGCCTGCGGATGCAACCAGTTTAACTGTTGGATATGGCACTCTGTCTAACTCTATCGCGACAAGCGTCCGCCATTCACAAAACGAAAAATCGGCGTCAGGACAACCATTACATGCTCAATACACACAGTTTGCTGCAGCGCT
Organism: Pseudoalteromonas sp. SMS1; assembly: GCF_021530565.1. Lineage (GTDB taxonomy): Bacteria > Pseudomonadota > Gammaproteobacteria > Enterobacterales > Alteromonadaceae > Pseudoalteromonas. The sequence goes on from NZ_JAKGBI010000001.1 coordinate 257,733, forward strand.
ATATCAACAAGGTCACCTTTTCGAGCGATTTGATTACAACATCAGCTGGATCCCTTCAATGGGCAGTGACATTGGCAAGAGCAGTAATCAATACCCCGATTATCAAGTAGCGGTTTACCCTGAAGATAATCATAGCTTACTTCAAGCCACACTCCATACAGATCGCTGGTTGTTTAAAGCCTTTCATCACTACCAAAATTGGGATAGCCTAGTCGAAAGAATTAATAAAAGAGAAAACCTCACACGCTATCAGTCACATACTTATGGCTCAAACTTATACAGTAGTGCGCATGGCCAATTGGCATCTTGGCGTTTTGGAATAGATTGGGTATCACGAAATGGTATTAAAATATCAGACCGCGAGACTTCGACAGATAACCTCGTTACAGAACAAGCTTTAATTGATGGACATACGATTAATTTGGCGCCTTATGTTAGTACAGCTATAAAGCTAAATGATATGACCGTCAATCTTGGGGTCAGATATGACTATTTCAAAGCCCAAAATACCAATATGAGTCGTTCTGATAACCACATTTCATACCAAGCGTCTGCCGAACGACAAAGGGAAAACCAGCTGCTAAAAGTGTCCTACAGTACAGCTTTTAGATTTCCATCCATGACCGAGCTGTATTTTAACGGCGTGACACCACGGGGAGATACCTTTGGCAATCCTTCTCTAAATCCAGAAACAAGTAACACCTTTGAATTCAACTACATTTATTCACACCAGACTTTTTCAGGACGCTTCAATCTTTACCAAAGTAAGCTCGAAAACTTTATTGAACGCACAAAACTACCTAGTGGTGACCGAACATATAATAACTTACAACATGTCGATTTAAACGGCTTTGAGTTGGCCTTCGACTTTACGCCGTTTACAGGGCATAGTCTGTCGTGGAATGTAGCCAAGCAATCGGCAAAGCAAAATAACGGTCACTATGTACAAGGCATTGCGCCGATCAAAGCAAATATAAAACATCGTTTTACTTGGCGGGAAGTAGAGCTCTCTACTGAAATCACACATCGGTTTAGAAAAACTGAAACGGGTTCTGGCGAGCAGCCATTACCAAGTGCCACAATGATCAATACTTATGCTAAATGGCAATTTGATAGACATTGGGTTGGTACAATCAAGGTCAGTAACCTGCTAAACAAGGCATTTCTAACAACCGCAGATGAAGATGCTCCTGAAATACCACAGCGTCAAATATCATTTCAACTTGACTGGCGAAACTAACGACCAAAAAGCAGTTCCCAAACTCCCGGAGGTTCATGAAGTTTATGGTATTCGACACGTAACGCCTCTATCTCCTTGAGCTTCTCTTTTGCTGCAATGAGCGTATTCTCACTGGACAAAGCCGCAGCTTGTTTGGCGAGTGCAATTGTTAGGTTCAAACCTTTAATTGATTTTTTGGCCTGATCACGTCCAAACCGTTGATGTTTTGCAAGCTCCACGAGCGAAATAAATTCATCGATATGATGTTGCATTTCATTTGCTGATTGAGATTTGATAGCAAGCTTGTATTCATGACCCATTTTCTTCATGATCTGGTTCAAATCTTGTGTTTCAGCATAAACTAAACCAGACATCAAAAATGCGACAATAAGTATAAACTTCATAAGATCCCCCAAGCAGATTGCGCTAGTATATAGAATTATGAACACTGCACAAGACTCGGTTATGTAAAGGGCGTTTGCATGTTGAAAATTAATATTTTGTTTTACTTCGTTTTATCCACAATGATTACTTTGTCATTGTTTACCACCAGCTTTGGCGCTCACGCATCGCAACCTTTAAAGGTCACGTTCATTAACCCTGGGTTTGACAGCGATAATCCAACTGGAAACTTTTGGTTTAACGTGTCAAATATTATGAATGCCGTTGCCCAAGACACCAACATTGAACTCACAACCTTGTTTGCTCAGCGAAACCATATATTAATGAAGCAACTCACCCGACAAGCTTTAGAGTCGGACGCTGACTATCTGATACTCGTGGATGAGAAACGTGTTATTACAGAGGTGCTGTTAACCTCTGAAAAAACACACCCAAACATTTTATTCTTATTAAATAGCCCAAATAAACTCGCATTGGAAAGGCTAGCTGCAAAAGGGTTCGGGGTTAAAGCCGCCATCTTGCCAGACAATTATCAAGCAGGTAGCTTACTGGCAAGAGAACTAGTGCAAAAAGCAAGTAACACACCGCCAAAAACACAAAATCACACCATGTTGGCATTTTTGGGTGATATCGCGACCAATGCGGCCACAGAAAGAGAACAAGGGCTATTAAGTTTCACAAATAGGATGTCAAATATAACTTTGGTTGAAAAAGTAGATGCACAATGGTCCAAACAACGCGCCTTAGAGCTATCAAGAGGTTTGCTTAGACGCTATAGAAACCTTGATATGATTTGGTGTGCCAATGACGCGATCGCATTTGGTGTAAGCCAAGCTGCAGTTGAACTTGGGATAAGAGATAAACTACAAATTGGGGGAATAAACTGGGACAACGAGCATGAATCTAAACTCGATGTTTCAATCGGTGGACATGTTTTACTGGGCGGTTATTTACTGATTGAGCTCAAAAAATACCAACTTGGATTGGTGAAGTATATTGGCACACAAAAGATTGCAATTTTTAGGCCGTATAAATCAGAATTTGCTCCCATCTACAAAGCTATTCATGAAGATAGACTGCATCAAGTTGACTTTTCTCAATTCGTCAACGATGAAAAAGATTACAATATAATGACGATTAACAGTGAATTAAATTTCTAACCTTTTAGACTCTATAAATCTAAAAAACAATCCACCGAACAATAAATAACCAAATATTTAATCTAAATTAAACTTATGTTATAAATACATTAATCAACGCTTTGAATTGAATGAATTTCACGCAGTTGACAGCCGACCAAATACCTGTTTTAGTTAAATTGGTTAACAACATGTAACTAGGACAAACAAAATGAAACACAACTTTCTAACAAGCACTAAATGTACTTTACTTGCCCTTGGCGTTGCGTCTGCGCTTGGTACTGCCACAGCACACGCGTCTAATACAGAGCGTATGATTGTCACTCTGAAAAGCGAATCAATCGCCAATACATTGCCAGTTGCAATGTCAAACGCTGAGGTGTCCGAGTTTAAAGCTCAGTCACTTTCGTTATTCGCAAATGATTTAAACACAACTGCAATTAAAACCTTACCAAGCATAAACGCAGTTGTAATGGAAGTAACGCCTGAGCAGCTCGCTGAGCTTGAGAAAAACGGTAATGTTCAAACGGTAGAAGTGGATCCGAAACGTTACGTTCCAGAAATCATTGAAGCAGGCATCTCTCCACTGGCTGAATCTACACCCTACGGTATCAATATGGTTCAAGCGAAGCTTGTAAGTGATGCAGCCGCAGCAAACCGCAAAGTATGTATCATGGATACAGGTTATCATCGTGCACACGAAGATCTTGTGAGCTCAGGTGTAACAGGCGACGATGGTTATGGTTCTAATGACACAGGCCTTTGGTACAACGACGGTAATGGTCACGGTACGCATGTTGCGGGCACAATTGCGGCACTTGGCGGAAATGGAACAGGTGTTGTAGGTGTTAACCCATCAGGTAATCTAGGTCTACATATCGTAAAAGTATTCAATGATTCTGGTCGTTGGGCTTATGGTTCTGACCTAATCGAAGCAATTAATCAATGTGAAGCAGCGGGTTCACACATTACCAGTATGAGTCTAGGTGGTAGTGGCAGTTCAACTGCGGAACGAAATGCTTTTGATCAAAGCTATCAGCGCGGTATGCTCCACATCGCAGCAGCAGGTAATGGCGGAAACAGTGCGCTTAGCTACCCAGCATCATACAACAACGTTGTTTCAGTAGCCGCTGTAGATAGCTCTGAAAACAAAGCATCATTCTCGCAATATAACAGCCAAGTTGAAATTGCAGGTCCTGGTGTAGGCGTTAACTCTACTTGGAATAACGGTGGTTACAGAAGCATCAGTGGTACGTCTATGGCAACACCGCATGTATCAGGTGTGGCAGCGCTTGTATGGAGTAACTTCCCGAATTGTTCAAACGCAGATATCCGTGCAGCACTAAACGCGACGGCAAAAGACAAAGGTGCCGCAGGTCGCGACACATCTTATGGCTATGGTATCGTTCAAGCAAAAGCAGCTTATGATTACCTAGCACAAGGCTGTGGTGGTGGTGACCCAGTTCCAGTTGCAAACTTCAGCTACACAACGGATGGTTTGAAAGCAACATTCTCTAACTCTTCAACAGTGGGTACTTACAACTGGACATTTGGTGACGGTAACTCAAGTACTCAGGGTTCACCTACTCACACTTATGCGCAGGCAGGCACATACGATGTAACGCTAAAAGTGACTAATTCTGCAGGTGACTTTGACAGCATCGTTAAGCAAGTAACCGTTGATGATGTAGTGACTCCTCCAGGATGTTCTGGTCTATCGGCTTGGAGTGCTTCAACATTCTACCGCATTGGAGATAAAGTATCTTACAACGGGTATGAGTACCACTCAATCTGGTGGTCACGAGGCGCTCGTCCAGATGTATTCTCAAACGTGTGGAGAAAAGTAGCTAAGTGTAACTAATCAAATAGAGAAGATAACACTGGTTATTAAAATAACCCCAACGCAGGTCCACTGTGTTGGGGTTAGTTTTTCTCTGAATATATACACGCCGATAAGACCTGCGCCAATGATCCCAATAGCCCGCTTTAACGCTTCCAAAATACCTGGCTGAACTTCTAATAAGGCGACAAACTGAAACGTGACGGCAAGAGAAAAACAAACTGCCGCGCCAATCCAAAAGCGCGTAAACTTCATTGCTTTCATCAAATCTAATTTGGGTCTAAATAATAAGCCATTAAAAGCGAGCACAACAAAAGTGATATACATGATATGAAACTCAATACTGCTTGCTTGTAGCGCCTGTTTATCAAATACAATACAGCACCCCCAACATATGGCAGTGATGAAAATATAAGTACTCCCCTGCTCGAGAAAAGTAAATCTGCCCCCTTGTAATATAAAAGAAGCACTTACTAAGATAGCTATCGCCCCAACCTCTATCATACTCAGTGATTCCCCCAACCAAAACCAAGCAAAAATGCCCGATATCACAGGCGTTAAGCAAAGCATGGGTAACATCACTGCAACTTTGCCTACTGCTAAGGCACGGATAAAGCAAACACTGCCGATCCCAGCAAGTAACCCGCTCACCGTCGCCGGGAAAAAATAGTATGAGTCTGGAATGGTTTTATCAGCATAGAACCAGTAAATCATGTAACACGGTAACACCAGTGCACTAAAAACCACCGACATCAAAGGAGCTGAAAAATCTGCGGACAAGCGTTTGCGCGTGTAGTCAAACCCAACCCAAAATAACGCACTTAAAAGAGCATACACCATCAGCTATTGCACCTTATAAAAACAGGGGTAATTTTTTCGATTGGTATTTCATATAGTGATTGATTTTTTTATGGTCAGGTTTCCAGCCCACTAAAAAACGATGAAAGTCAGCCCATATCAAAGGCCATAAAGGGCGCCATTCACGCTCCACATCCTGCGAAGATAATTGAACATGGCACTTAGCCATACAATTTGCTAACGCCATAAAATAGATATCCAACAGCTTATCACTAAGCGCCTCTAGCTCGTTACACTCAAGCACTGACGTGAGCAATAACATCACGTCTGACAATCCAATTCCAACACCAACATGCTGAAAATCGTAACCAATTACCGCTTTATTATTGAAAGCAAAATTAGCTAACTTCGCGTCGCCATGTATCAACGTTTTAAATGTCGTAGCAGTTAAGATTTGGTCAATTTTTTGCGCATGCTGTTTAAGTGGGCCACCTGGCATTTTTTTAAATTCGTCGGGTCGGGTTTTAAAGTGCCAATAATTTCCCTCTCCAAACTCAGCCAACAAGCTGTGACTTGTAGACTGCTCTAACCAAATAGCGTGAAATCCAGCTAACCATGTCAATATCGCGACTATGTCTTCAAAACTGGCAGAAGCTTTATTCTCAAAACCTAGTGTACGAAAGTCAGCCAATATAGTGACGAAAGTTCCCTGCTCTTTATGCAGTTCATATACTTTTGGCACGGTGCAAAGAGGATTGAGCACTCCGCTGTACTGTTTGTAAAACAGTTGCTCTTTCTCATAACTGCGCACCTTACGTTTCAATGAGAAACTAGATTGCTCTATAACGCGATGTTTAAGATCATTTGGCACACTGCTAATCTTTGCGACGTAGCAATGAGAATTGACAACAAATCTCTCTAACGTACCACACCCGTTCCAGAGATTTACTCGGTCTTGACTGCGATTGGCTAACTCAAGAAATTCTTTATAAAGAGAGGACTGCATAATGAATAAACGTAAACCCTTTTTACGCAGTCTATATGAAACACCCGCTTATAGATATAAGCGGGTGTCAAAGAGGGTTATTGATTTACTGCAGATTTTAAGCGTTCATCCGATTTTTCATCCACGATTAAGTTTAAATCAAAATCAAACTCATCTACTCGTATTGCTTTTTCACGTTTACGGTTGTAGTCGACCAGCTTAATGTACTCTTGCTCGTTTATGATGTTTGCAACAAATGCGTTGTTTAACGTTTCATCGAATGAAACGCCCGCTCTAATCTCACGACGCTTAAGCGCTTTTTTCACTTTACTTAGCGACTCCAAGCACACCATCTTAGCTTTGTAAGCTTGTTCGTTAATATCATGCCCATCACCTTGTGTTGGCTTCACAAGATGAGTCAACTGCTGCTTAAATGTGGTATCCATTTGTGCTGCCTTTGCTAACTCGCGGATCATATCATCGCTGATTTTTGGCATACGATAGCTAAAGTTAACGGTAGCAATACGCATAAAGCGGCGAGCAGCTTTACTTGGGAAGTTGTCCAAAAACTTATGCAGTGCTTCCTCAGCTTGGCCAAGCGCATAGCGCGTCGCGTAGTGGAAGTAAGGCGCAGCTTGAGCACGCTCACTGTCAGAAACTTTTTGTTCATAATAGCGTATCGACGCCATAGCCGCGTAAACAAAGCTCATAACATCACCTAACCGTGCAGATAGGAGCTCTGCCTGCTTGAGTTTTCCGCCCAATACTAGCAGTGAAAAATCAGCGTATACAGCAAGTTTCGCAGATAACTGCTGAGCTGCTTTTTCGTATTCTACAACTTCCGGTAACTTTGATTTACCAGAGGCCAAAAATGGGAATGCACCAAGTTTAAATGCTCTAAACCCATTACCGACACTGTATCCTATGGTCTTTCGTAGGATTTTATTAAACTCTTTGTCAGCCGATGGAGACTCACTGTGAATAGACTCAACCATGCTTTGTAGATATGGGTGACAACGCATCACACCTTGACCAAAGATCATCAGGTTTCTAGTTAGAATATTTGCCCCTTCAACCGTAATTGCAATAGGTTGCGCTACATAGCCACTCGCTAACGTATTTTGTGGTCCATTTTGAATCGCTTTACCCGCCAAGATATCCATCGCTGAGTCTAAAACATCTCTGCCAAGTTCAGTCATATGATATTTCGCGATAGCTGTCACAACTGACGGCTTAAGACCCATACCTAGGCCCTCGGTCGTAAGTACTCTCATTGACTCTTGTAGGTATGCTTTACCTGCAATGTCAGCTAGCTTTTCTTGAATGCCTTCAAACTGTCCTATCGCAAGACCAAACTGCTCACGTACAGCGGCATATTCTGAAGCTGATTTAAGTGCAACTTGGCTGGTCGATACACCTAGCGCAGGCAGTGAAATCCCCCTACCCGCACCTAAACAACTCACGAGCATTTGCCATCCTCGGCCAATGTTCTTCTGCCCACCAATGATAAAGTCCATCGGAATGAACACCTTATTTCCGCGTGTCGTGCCGTTGTAAAAACGGATCCCCATCGGATCGTGACGGTTTCCTAGCTCAACACCCGGGTGAGACTTTGGTATCAAAGCACATGTAATACCTAGAGACTCTTTCCCACCAAGTAGACCTTTAGGATCGAATACTTTAAATGCTAAGCCCAAAACCGTAGCAATCGGTGCCAAAGTGATATATCGCTTGTCCCACGTGACTTCTAGACCAAGCACTTCTTTACCTTCGAACATGCCTTTTGTCACGATGCCTTGGTCTGGGATACCACCGGCGTCGGATCCTGCTTCAGGGCTCGTTAAAGCAAAACAAGGAATATCACGACCATTCGCGAGCCTTGGGAGGTAATGAGCCTGCTGCTCAGCTGTTCCGTAGTGCAACAATAGTTCGCCAGGACCCAGAGAGTTTGGAACCATAACGGTTACAGCCACAGCGGACGATTTTGTCGCAATAGTACCAACAATGGTTGAGTTTGCGTATGGACTAAACTCCAACCCGCCATATTGCTTTGGAATGATTAGTGAAAAGAATTTCTCTTTTTTCAAAAACTCTAAAATATGTTCTGGCAAATGCTTAGAATTTTGTATGTGGTTCTCGTCGATCATCGACATCAACGTCTTTACCGGCCCATCTAAAAACGCTTGCTCATCTGCCGACAACGTCGCCTCTGACACCGCTCTCAATGCGCCAAAATCTGGCTTTCCTTGATAGATAGAGCCTTCAAGCCAAACATCCCCTGCGTCTAACGCTTCTTGTTCTGTGATTGAAATGCTTGGCAAAATTTTTCTTAGCTGTGTTCTTAAACTCATAATAAACTCATCCGACCAGATAGATATACCTACATTACGGCATAAAAAAAGAATTAGATCAATTGCTCCAATGAAAAAATTAACGATATTTTTACTGATTTTGTGTAAGCACATGGAAAAGTTGCTAAGTATTAATAGCTTACACGTGTACGCTGAAATAATTTATTTTGGAAACTTTTCGTTTGAAAAACCCTGAATTTAGACGCTTTGGGCTAAAATTTAGCGAGTGTCGCTTTTGTGATGTGGATGAGTGTCTCTGGACAAATCGATATCTCTAACCCTCTGCGTCCGCCACTCACATAAATATTTTGGTAGTTTTTCGCCGTTTCGTGAAGCACAACTGGTATGTGTTTCTTATGAGCGAAAGGGCTAATGCCACCTAGCAGGTAACCTGTGGCTGCTTGCGCTCTTTTTGTGTCGGCCATCTGAGCTTTTTTGCCAGAAATCGACTTAGCAAAACACTTTAAGTCAACTTGTTGACTCGCTGGTGTTATTCCGATGTAAAGCTCGCCGTCGACATCAATCACCAGTGTTTTAAACACTTGCTGCTCTTCTAAGGTAAGTTTCAACGCCGCTTCTTGGGCATAATTTGTTGTGTTAGGATCGTGTTTGAACTTTAACACTTCAAATTTCACTTTGCGTTTTTTTAGTAAATTTATGGCTGGAGTCATAGCATCTCCTTGATAAAATGGACACAAATGAGCACGATGAAACTTGCCACTGTGGTTACTTCATCGGCGCGCCGACCATTTGTCGAATAACACATTTTCTAATCAAAAAATAAACCTCAGTTTATACTAAATTATGCTCGACAATATAGGATTGTCTACTAAAGTAGTATATACCGGCAAACGCTTATTGAAGCCGCTACACATCTGGGCTTGAGGCAAGTTGCGTTCCTGCTTCAAAAGCATCGTAAGCCGAGCGAGAAAGGTAACATGAGTGTTCAAGTTGTAAAAGCAGTAAGCATGACAACGTGTGCATGTTTATTGGTGGTTTTTTTAAGTAACGAGTACAACTTCTGGCTTGACCGATTAGCATGTAATGAGAAGTGTGAAGTCTTAGGGTGTCACTCAGGAACACTGATTTCAGGAGAAGACCGATCGGACCTACTGTGCCGATGCAACGACGATATGGATTATCTCGTAATATTAGACTGAGAGGTAAAACGGCGCCATTGGCGCCGTTTTGATATATTTTTTATTTGGTAAGGTCATCAAAGAACTTTTTAACACCATCAAAAAAACCTTGAGCTTTAGGGCGATTCTTACTCGTGTCGCCACTCATGCTCTCTTCAAACTCACGTAGCAGCTCTCTCTGACGCTCATTAAGGTTAACAGGTGTCTCAATCACAACCTTACAAATCAAGTCACCCACAGAGCCACTGCGAACTGATTTAACCCCTTTGCCACGCATGCGGAACATCTTGCCAGTCTGGCTTTCTGAAGGAATTTTCAGATTTGCTCTGCCATCAAGTGTAGGCACTTCAATTTCACCCCCTAGTGCAGCGGTGGTGTAACTGATGGGTACTTCACAGTACAAGTTGTTACCATCTCGAACAAAGATTGGGTGTTCACGCACACTAACCTGAACGTATAAGTCACCTGCAGGTGCACCGTGCATACCCGCTTCACCCTCACCAGACAGCCTAATACGATCTCCCGTATCAACGCCCGCAGGGATCTTAACTGAAAGTGTCTTCGTCTTTTCAACTCGGCCCTGGCCATGGCATTTATTACATGGATCAGAGATAACTTGCCCTGTACCTTGGCACGTTGGACATGTTTGCTGAACAGCAAAGAAACCTTGACGCATTTGTACTTGACCTGCGCCGTGACACGTTGTACACGTCTTAGGCTTAGAGCCAGCTTTAGCACCTGAACCATCGCAAGGTTCACAGCTAACCCATGTAGGTACTTTAATTTCGACATCTTTGCCTTTTACTGCTTCTTCAAGCGAAAGGTCTAGGCTGTATCTAAGATCAGCGCCGCGCTGCTGTCTCGATTGACGACGGCCACCGCCACCACCACCACCAAAAATATCACCGAATACGTCCCCGAAAATGTCGCCAAAGTCGGCTCCACCACCGAATCCGCCATGGCCTCCACCACCGTTTTGTTCAAACGCTGCATGGCCGTATTGATCATACATCTGGCGCTTTTGACTATCCGTTAGGATTTCGTAAGCTTCTTTTACTTCTTTGAATTTAGCTTCTAATGTTTCATCACCCGCGGTACGATCCGGATGATATTTCATTGCAAGGCGCTTATAAGCCTTTTTAATATCACGTTCACTGGCGTCTTTAGATACGCCTAATACTTCGTAATAATCACGTTTTGACATAGTTATCACACAACTCTTACAAGACAACTCTCAAGGGTTAAAACCCGATATATTGAGCCAAATTTTAAAAACACGAAGGGCGCGTCTGACGAAACCGCCGCGCGCCCTTAACAGTCAACAATTACTTGTTGTCTTTAACTTCTTCAAATTCAGCGTCAACTACATCGTCGTCTGCTTTAGCTGAACCTGATTGAGCACCAGCCTCAGGACCTGCTTGCTGTGCTTGCGCATTAGCTTGTGCAATTTCCATTAGCTTTTGAGACTTTTCAGCAAGTGCTTGAGTCTTAGCATCGATTTCTTCTTTGCTATCACCCTTAATAGCAGCTTCAAGCTCTGTTAGAGCACCTTCAATTGCTGATTTGTCTTCAGCTGGAAGTGCTTCGCCTGCTTCTTCTACTTGCTTACGAGTCGCATGTACAAGTGCGTCAGCTTGGTTACGCGCACCAACTAGCTCTTCAAACTTTTTATCTTCTTCAGCATTTGCTTCTGCATCACGTACCATTTTTTCAACTTCATCGTCGCTTAAACCAGAAGAAGCTTGGATAGTGATTTTTTGCTCTTTACCAGTATCTTTGTCTTTTGCAGATACATGTAAAATACCGTCAGCATCGACATCGAATGTTACTTCGATTTGCGGTGCACCACGTTGTGCAGGACGGATACCTTCAAGGTTGAATTGACCAAGAGACTTGTTATCAGTTGAGCGTTTACGCTCACCTTGAAGAACATGAATCGTTACTGCAGATTGATTATCTTCCGCTGTTGAGAATACCTGTGACTTCTTAGTTGGAATAGTCGTGTTTTTCTCGATAAGCGCAGTCATCACCTGTCCCATAGTCTCAATACCTAGAGAAAGTGGGATTACGTCTAGAAGTAGTACATCTTTAACGTCACCAGATAGTACACCACCTTGAACTGCCGCACCCAGTGCAACCGCTTCGTCTGGGTTTACATCTTTACGTGCTTCTTTGCCGAAGAACTCTGCTACCTTAGTTTGTACTAATGGCATACGCGTTTGACCACCAACAAGGATGATGTCATTTACATCGCTCACTGATAAATCAGCATCAGCAAGTGCACGCTTCAACGGTTCGATTGACTGGTTTACAAGATCTTCAACAAGTGATTCTAACTTAGCACGTGTAAGTTTAACATTCATGTGCTTAGGACCAGTTGCATCAGCAGTTACGTAAGGAAGGTTAACTTCTGTTTGCTGTGCTGATGACAGTTCAATCTTCGCTGTTTCAGCAGCTTCTTTAACACGTTGCATCGCAAGTGGGTCAACCTTAAGGTCAATACCCTGCTCTTTTTTGAACTCTTCAACTAAGTAGTTGATAACACGGTTATCAAAGTCTTCACCACCTAGGTGAGTATCACCGTTAGTCGCTAGTACCTCAAATGTGTGCTCGCCATCAACTTCATCGATCTCGATGATTGAGATATCAAAAGTACCACCACCAAGGTCATAAACCGCAACAACATTATCGCCTTGTTTCTTATCCATGCCGTAAGCAAGTGCAGCAGCTGTTGGCTCATTGATAATACGTTTAACGTCAAGACCCGCAATACGACCAGCATCTTTAGTTGCTTGACGTTGTGAATCATTGAAATATGCTGGTACTGTGATTACAGCCTCTGTTACTTCCTCACCAAGGAAGTCTTCAGCTGTCTTTTTCATCTTTTTAAGTACTTCAGCAGAAATTTGTGGTGCAGCGCGTTTTTCACCGCGTACTTCAACCCATGCATCACCATTGTCAGCTTTAACAATGTTGAACGGCATGATGCTGATATCTCGTTGTACTTCTTCGTCTTCGAAACGGCGACCGATAAGTCGCTTAATTGCATAAAGCGTATTTGTAGGGTTTGTAACCGCTTGACGCTTAGCCGGTTGACCTACTAGTGTTTCGCCTTCTTCTGTAAATGCAATAATCGACGGGGTAGTACGATCGCCTTCAGCGTTTTCAATTACGCGCGTGTTCTCACCATCTAATACTGCTACACAAGAGTTAGTAGTACCTAAATCGATTCCAATAATTTTACCCATGTGAATCTTCTCCGACCTCAAAAAATTCGTTGTTCTGTTAGTTGAATTGATAGATAAGGGCGGCAATCTCTAATTCAACCTTAAAGTCGAAAAAAATTTCATTTTTTTTCAATTTTTTTTATTTTTAGGATGAACAGAGCAAAAAGCAGACAAAATAACTGTATTTATTTGGTTAGAGTTTATATTCTAATTCGATAAATCTTCATATTTGGAAAAACAATGGATTTTGATTCTCTTATTTCTTCCCAACAATTACAGGAAAACCCGTGTCAACTCACAGTACCTGAGACATGGAGCCAGGGCAGAACCGTGTTTGGTGGGCTCAGTGCTGCATTGATGATGAAACATATGTACCTTCATATAAATGATAGTGAACGTAATATGCTCTCCTTTAGCTGCAACTTTGTAGCGCCGTTACTCGCACAGACTCCCTTTCATATTTCTACAAAAACGCTTCGTAGCGGTAAAAGTGTCACACAAGTTGAAACTACTATCACGCAAAATGATTCGGTGTGTTTAGTTTCTTTAGGTTGTTTCGGTGTTCACAGAAACTCCAAAATCAATGTTGCAACGATTGATACGCCGCAAAAGCTGAGTTCTGAAATCAATAACAAGCAAACTTTGAAGTATGTCGAAGGGCTGTTTCCAGCTTTTATTCAAAACATCGACCTAAATTTACAACATGGCGCAATGCCATTCAGTGGCGCTAACTGTACAGAAATCCATGGCTGGATGCGGTTTAAACAGCATAGTAAAAACACATTAAACGAATTACATGTGCTAGCGTTGGCCGATGCATGGCCTCCCACGTTGCTGCAATTGTGCGACGCCCCTTCTCCGGCAAGTACCGTATCTTGGTATATTGAGTTTATTCAGCCACTCGCTTTAAAAGGCAGCCAATGGCTTGGATATCAGGTCTTAACACATCAAGCAAATGGAGGTTATGGCACAGAAGACGCTAAAATCTTCTCGCAATCTGGTGAATTACTCGCATTGAGTAGACAGACCGTTGCGGTGTTTGATAGTTGATATTCTTTTGATGGTCACTCACAATAGAAGACATCGTTTCTTGCATTTATACTTTGTTTAATTGTGATAGTAGCTTGTCAACATTGCGACCATCTTGTATCCATTGCACACATGGGCAAACAGCAGCGTGCTGTTTGTCCTCACTGTAGCAACGTATTAGCCCATTGTCGTGTAGACTATAATCAAAGCATTAACGCGTTTGGACTGTCTTCTATCCTGTTCCTTTTGGTCAGTTTGCACCCGCATTTCATCTCCTATGCACAGCACGGATTGAAGCAATCCATCAGTTTGATCGATGCCATTTCATTACTTGCTACGAATTTCAGCGCGCTGCTTGCGGGACTGCTGAGCTTTACCATTCTCGTTATGCCACTGGCCGCCTTATTGCTAATATTACTAGCTCACTCGCCATTGTGGCGACATTTAAATCCACACAACGCACGCATATTTGTCAGAGCACTCATGCTCTTAAAACCACTTAACCTTGCCGACATTTTTCTTGTCGCAGTATTAATCAGTGCATTTAAGCTCACTGAATTTGCAGAAATAGAAGTTGGACTGGGGTTTTGGGCCTATGTCTTGTTTGTATTATGCTTTATAGAAACCCTCTCTCTTTTAAGTAAAGAGCAACTTTGGGAGCGTGAACAACAAACGTTTTGCCCAGACGAAAAAACGTGTTCGCCGCGAGCCAAGCAACAAAATCTCAAGCAATGCCACGTTTGCGGTCAATTAAGCGACTCTACCCATTGTCCTAGATGTATGACCAAACTCAAATTTAGAAAAACAAACTCTTTGGCAAAGAGCACAGCTTGGATGGTTACCGCAATGGTCTTACTTATTCCCGCCTTAGCTTTACCCATTATGGACACTATCAATTTGGGGTTACATACCAAAGCAACAATTTACAGCGGCGTTGAAGTAATGTGGCATGCCGGTTCATACCCAGTTGCAATTCTTATCTTTGTCGCCAGTATTTGCATACCTATTATTAAAGGCGCTGCACTTTTCTATTTAGTGTACCAAGTAAAGAAATGTACCCACCCTAAGTTAGCCAGTAAATTATATCGTGCCCTTGAATTTATGGGAAAGTGGTCGATGATAGATGTATTCGTCGTAATTCTCTTGGTTTCTTTGGTGCAACTTGGTACTGTCTTAAGTGTTGAACCTCAATCTGGTATCGTGTTTTTTACTGCTATGGTCTTATGTCAAATAATCTCTGTTAACCACTTCGACCCGCGTTTACTTTGGGACAATCTAAAACAACAATGAACGAACAAGCCTATATCGAATCCAAACCGAAATTTTCAGTCATCTGGATTGTACCCATTATCGCCATCATTATCACTGGCTGGATGCTCTATCAACACCAAGCCAATAAGGGCCACTTGATCTTTCTTAAAATGGAAAACGCAGATGGCATTGTCGCAGGTAAAACTGAAGTTAAAGTGCGTAGCGTGCAAGTGGGCATCGTAGAGTCTCTGAGGTTGCAATTGGAGCAAAATGCAGTAATCGCCACGGTACGCATAAATAAACATTACGATTCATTACTGACAGAAGATGCAAAATTCTGGACCGTCAAACCACGAGTGGACGAAACAGGCATTTCAGGTTTGAATACATTGTTATCCGGTGTCTACATTGAATTACTGCCAGGTGAGAGTAAGAACTTTGCTAGTTTATTTACTATGCAAAACCAACCCGCGCTCATTTCCCCAGATGTGCAAGGACTCAGATACAACCTGACGGCAGCAAACGCGGAAGTATTGGATGTGGGAACTGGTATTTTCTTTAGGA
Organism: Pseudoalteromonas sp. SMS1; assembly: GCF_021530565.1. GTDB lineage: Bacteria > Pseudomonadota > Gammaproteobacteria > Enterobacterales > Alteromonadaceae > Pseudoalteromonas. The sequence goes on from NZ_JAKGBI010000001.1 coordinate 273,677, forward strand.
ATTACAAAATAGGCCAAGTGGAGACCGCAAATTTCAATGAAAAAACACTCGAAATGGATTACGGTATTTTCATTAATTCTCCCTATGATGAACTGATCTCAAAAAATGTCATCTTTTGGGTAAATTCTGGGATTGAAGTTGATTTATCTACCGAAGGTATTCGCGTTTCAACAGGCTCCTTATCGAAGTTGATAAAAGGCGGCATTTCTGTTGACTACCCTCCGGGGACAGAAGCAGATACGCTCGCCCCGCAAAATAACCAATATAAACTGCACAAAAACTTCGCAGTTGCATTGGAGCGTCGATTTGATTTGTTCGACTTGTATTTGATTGAATTTGAGCAGTCTATTAAGGGCCTTAGACCGGGTGCGCCAGTCGAATATCGAGGTATGCGAATTGGTACGGTCGAACAAGTGCCTGCGCAATTGGTCAGAGATGGCCAACCACTCTACTTTCAACAAAACAATACTTCCATTCCTGTGCTCATTAAGGTTGAATATGGTCGAATTTATGATGTAGATGAGCAAGCGAAGGAATATTGGCAAGGAAATATAGAAAAATGGATTAACAATGGATTAAGAGCATCATTAAAAAGTGGTAATTTGTTAACAGGTGCGGTATATATAGAGCTAGACTTCTATAATTCGGCAAAACCAGAATCGATTGCGAAACACTCTGTATATCCAATATTGCCGAGTGTACCAAGTGGCTTTACGGCTTTGTCTGAGCAAGTCATGGCGCTGCTGAATAAACTCAATAAACTGCCTCTAAATGACACATTGGGTGAAGCGCAAGACACATTAGTAGCTTACAAACAGTTGGGTTTAGAAACCGAGAAGCTAATAAAAGAATTAAACAACAAAAAAGTATCAGAAAAAGTGGACAAGAATTTAACTCAATTACAAGGCACGTTGGTTCAATTAACTGCAAGCTTGAAACAATTCGAGAAAACGCTCTCAACCTATCAACAGGGTTCTGGCGTTATGGAACAACTTACCGATACCTTAAGTGAATTGGAGAGCTTGTCTAATACGCTTAAGCCTGTGACGAAAAGCTTAAACGAACAGCCTAGCATGTTAATTTTTGATAAAAATGCAGAGCAAGACCCTATGCCGAGGAAGGGGCAATGAAACTAACAACCATAGTCGGCTTATTTTGTTTGTTACTTGTTGGCTGCAGTAGCCAAGTAGATTCGCACAAGTACTATAAATTCACGCTTGAAAATGATGGCCCTTCCCCCAATACATTGGAAGCAAAACAAAGGCTCTACATAGACACAATTTCGATTCTTGGTGCGGCAAACCAACAAGCCTTAGTTCAATACACAGATACAAGCCGAGTGAACATAGCTAACTTTCACTATTGGGCTGAACACCCTGAAAATATGTTAGCGCAAGCAACGCAATCTTATTTATCTAATGAAGGGATCTATACGATCCCGCTCTCGTATGCCGGAGACGACCTTAACCGATATATGACGCTTAAAATCGTTGTTCGCGAGTTTGCTGGTCACTTTACAGAGGGGGCAATCTTGAAAGGAAATTGGTATTTATACCAACACCAAAAGCGTAACAAAATTTTGTTGAGCTCCTCGTCTTTTTCGCTGTCAAATACACTTGATAATGATGGTTTTGATGCATTGGTCATTGCACACAGAAAAAACTGGCAGTCGCTCATGGAAGATGTTTCGTCACACCTTGAACAGTTTGATAAATAAGCTCACTGGATCATGCGGTGAATGCGCATAAAGGTATCCACTATTGTTGAACCCTAATTTAGCTAAAAGTTTTTGGCTACGTTCGTTATTTGGATCAGTGACGGCGTAAAGTGCGCTCAAGTTTAGCTGACTCTTTGCAAATTGCATCAGTGTGGTACACACTTCTAACGCAAGCCCTTGCCCGGTATATTGATCAAGCAAGGCGTAGCCTAGATCCGGTGCATTTAAATAAGGCCGCTGGTAAAATCCTACAATACCGATTGGTTCTTCATTTTTTAGACTTACAATATATGGAGCCAACGCACCTGATTGGTAAGGCGTCAAAAACGCCTTTTTTATGTATTCTTGCGCACTCTGTTCATCACATACGTTTTTATCACCGATATTATCGATGAAACTCTTTTGTCTGAGCAGTTGAACAATAAAAGTTGCATCATTCAATGTGGCTTTTCTAATACTGCATCTTTGTGTCGTTAACAACGTACTATGATCCATCCGTTCTCCTTCAACTTTTACTGTCACGTACCAATAGCCTTTACCTGCCAACATCGATTTGCAAGTAATTTAACATAAATGCGGCGAAGCAATCGCAATCACCGCACGCATATTGGTTTATTTAAATGTAGCCTGCTGATATAGCTCAGATAACGACGTGATCAATTTTTGGTTTGGTAGTGTTGCAAATGGTTGGTCTGCGAACTTTTTACCCCGTATTTGGATATTTAAGCGAGCTGCATCATCATTCAATAGTGTCTCGTTTAAGTATTCTTTTACGTTTTCCAAAGAAACGTCTTTAGCTGCTTCTACCAGTTTTTGCTTTGAGTCAAAAGAAAGCTGATTCCGATACCAGTCAGACAAAATTGGCTGCGCTTCCTCAGCGAGATTCTTGGGTTCTTCCATCAAGTTTGCAAGCACAGATGACTTGATTTTTGTGAACTCCTCTTCTGATAACTTAGCGAGTTCTTGTGCGTAACTTAGTTTAAATTCATCAAATCGCTTCTGCATTTGCTGCGCACTTTTCACCGGGGTTTGAATGAAGAGCCCAATCGCAGAGTAGTCATCGATATTCGTTGACAGCGCGCCGACAGCATAAGCTAGTTGCTCCTCTGTCCTAAGCGTATTGAAAGCCTTTTGACGCAAATGTGCTTTAAGAATAAGTGCCGCTGCTTTTTGTTCATAGCCAGATTTCGGGTGAACAGCCACATCGACAATCGCAACGTCAGCAACATCGGCATCTTGTTGCCAGACTAATACCTCGCCTTTTTTAGGCTGCCAATACCCGGTTCTTACATACTTCGCCTGGCTAGCCGTATCGCCAATTTCTTTTTCAAGCAGCTTTACAACGTGACTAATATCACTGTCACTGTAATTACCATATCCAAAGACCCTTACTAAGTTCTCACCCAGTATCTTGCCTTGGTATTGAGTAAAGCTTTCAGGCGTCATCTTCTTCGCAGTTTCGATTAGCAATTCATGATCAAAATTACCACCCCGTGTCAAACGCCGATAGGCACCAAAGGCTTGGTAGTATGGAATTTGTTTGTTCTGATTTTGTATTTGACGAACAAATCTGTCTACAGCTTGATCAAGCTGTTTTTTGGTTGGAGAAACTTTAAAGTCAACAAAAGCCTGTTCTAATAACAGCGACTGTTTATCAGTGAATCCGGATAAAGACATAACTAGACCATTGGCGTAGCTTAAGTTTAACCCCATGCCCGCAACTTGAGCCTCAGTGATGAGCTTTGCTTTATTGATTTGATAAAGATCAACCCACAGCTGTGCAGCAACACGCGTCTCTATACTCTGAACAGGCGTCTCACTATTAATGACAACTTCCAATGTGCCTTTTGGTTGGTGTACAAAGCGCTCACTTGACTTTCTCCAAGCATGAACACGCTCACCTTTATAGACCTGTACTACCTCATCATTCGCGTTACTTTGCGCTAGTTTAATATCAAAGTTTTCTGGCAATAAGCGGTTAATGCTTGGCAATGCCATCGCCAATTCACTCGATCTAGACCAATTTGCAATTTCCCTGTCTGAAATTGAATCAACTTTATACTGCCCGTCATAAAAATGTAGCTTGCTATCGACTGGCTCATCTTTACTGATGTACCAAATACGCATAGTTTCTGGAGTAAGCTGGTTTAATACTTGGTTGATTGCCTTGGGATCAAACTTGGCAAAATGATAACTCGCATTGACAGCATGATTTAAGGGATAATCCTGCATGTTAGCCGCCAGATCACTGACATAATCAAATTCATCTTGTTTTTCGAGGAATCTGAATTGGTTATCCAATGAAGTTTTTATTTCCTCAAAATATTTTGCATCAACACCTGTGTCCTTTATCAAATTAATGTATTGCATAACCGTTGCGACAATCTCTTCGCGTCGCTTCATGCCCTCTTCAGTCAGCTCAATACCCACATTGATCACACCGTAGTTGCCATAATGATTGGGTGAATCATAAGCGCCTAAAGAAGCAATCCAGCCCTTATCTTTTAACAGTTGCGCTGGGCTTCCCTGCATTTCATTGCTAAGTAAATAGGTGATAAAATAGTTCGGTTTAACTGCAAAATCAGACTGATTATTTTCAATAATAAACTCAATATTTAGAGACTTTACATCTTGATTTGGTCGATAGTGAATACGTTTTTTACCTGCATTATCGAAATTTATCTTATTCGTAACGACAGGCTCTTCAATGCGCTTGTTCTTGATGCTGCTAAAATGCTTAACAGCTTTCACTTCCATTTCTGACAAAGGCAGATTGGATACCAATGCAAGCTTCATGATATTTGCTGAGTAATATTGGTCGTAAAACTTCACGGTCTCTTGATGCAGATTACTGTGAGGCTTATCACCCAATGTTTCTAAATTTCCTATTAGGAAGCGATTCGCAGGGTGTTCGCCCAAGAGTGAGCGTGCCAGCTTAAATTGCCCAAAGAAGTCCATTTCTCTTCTCATTGACCACTCTGCATTAACCGCATTTTTCTCTTTGTCTGTATACTCAGGATACAATTTAGGCGCTTTAAAGAAGTCAGAAAATCGTTCGAGCGCTTCATCATATGCATCGTTATTTATCTTCAGCATATAATTGGTGACGTCTAACCAAGTATAGGCATTGTGACTCCCGCCATTTCGCTGCATAAACTCTGAGTATTCATCCGGATCTGGAAATTGCTCAGTGCCCAAAAAAAGCATGTGCTCTAGGTAATGTGCCATACCTTGTTGGGACATAGGATCATGTAAAAGCCCAACCCCAACACTAAGGGCAGCAGCAGACTTTTCCGCACTCGGGTCTGAAACCAAAACAACGTCAATGCCATTTTCGAGTGTCAGCACTCTATATTGACGATCATCATTTGGACTGACGACCAAGCTCTCAGCAAATAAAGGTGAGTGAGAAGAAGAGAAATGCGTCGCTGAGCATCCGGCTAACAAGCCTAACGATATTGCGCCTAAAGCAAAAAGTTTTTTCATTATTTACCTATAGGTTTTCGCGCTGACCCATGAGACAAGCCTCACAGAATTCAGGCAAGTTTTTGATAAGTTTAGATACTATTCATATTGAGTGTAATTTCGCAAAGGTACAACTGTTATTAAGAAAAAAATGTAACGTATTGTGAGACTCTTTAAGTTTTACTCTATGATAAGGTCATGTTCGTTGCTTCCCTACCCACTTTCACTCAATATAAATATTAATTTTTTTACTAAAAGGTATTTTTTTTGTTATAAAAAACACCTAAACTGTCGACAATTCAAACAGAGGGACGTACGCTCTGCAAATACATGGCTAGTAAAAGGTAAAATAACAGGGGCAACTTTATGGCTGATGAATATGTCTGCGACTTTGGATTACATGCAGGTGAACCATATAGCAAGCTACCAGCTTGTTTCTTAAATTGGATGATAGAAACAAACCATAGTAAGCAGGATATCGCTAAAATAGAGCTAGAAAGAAGAGAGCTGGCGGTATCCAACTCTAGAGTACTTACCAACACAGAAACTTTGTAATTCCATTTTTGTGCAATTGCTTTAAAATAAGCGCATAAATAAATTCAGAAGTACAAAATAATTTATGCGCATAATTGCTTCAGTTCTATTGCTCAGCCTTTTAGCTGCGTGTGAACTAATACCAAAATCACAACAAACGCAATACCTCACAGTTCTACACACCAATGATCACCATGGCCGTTTTTGGCACAATGAAGATGGTGAGTATGGTATGGCCGCAAGAAAAACGCTCATTGATAAACTACGCAATGAGGCGCAGCAACAGGGACACAGTGTGCTGCTTCTATCCGGTGGAGATATTAATACTGGCGTGCCAGAGTCTGATCTACAAATTGCAGAACCTGATTTTAAAGGGATGAGTTTAATCGGTTATGATGCAATGGCCATTGGTAATCATGAATTCGACAATCCACTGGATGTTTTAGACAAGCAAATAGCCTGGTCCAATTTCCCGCTGTTATCAGCGAATATTTTAGACAAGCAGACGCAAAAACATGCCTATCAACCCTATGCAATCATAGACAAACACCCATTAAAGATTGCAATTGTAGGTTTGACGACTACCGATACGGCAAAAATCGCGAACCCTCAGTATATCGGGCATTTAGACTTTGTGGAGCCTGCAGTTGCAACACAGCCCTTGGTTGATGAAATCAAGTCAAAATATAATCCCGATGTTGTTATTGCAGTAACGCATATGGGCCACTACCACAACGCAAATTTTGGTATTAATGCGCCTGGAGATGTCACACTTGCTCGCACTTTGAAGCCAAACACACTTGATATGATCATAGGTGGCCATTCTCAAGAACCAATTTGTGTCGATGAACATGGCAATCCGAATAACGAATTTAAGCCAGGTGATGCTTGTTGGCCAGATAAGCAGAACGGGATTTGGATCATGCAAGCGCATGAATGGGGTAAGTTCGTTGGTAAAGCCGTTTTTAAAATAGACAATGGCGAAAAAACACTTTTGAGTTACGACCTCATCCCAGTAAATTTGAAAAACGAACATGGTCATTATATCAATGAAGAGATCGAAAAAGACGACGCTTTGTATGCTTTTCTTCTTCCTTACCAAGAAAAAGGCGCATTAAAGCTTGCCGGCTCTGTGGGATCTATTGATCACTACCTAGATGGGACAAGAGACACAGTTAGATTTAAGCAAAGTTTGATCGCTGATTTAATCATCAATGCGCAAGCAGAAGCGGTAGGTGCAGACTTTGGCATCATCAGTGGCGGTGGTATTCGTGCTAGCATTAAAGCAGGTGAAGTAAGTTATAAAGATATATTAACGGTTCACCCGTTCAAAAACCGTGTAGCTTACATCGACTGGCAAGGGACCGAGCTAATAAATTATATGAATGTTGTAGCGAGCTTTCCACCTGATGCTGGCGCTTATCTTCAACATCATAAAATTGATTTTGAGATGAAAAATGGAGTTGTAACTATTAACGCCATTAATGGTAAACCATTTCATAAAGATCACACATACAGAATGAGCATTAATAGTTACAATGCCTCAGGTGGTGATGGTTACCCGACGATATCCGAGCATAAAAATTATCAAGTAACTGATTTAACAGATGCGCAAGCGCTGCGTATTTACATAGAAAAACATTCACCAATAAAAGTTAAATCGCTCTAAATCCTAACAGGGCACATATCAATAACGATATGTGCTCTGCCCTATCTGCCGATAATGTCTATATCTCCACTTGTTACTCGCGTTAGCGCATAACTATGTAGCTTTGAACGTGACCCCTCACCATGCGCTTTTGGTGGGTAGTACTTCGACTTTAACTCTGGTGAATTAGATAGTAATTCATCTAAAGCTGCCCTAATCTCACTCAACGTTTTTTCCAAACTATTCGAAAAATTTGGGCGTTTCCTTATTGTATGACCAAGAGAAATTAATCGATGAAAATACTTATCTGCCAGTTCTAGCAACTCTTCAGGCAATTCTTTATTCTGGTTCAATGGAGATTCTGGGTTTGCAGCACAGTACTCTATTAACGCCAAGTAGAAACATAATGGCTTATTCGCTAACTGCACCTTATGCTCTTTATCACAAGACAAGTGTAGAGATTTAGAATATAAATCGACCTGTAAGATTGGTTTTTCTTCTATTAATGGAACAGCACTTTTCTTGATTTGCGCTTTAAATCTCCGTCTACTAACGCTCCGTAATACTGCTAAATTAAACACTGCAAAAATAATAGGTATAATGTACAAAGGTAACTTATGACTATCATCGACTTTAAATAATAAATAAGTTTCATATGTTGTGCCAGTAAGCACTTCAATATGTTCACCTTCCTGTGCATTAAGCTTTTTGCTTGAAACCGCCGATAAATAGATTCTGCTATGTTGCTGTTGAAGGAAATCATTTAAGGCATATATATACTCACTTAATGCTTCTTCATTCCCTGAGTAATTAAGATTCGGGTCTTCTAATGACAATCTGGCCCTATCGATCGCCACCCTCAATTTTACACTTTGAATATCACGTAAAATATTTTCATTAATTGTATATTTACTTGATACATTAAATATAAAAAGAAACAAGATTAAAAAAAGCGTAAACATAGAAACTTGCTTTAACGAAATCATTAACCTTCCCCTAAGAAATTATAAGGAAATGACTCGCACTGCCAATATCGGTCTACACTGTTGAAATAGCTCGAACCGCCACCTCTAGCAACACGTTGCAGTACATTTTGTAAGGAGCATGCAAGTTCTGTATTGTCATTCAACATTTTTAAATACCATTTGCTACCACTGATGTTTTCGCCAATTGGAGTAATATAGTTTTTTGAAAAATACTGCTCATCAGATTCACTCCAATAACTCGCAATTATATCAAGTTCACCAGCTGCCAATTTGTCTCGTAAAATTTGATGAGAACTCACATATTGAACATTCAGTGTATCGACATCTATATCTAGACTCTTAAATGACTTTTTTGGAATGATATGCCCTGATCGGCTTGTAGGATAATCTAACAGTCCGATACGCTTATCTAGAAAATAGGCTTTCTCTAGTTTAGGCTTTTCTCTATTAGAAATGAAAAATGCAGTGTAAGTTGGATAACCAATCACAGGCATATAACTATAGGTTGATTCAGCCATCAATGCTTTCATTACATTGTCTTTAGATAAGGTTAAATCAGCCAGGCCTTTGGCGATGTAGTCTATTTGCTCAGCTAGGTTACCACTCCACCAAACCTCAACAACACCATATTGCTTCGCCAAAATTGGATCTTTACATAGCTCAGGCGCCAATGATGCAGCCAAACTTTTAACTGGAACATGGACACTAAACACTTGTGCATTAGAGACTGAGCGAGTGTGACATTGAACATGCTTTTGCATCACTGGCGGGAAATCTAAGACTTCACGACTATTAAGCTGTTCAGCCAGAAACCAGCAGCCTAGAATAGACAGAAACAAAACTGTAACAATGGTTGTATTATTGCTTAAATTGAGATTGTATTTCACATTGATGATTTTCTTTTCCTTCAACCATGCTTATTAGATCAATTTTTATTACTTATTGCAATAGGTAATTTTACCAATAAAACATAAACTGTTGTTTTTAATACTTTATTAATAAGAAATTATGAATCTCATTGACTCCTTTTATTTTGCTAAAAAATCCGGACAATTGACCTCATTGGAATGACTGGTTACATCCAGCTTTACAACGTATAGAGTTAGTAATGTTAAGAAGTTCATTTAAAGTTTTAGCTGTTTCATTGGGGTTACTTAGTAGCTCGGTTTTTGCGTGGGGCCAAAATGGTCACAGAGTTATTGGAGAGTTGGCGCAAAACAACCTTACTCCAGCAGCCTCGTCACATGTTCAGTTAATTTTGGGCGATGATTCATTGGCGGAAGTGTCTACTTGGCCTGATGAAATGAGATCAAGCTCAGAACACTTTTGGCGAAGAAAGGCCGGTAAGTGGCACTATATTAACATTGATAAGCCTGAACTAATGCACCAACACACTAACGCTCATATATCCAATATAGATGATGTAAAGCACATTCTAGACGGTATTCATTACACAGCCAATGTACTTAAAAATCCTGCTTCAGACACTGTAGACAAGCAATTCGCGTTAAAGTTCCTCGTTCATTTAGTGGGGGATGCACATCAACCATTCCACGCTGGCAGAGCCGAAGACCACGGTGGCAACAAGATTAAAGTAGAGTTTTTTGGTAAACCATCCAATTTACACAAAGTATTTGATACAGAGTTGGTTGAACACGAAAGACTTTCTTATACTGAGTTGACCCAATTTTTAACGACATCGAATAAAAATGTAATTGCTGATTACTTAAACAGCTCCCCCTCGGATTGGTTATTAGAATCCAACCGAATTGCTGAAGAAATATATGAGAGCAATGAAACTGAAATAAGTTGGGGTTATATATATAAGCATTCGCCAATGATTAAAACGCGCCTACAGCAAGGCGGGATCAGATTGGCGGGGCTGCTAAACCAGATTTTTGACAAGAACTCAAAACCTTTAGTTAATGCTTTAGCGAAACAATAAGAGTTTTGAAAATGATATTTAAACTAACTGATAAACCTAATAACACGGGAAACAACATAATGAAAACGCAACTACGCAAAACGGCACTTTCTCTAGCGGTAATCGCTGGCATTGGTGCTAGTGGTGCTGCTAGCGCGAACTCTTTAACAGCAACTATCAAAGGTACCGTTGTAGGTCCTCAAGGTAACCCTGATACGTCGTCTGTTGTTACTATCATTCACGAGCCAACAGGCTCTAAGAAAACGCTTTCTTTGAATGAAAATGGTGTGTTCAATGCGTCTGGTCTGCGCGTAGGCGGTCCTTACACTGTCGTAATTGATTCTCAAAAAAACAGAGACAAAACACTAACCGATTTGTTCTTAACATTAGGTAAAACGTCTGATTTAGACATCGAGCTTAACTCTGATGTTGAAACAATCACAATTACCGGTGCATCACGTCACTCTATCATGAACGCTTCTAAAGATACGATGGGTAGCGTATACGGCGCAGGCGATATCGAGCGTGCACCTTCATTTGATCGTGATCTAAAAGACATCATTAGACAAAACCCGCTTGTTAATATCTCTGATGATTCTCGTGGTGAGATGTCAGTAGGTGGTGTTAACCCTCGTTTTAACAGCATCTCAATTGACGGTGTTAAGCAAAACGATGACTTTGGTTTGAACGACAATGGTTACCCTACTAACGGTTCACCAATCTCTCTTTTGGCTATTGATCAAGTATCTGTAGACATCACGCCATTTAACGCAAAAGCGTCTGGTTTTACAGGTGCGTCTGTAAATGCAGTAACAAAATCAGGTTCTAATGAACTTTCTGGTGAGTTTTTCTATGAGTACGAAGATGACTCAATGGCTGGTACGCCTAAGCGTGAAGATGGCACAGAAGTTGACCTAGCATATGAACGTAAAACGTTTGGTGCAGCGCTTGGTGGCAAGATCATCGAAGACAAACTATTTTTCTTCGTCGCTTACGAAGAGTCTACAACACCATTTGTTACTGAATGGGGCGTACAGGGCTCTGGTGCAGCAAACGAACTAGATTGGTTAACAAACGCTGATTTAGAAGAAGTTAAGAGTGTTGCGAGCAGCAAATACAATGTAAATACGGGTGATGTGCCAAGCGGTCTAAACAATGACAGCGAAAAACTACTTCTTAAGCTTGATTGGAACATCAACGATTACCACCGTGCTGCATTCACGTACCAAGATTCAACAGATAATACAATTACGCCACAAAATACGCGTAGTAGCCGTTTTTCTCTGTTAAGTAACTGGTACGATAAAAAAGGTGAGATCACATCTTACGCAGCACAGTTCTACTCTGACTGGACTGACGAATTTTCAACTCAAGTTAAAGTATCTTACAAAGATACAAAAACTGACCAAGCACCATTCTCTGATGCACTAAATGACGCAAAAGTTGGTCAAGTGCGCATCGACTTTGATGACAACAGAGTTTATTTTGGTACAGATCCATTCCGCCACGCGAATAAGCTAGAGAATACAACAACAACTTTCGACATCGAAGGTGAATACTTATTTGACTACCACACGTTAAGCTTCGGTATTGGTGTTGAGAAAATCGACGTATTTAACCAATTCGTACCGTTCTCTCGTGGTGACTGGACATTTGACTCGTTACAAGACTTTAAAGACGGCAAAGCGAGCCGAGTATCCTACTCAAACGCACACACTGGCAATGCAAACGATGCAGCAGCAGACTTTGAAGTTCAAAATCTACATATGTTCGTAGAAGATCGTTGGGACATTCGTGACGACTTATGGATTAACGTTGGTGTTCGTTATGAGAAGATTTCAACATCAGGTCTAATTCGTGAAAACACGACATTCACAGATCTATATAACTTTTCAAATACAAACAGCCTAGACGGAAAAGATATTATTCTTCCACGTATCGGCTTTAACTGGACTGCAGCAGATAACCTAACTATCAGTGGTGGTCTAGGTCGCTACTACGGTGGTACACCAAATGTTTGGATCTCTAACTCTTATTCAAACGATGGTCAGATCAATGTTCGCGCAAACACTGACGGTGTTAACTTAGACGCACCTGACTTCACTAAAGCTCCTGAAGGCGCAACCCTTGCACCTGGAGACGGCGATGTTAACTTAATCGACCCTAACTTCGAACTACCTTCAGAATGGCGTTACGGCATTACAGCAAACTATTCTGCTGACTTCTCAGACATTGGCCTTGGTGACAACTGGGACCTTGAAGCAAGCTTCATGTATGTAAAAGAAGAAGACGCTGTTCGCTGGAAAGAGCTATACCGCGAAACTCAAGAAGTTGTAGTAGGCCCAGATGGTCGTAACATTTACGTTGGTACTGGTGAACGTGACCGTGCTGACATCATGCTTACAAATGGTGATGGCGGTGAACGTAAGACATTTACTTTAAGCCTTGCTAAAGCATTTGATAACGGTTTCTATGTAAACGCGTCATACGCAAACCAAGATGCATCATCGCTTGTAGGTGGTACTTCTTCAACTGCGAACTCAAACTATGAGAAGTACAACGCAGCAGATAGAAACAACCCTGTAGTTGGCCGTAGCCGTTACGAAATTGAACATAGCTTTAAGCTTAATGTCTCGTACTCTACTGAGCTATTCTCAGGCTATAAGTCAACCTTCTCACTACAAGGTGAGCGTAGCTCTGGCAGACCTTACAGCTGGGTATACGCAAATGGTTACGATACATTCGGTGGCCAAAACAACTTTGATGATGGTCAATTCTTAGCGTACATCCCGACAGGTGCTGACGACAGCCGCGTAAGATACGCTGACGGATATAGCTACGAGCAACTTAAAGCAGTTATCGATGAGAATGGTCTTGGCGGACACGCAGGCAGCATCGTAGACCGTAACACTGTAACTGGTCCTTGGACTACACGTTTAGACTTCAAATTCACACAAGAAATTCCAGGGTTCATGGAAGGCCATACAGGTTCTGTATACTTCTCTGTTAAGAACCTACTTAACCTAATCGACAGCAGTGCAGGTAAGGTTTACAGAACTGATTTCTTCAACAATCGTGAATTAGTTGGCGTTGAATACGATCAAGCGAGCCACCAGTACGTCTACAGCGAAGGTTATGAAAGTGATGCACCGACAACATTTGATGCAGAGCGTTCTTCATGGCGTATCAAGTTAGGTGTTAACTACAAGTTCTAATATCTAACTTAAACATGTAATTAGATAGCAAAGGCCAGTGTTATACTGGCCTTTTTTTGACCCTGACAGCGAGGATAAACATTATTTATCTGTAAATTGGGATTATCTCTTCAAATCCACTCCCAAGTGCAGCACTCTTCGCTCAATACACACTCCAAATGGTTTAAGTATCCAATATAGCTATTAAATTAACTTATAGTCTTCAGTTATTCTTATATATAAAATTAAATTAATGAAACAGAAACAAATAATGAATATAATATTCCAGCACTGACATTCTTTTGTGTTGGCAGTGTAATTTGATACTTAGAAAAGGAATAAATTCTAATGAAATTAAAAAAACTACTATTAAGCGTAGCAATCTCAAGCTGCGTCGCACTATCCCCCGCCCATGCAACTGAGCAAGAAGAAGAAACTGCCTCAATTGGTGAGCTCATTTTAGACAAAGCGAAAAGTAAACTCATCTCTGGCTTTGGATCATTGCTTGCTGATGCTGTTTTCGGCTCTCGAGGACCTCAATACGTGATGTTGAGTGAAGCAAGTTTGCAAGCTATTCAAGATCGCGTACGCGAAGAGATAGTCAGAGACGCTGAATACGATTTTATTGCTGAATTCAGGTCGCTCGAATCATCGATGGAACATTACGCCGATACTGCGAGCCATAGTCAGCCTGATCTCGCGCTATTAACAGCCTTACTTGTAAAATCAGAAGACGTCATTAATCACAGGGCGTTGAATTATCGATACAACGATGATTACTATTACATGGCAGATACGTACGCACTTGCTGCCTCTGTGAGCATTGCAATTTATACCGAACGACATTTAGAGGGCTATATCTCAAAGAGTGTTGTTTCGACAAAAGCGCATACACTCGCAAATACATTAGAAAGCATGTTACGAAAGAAAAAAGCGGCAGATTTACCACTGCGTAGTGGCTGCGAAGCGCCAGATCCTTATGACCAAGTGGTAGAATATGCTTGTTGGTTAAAGGACCCATATGGCAACTACCTGGCGTCTTACGTTGTTGAGCCACAATACCCTGGCGACAGTGAGTATTGGGACAACTTAAAAGACCGTAAAGAAGCGGAATACAAACGGACTAAATTTGATAAAATCCAAGCAGTAATAAATAAACTACGTGGTTTTTGATCCCGTAACTCTCCTGGGGCAATGATGACTGCCCCTTCTTATTTAATGCTCACCTTTCTCTTCTACTGATTTGTACAGCTTCGCAACCAATTCTCTAAACGTAGCTGTCTCATCGTCCGAAAAGTTTGACAAAAGCGTACGTTCCCATTCTTTCGCTTTGGGTGTGAGTTGCGTGTAGAGTGTCAAACCAGCTTCTGTTGCTTCAAGTACAGACGCACGCTTATCCGTTGGATGCTTCGAGAGCCTAAGCAACTGCTTTTCTTCAAGCTGTTTTATAGCCCGAGAGACCGTTGATTTATCCATATTCGCCAACTCACACACGCGCTTTGCAGTCGCAAACTCCAGATTGAACAGATGAGATAAGACGCGCCATTGTGCCTGTGTTAGGCCAGCTTCTGCGCTATACACCTGCGCGAAATCATCACTGACTTTGGTAGATAACGAAACCAATTGATACGGTAAAAACTCACTAATATCTAAAATTGACGGCTTACTCACGATGGAAAGCACCTCTCACTTTTTGTAATTATTTATTTACAGTACATCTTTATTGGGATGTTTGCAATTACTCTCACATGAGAGTATCTTACAGAAAACATCAATGGAGTCTAAGTAAAATGAGTACAGAATTCGAATATATGACAGGATTCGGTAACGAATTTGAAACCGAAGCATTACCTGGCGCACTACCGATTGGTCAATTTTCACCACAGAAAGTGAAATATGACCTATATGCGGAACAATACAACACAACCGCATTTACTGCACCACGTGCTGAAAACCGCAGAAACTGGTTCTACCGTATTCGTCCTTCCGTATTACAAGGCGAGTATCAACCAATGGACAATGGATTAGTACGCACAGGACCAATTACTGAAGTGCCAACACCTCCCTCAATGCTACGTTGGAACCCAGTAGAAGTGCCTAGCGAGAAAACAGACTTCATTGATGGCTTAGTAACAATGGCTGCCAATGGCAGCGCAAATGGGCAAATCGGTATCGGTATTCACGTTTATGTTGCTAATGCATCGATGGAAGGCCGTTATTTTTACAATGCCGATGGCGAACTGCTTTTTGTCCCACAACAGGGTGAATTAGTACTCCACACTGAGTGCGGTAAATTAAACGTGAAACCAGGCGAAATCGCAGTAATCCCAAGAGGCTTAAAATTTCGTGTTGAATTAATCAGTGACACGGTTCGCGGCTACATTTGTGAAAACTATGGGCATCCGTATATTCTCCCTGAACGTGGTCCTGTTGGCGCAAACGGTTACTCAAACGAACGTGATTTCCAATACCCTGTTGCAGCATTTGAAGACCTAGAAGGTGATTTCGAGCTTGTTGCAAAATTTAACGGCAATTTGTTCCGCTGTGATATTGGTCACTCTCCATTGGACGTGGTAGCTTGGACAGGTAACAGTGGTCCTTATAAATATGACTTGTCTCGTTTTAATGTGATGAATACAGTTAGCTTTGACCATCCTGACCCTTCAATTTTCACGGTCTTGACCTCCCCTTCAGGTCAAGAAGGTGTTGCAAACGTTGATTTCGTGATTTTCCCTCCTCGCTGGATGGTGGCAGAAAACACATTCAGACCACCTTATTACCACCGTAATATCATGAGTGAGTTTATGGGGTTGATTGAAGGTGTGTATGATGCAAAAGAACACGGCTTTGTGCCTGGTGGAATGAGTTTACATAATTGTATGTCACCTCATGGTCCTGAAGCGGATGTATTTGAAAAAGCGTCCAATGCAGAGCTAGAGCCGCAGCGTTATGAAAATACACTCGCCTTTATGTTTGAATCTCGTTACGTTATTTCTCCAACAAAATACGCGCTTGAAGGCAAAGAGCGTCAGCCAAATTATGCTGATTGTTGGAAAGGCATCAAAAAATACTTTAAAGGCGCATAACCTGCTGTAGATTAAACTACAACTGAAACGCATTAAAATGGCCACATTATGTGGCCTTCGTCGTGAAAAAGGATCAACAATGAAACTGTATACATATTTTCGTTCATCTGCGGCTTATAGAGTACGTATCGCTTTAAACCTCAAAGGTATCGAACATGAGCTTGAAGCAGTTAACTTGCTTAAGTCAGAACAACAACAACAGCCTTACACCGACAAGAACCCTCAAGGCTTATTACCAGCAATGGAAACTGAGCAAGGCACACTCGCACAATCTTTGGCTATTTTAGAATGGCTTGAGGACACACACCCAGAAACGCCACTTCTACCTAGTGACCCTTGGCAAAAAGCGCAAGTACGTAACTTTAGCTACGCAATTGCTTGCGACATCCACCCAATAGATAACCTTCGTGTGCTGAAATATTTGGCAAACGACTTAGGTGTGTCAGATGAGCAAAAAACAACATGGTACCAACATTGGATCATTGAAGGGTTTAAGAAACTTGAGCCAACGCTTGGCGATGGACCATTTTGCTTTGGGGATACACCAACACTGGCAGATCTGTGCCTTGTTCCACAGGTGTTCAACGCACTGAGGTTTAAAGTGGACATGACGCAATTTCCAAAAATTGCCGCCGTTTACGCCCACTGCAATACATTAGAAGCGTTCATTAAAGCTGCACCAGAAAATCAACCAGATGCAGCATAACGTCTACTTCATGTCTGGAGCGTTACTTTAACGCTCCATGTACTTGGTCGATATGGGACAATAAATCATGCCCCAAATCAGTCAAATACCCCCCATCAGGGCGATCTATTACGCCTTTCTCGAACAAACGCTCTGCCGCCGCCAAAATGCTTTGATCAGCACTGCTATGTATTTTTAAACCTTGGTGTAAACTGCTCCTTGGAAATTTTGCTAAAAGTTCTAGTTCCGCCATTAACTGAGTGTCAAATGCCATACTTCCCCCTATTACAATCAAGCTACCATTCGGGCATGACTTGTGCTTACATTAGATATAACTCGTTCGACGAGGTTGCCGTCGAAAATCCCTTTGACCGTAGTTCAAACAAGCAAACATGTTACTAGCTATTATTGTTGTTTTAGCTACTTTGACCTAATAAACATTAGCCCAGACTATGAGTAATGCCATGTATAAGATCAATTTTTTAGCATTTTTAATACTTTTTTTATTTATAAGCCCCATTAACGCAAAACAGCAATCTGCGCGAGTCTTTGTAAATGGCCCTGAACGCGTATGTTGGTTCAACTCATCAAAATACAGCGAAGGCGCAATTATTAAACAGTTTGACCAACTTTATATTTGCAGCCACAAATATGCAAATCAACCTGACAGTCCGTTAGCGTGGCTGCAAGTAAATGAGCAAGGAGATATAAAAAGGCTGGATTTGCGAGGCAAGATACGAGTACACTAGCGCGTCGTAAAAAATGAGATTCATAATGAGTACTGAACAGCCAAATAATCCCCTTCATGGTGTAAAACTTCAAGATATTTTAGAACGACTGGAATCTGAGCTTGGTTGGCAAGAAATGGCTCATCGCGTAAATATCAACTGTTTTAAGTCTGACCCATCCATCAAGTCGAGTTTAAAATTTTTGCGAAAAACGCCATGGGCTAGAGAAAAAGTTGAACAATTATATTTAGATACTTTTCATGGTTTTGCTTGGCCTACTTCACCTAAAAAGTAAAAAGCGATTTACCCAGACTGCTTATATGCGAGCTTGATTTTTTTGGTGATGTGCGGGGCCAAGTTTTTATTGCAAGCAAAGTAGAGCTGGGTATTGAGATTTTCAAGTGTCAGTACCGGTTCTAATAAGCCACTTCTGCTATCATGTTGCTGTTTAAACTTAAATTGATTGTCGCTTAAAATCACTAAATCAACAAAACTACGCCTTGCTTCTAATAACTCAAACACCCTATCAAAGGAGTTTATTAGCACCAAGTTATACCCTTCAATAAATCCATTTTTCACTAAGAATTGATGACTGTAGTTATCTTTGATTACGGCAACTTTATATTGCTTGGCATCTTCTACACTCTCAATGTCGATGCGAGACGATTTCAGTGCATAAAATGAAGTTGTAAATTTGCTGATAGGAAAAATCCAGTTAAATTTCTCACCTCTTTGGTCATTTTTTGCCATAGAGAATATGCACGTATTGCTGTCTCTAGCAGCAGTATTATATGCTGTTGTCCAAGTTTGGACGCTTATATGATAATCAATTTGTGCATTGTCCAGCACCATTCTCACTTTATCAGCCGCGGCGCCAATCAGTTCCCCCTCCCCATTAATGTATTGAAAGTTCGGGAAGTTTTCCGTAACTACATTCAGTTTATATTGCGCATGAGCAACAATCGATGAAATCAATAAACTGAATCCAAACACAAACTTAAGCAACATAGGCTCCTTCTAAAATCGTTTTGCCCACATAAACTATAGGAAAAAATAACTAGAGTGTGAAATTGGGATTTAATTTTGTGAAGTTACGTCGCATTTAATGACAAGGTAGGTGAGAAGGAGGAAGCCCTCCTTCAATTCGGTGATTAAGCTTTGTTCATTGTATCAATTAAGAATGCAGATAGCTTAGCGCCTTCTCTGAGTGTTGTTTCAGAGCTTGACTGTCCCGCCAAAGAACTATCCGTAAATGGCGCGATTTCCATCATATCAGCACCGGTGATAGGAAACTCTTTTGACAAGGCCTTCAAAATTGTCATTGCTTCATCAGGTGTTAAACCGCCCGTCTCAGGTGTTCCTGTCGCTGAAGCAAACTCTTCATCTAACGCATCAATATCGAAACTTACATATAATTCGTCAACATTGTCGGCTTTAAGCTGTTCGATGACCTGCGCAACAATGACATCTGCACCTTGCTCACGAATCTCATGGGCCCAATGTTGTTTGACGCCAAATGTCTCTTCCCAATGCGATTTTGCTTTACCACTAGAGCGGATACCAAACTGGATCAAGTGATGAGGCGCTGGTAAGAACTCCAGGATATGTGTGCACCATGAGCCAAAACAAAGGTCGATGCCTAGTCTTTCAACTAGTAAATCGGTATGTGCATCAAAATGAATTATTGCCGTGCGCTTACCTTGGTCTCTTTTGGCTTTTAAATAAGCTTTTGTTAATGGGTAACTAATAGAGTGATCGCCACCAATACCAAATACCCCCTTATCCGGGTAGTGTTTGTAAAAGCCGTCACATACGTCTTCAGTGATAGAAAGCGGTGCAACAAAATACTCGCTATTTTCATCCTGATAAAGGGCTTTTTGACAGTTAGAAATTGTCCCTTCATTTAAGTACTTGTCGTGCAATAAATGCGGAATTACTCGTACATCGCCTAAATCAAATGCGGAGGTTTGCGGTTGCTGCTCTATTAACGTACTGCGTAAAAAGAGTGGACCCCAGTTCGCGCCACGCAGAATACCGCCGCCACAATCTGAGCTGATCCCCAAAATCGCAGCTTTGTGTTCACTGTCCGCCAATGTTTTCAGAGAGTCTTTCCAAAGGTTTTCAACGCCTTCAGTTTGCCCATATAGTTTTTGTCTGAGTGCTTCTTTTCTTTCTTTCGCTGTGTTTACAGTGAATACACCATCGCCTGGCGGACACAAACAATTTTCTAGTTTTTCAAGGTATTGTGATTTGCTGTTGCTCATAGCGTGCTCCTCAAAAATTTGCATAATCATGCTAAATTTACTCTATATCAAAAACGTACTACGCGATTGAATTCAGCTGACTTGAACTTGAGTTAAGGCGCAAAGGACTTCTAAAAACAAAAAGTAAAAGTATTAAAAATCAAAACCTTAATTTTATTACAAGATAACTTTAGAGAAAATTACAGTTGGAATATGGCTGGTATATCACGACTGACTTATAAGTCAACCGCTGCGGCAATTTTCCTTGAAATGCTCAGCGGTTGATTATTCATTGAAGCTGTCTACTTATTCGTACCCTCTCGGTTTTTTTGTTTTTATAATAGCAATGTATCCATGCCAACTCGCGTATGCTAAAAGCGGCATTATCACGATGAAGCCAGCAGCACCCGTTAAAAACCCAATAAGCACCAGTGTTACAATCGTCAATCCCCACACAAACATTGCAGGCGCGTTGGTTTTAACCGCATGAACAGAAGACACTACCGCGGTCATAATATCAACGCGTCTTTCCATCATAATTTGAGGAGTAAATGCGGATATTGCAAATACGCACAGCATCAAAACACCACCCACAATTGACCCCAATGCCAAAAAGGCCTGTAATTGCTCAAATGTTGGATTAGGAACATTCGGGTACAACGCATGGATCAGTGCAGCCAATCGCATCCATACAATCATAATCACCATCAGCAGTATGGCAAACCCCCATTCTCCTGCGGGATTTCTAAACATGGACTTTAAGCTATGCATTAACGTTGGTTTATGACCTTTTTCTAGTTCCCATGCCACATCATACAATCCAGCGGCAAACGCTGGACCTATTAATGCGAACGCAACTGACGCAGGTAAAATAACGAGGTGGGTACCAGACTGGAATACCAGCCACATAATAAAAGCAGGAATTATGCTAAACACCAAGCCATAAATCAGGCTTAACATTGGCGCTCTAACAATATCTTTCAAAGCCAATGATAACCAATGGAATGGAGCTAGCGCACTTATTTGATTGCTCTCTAAACACCGAGCAAACTCTTGGTTTTTATCGATAGGTTGAGATGTTGGCATAATGTTTCCTCTCTACATTGCTATATTAAGGTTTAGATGAGCACTGGCGAACATGCAAGCATTGCAATAATTGCGTGTTAAATTTGTTATAAAATATTCGTTACTGCCTATCATATAGCCCGACTTTTAGTTGCTCGTTCACCTCGGCTAAAATATAGGCGCTTCGTTACTTCCTATACTGATAGCGGACATCTGTCCTGTACTTAGAAGCGCGTAACTTTAACCATTACGTTTTAGAACATAAAAAGGTTTTTTTATGGAAAAGGTATTTCATTTGGGGTTAACCCAAGCAGATCTCAAAGGCGCAACGCTCGCAATTGTCCCAGGTGACCCTGAGCGTTCTAAACGCATTGCGCATCAACTAGAAGAACCAGTCTGCCTGGCACAAACTCGAGAATTCCACATTTACCTTGCCAACATCAAAGGCCACCCTGTGGTCATTTGCTCAACTGGCATTGGGGGTCCTTCAACATCTATCGCAGTTGAAGAGCTTGCTCAGCTTGGCATCAAGACATTTTTAAGAATTGGAACAACTGGTGCAATCCAACCTCATATTGATGAAGGTGATATTTTAGTCAGTACTGCATCAGTGCGTCTGGACGGCGCAAGTCAGCATTTTGCACCGCTATCATACCCAGCGGTTTCTGACTTCCATTCAACACAGGCCATGGTGCAGGCGTGTGAATTTGAAGGCGTGCCATACCACACTGGCATTACTGCTTCCAGTGACACCTTCTACCCAGGTCAGGAGCGTTATGATACGTATTCAGGCTATGTTTCCAAGGCATTTCAAGGCTCTTGCGAAGAGTGGCAAAAGCTGAATGTCATGAATTATGAAATGGAGTCAGCAACATTATTCACTATGTGCGCAGCACTTGGACTAAAGGCTGCTTGTGTCGCGGGTGTGCTTGTAAATAGAACAAGACAAGAGATCCCTGATGTAGATCACCAAATGGTAGAAAAACGCGCGGTATCTGTGGTGATTAAAGCTGCAGAAATAATCGTGACTAAAACAAAGTAGGCATTGCCTACTTTGATTCGAAAACATGGTGCACCAAGGAAGACTCACCATTTAAATTTGATAAGACAGCCTCTGCGACCGCTTTTTGATTTTCAACCCCTTTAGTTTCAACCAAGGTAATTCGCTCCACCTCTACTTCAGAGAGAGCTTCACCCGCCAAAGCTAATTGACTTAATGCACTGCTCATTGGACTCAAACTCGGGCTATAAGCTGCGTTCTCGGCGTATCGACCATAAAACACTCTACCATCGGTGAGCACCAACTCTGCTGCGCTCATATTGTGACTATAGGGTACATAGGCCAATTTAACTTGCTCTTTTAATTCTCGTGAGATTGGCAAATCAATGTCAATATCCCCTTTAATCTGAGACATTAATGCCTCTTGATTACCTAAATCCTGCGGGCCAAAATCACAAGGTAATAACTCTTCAAGTGAATACCTGCCAGTAGGCAGTATGATGTCGAGTGTGCCAGCGGTGCTTAGCTCATTCATAAACTGTCGGCAGAATCCGCAAGGTGCAGCGTTTATTGCAATCGACGTAATTTCTTTCGCGCCATTAATCCACGCGTTTGCAATGGCGGCCTGCTCAGCATGCACAACTAACGATAAGGCTTGGCGTTTAAACTCTAGATTAGCGCCTAAGTACATATTTCCCGTTTGTTTATCGAAAATGACCGCACCGACATAAAAAGAAGAAATCGGCGCTTGCGCAAATTTGGCCGCGATGGGCAACAATGCTTGTTGTAGGGACTCGATATCACAATCTAGCTGGGACATGAGTTTATTGACTAAATCCGCACTCACTACACCGTGTGTCTGTTTGCAGGACTCTATGATAAATAATTCAGTTTTGTTGTCTATTAATGCCATAACTTTTTTATTATAGAATATGGCATGCCAGTTTACGCACCTTTTAAGCGTTACTCAACCATTCCTTTGCAGATTTAAAACATTCAAAATTTTCAGCGTGAATACCAAAGCGTTTTACTTTTTGTAAAAACAAATCGTGCATATACCCCTCAAAGCCGACAACACGAGCGATCTGCATATTGGACACATAGTGCGCGACTTTTGGCATGACATTAACAATGTCAATGGCGGCAAATCGATGCTCTAGTTCAGACACATCTACCAAAACTTTATTACTGCCATGAGATTGCGCATATTTTTGTACTGCTTTGTAAGCATTTAAAACATCTTCAACGCCAGCGCGTCCTCTCACCGTCATCATAATTAATGAAGTAGATTTATCGTATGTGATGCTGGTCGATAACAATGACATTTCTCGCTCTATATGTGGTTAAGTTTACAAAATTTCTTTCGTGGCCGTGAATTTTAATTTATAGAGGCTGGCTGTCAACAAATTACGATTTAAAAACTAGTAAAAAATAAAAAACCAACCCTTATGGATTGGTTTTTTATTTCTAGTTGTTATTTAAAAGTATATTTTTAAAACTTTTAGGAAAATAGGGTTAGCCCGTATTGCGTAACCCTGCTGCAATACCCATCATTGTAATCATCAAAGCACTGTCTAATTGATGGTTTTGCGATTCTCTCGTGCGCTTTAATAGCTCCACTTGTAACAAGTTTAGCGGGTCTGTATACGGGTTTCTGAGTTTAATTGATTCTTTAACCCAAGGCTGCGCTGAAAGCAAACTGCCTTTAGGCGCAAGCCTCTGCACACCTGCCATGGTTTCTTTAAGTTCAATGCGCAACGTTTCGCCGATTGGACGCAGTTCATTTGGTACCAGCCGTTCGTCATAATATTCAGTCAACCACAGGTCTGCTTTGCAAAACACCATCTCTAGCATTTCTAAACGTGTTCTAAAGAATGGCCACAAATCACTCATCTCTTCAATTAATGCTTCCCCCCCTAAATCTAGTACCGCTTTAATGCCCTCATTGGCTCCAAGCCAGGCTGGTAACATCAACCTATTTTGGCTCCAAGCAAAAATCCATGGTATCGCACGCAAACTTTCAATGCCCCCTTTAGGGTTTCGCTTAGCAGGCCTAGAGCCCAATGGTAGCTTGGCAAGTTCTATCTCTGGTGTTGCACTGCGAAAGTAAGCAACAAAATCGGGGGTGTTACGTACATATTTACGATATTGTTCACATGAAGCTTTGCTGAGTAGTTGCATCGCCTCGCGCCATTGTGATTTGGGTGTTGGCGGTGGAAACAAATTATTTTCGACAATGGCACTTGCGTACAGCGATAAACTTTGGATGGCAACCGTGGACAAACCGAATTTAAAGCGAATCATCTCGCCTTGCTCGGTCACTCTCAGTCCATGCTTTAATGATCCGGGTGGCTGAGACCGGAGCGCTTGCATCGCAGGGGCACCACCCCGGCCGATGGTACCACCTCGACCATGGAACAGCTTCATCTTAATACCATGTTGCTCACCAAGCGTAATCAGTGATTCCATCGCGCAATACTGTGCCCAACCCGCGGCCATCATTCCAGCATCTTTCGCAGAGTCAGAGTACCCTATCATGATGTATTGTTGGTGTGCGAGGTGGCCTTTATACCAGCTGGACCCTAACAACGCTTTCATCACTTCTGGCGCCCGATTCAAATCATCGAGCGTCTCGAAGAGTGGCGCAACAGGTAAGTTAAATCTAACACCGCTTTCTTTGAGAAGCAGTTGTACTGCCAGCACATCAGACGCATTACGTGCCATTGAGATAACGTATATCCCCAGTGCAGCTCGGTCTTGCGCAGCAATGGTTTCAAAAGTATTGATAACTTCTTGCGCAGCCTCACTTGGCTGCCAGTGCTTTGGAATGATTGGTCTTCTAGAGCTTAATTCGGAGAGTAAAAAAGCTTGTTTGTCAGCTTCAGACCACTGCGCATAGTCGCCAATACCCAAATATCTTGTCAGCTCAGAAAGTACCTCGGTATGCCGGGCTGAGTCTTGTCTAATATCAAGCTTACAAAGGTGTACACCAAAACAATCTAGGCGTCGTAACACATCCAGTAGTAGCCCTTTTGCAATAACTTCCATGCCCTGTTCATTTAACGAATTAAAGCAAACAAGTAACGGTGCTCTAAGCTGATCGGTAAAACGGATTTTGTCGTTACTGGAGCTGGGTAATCCTTTTATTTTATCTTCTAAATGATTGATCGTTTCTCGCAAATCCGCTTTAAGTGATTTCAATAATTGACGATAGGGTTCCGTGTTATCATTTGTCATAGCGCGCAATGATTCACTCGCTTCTCGCATTGAAAGTTCTGCACTTAACTTATCTAAATCCCTGTAATACAAGTCCAACGCCATCCACCGGCCATGATCGAGTACACTCTGTGTCACTTCTGCCGTTACATTAGGGTTACCATCTCTGTCTCCCCCCATCCATGATGCCAATTTTACGGGAGCGTAATTTAGTGGTAAATCGACTTGTAAATTCGCTTTAACCAGTTTGCTCAACTTATCCACAAACTGAGGAATTGCATGCCATAAGCTATTCTCCACTACCGCAAAGCCCCACTTAGCTTCCTCTAGTGGTGTGGGCCGTTTATCTCGAATTTCATTTGTATGCCACGCTTGGCAAATTAACTGAGCGATGCGAGATAAAATGGCTTCTTTTTCGATAGTATCGAATTCGTTATTTTCTAGCTGCTTCAGACAGTCACTCAATTCAACGTGTTTGCTTATAATTGTTCGGCGTGTTACCTCTGTGGGGTGCGCCGTTAAAACAAGTTCAATTTGTAATGCCTGAACAGCGTCCAGCGCATCCCCCAAGGAACACTCGCCTTTTTCAATGCGCATTTTTAAAGTGTTTAACGTATTTTCAATTGTGACGAAGGGGCCTTCTGGCGCACCAGATTTAGAAACTGTGTGATACTGATCGGCAACATTTGCAAGATTAAGAAAGTGGTTAAACGCTCTACAAACCGGCAGCAGCTCCTCATTGCTCAGTGCTTTTAAGGTATCAATCAATGTTTGACGAGCTTGGTGGTCGCCGCTGCGAGACGCTTTTGCAAGGTGCCTAATTTGCTCCACCTTTTCCAGTATTTTTTCGCCTTGAGCATGCTCGATAGTGGCACCTAAGCACTCCCCGAGCAAACTAACATTACGGCGTAAATTTGTATATTGCTGATCCATAAACATTCCTTGAATACTAATTAATCAATCCAATATACTGCCAAACAGGCATAAATGAAAAGACCATTTCATGACAGGCAAGGCGGCAAATAATGAGCCATGAACGCCATTTTTTAGACTGATCCAAGTGCCAATTTCATCCGTAAAGATAAAAAATTACAAGCTTTGATAACGATGAATCAAGAAACGGCAGTTGTGATAGGCGCCAGTGGCGCGATAGGAAAGGCACTCGTCAACGAGAAGCTTAAACACCGTGCACACGTGATAGCAGTCAGCAGGTCCCCTATCAGCATAAAACATCCGTACATGACTATGTACGAAACAGACTATTCGCAAAAAAGTATCTTGTCGGTTGCAGACAAGATAACCAGGGTTAATCCAAAAATTCAGTCCATAACCGTATGCAATGGCGCGCTTCACACGCAAGATAACATGCCTGAAAAAAGAATCGAGTCGTTCGACAGTGACTACTTTAATACTTTGCTGCACGTCAACACGGCAGTGCCATTTAATTGGCTGCAAGCATTTATGCCTCACTTGTTGTCGACAGAGTTACCATGTGTGTTTACTGCGCTGAGCGCACGTATTGGGAGCATAAATGACAACCGACTTGGCGGCTGGTATAGCTATCGCGCATCAAAGGCTGCGCTGAACATGCTTTTTAAGACCGCAGCGATAGAGTTAAAACGCAGAAAATGCAACGCCAAATTGATGCTATTTCACCCCGGTACAACGGATTCTGAGCTTTCAAAGCCATTTCAAAATAATGTGCCACCAGACAAACTCTTCTCCCCTGCTTTCGTTGCCGAACTGCTCAATAAATTTGAGCATAGCAGAGAATTTGATGGCGAAGTTGATTTTATTGATTGGCAAGGTGAAACCATAAACTGGTGATGAGATGATTTTAAACAACAAAGACTTATTACAATTCCAAGAACGATACAGAGCCCATTTTGTGAATTCGTTGTCTGGATACAAAAGCGCAAACTTAATCGGCACCCGCAGCCTTCAAGGTGATGAAAATCTATCAATTGTAAGCTCAGTCTTTCACTTGGGGGCTAATCCCCCTTTGATGGGCGTGATTTTTAGGCCTCATAGCGTTAGAAGAGACACGTTAGAAAACATTATAGAAACTGAGTCATACACAATTAATCACGTAAACTCACTAATTTGGAAAGAAGCGCATCAAACCTCAGCACGATATAAAGAGCATCAGTCTGAATTTGAAGAAACAGGCTTGAAACCTTATTATCATGACGAGTTTGATGCACCTTTCGTCGCTCAAAGCCAACTTAAAATCGGGCTAAAGCTCCGAGAGTACAAAACAATTGAACTGAACAAAACCGTGATGGTTATTGGCGAGATTGTACATGTTGAAGTACCTAATGGTGCAGTAAACGAAGACGGCTACATTAACATTGAGCAACTTGATACGGTCGCAGTGTCCGGGCTGGATTGTTATCACACAACTCAGAAACTCGCTAGGTTAGACTACGCAAAGCCTGATAGGCAAGTCTCAGTGAAACGCTAAACTGACGAGGCTTAGCGCAGCTAAGCCTACTACTCTCTTATTATGAAATTGCACATAATAACCTTATCCACGCTCATTTAAATTGATAAACAACAAGAATATGTGGGCTTTTCTCATTCAAACTTTCAATTTTACGCGTATTTACCCCATTGAGCTTCATTGAAATCGATGGTAGCATCGAGAAAATTTATTAAAACGTTCGCCAAATGCGTAAATTTTCTATCATAATTGTAATGCTATGTATTCTGAGTACTCAGGTATTCGGAAGTATTGCTTATGATGGACAACATCAATCGCAAGGTGACACGCATGGCCTACTACATGAAATTGGTCAGCCCCACAGTCATGATCACAATGATGAAGTAAACTTCACACTTTCTTTCACACAAGAAGCGGTTGAACACATTAATCAAGACCTTGAATGCTGTATAACCGCCATCGTTGAAGCTTCTCCCCTAAGAGAGCCTGCAATTAAACCAACCGGGCCCGTTATTTCGCTTTCCGCCGATTGGTCTCCGCCTTTTTTAAAACATAATACGCCCCCACCTCGGGCTTAATTCAAACGAACTTTTTTCGCAGTCAATGCACCGGTGTGCATGGCGAGTGTTGTTGTTTTTTTGGAATATTTATGTATTTTAATTTAGTTTTGCTGCGTACCATGCAGCGTGCACTAAGCAGTATGTTGCTTATCGTGCTTATATTTTTGTTTAATTCATTTAGCGCTTACGCTTCTCCAGGTGCCCATGGGCCAAATGGAGAACACTTGAATACTCAACCTAAAGTTGATGTATCAAGCATTCCCACATTTGAAAGTGCTACAGAATCCTTTGAACTGGTTGGTTTACTCTATGACCATCAATTGGTTATTTACCTTCACGATTTTAAATCAAATGTCCCTGTCACTAATGCATCTATTGAATTAGAAGTAGAGAACCTATCGGCGAGCATGGTGTACTCCATGCAAAGAAGCGCCTACATACTAAACGATGAAGCAGTGCTATCAACACTGATCCGCGCTGGTACACATGAAATTGTACTGACCGTTTTGGCCGATAATCGCGGGGACCTGTTAACGGCCAGCCTTGAGACTGTCGTAAAACCTCGCAGTGATGCAACCCAGCGTTCGCCCCACCACCATGAATTTCCATGGCTGATTGCCGCAATGTGCCTTTTAGTTTTTGTCGCAGGATATATGTTTGGCCGCCAATCAAAGGAGTCAAAATCATGAAATTTTATCGTTCACTTATCTTACCTTTAGGCTTATATTCCCTCACTGCCTTAGCCGCTCCGGGGGCACATGGCCCTAATGGCGAACACCTAGCACAATCATCAAATAAAGCGTCTGGCGCTATGGGTCGACAGTCAAATGGGATTGTTTTTTTGCCAATGCACCATCAAGCATTACTCAGTATTAAAACGCAATTTGTCACTGACACACATGCACAAAGGCATACACAGTTAGACGCCGTCGTAAAACATCATCCAGACGGTTACGCGAAAATACAATCAAGTAGTGATGGCCGGCTTGATGCATCTTCAGAAGGTATTAGACCCAGCGGTAGCCGTGTACAAGCCGGCGATATACTTGGGCTCATTCGATACCAAGACACTGCCTATGAATTCGCAAGCCAAACCAGTGAACTTATCGCTATTAGAAACCAAATTTCTCAGACTCAACGAGATGTTATACGCTTAAAAACCCTCGGAGAGTTGGCGTCTAAGCAAGGGTTAGAACAACTCGAAACTGAGTTATTCAGTTTGAAGCAACAGGCAAACGCGTTACAAAGCGGGTTAGAAAAACCCGAGTTTTTAATTGCACCTATATCAGGCGTACTTATCAACCATGATGCATCTAGAGGTCAATGGGTCGAAGCTGGCGAGACCATTTTTGAAATCATTTCACCCAATCAGTATGTGATCGAAGCCACTACAAGTCATCACCAATTATCTTTGCAAGTAAGCGCGGCCAACATTGAAGAGCAACCAAACCTATCTTTGAATTACATTGGTCACGCACCAAAGCAAGTGAACGGCTTAACACTCCTTAATTTTGAACTTGCTGATGACACTCACGAGTCGAACCTCTTTGTCGACCAACGAGTTTCATTGAGGGTGCAAACTAACGAAACACGACGGGGCATAATCTTGCCTGAGGATGCCATTGTGCTAAGTCAAAACAACCTCCCTCAGGTCTGGATAAAACTCTCAGCAGAACAGTTTTTACCTCAGTTAATTCAATATGAATCTCTGCAGCCAGGGTTTGTGCTTGTAACCCAAGGGTTAGGTGCAGGTAACCGAGTGGTGGTTGAAGGTGCATCACTACTAAATCAGGTGAGATAGACAAACAATGTTTAATTTATTAGTCAAATCAAGTTTAAAGCATCGTTTGGTCGTTTTACTCGTCGCTTGTGTGATGATGATATATGGCGTGATGCAAGGCCAACAGCTACCAATTGATGTTTTTCCCAACCTAAACAAGCCGGTGGTTACCGTGCTAACTGAGGCTGGTGGCATGGCACCAGAAGAAGTCGAGCAATTAGTGACTTTCCCTTTAGAAAATCTTTTGAATGGAGTAACGGGGGTCACACGCATTCGCTCTACTTCCGGTATTGGTTTATCAATCATTTACATTGAATTCGAGTGGGATACCGATGCCTATCAAAATAGGCAATTGGTGTCTGAACGATTGGACTTAGCGTCAGAGCAGCTCCCAAATGGCATATCTCCTGTCATGGGCCCTATTTCATCCATCATGGGCGAAGTTATGCTTATCGCGCTTCCCATTCATGAGGAAGGAAAAACCGATGCTATGAAAGCACGCGAGTATACCGACTTTGTACTTCGGCCAAGAATACTGTCTATTGCAGGTGTTGCTCAGGT
Source organism: Pseudoalteromonas sp. SMS1 (assembly GCF_021530565.1). Taxonomy (GTDB): domain Bacteria; phylum Pseudomonadota; class Gammaproteobacteria; order Enterobacterales; family Alteromonadaceae; genus Pseudoalteromonas. The sequence goes on from NZ_JAKGBI010000001.1 coordinate 304,512, forward strand.
CATTCCCATTGGTGGTGAAGTGCGCCAGCTTAGAGTTTCTCCTGATACCATGCGTATGCGCCAACTTAATATCTCACTGAGTGAACTACACAATGGGCTCGAGGATTTTGCAGCAAACTTTGGAGGTGGTTTTATTGATTTAAACAATCAAGAGTACCTTATACGCCATCAAGGACGTACATTAGACATCCGGCACTTACAAAATTTGGCAATTGGCTGGCGAAACGATCGCCCTATTTTGCTCTCAGAAATCGCTCAAGTCAGTTATTCTGCTGCTGAAAAGCGCGGCGACGGTGGGTTTAACGGCCGTGCAGCGGTTGTTATCAATGTACAAAAGCAGCCTGATGCCGACACCGTTCAACTTACCCAAAAAATAGAAGCTGCGCTAGAAGAGTTAGAAGCTGGATTACCAAGTGGCCTTGCCCCGCCGCAAATTCTTTTCAGACAAGCTGACTTCATTCAATCTTCCATTGACAACGTCACTGAAGCTCTTCGAGATGGGGCCATTATGGTTGCGATTGTCTTGTTTTTGTTCCTACTCAGCGCAAAAACTACCATAATCTCATTACTTGCTATTCCCCTCTCTCTTGCCGTGACCGTGCTAATATTTAATTGGTTAGGGCAGAGCATCAATGTCATGACACTGGGCGGCCTGGCCATTGCAATTGGAGAGCTTGTTGATGACTCAGTCGTTGATGTCGAAAACATTCTCAGGCGCCTAAAGCAAAACGCACTATTGCAAGCCCCCAAGCCAGTGTTCGAGATAATTTGGCATGCAAGTTTAGAAGTTAGATCAGGCATTGTTTACGCAACCGCGATTGTCATTTTGGTATTTTTGCCCTTGTTTGCACTCCCCGGCATCGAGGGCCGACTGTTTTCACCACTCGGGTTAGCCTACATCGTGGCTATTCTTGGTTCATTGCTGGTGTCAATGACCGTCACACCGGTGCTTTGTTACTATCTTCTTCCCAAGGCAAAAGTCGTACACCAAGGTGATAGTTGGCTCGTAAAAAGACTAAAATCACTGCAAAGTAGATGGATTGACTGGGCTTTAGCTAAAAAGACGAATTACTTAATTGCCTTCACCGGCGCCATCGCCTTGTTGTCTGCTGTGAGTATTACACAGTTTCCACGCGCTTTTTTGCCCCCCTTCAATGAGGGCTCATTAGTACTTGGAATTATCTTTGAACCCGGGACATCTTTGGATGAGTCAAATAGAATGGGACATTTAGCCGAATCCCTATTACTGACGGTCCCCGAGGTCACCCAAGTTGGCAGACGCACTGGTCGCGCAGAATTAGATGAACACGCTGAGGGCGTCCACGCTTCCGAAGTCGATGTTGATTTGGCCTATTCTGAGCGTTCTCGAGAAGAGGTGCTCACTGAGATCCGCGAGAAACTGGCTGTCATTCCAGGACAAGTCGCCATTGGCCAACCAATTTCACATCGTCTTGATCACTTATTATCAGGTGTGAGAGCTCAGCTAGCCATCAAACTGTTTGGTGATGATCTTGCGGCTTTACGCATTAGTGCACAAGCGCTTCGCGCTAAACTTGAAGCGGTACCCGGGTTGGTTGATGTCAACATCGAAAAGCAAGTCTTAATACCTCAACTAAGTATTCGTATAAAGCACACAGCACTTGCACAATATGGACTGACGCCAGGTTCAGCACTGCGTCAACTCAACTTGCTAACAGAGGGCGTTGAAGTTACTGAGGTGGTAGACGGGGTAAAACGATTTGCATTGGTGTTACGACTCGATGATGCAAAGCGTACGCCGCAAGCACTTGCCTACACCTTAATCAACTCACCAGCAGGCGCAATCCCAATATCTTATATTGCAGATATAGAATTGCTTGATGGGCCGAACCAAATCTTGAGAGAAAATGGTCGGCGCCGACTCGTACTATATGCCAATAGCGAAAATGTTGATGTTAAGCAATTGCTCAGCGTTATTCGTGACATTGTTGCAACCCATCAACTACCCGATGGCAGTTTCATCCGTTTAGAAGGGCAATTTTTAGCGCAAGAGCAAGCCATGCGCTTGCTAATTGTGTTGTCGGCCTTGTCGTTTGCACTGATTTTTTTAGTGTTGTACCTGCGTTATAAATCCGTGGTGTTTGCCAGTATTATCATGTGTAGCTTACCGATGGCTCTAATTGGCTCTGTGGTTGCAATGTGGTTAACTTCCACAGCACTTTCTGTGGCTTCGGTTGTCGGCTTCATTACCTTGACCGGTATTGCAGCGCGCAATGGCATTTTAAAAATTAGCCATTATCTAAACTTAATTCGATTTGAGGGTGAGTCATTTAATGCGTCACTTATCAAAAGAGGCGCAAGTGAGCGCCTGTCTCCCGTGCTCATGACATCGATGGTGACTGCATTTGCCCTTACTCCTCTACTTTGGGCTGCAGACCAGCCAGGTAAAGAGATTCTGCATCCAGTTGCTATCGTGATATTTTCGGGCTTAGTCAGCTCGACATTACTGGACATATTATTAACGCCATTACTGTATTGGAAGTTTGGCAAAAAGCCGACCGAAGTATGGTTGAAAAGCGGCTCTAACAAGTCAATTTAACGGGTCTTTACAGCAACACCTACAAAAATAAGTATGCTGAAAATACATTACTTTATAAGAGAGAAAATAATGAAAACACCTATTATTACCGCGATTTTACTAACACTGATTACATTGGTTATTACCCCACATGTTAGCGCACATGGCAGTGCCCATCCACGCCATGGTGGTGTCGTTAAAATAGCCCATGAAATGGAATTTGAGCTGGTGCGTGAAAAAGCAGGTACAGCCCTTTATTTACGTGACCATGGTAAACCTTATTTCACTGCCCAGCTAACGGGAAAGATCACAATACTTGCATCGGGCAAGAAATCAGACGCCCCATTCACATCCGCGGGGGATAACAAGATGACAGCCAATATTAGTATTCCTGATGGCGCCAAAGTACTTGTAAACATCAAAGAGCAAGGGCACCACGCCGTTACAGTGCGTTACACATTCTAAATAAGTACTGAAGTAGTGCCTTGGCTGAGGTTCAAGGTACTACCACACTATATACATCAACTTATTGTCTTAAGTAATGACAGTTAAGCCTGCTTAAAGCTTGGTATCCATTAACTGCTTCACAACGTCTGTCCACTTTCGAATGTACTGATCAACTTGGTCTTGTTGTTGTAATGAGAGTGTTTCGCGAAGATCCAACATGAGCTTGACTTGCTTTTCTATCCATTGTGCTCTTACACGCTTAATGTGACTCGGCGCGTCATGGATTGAGTTGAAAACATAACCACCAAGCAATGCTTTTTGTTGCTCGTTCAATGCTTGTTCAACTGCCAATAAAGATTCAATTTTTTCAATTCTCTTTTGGGTATGTAAATGCCATACCTCTCTGTAATATTCTGTATCGTCTAAGTACTGTGTCACCAGTTTTTGTTGACTCGGCGTAAGCGTTCCCAATATATCTTCAAACCGCTCCAGTGCCCTTTCTAGTCTCTCGGTATTTTTCGTACGCTCTTGTGCACGTTTTTTTAAAGCAGCGATAAAATCCGCTTTTTGTTGGGTGTTTAAGCCGTGTAACAAACTTGTGGTAGGTGCACTGATACTCAATGATAAGTCAGACCAATGCGTTTGCATGTCCTCGCTGAGGCTAACGATTTGCGCGTAGCTTAAAATACGCCAATTTCCCTCAAGCACCGTCAACCACCTTAAATACAGGGGCATATGCTCTTTTTGATGCATCACTTGAAAGTTGCTAAATGAGCCTAAAAAGAATTGTGTTTGTTCATCATTGAGCTCTACAAGCTCCTCCAATCGGTTTAAAGCCAACCGATCTGCATTTTTGTATACGGTTTCGTAAAAGCAACCACTCAACGTGAGTACCGCAAATAATGCGAGTAAATATTTTTTCATTAAACCCCAAATACAATTAGTTATCATTTTCAGTTGACAAGCAGCGAGAAGTTATTGATAATCATTCTCAATGAAACTTGGTGATCAGTATACGCATTTAGCGCTGTGTTTCATTACTGTGAGTAAACTACTCGACCCAGTTTATTCACATACTCATTTACTTGCTACATTACATTGCTCATATCGGTGACGGTTGATATGAAACTAAAAAGCCCTTTAAGGGCTTTTTTTATTTCCCTTCAAAAGCTTATAATCTAAACTGGTAAATTGCACTAGGTGCATTAAACTAAATTTATCCCCCTGTGCTATAAGGAGAAACGCCATGTGGCAAAAAATAACTCGAACCTTTGTGTTAGCGGGGCTTATTACTTGCTCTGCACCTTCCCTCGCGACCTTAGAAGAAGGTATCGCCGCTGCCAATATGGGAAAATTCGATGTAGCCCTGAAAGAGTTTAGATATCTAGTGGATATGGGCTATGCGCCAGGAATGTATGAACTGGCCAAAATGTATGATGGCGGCTACGGTGTACCAAAAGATCCTAGAAAAGCAGCCGAATTGTTACAACGCGCAGTGAAACTAGGCAGCTCTGATGCCATGTTTGCTTTAGCGGTTATGTACGAAGATGGTCGAGGCGTTAAGCTCGACAAACAAAAAGCAGTTGACTTGTTTACTCAAGCAGCGAAAAAGAACCTGCCAGCAGCCCAATACAATTTAGGTGTTATGTATGCAAATGGTGATGGTGTTACTCAAGATTACCTAGAAGCGCGTTTCTGGTATGAACGCGCAGCTGCCAATAACTATACATTGGCCATGTTTAATCTTGCGTTGCTGTATTATCAAGGGTTAGGAGTTCAGAAAAACATTGAGCGTTCATATATTTGGAATACTTTGGCGGAGTTCAATGGTTATCAACCAGCAGCAGAAAGCCGCCAACTAGACGAACAGAGTATGTCTCGCTCTCAAATCGAGAGAGGACAAAAAATCGCGAATGAAATCTACCATAAAATTCAAGCTCGTACTTATATCGCAGGTAGTGGGTTTGCTCAATAAAGCGTAGTTGTCCTGAAAATTTATCTTAAATACAGCCATGTTAAAATCTTGCCGATGACATGGCGGTATTTACTTAACATTTTACTTCGCCATATGTGGTCACTTGAGCTAAAGATCCCCTTTCCATGACTAAATGTTTTGAACCCCTCGATAGCATGATACTGTCCAAATCCCGAACTACCTACTCCACCAAATGGTAGATCAGCAACCGCCACATGCAAAAGCATGTCATTAATACTCAAATTGCCACATGCCATCCTATATTTAATATCATTTTGAGCGCATTTATTACTCGTATACAGATAGCATGCGAGTGGCGTTTCAGTGCACCTAATGATGCTATTAGCATGCTCTAAGTCTGTCACTCTAAAAATACTCAACACCGGACCAAACACTTCCTCTTGCATCACTTTTAAACTTCTTGTTGGCTCAAAAACAAGGTGCATACCAAAATCATCAGAAGCCGTCATTTCAAGCGGTTTTGAATGCCACACCTCTACACCTTTCGATTTTGCCTGCTCAAGCATCCCAACAAGCCTTTGCTTATGTTTATCATTTAATAGACCTGTATCAGTTTTAGGCTTGGCTTGGTCGCTGCTAAAAGATTCTTTTAACTTTTCAACAAACTGCTCGTAAACAGCTTGATGTACTAGCACATAATCAGGTGCTACACAGATTTGACCACCATTCATCCGCTTTGCAAAAGCGATATCTAATACGGCTTTTTCTATATTTGCATCGTTTAAAATAATGGCTGGTGATTTACCACCCAGTTCAAGTGTGCAAGGTATAAGGCGGCTGGCACATGCCTGATAAACTAGCCTTCCCACATGGGTTGAGCCGGTAAAAAACATATGGTCAAAAGGTAATTCACTAAAGTGCCCACTGACTTCAGCTCCTCCCTCCACGACGATGCAATCTTGCTCTAAGCAAGCCAAAATGGATTTGATGACCTTATTCACGCATGGGGTGTATTCGCTCAGCTTAACCATGACTTTATTGCCCGCAGCAATTGCAGTTGCCAATGGCACTAATGAAAGTTGTACTGGGTAATTCCAAGGTGCGATGATACCGACAACTCCTTTTGGCACATATTCAACATAGGTCTTTGATGGGAAGAATTCGATGCCGGCGCTGCGTTGGTCGGGTTTCATCCATTGATGGAGATTGCGGCTAATATGTCCGATATGGTTCACCGCGGGGACCATATCCGCCATAACAGTATCAAATTCAGCACGATGACTAAAATCTGATTGCGCCGCAACAACTAACTCATCTTTGTTCTGTATGATAGCAGACTTCAGTGCAGCTAATTTTTCAACTCTCAATGCACAGGATGTGTAAGGCTGTGCCAAAAAGGCTGCTTTTAGTCTAAACAGTGCTTGTTCTAATGCGGAATCATGCTCGGGTTTCACTGACGTGCCCTCGTTTTTGTGGTTTCCAAGCTTTGCATGTTAGTGTTACCAAGTTGCGAAACTAATTTGAAGACACATGCCATAAGCACTGACGTGCCATCTTTATTTAACTACCCAGCATAGTATCAAAGAAGCTTAGAAACCACCAACTTGTTAAATCAATGTTATAACTAGTATGCCACGAAAGCGGAATAAAGCGACAAATTCAATAGAAGCGCCGTAGCACAGCCTATTTCATGCTGCGCTATAACATGCAGACAACACTAAAATACAAAAACCCACTTAGCGACTGTGAGCGTCAAGATACTGATCATAGTGATAGCGATTAAGTTCAATACGAAGCCCGCTTTAACCATATCGCGTATTTTAATTTCTCCTGAGCCAAAAACAATTGCATTTGGAGGCGTCGCAACAGGCATCATAAATGCGCAGCTAGCAGCCATCGCAGCAGGGATAATCCAAATAAGCGGTGTGCCAGTTACCTGTTCAGCCACAGGGCCAAGCAAAGGTAAAAAGCCTGCTGCAGTGGCTGTATTGCTTGTCAATTCTGTTAGAAATGTTATCAGTGCCGCAACAGCTATGACACCCAATACAATTGGGATGGCGCTTGCACCTGCCAACAAATTTGCAATGTACTCGGCTAACCCTGAGCCTTTGATTTGACTCGCTAACGTCAAGCCCCCTCCAAACAGCAACAGTATTCCCCAAGGGACATCTTTTGCCGCAGCCCAATCCATCACTTTTTCTTTACCATCTTTGCTTGCAGGTAACACAAATAACAAAATAGACGCAGCAATGGCGATGCCTGTATCGGTAATATCCAGGCCTGTCCAAGTTTGCAAATATGGCCGCAGTAACCAGCCAAACACGGCAAACAGAAATACAAACAGCACATTCTTTTGCGCAATTGACATCCTACCAAGCGCAGACAATTGAGAAGCGAAAATCTCCGATAATGCTGAGCTATTTTCTTGCTTAGACAGTTTAAATGCAAACTTTGTTAACCATATCCAGCAAAGTAAAATCATACCAAATGTAAACGGAACGGCCACTATCATCCATTGAGCAAAACCTATTTTAATTTGATAGTTATCCCATAAATATGCCACCATCAATGCATTAGGCGCAGTGCCAATAATCGTCCCGACACCACCTAAACTGGCACTGTACGCGATAGCCAGTAGCAAAGCCTTGGCATAATTGTCACAACCATTGCCATTTTTTTGCAATACATGAATGACTGACAATGCGATAGGTAACAACATCAATGTCGTTGCAGTATTGTTAATCCACATCGATAAAAACCCACTTACCATCATCATTGCTAGAATTTGATACTTCGGATTAGTACCGCTTTTCAACATCGTTTTAAGCGCTATTCTTTTATGTAACTGTGACTTTTCCATTGCTATGGAAATCAAAAAACCGCCCAAGAATAGAAAAATCAATGGATGCGCATACGCAGATGAAGTCGTTTTGATATCATTAATACCCACCAGTGGCACTGCCAATAAAGGAACAAGTGACGTGACAGGGATCGGAACAGCTTCACTGACCCACCAAACAGCGAGCCACATAGCAAGGCCAGCGGTTCTCCAACCTGGCTCAGATAACCCCTCAGGACCGTTGGTAAAACATGTAATCAGAAAAAGAAATGGGCCTAAAAAGAGCCACAAATGATTGTAGTGTGCACTGCCTTTATTCATTGTATCTGTCATTTTTGTATTTTTTATAATTATGCTTTGTAAATAAGGAGGCAGTATGAATCACATCGGACATAACGACAAGACAGACCAGCCTTTCAAGGCACTAAAGTAGTTAATTTAATGGTATATTTATGGCGTTACTGGTAGTTGTGTTTTCCCACCAGTAACGCATTGAAGAATACCCTCTACTTCGCACTGTAAGTAAGTGAGACGCCTGAAGACTGCGAGTATCCTCTTATGTCAAAGTGCCATGTTCCAGCGGTTGGCAAATTGAATGTGCAACTCTCGTTGTTTCCGTACAAATATGGTCTGCATCGGTAGGTGGAAGTTGAAGAAGCTGTGCCAAAGTTCACATACAAGTCTGCATCTCCGGTACCGCCAGAGATTGAAACTTTAAGTTCTTGATAGCCAGCACCAAGTGCTACGCTAAAGCGTTGCCATTGACTTGAACCGATATCTATTCCCGTAATCACTTTTTGTATCGGTGTCGGATCGGTTGGCGGCGGTGGAGGTGCACTGCCCGCTGTTTTTGCAAGTTCTGCCACATAGGCAGCAGCCAATTTCGCAAAGTTAATTGAGTGGCTTGCATCAAACCCCGTATCATTGGCGGTGTGAATATTGCGGTTCGCCTCTCTCATTCGAGACTCAAAAGGGAAAGAAGCAGCAATCCCCTGTTGATACCAAGAGGCATGATCGGAACAGCCATAGCCACATCGATCGAACCCATAGTTTAGACTTGGCAAATAAGTATCTAAGAGTTGGCTCATAAATGTATTTTGTGCGCTGTTTGTATAATCAGTAATAAAGACAATGTCATAACTTCCCCCTTTGTTTCCTGACATATCAAACTGTGCCATACCCACAACATTTTTGCCTTGTGCCACATAATCAGCAGCAATCGCTTTAGATCCTCTTAAGCCAACTTCCTCAGCTGCATATCCCATAATTTGTATGGTTCTTTGAGGTTTAAACTCAGAGTTGACAATTGCTTTTAGTACTTCGCTCAGTACAGCTATCCCTGATGCATTGTCATCAGCACCAGGAGCTCGACCATTACTGGAATTCGAACTATTAATAGAATCCAAATGACCGCCGATAATCACTATTTCATCAGCCTTTTCCCGCCCGGGAATCGTCGCGATAACTGAAGGCTGTGCCCAACTATGTGCGTACTGCTCAACACTAATATCGGTTCTGCTTTTAGAAATATCCGTCCAGTGCTGTTTCACCCAATTGGATGCATCTACTCCGGATTGTTGTGTGTAATACCGATTGTAAAATGACATCAACGAATTCACCGTACTGTCTAGGCCAGTTGTTGAAACCCGAGATATGAGATCTTGTACCGTGTCACCATTGTCAATGGTATAAGCTTGCGTTGGCTGAGTCTGATGCGCTCGCGCTAATTGCGACAAATACTGCTGGGCATCCAATTCACTGTCATGGGCCACGAAACCACCACATCGATGGTAATGGTCGTGCATAAAGTGACTTAGTGCAAAGTGTTCCTGTTCATCCACCAGCAATACATCGACATCCGCCGAATTGGAGATAGCACTTTGATACGCAGTGCCCTTTAACGCATTTTCTAGTTGGTAATGATGGCTTGCTTGTGATTCGATGGTTATCCACTTAGGTGTGAGTTCAGTGTTTGCAAAGGCAGGCAAAACAATGCACACCGCCATCGTTAATAAGGCTTTTGTACACATAATTGTTCCTTTAAAGAGGGGTTAAGTTGAGGCGGTAGAACACCGCCTCACCCTTTGGCGAAGTTAGTTGGCTTTAATATTAAGCGTTACACCAGAAGCGCTGCTGTAACCTCGTAAATCGATATGCCAAGTACCACTTTGAGGGTTAGTAAAGGAACAAGATTCAGTATTACCATTTTTATACGGTCTGCACTGATACGTTGATGTGGTTGAAGCGGAGCCAAAATTAACATATAGGTCGGCATCACCTGACCCACCAGAAATCGTCACTTCAAGACTGGAATAACCGGCACCAAGCTGTTGTGTATATCTAGCCCACTGACCCGAACTAACCGCTATGTTGCTCTCTGTTCTGTCAATCGGCGGGGTACTATTACCACCTGACGTGTATGTACCAGTCAATGACACACCTGAGATTTGATTCCATGCCTCAACCATCACATAGTAAGTGCCTGCTTGAATATTGGAAATAGAGCATGTTTCATTACTCGTTGAGGTCGTGCTTTTACAATCGAATGTTTGCAGTGTTGGTCTGCTACCAAACTTAACATATAAGTCAGCATCGCCACTACCACCGACGGTTTCAAACTTTAAGCTTGATGCATCAGCCGGTACATTCAAGATGAAAAATTGTTGCGCTTTAGAGGCGCCGTTAATGCCAGTACGCGCAACACCATTGGTCAGCTCTTCGTCAGTTGGTGGGGTACCACAACTGCTCCCAGAACTTAATTGAGAGTTAACGCCTACTTGTGCTAGCGCCGCTTTTACGTCATCAGGGTTGTAACCCAGATCACATGCTGCATCCATTACACCATTACCAGCTAGATCCCAATCCGTGCTCGCAGTCCAATACATTTGATTCGCCTTAGCCATGACAATAAATGCTTTTTTAGTGTCCCAGCCGGCCGTAGTAGCGAGGTTATAAAACGCTTTGTTAAATACACCTGATGAGTGATGAACATCCATCCCTGAAGTAAAGTTTGCTTGTTGATCGATAGAGCGGCCATCTTTAGTCGGATCGTTCATGTATCTAAGCGCGCCACTTCCTTTAAAGATATCCTGACCAACTAACCAGTCGTTTGAACCCTTCATGTAAAATTCAGCAGCTTCACCTGCCATGTCTGAAAACGCCTCATTCAGACCGCCTGATTTATTTCTGTAAATTAGGCCTGAGTTTTGCTCGGTAAAACCGTGGCTCACTTCGTGTGCGGACACATCTAAGCTAACCAGTGGATAAAATCTATCTTTACCGTCGCCAAACGTCATCGAACGTCCATCCCAGAACGCATTTTCATAGTTATTGCTATAGTGAACACGCATTTGCAATTGGAAACTGAGCGGTGCAGTTCCTAACCAATCGTTATACATGTTGAAAACAACATTCCCAAAGTAGTGTGCATCATTTAAAGGAGAATACGCGCCATTAATAGATTTCACCGTATTTTCAGGACACGTGAAACTGTGAGCAGACGAGCCGCTTGAGCCATGATTGAGGTTAATCGTTTTTACGTTGGCATTATTCATCGTACATGTTGAGCCTGACTGGCTAACATCTAAGTGCCCATAATCTGTCCCATAGTCATATCGACCAGTTTTTTGGTTTCCACCAGGGCCAGATGCATTTGCATGTTGAATATTGTTATAATTAACAAGTACTTCACCTGTATTTGCATCGATAATCATATAAGGGCGAGCGGGCTCATGGCCGTATGTGACATAAGACATCTCATACACTAAACGCGCACTACCAGCAGTATCTAGCCAAACGCCCAGCCTACTCTCTTCATTGTGTTTTTGAACATCTATACCTTTAGAGAAAACTTGAGCTTGTGCAGCTTTTACGGCACCTTCAAGCTTTAATGCAGGTGTTGTACTCGCCAAGTCTGATTCAATGCCGTATACCGCCGCACCATGTGCGTGTTTCAGCGCACCTTGCTGATTAAACGTTAAGCTCACTGTATCTCCTATGACAGGTAAACCTTGATACATTTGTTGATAACGGTGTGTGATCGATCCATTTTTATGTTTAAAAGATTTCAATACTTTTAGCTGACTTTGCGTACTCAACCCGATCATTTGAGCTGCTGGTGTAGAGAGAACAGCAGGTGCGCCAGATTGCAGCATCATACTTAAGTTTGCTTCATTATTTAAATAATGCTTTTGCGCAGCAGTCGCGCCCCCTGACATTAAGGCTAACGCGGATAACGTCACCGTTGTTATCATTGATAGTTTCACTTTTATGCTCCTTGATTGTGTGTTTTTGTCTCTCATTTCAAGGTGAGAGCGCATGTTAACAACCCATGCCTGATTGAGATTAGCCAAATGAAACAGTAAATACACTTATTTTTTACAATTGTTGCAAATTTGCATCTACATATATTTATGCAACAACTTCATTAGCTTAATGAATTTCTATCAATGTTAACGATCTACGATGGTTAAATGTGTAAACTATTTAATACAAACCTAGTATTTATACTCTTTTCAGGTATGACAGAAAGAAATGAAAGTGACACACTTTAGCTAAAAGGTTTAAGCTAAAGCATAGGGGGTATGTTGGGTCGTTGCATGAACTTGTGGCTTCTTTTTCACCCGAATCCACCCTCGTCAAGCCTTTAGACTACACCAGTCTATGTTAATCACTTTAAAAACTAAGTAGCTGACTAAGTTTGCCGAACACCAATAAAAGACATTGAAAAAATAGCGATATTCTGGAACTCGTGTTCTCTCATTGATGATATCGAGCCAGCACATATATGCTGTTCTACTACTCCATTATCCGACTAACAACACAGGTTATCGTGTTAAGACAGAGGCTCGAATAGCATAGCGCAGAATTGAATACCGCTTAGTCAGAGACGCTGTGGTCCCAAGTGAGGTGGCATGTTATATTAGTAAAAAGAGCTTGCGTGCTAACATTTTTAATATTTGTGAATACAACTAAAACTTATAAGTGTAACGCATTCTGACTTGCCGACCTCTTTGAGGTACTCTGCCATCGTACCGCCTGGGGTCAAACGCATCCGTTTCTTTGTCAAACAAGTTTTGAATTTGCAAAGCAATCCCTTGAGATTCATCCAAACGCCAACTTACCGTAGCACCAAATATCCAATGACTCGGTTGCCTGTAAGGCGAAAAATCGGGATCATCTGGTAATTCGAAAGGAATCACTGTAATACCATCTCGCCACAAACCATTCAATGCATATTGAAATTCGCCAGCCTTGAAATTAAACACCAAAGATCCGAATTTTTTGTAGCTTGGGTTAAAGGGCAAATCAATGTATTGAGTAAACGTCGTACTCAACCACGCATTTTTTGATATATGAACAGAACCATTAAACTCAATACCTTGCATACTGGTTTCGAACACATTATCAAATGTAAACCGCGTTTGTGCTTCGTCGACAGGGATCAAATTTATAAAGTCTTCTAACTCATTGTCAAATACTACCAAGTCCACTTGCCAATCTTGATCTTGAATATGCCAAACTAGCTCAGTGGTTTTCACGTACTCAGCTTTTAAGTTGGGGTTTCCTTGCGTCACTTCATCGTTTGAATTCAGTTCATTGCTCACCGGCACCCGGAAAGATTCACCGTATTGTAGTTTAAAGGTATGTTTGGGGTTAAAACGATAAATTACCGCAAGTCTGGGTGAAAGCTTTTTGTCGATGTCCAACACATCATCAAATCTCGCACCAGTGAAAATGGTCACATCATCATTTACGGTATACTTCGCTTGCACGTACGCTGCATATGAGTCAAAGTCCTGTTTAAGCGACGTAAATGGAGCGTAGTCTTTAATTACTCGAAGCCCCCCTAAATAGAATGCTTCTGCTGGGAGTACGATCTGTTGTTGAGGGTCGTAATAATTGGTGTATACGTCTGCTCGAGACTGCTCTTCCCACGAATATTCTCCACCGATTATAATATTCAGTGCCTCACTGTGGTCATAGACAAACTCGGTGTTCAAAGTGAGGTCTTTTGATTGCCAACGAGGTCCGACAAATAACCCATGCGCTAGGCCTAACTCTTCCGCTGTTGCAATTTGCCCACTGCTCTTTATATCGTGCTTGATAAACTCTACTTTCGTTTTATTACGCAATGACTCTGAGAGTGTGTCTTCAAATTCTAGTTGCATCCCTAAATTACGACTGGTGTACTCATTCTCTTTGGACTCACCGGATAAATTGATAAATTCATCTAAGCGAGTTTCAGTATTGTGAATGGAAAATTGCCAGTTGTGCCACTTCATATCAATTTCAACAAAACGGCCGTCAACGGGATCCCGAACGCCTTGCTCGAAATACTTATCGCCGTCATCACGATACAAAGACGCATTGATATTTAGCTCGATCCCATTTTCAAAGCCCTGATGCATACTCATTGCACCTTGATACATCCCTTTGTCACCCACTGCTGCCATCAGTCTATTGTCATTTTTTCTGGTAACGATATTCATTACCCCTAAAAATGCATTACTGCCATACAATGCGGACCCTGGCCCTCGGATAAACTCTACCCTTTCAACTACTTCAACAGGAATAAAAGGGGCATAAACAGACGCTTTGCCAAATGAAGATTCGTTGAGCCGCTGACCATTCAACATAACCAAAACGTTACCACTGTCTAAGTACACGCCGCGGGCGTGCTCTTTTGGTACCGCACCTACCCAATCACCTCGCGTGGATTGCATACCAGGGACAAAATTCATCAGCTCATACACATTAGCGACACCCAACAACTGGATATGCTGTTGATTAAAAACGGTAATACTTGAGGGGACTGAGGTAGACGTTTCAGCAGTTTTAGTTGCCAATGTAATATTAACATCAAGCAATTCTTCAAAGCTCAACTCAAACAAGTCTTCTTGAGATGCGTTGCTGGTAGCGCTTATAAAAGTGGCAAGAATTAGAGGGACTGTTTTTTTCATTTTGAGCCTTACTACTTACACGATAGTAAGCTCATGTTTAAATAAAGAAAACTTTATCTAACTTTGGCTTACACAGTTACCGTCCATACAACTTAATAATACGCATGATATGCAACTGTGCAAGTTTTTGCTTATGTTTTTACGCCGTTTGTAATTTCTTTGCTTTGAAATACTTATAAAGGCCGATAAGTGACGCTGCGATCCAGAATAATTCGATCACGAAGCTTGCAAGATTAAAGTTGTAACATAAGCTAATGAGCAGCAAGATTGCTCCTGTGAGGTTCATGAGGTTATATTTGAGGCCGTCTGGTGCGACTTTTTCTAGCTGTAGTAAAAAGAAAGCACCAACAACAAGAAAAGTGCCTGTCATACCAATAACGTCAAATAAGATATCAATCATGTTTTTGTCCATAGATTTTGTGGATACTCACCCAAACACGCTGGCCCTACTCCATGGGAAGGGTGACTTTCAATCGTTGAAACAGCACAAACTTTAAAAGTATGGCTAATATCAATTGCAATCTACAGGATAAATGTCCGCTAATTATCTATTTGAAAGTGACTTTATTTCCCACTATTTTCAGTGCTGGCGCACCTCTTATGAGTGTCTTTCGAGAAAACTCTTGCTCGCAATTGGGGCAATGTGTTTGATTGATTGTATGATCAACGCTAATTCTTTCGACAAAGCACTTTATTAAATTTCCTTTTCCTCCTTTTCGATACTTGAATAACTGCGTTTTACATTTCGAACAAAATATATCAACTGTACGAATTGGCCCTTTTTTATTTGGCTTAGCCACTTAGTTAAAGCTCCCTACAACAAATCCAATTAATGTAAATTGTAACGTGTGATATCCCGCATTGACCAGAAACAGCTTCAAGGGTCTTTGTTCAAACAAGTAACTCACACCAAAAGAAGTACCGACAAACACCACGCCAATTCCCATACCATATAACATCGTATCCAAAGCCGAAGGTGACGTTCCAACTGCAAGTGCCACGCCGGCTGACGCGAGTAAGCAAAATATAAAAGCGCCAAGGAAAATCATTTTGTGATTTGCATTTTTCAGGTCAAGCTCCGTTAAACCCGCACCTTCTAACCACGCCTGCTGAAACATCAAGGGAGAATACCAGACTCCACCTAACACAAAAGAACCAATTGCGCTTAGCAATACGGCAAATACGTTCACTTCAAATAAATACATAGATACTTGCCCCATTATCTCGTTAATTTCAATTTAGTTAATAACTGAGAAATGAGCAATGTCGCTTAGACCTTTATAGTCACTTAGTAACGGGGCGTTTTTGCAATTTTCGCTGCAATGTTCTTCTATGCATATTCAACTGCCTTGCAGTTTCCGAAACATTGCCGCCATTTGCTTGCAACGTTTGTTGAATATGTTCCCACTCTAATCGCTCTGGAGACATTGTAGACTCGAAGCAGCTCTGTACTTCAACATTTTCCCCTAGTAACTTTTTAGCAATCAATTTTGTATCTGCGGGTTTAGTTAAATAATCATCAGCCCCTAACTTAATCGCCTCAACCGCCGTCGCAATGCTCGCAAAACCGGTCAGTAAAACCAGCTTGCATTCGGGTAACGTCTCACGGATTTTCGCAATATAGTGAAGCCCAGAACCATGTTCTAGTTTCATATCGAGCAAAACAAAATTAGGCGCGAACTGTAAACATGTATCAATTATTTCTGATTCCACATTAACGCACTGACAATCAAAACCCATTTTTGCCATTCTACGCGCCAACGTATTAGAAAAAGCGATATCGTCCTCAATAATCAATAACTTCATCGAGCACCTACTATTGGTAATTTTACCGTGGATAATACACCACCTTGCGGCAGATTCTCTAGCTTTAGCTCTCCTTCGATACGCTCTAATGTGGCATGCGTAAGCAATAAAGCCATACCAAAGCCACTGTCACTTTCCACGATAGACTTTCCAATCTCGTCTAACTTGTGCTCAGCGATTCCTCGCCCTTGGTCTTGTATGGTCAAAAACCAATAGTCATTTTTAACGAAAGTATTTAATTCGATTTTAGTCATGCCTGAACGCTCGTTGGCTTTTGCGGCATTCACGACTAAATTTAGCAGCGAAGGGATCAGCATGGGATCTCCCTGTATGGTGGAAGGCTCTGACTTTTCTTCAATTTGAATTGCTTGATTAGGATATTGGAGCGCCATCAACTCTTCTAATTGTGCAAGTACATAATTCGTAGACTGCAACTTTGTCTGTCCTTTGAGCTTCAATAGCTCGGTTTGATCTCTAAAGCCGTCCAGCTGTGTGCGGCATTGGGATATGGGGTCAACCATTTCTTGCACTGCTGGGTGGGTTGGGTAATCTTCTTGAAGCTCCTCTAAAAGTAAGCTTAGGTGCGCAATTGGAGTCGCTAGTTGATGCGTAACTTGAGCGGCTGCACTGCCCAATGCTAACAATTGCTCTTGTTGAAGTTGTTTCTCTCTCGTTTTTGCAAGTAATGCTTCTCTCTCTCTTATACGTTTCACCAACAGCGCAACAACCCCAACGGTCACCACAACCATAAAAACGAAATTGACGAACATACCTAGGAGATGCTCACCCATATGCATACCATGATGATGCATCGGCATCGTGACAGCGATATAAAGATAACCATATGCACTTAATGCACAGGCAGACACAAATAACACATAGCCTATGGATACCGTGACTGCAGCAATAATACACGGGAGTAGTAGTAAAGAAACAAAGGCATTACTCGCCCCGCCCAAAAACGAAAGAAGAATAGATAAGAACAAAACATCCGCAACAAGCTGCAATGTCATTGCACGTTCAGAAATTTCCCTAGAGCGTCGATAGACAAAAATGCTGAGTAATTGAAACACAGATTCCAAAGCAATAATGGTAAAAACGGGCTTATGTGGCAAGTGCTTATCGAGTAATAAAATAGAGATAATTACGAGTACGAGCTGAAGCACAATGGCAATAGAGCGCAGTAATAACAGCTGACCCAGCGCAGATTGAGGGGAAAAAGCGATAACCATTTAAAAGGTCCAAATCAAAATGATAGCGTACTTTACCGCACCCAAGTCGTAACTCAAAACATAGCGAAACGTGTACTAGTCATAATTCAAAATAAATTCAGGACTCGGTGTGCCCTGATGAAAAAGCAACTGCCATCCGACTGTATTTTTACGCCAAATTGACATCCTTAAAGAATATTGCAAGTTGCTGTAGGCATTGCGCCGATAGGCAGCCTGATAGGTTAACTGAGCAATGTTCTCAGCCAACATTTGTCCCCTAAAATCTTGATTGTAAAACTGGGGCACTTTCTCGCTGGGTAATCGAGACAAAACATGACGCTTGTTGAACAGCAAACCATTGGCAGATATTTCATAAAAATCATCGTCCAACATAACAGACAAACGCTCCTTTGATTCTCTTACGTTAGGCTCAAGTAATTGACGCTCTAAAGAAATAAGTTCGTCCAGTAATTCCTGAGTGATTTTTTGAGTCATAAAGTGCTGATATTTAGCCTGTTTCAAACCTAATTTTAGACAAATGTAGCAAATCAACAAGGTTATCTTTGTGTACGAAACAATAGTTTGTTATAAATGTGCGATTACCCAAGTGGTCGGATTTGATAAAGAGACACTATGATTTACGCAAAAATAACAGGCTGGGGCAAAGCAGTGCCACCGGCCGCCATCAGTAATGATGAAATCAGCTCTATTGTTGACACAAACGATGAATGGATTGCAACCCGAACGGGAATACGATCAAGAAGGGTTAGCCATGTTAGTACAGCAGAACTAGCCACGATTGCCAGCAAACATGCTTTAGCGTGTGCAGGGTTGGACGGCAAAGATATTGACTTGGTACTGTTGGCCACGTGCACCCCCTCAACCATGGTTGCGAACACCGCTTCTTTGGTGCAAAAGAATATTGGTGCCACTGGGGCGGCTGCATGTGACACCAATGCCGCTTGTTCAGGCTTTTTATATGCGCTACAAAACGCCACCGCTCAAATCCAAGCAGGCATGATTAAACGCGCGGTTGTAGTTGCAGCAGAGCGGATGACTTGGTATGTAAACTGGGCGAAGCGCGACAGTGCCGTTTTGTTTGGAGACGGTGCGGGTGCTGTGATATTGGAAGCTAGCACAGAGCCAAGTGGCCTGATGGGCACAAAAACAGGGTGTGATACAGAAGACAGAGATATTCTTCATATCACTAACTATGGTTCTGACATCGACAAATACAAGCCTGTTGGCCCTTCTGACTTGCTATTTGAGGGCCGTGAAATTTTCAAACGAGCGGTTACAGGTATGAGCATAGCGTGTGATGATGTGATGCAAAAGGCCCAGTTAAACTTGGACGATATCGATGTGCTGATACCGCATCAAGCGAATTTGAGGATCATTCAAGCTATCCAGAAAAAGTTGAATATCAACGACGAGAAAGTCATGGTCAATATTGACCAGTATGGTAACACCTCAGCTGCTACTATCGCCATTGCGTTATGTGAAGCTGTAGAAAAAGGCTTAATCACCCCTCACGCTAATATCATGTCTGCAGCGTTCGGCGCTGGATTAACTTGGGCTGCGAGTTACATTCGTTGGGGTGAACGTACAACGCCAATCAATACTTGTGACTACACGTTCCCGGTATGCGAAAAATCGGGGCTAGAGCTGGTCCATGAGGCCGTCTTGGCATGTAAAGCCAAAGACTAATCCCCCTTATTTTTGGGCAGCTATTATCTACATAGCTGCTCGCTATCCCCCAACAGACCTGCTAAAATTTCTCGACGTTTTAGATTAAAAATGCCTGCTCGGCGATTAATAACAAGCATGCCAGTAACTTGCTCGTCCATTGTATTTTACTAAAACAAATTCGTCTTACTGCATGGAACGGTCATTATAAAGGCCTAGGTTCATTGATATTGAGCCTAATCAATAACGACGACTGGCAGATAAAAGTAAACAGCACATCACCTACACTTTTGAATAGGTGATCACGCAAATTAATGACAACAAATTTAGACTCACATTAGGGGAATAAGGTGTTTAAACCTCACTCAGAGATAAGCAATTTAGAGCCAAAAATTGTTTGGCAGTTTTTCGATCAAATATGTTCAATCCCTCACCCTTCAAAACATGAAGAGGCACTTGCCCAATTTATCGTTGAATGGGCAAACGCTCAAAACCTTGCGGTCCGCAGAGACAAAACTGGAAACGTGTTTATCAAAAAGCCCGCCACATTGGGTATGGAAAATAGAAAGCCGGTCGTGCTGCAAGCACATATCGATATGGTACCGCAAAAGAACGATGACACAGATCACAACTTTGTAACTGATCCAATCAAACCATTTATTGATGGAGAGTGGGTGACAGCAGACGGCACAACTCTAGGTGCTGACAACGGCATTGGTATGGCGTCTTGCTTAGCTGTACTGGCTGCGGATGATGTTGCGCACGGCCCACTAGAAGTCATATTAACTGTTGATGAAGAAGCGGGTATGACTGGCGCGTTCGGATTGGAAGCGGGTTGGCTGGAAGGCGAAATCTTACTCAATACGGATTCTGAGCAAGAAGGTGAAATTTATATGGGCTGTGCTGGTGGTATTGACGCCAGTATGAACCTTAATATCGAGCGACAAGCCAAACATGATAACCAAGTTTATCTTGAAATATCTCTCAAAGGATTGAAAGGTGGTCACTCAGGTGTAGATATACACACAGGCAGAGCGAACGCCAATAAACTACTGGCTCGCGCCCTAAAACATCATCTTACAGACATTGAATTTCAGGTGGTCGAATTCAAAGGCGGGTCACTAAGAAATGCGATCCCTCGTGAAGCTTATGTCACACTCGCACTCAAAGACGAAGACGTAAACAAGGTAGTCACGGCGATTCAGGATGTTGAAACATTGATGCAACAAGAACTCGCAGCAATAGAAACCGGTTTGAGTTTTTTGACAAAGCAAGTAGAAAGCTCGCTTTCACCGTTGACGACGCAAAGTACTGCTAAGTTATTATCTATTCTCAATGCATGCCCGAACGGCGTGGTTAGAATGAGTGATGATATTAAAGGTGTTGTAGAAACTTCTTTAAATTTGGGTGTTATTTCAACGTCGCAAGACACCATTGAAATATTGTGTCTTATTCGCTCATTGATAGATTCTGGCAGAAAAGATGTCGAAGGGACGCTAACATCACTGGCTGAATTAGCAGGCGCACAAATCGAATTTTCGGGAGCTTACCCAGGCTGGAAACCAGAACCAGACTCTGAACTTATACACATTTTCCGTGACATGTATGAGGGAATTTATGGTAATAAGCCTGACATAATGGTCATTCATGCCGGTTTAGAGTGCGGATTATTCAAAGAACCTTACCCTGACATGGACATGATTTCATTTGGCCCGACCATTAAATTCCCGCACTCACCAGATGAAAAAGTTAACATTGAATCTGTTGGACTATATTGGCAACAAATGAAAGCGCTATTGACAAATATCCCAGTCAAAAGCTAAGTCAATCGAATCGCTAAAAACGGCTCCAAATGAGCCGTTTTTTATTGAATAAATTACTTAGCAAACCGTTTTTGCAAGTAGGCAAAGGTCGCTCTCAAGCCTAACCCTTCCCCACCGACAGGCCTTCCTGGTAAGTGACGAACATTCCACGCCATCACATCAAAGTGCAACCAAGGTGTCGTTTGTGGCTCTACAAACTCCTTCAAGTACAGTGCAGCCGTAATTGAACCGCCAAAAGGGGTTGAACCACAGTTAGCGATGTCTGCGATATCACTTTTGAATAATCCTTTATATTGATCAAATAGTGGTAACTGCCAGACAGGATCTTGATGCGCTAGGCCCTCTGCAATAATGTCATTTGCAATGCCTTGATCCGTACTATAAAACCCGGGTAACTCAGTGCCCAAAGCAATACGACATGCGCCAGTTAATGTTGCGAAGTCGATCAATAGCGCTGGCGCTTCGTTTTGCGCTTCAGCAAGTGCGTCACATAACACAAGGCGCCCTTCAGCATCTGTATTGTCGATTTCTACCGTGATGCCTTTACGTGTCTTAATGACATCACCCGGGCGGAATGCATTTTTAGACACCGCATTTTCAACAGCGGGCACAAGTACACGCAGTCGAACTGGTAGATTAGCAGCCATAATCATATGTGCTAGACCAAGCACATGCGCCGCGCCACCCATGTCTTTTTTCATGTTACGCATGCCAGACGCAGGCTTCAAATCCAAGCCACCTGAATCAAAGCAAACCCCTTTACCTACTAGGGTAAGCTTTGGTGCACTTTCGTCACCCCATGTAAGGTCTAAAAGTCTTGGTTTATTATCACTGGCTCTACCCACCATATGAATGGTTGGGTAATTATGTTCAAGTAACTCATCCCCTATCAATTGCTTGAACTCACCACCAAACTGTTCTGTTAGCTCAATAAATGTTTCTGCAAGGTGTTGAGGCATCATGTCTGCCGCTGGCGTATTTACCAAATCTCTGACGAGATAGATCCCCGAAACCATGTCTTTTATACGTTTGAATTGCGCTTCGTCAGATACCGCTAACTTGGCTTGAATTGGTGCTGACTTTTTGTAGGCACTGTATTTATATGCGCCCAGCGCATAGCTTGCGGCAGCGCTTTCGATCAAGTCACTGCCACCCATGATCTGGTACGTGCCTTTGGGTAACTGCTTAGCTAGGTCTCCCGCAATCCATTGATCTTCTAATGAATCTACAATGCACACTACACTTTCAAGCTCTCCACTATTCAAATCAGGGACCAGTAAAACATTTTGCCCTTCTTGTCGAGATGCCAGCACGAAGTTTTGCGCAGCACTTGCATGCTCTGACAGCCAGCCAGTAAGTTGAGACTCTGTGGTGAAATGAATCGGAGTACCTTTATTTGAGTGAATGAGTAAAGTGCTCATACGTGCCTCTTATTGTAAGTTGTATTAAAACAAGGATACCAATTCACGACAGACAATTCACCGTTATAAGGGTAAGTTTTTACTATATTTTCAGAAATCTGTTGAGTATGTGAATCACCGACATATGTCGATATACCTTTTGAAGGCCATTGCTCGCTTGACGTTATTAAGTGCACATTCCTTGCCAAGCTTATTTGGTTTTAGAATCTCTTTGAGTTGAAAATGAACTAGGCAGTACATCAACACCGAGTTTATTTCCCAATGCGATGATGATTGGAATGGTAATTGGTGCAAACGGTAATATGGCAAACACGCCTAAACCAAGCCCTTTTAAAATATCTACAAATTGCTTATTGGCGGTTCTTAACTCAGCTTTGGATGCATCCCCTTGGGTGTAACGTTTGTAAATATCTAGCATTTCTTCGGTCTCTTGCTTTTCTTGAGCAAGCGCACCTTTTAACGAAATTAACGCGCGTTTTAATCGCAGCTTTTGCCGCTTGCGACTAATTCGAACAACTCTTATCGGCGCTTTATGCGCCACTTTTATCAACTTCATCTGCACCCAACATCAGGTCCTTTTATCTGATTTTAGCAAATTTTGTGACAAAAATCGTGAGGATATTCATGCTAAATCAACTGTCAGTCTCTACAACTGTGTACAGACTAATTTTTTGCATTGCAAAGAAAAACATTAAATAAACTTTACGTTTATTTAATGTTTTTGGTAAAAATTAAAAGAACCCTTTTTGCTTTGTAAACATATAAAAATAAAAGAATACCTTGCTAAAATAAGTAAACAAACGTCCAACTCTCGACTTAAAATCGTAAAAAAATAAAAATTAAACACGTTATTGCAACATAGTAAGTACCTGTTATAAAAACATAAAAATATCAAAAAATCACACCCAGAGCATAAAAAATTCACACAGAAAGATAAAAAGCAATTAAATCAATCAAAAAGTTGAACTTGAAAAATTCACTGCTACTTTTATAAATGTGTTAACTATTTGATTGATAGTATAGGCAAAATCCTTTTGCAATGTTATCTTAATGTTAACAATGTTAAGCTGTTAATCAGCAAATAAAAAAGTTAAAACTGGGGAAACAGGATGAAACTACAGAGATGCAAACTTAGAAGTGCGATTAAATTTGCCATTTCAACTACTGCCGCTATTACGACAATAGCGTCATTTAATGCTTTGGCGGATGCCAGAGAAGATGGAGCAAACAAAGACATAGAAAAGATAGCCGTAGTCGGCTCAAGGGCAGCACCGAGATCGGTGGGTGAGTCACCTGTCCCAATTGATATTATTGGTGGTGACGAACTCAGTAAAGCCGGTGGTGATGATATGCTTGAGTTGCTAAAAGGCTCTGTTCCCTCACTTAATGTTCATGCAAACCCAATAAGTGACGCTGCAAGTTTAGTGCGTCCGGCGAACCTTCGAGGTTTACCAGCTGATTCAACGTTAATCCTTCTAAACGGTAAACGCAGACACCGCTCGTCAGTTATTGCGTTTTTAGGTGGCGGTATTAACGATGGTGCCCAAGGCCCAGATATTTCAGTTATACCAAGTATAGCGCTCAAACAAGTCGAAGTGCTTCGAGATGGTGCGGCAGCGCAATACGGCTCAGATGCAATTGCAGGGGTACTCAACTTCGTCTTAAAAGATGCGTCAGAGGGCGGCAGCTTCTCCGTCAAACAAGGCGAATATTATGAAGGTGATGGCGACACTACAACAATTGAAGGTAACGTAGGCTTGCCGTTCACAGATCAAGGTTTCGTAAACTTGAGCTTCCAATATAAAGAAGCTGACCCCACTAGCCGAAGTGTACAAAGACCTGATGCTCAACGCTATATTGACGCCAATGTAGAAGGTGTTAGAAACCCAGCGCAAATTTGGGGGGCACCAGAGATTAAGGATGACATTACGATATTTGGTAATGTCGGACTTGAACTAAGTAACAGCTCAGAATTTTATATGTTTGGTAATTATTCTGAGCGTGATGTAAAAGGTGGATTCTACTACCGTAACCCTCAAACTCGTCCACAGGTCTATTCAAATGATGGCGGTGCAACCCTACTCGTCGGTGATTTAGATGGACTAAACAACGGGATAGACTGCCCTACAGTAAATTTACGTGACAGCGAAGGTAATCAGATATATAACGTTGCAACTATTGCTGCCTATCAGCAGATTGCGGCCGATACAGAGCTAGGTAGAAACTGCTTTGCCTTCAATGAAATTTTACCTGGCGGTTTCACGCCTAACTTTGGTGGTAACATCACTGATACGTCATTGACGATTGGTACAAAAGGCGAATTCACTGAAGGCTTCATGGAAGGCGGGTATTACGACTTAAGTGGCTCGGTGGGCCGAAATGAATCACGATACTTCATTACAAATACGGTGAACGCTTCATTGGGTGCAGAAACCCCCATGGAGTTTAGTCCTGGTAAATATATTCAATTAGAGAAGAACTTTAACTTTGATGTGTCTAAAGGGTTCGACTTTGGTCTCGCTTATGAAGTAAACGTTGCTGCGGGCCTTGAGTGGCACGAAGAAACGTTCGAGGTGATTGCAGGTGATGAGGCCTCGTTCATTGCAGGACCACTTACCCAACAGGGCTTTGGTATTGGATCTAATGGTTTTCCTGGATTCCAACCTTCTGCGGCAGGCGAGTTTTCTCGTAGAAACTACGCAGCATACGTAGATATCGAAACCCCATTCACTGATGACTTCCTGATGGGTTGGGCTTTACGATTTGAAGATTATGATTCGTTCGGTTCAACAACTAACTTCAAAATCATGGGTCAGTATCAGATAACCGATGATCTATCTGTTAGGGGCTCTGTAAGTACAGGCTTCCGTGCACCCACTGTAGGCCAAGCAAACGTCAGTAATGTTCAAACCAATTTAAGTAGCGGTGTGTTAGTAGACTCTGCATTATTACCCCCGACTAACCCAGTGTCAGAAATATTAGGTGGTACTGAACTCCAGCCTGAAGAGTCAGAGAGTTATACGCTTGGCTTTGTTTATCAGACAGGGGATTTGTTCTTAACCATTGATTACTACAACATCCAAGTTGAAGATCGATTGAGTCAATCTGATAAGATCAACCTGACACCAGCCCAAAAAGATGCACTGAAAGCAGACGGCGTCCCTAACGTTGATAGCATCGCGCAAGTATCATTCTTCACAAACGATTTTGATACTACAACTCAAGGTGTGGATGTAGTTGCTAACTACTCAATGGATTTACTTGGTGGCTTTGCCACTTTCAGTATGGCTTATAACTGGAATGAAACGACCGTTGATAAGTTCTCTGCTATCACCGGTGCATTCAAAGTAAAACGCTTAGAAAACGATTTGCCACAACATAGAGCAACTTACACTTGGTCACAGCAGTGGGAAGACTTCTCAGGCTTCATCCGTTATAACTACTTTGGCGAGTATCAAGGTGTTCACGTAGACTACGATGCAACCGCTATTATGGCGGATCCAACATTCACGTTTGATGCTGAATTGACGTACTATGCTACAGAAAACATTAGCTTAACCGTCGGTGCAAACAATATCTTCGATCAAGATGCTGAGGAAGTCATCGACTTTTATGAGGAAGGTAATGCGACCACAACAGCTAAAAATACATGGGGTGGTGTTTACTACGAAACCTCTCCATTTGGCATAAATGGTGGTTATTATTACGTCAAAGCAACGTATACGTTCTAAACTTTATCTGTAACCCAGAAGCAAAAGAGGAATTAGCGATGGCTATTTCCTCTTTTTATTTTTATTATTTAGTTAAAAATAAAAAGCTTACAAGATATGCTACTTTTAGATCGCGCCACAGAATTACTACTTGAGAATCGCCTCAGAGAGGCAGAGTTTATGTTTAAGCAAGTGCTAAAACAAAACCCTAAAAATGGGAAGGCTCTGTTTGGATTAGGTAGGATCTGTATGCGCTTAGAGCAATACGACAATGCCATTTATTACCTAAAAAGAGCATGCGAGCACTTACCTAAGATGCTCGATCCACTGTACGCCCTTGCCGATGCATTTATTGCAGTTGGTTCCCCAGTAGACGCAAAAACCGTTTTGGAATATGCATTGAGCGTAGCTAAACATAATGCTCAAATCCATTATCACTTAGGGCAGTTCTATCTAGATCATGGTTTTATTGATAATGCGACACAAGTATTCGAAAAAGGCTTGGAGTGCCCGCCATCCGGCGTATCGGTCTTTATGATTTTTGAATTGATGCAACTTCAACCTCCTGCCGAAATTCCCGCCTTGATACAACGCTTAGAAAGCCTCGACGGCAAATATGAGCATCCAAAGTTTCAAATTATTTCATATCATGCGCTGGCAACAGGTTATCAAGCACTGGGCGAGAATGAAAAAGCATTTGAGTTCTATGAAAAAGCCAATGCGCTTCAACTTGAGCAGTGCGAATTTAGAACTGTGGATATGTTGCCGTTTTTCAACCGACTATTAAGTACATTTGATCGTACTTTTTTTGAAAAACCAACGGACAAGGTTCAGTCAACCTTTACCCCAGTGTTTATTGTCGGACTCCCAAGAACGGGGTCTACTTTATTAGAACAAATCCTCACGCAACACAGCCAAGTTGGTAGTATAGGTGAAAGCATTGTCGTCAGTGACAAAATCGTCCCTTATCTCGAGATGAGAACCGAACGGAAATTTCCTGAGTGCTCACTGGATGTCAGCACATCGATGTTAGATTACTGTCGAAATGTCTATGTTGATGAAATCAAAAAAAACCGCGTACAAGAAGAGGTCGTCTTAAATAAATTACCGGCGAACTTTCAGAATATTGGTTTGATTTATAAGATTTTCCCTCAAGCTAGATTTATTCATTTAACCAGAGACTTTATGGCCAATGCCTGGTCTGTATACAGCAATCATTTTGCTGAAGATGAACCCTATTTTTGCTCCCTTACCGAATACCAACAATATGCGTCGATTGAAGAACAAGTTATGTCGCATTTTAAGCCTTTTATGAAGCGCAATATATATTCGATAAGCTATGAAAAGCTGATTGAAGAACCCGAAAGAAACATACAAAAACTGCTCAACTTTCTATTCCTAAAGTATGAACCAGAGTGTATGGAATTTTACAAAAGCCGAGGAAAAGTAGAGACATTAAGCAAAGTACAGGTTAGACAGCCTTTGCACACGCGCTCTTTAAGCCGTTGGAAAACCTTCGAAAAGCAAATAGAAAGTGTATTAAGTGAAAAGTAAGGCACGTCGCACCTGCCCTACTTTCTATAAAGCTCCAGCCACTTTAATAAATCTTTAAACTGGTCATCTTGTGCTTTTGGGTGAGTCAGCATATCGATGTGTCCATAATTATGACCATGGCCATTTTTTTTACCATAGATATTAAGCGTTTGAATCCCCTTACCTGACTCTTTCATAAACATTTTAATGTCTATTGGCTGAGCAAGCGCTTTGTCTTTAACGCCAGCAATATGCAATGTGGGCGGCAACACTTGAGATTGCAATGCCTGAGCATAGTCAAAACCATCATCACTGTCTATCCATGGCTTCTTCTTTGCCCACTGTACACTTTGCAAATGAGATTTTACGGTTTCATTATCGGAGCCCCATTTCAGTTCTTTTGCCGGTAAATAACCGTATTTTTTTGAATACCGGTGTGCCAGCCAATACCACAGTAAATTTGCTTTTAGCAGCTTTTCTGGGTGGTTATTATGTAAACTGCGCTTAGAGCCAAAATATACGCAGGCATCTACTGGTTCAATTTCTTCAGGGAAACGAGCAAATACACTGTTCATGAGTACACCTCCCCAAGAGTGCGCGACCCAAAACTGTGGTTTAGTCCCGGTAAATTGCTCAATAAACGACAGTGCAAGTGGCACGTCTTCTAAAATAGATTCTGTTTGGCCATACTCATGTCCAGACCCAATTAAAGGAAAGCTTTCCCCCCTTCCCCTCAGGTCCAAAACGAAGCACCGATAACCATTGAGCGCCATAAAAGGCGCCAAGCCTTTGTTACTATGTGTATAGAAAATCTTGCCATTTTCAATAGCACCATGAAGAAACAGAACAACCGGGCCCGCCTTTTGCTCATGATATATATGCCTTAAGTGCAAAGAGCCTGAGCAGGGTAAAGGCACAAATAGGGATTTTTGTGTGATCATGAATCGTCAATTATATTTTTTAACTCATCGTACCAGTTAACACATCCAAAAGTAAACCTCATAGTTACATCTCATAATTTAAGGTATAATCGTTGGCAATTATTTAGCGCCTTTTTTTACTATGCACTCTAGAAACAAACATTTACCTGGTTATGACTTTCCTTTATTGATTAAACATGTGCCAGAGCTTGAAAATCATCTCATCGCCAAACCAAATGGCGAAAGCACTTTAAACTTCGCAGACAAGTCAGCTGTTTTACTGCTCAATAAAGCATTGTTGTCTGCGCATTATGGTATTAAGTATTGGGATCTGCCTGAGCAATTTCTTTGCCCACCCGTGCCGGGGCGAGCTGACTACATCCATGCGCTCGCAGACCTTTTGGCACATGATAACGCAGGCCAAATTCCAACAGGAAAATCTATAAAATGTCTTGATATCGGCACGGGCGCTAACCTCATATACCCAATACTTGGCCAATCCATTTATCGCTGGCGATTTGTCGGCTCAGAAATCAATGACGTTGCAGTTAAAATTGCGCAAAACATATCAAAAGCGAATAAGTTAGATGTGAAAGTGAAGCTTCAGAAAAATACTGAACAGATTTTTTCGGGCATTATTGGTGAAACAGATTATTTTGACATAACAATGTGTAATCCGCCTTTTCACGCCAGTGCAGAAGAAGCGCAAAAAGGCACTCAGCGGAAATGGAGAAATCTGGGCATAGATCACACAGCGGGGAAGAATTCATTGAACTTTGGCGGCCACGCACCTGAGCTATGGTGCGAAGGCGGAGAACTTGGTTTTGTCAAAAACATGGTTTTACAAAGTGCCCACTTTAAGGAGCAAGTTGGCTGGTTTACGTGTTTGTTGTCTAAAAAAGACAACGTATCGCCGTTAACGAAGTTACTAAAGCAACAAAAAGTGAGTCAATTCAAAACTGTTAAAATGCAGCAAGGTAACAAACAAAGTCGCTTTTTAGCATGGCGTTACTCGTGCTAAAAATACAAAATGAGCAGGCAAATTGAGTTTGCTCATTCACCTTTTGAAAAGCTAACATCAAAACAACTTCCAACTCCAGATTTGGACTCTACGCTTATTTTTCCATTATTATTTTTAACCAAAACAAGTGCAATTGTTAAACCTAATCCTAAATTTTGCCCAACTGGTTTTGTAGTATAAAAAGGGTCAAAAATTCGATTTAAGCAATGCTGTTGAATTCCCTCACCTTGGTCTTTAATTATAAGATGCATTGACTTTGGATTGGACACCACTTGCAACTCAATCCCTTTTTCTGTGGAGCCTGACTCAAGCGCGTTAATGTGTAAGACGTTCAAAATTTGTAGGAGTTGGCTCCTACAGCAGTCAATATTCCAATCGGTGTCTTCGTCACATGAAAACGACAGTACCGGAGGTTGTGAAAGGGTCGCAACATATTGCTCTAACAACGCCTTTATATTCACAGATGTGCTTTCCTCAGCGGAAACACCATTAAAGATAGATAGCGCACTGACTATCTTCTCGATTCTCTCTATGTCTATGCTCGTGTCTTCTATTACTTCAGCAATTTCTAACAGATCGTCATCAACGCCTTCTAGACCAAGTGCTTCCACTTGTCCTTTAAACTTAGTTATGTAGTCATTTAGCACATCAAAGTTACACTTCATCGCGCCCAAAGGGTTATTAATCTCATGTGCAACACCAGCGGCAAGTTGACCAATTGATGCCATTTTTTCTGACTGCAGTAAAGATTGTTGTTGCGCAATAATTTGCTGTTTGGCATGGATGAGTTCTAAATTAGCTAACTGTAATTCAGAAGTTCGCTCCGTTACACGTGCTTCCAAATTGTCATTGAGATCTTTAAGCGCTGTAATTAACTCAGCCTGTCGTTTTATATCCTGATAGGCGCGTAAAGCACTGGTCATAACAATGTATAACCGTGACTTGGTTAAATCCACTTTGTTTTTATAATCGTTAATATCGTATTTGAGCATTACTTCATGCTCTGGAATAGTACTTGGCTGACCTGTTCTGAGTATGATACGCACTGCTTTATTCTTTAGGACGTGGCGTATCTCTCTCACACAGTCTAAGCCCGCAGTGTCTGTTTCCATAATCACATCGAGCAGAATGACGCTAATTTCGTCATTTGAACGCATAATCTCGAGCGCCTCACGCTTAGAATATGCATGTAAAAATTCCAACGTTCTATCTTCGTAAGTAAACCGAGACAGTGCCATTTTTGTGACTTGATGTATTTCGGGCTCATCATCGACAAGTAACACTGTCCAAGGTGCATGATTGGTAGTCGAGGGTGTTTTGCCAGATTCGCTGGCTAAAAATGAAAAAGAAGAGTTAGACATGGCTACCAAATATTTAGATTGATAGCCTAAGCATGGTTAAAAAAACTTAGAATTACAACTTATTAAGTTCTGATTTATAGTGTTTTCTACAAACAGATACATACCGGTCATTACCGCCGATTTCAACTTGGTTACCGCCTGAAATCGCATTACCGTGCTCATCTAAACGCAAAACATGGTTTGCTTTTCGCCCACAGTGACAAACTGTCTTTAGTTCGATGAGTTTATCAGCCCAAGCAAGAAGATACTTTGCTCCTTCAAAAAGTTCACCCATAAAATCAGTGCGCAAACCATAACACAATACAGGCACCCCCAAACTATCTACCACATCCGTAAGCTGGGACACTTGCTGTTTACTTAAAAACTGACTTTCATCGACCAAAATACAGTCGAGCTTTTGTTCTTGATGGTGTCTGCTTATCAAGTCAAACACATTTGAAGAGGGCTCGAATGTGCATGCATCAGCCTCTAAACCGATTCGTGATGCTACTTTACCAACTCCGGCGCGATTATCTATGGCAGCGGTTAAAATAAATGGCGTCATTCCCCGTTCGCGATAATTAAATGCAGATTGCAAAAGCGTTGTAGACTTGCCAGCGTTCATTGCTGAATAATAGAAGTAAAGTTGTGCCATGGTGAGCTCACAGAGTATATCAGTGCGCGTTAGTCTACATAAAGAATTCTAATATGACCACAATCAATACCTTGGAAGTTTATAATTGTCAGGGTTATTAACATAATCAAGGTAATACTTATGCAGTGGCATGCTACCAAGCTGATCCCACAAGCTTTGTGCTACATCTGGGTTTTGCTCGGTAAACTCTTTTGAAAGCGCGAGATAGCCATAACTGATATCTACCGGTGGATAAACTGCTTGTAATTGATCACTGTGGGGGAAGCCTGCTATCTGCTCGTCATAAATTTTACACAAACCCAAAGAGCCATCAACTAAGCTTTTCAGAACCAATTGGTACGCATCTTCTTGTGAATCAGTCAAAATTACGCGATATAACTCTTGTTGAAGCGTACTAAGCACCGCATACCCTCTTGGCGCAGCCAAGCTCAATGGAAAATTTCGGTTTGCGATGTCAATTGCGAGCCCCTCTTTACCGACCAAACAAGTGCCAAGCATACTAATCGCGAGTGACAAATTAATACTGCCATCTAAGTTTTTGGGAAATTGCAAAAAACGACTACGCTCTGGTCGGTAAGATGCGACAACAGCATCAACTTTGTTGTTTTTAATGTCCTTTAAGCATCGCTGCCAAGGCTTTCGAACAAACACCATCCTTACCGTCGATACATGTCTATCGAGACTCTGGAGTATCTCAATGGTGGCACCTGGACGCTTTTCTGGCACGTCAAATCCGCTACCCACAAAAAATGGTGGGGCATGCTTGTCTTCATAACAGACCGTAATAAACGTCGTAGCCGAAGCAAACGAAGAGAAAATTGCAAATAAAACGACGGTAAGAAATCGCATACTGTCCACGTAATATAATGATGTTTGGCAGCTCGTTATATAAACTTAAATGCCAAAGACTTACCTATACTATAGCGCACAGTTTTATCTGCGTCTCTCATGGAAAGTGACTATTTCTTTGAATAGGACTAATTGCATGATTTAGGCGTGTACAAATTGACCACTCAGGCGGATTAAGTAGCACCGCTCAAATTAAGCGGTGCTACTGATGTTGATTAACCGGCAATTGCTGCTAAATAGCGCTTTTCAACCTCAACCCAATTAATGACATTGTAAAACGCCGCTATGTACTCTGGACGGCGGTTTTGATACTTTAAGTAATACGCGTGCTCCCAAACATCCAAGCCTAAAATTGGTGTTTTGTTGTCCATTAGCGGGCTGTCTTGATTTAGTGAGCTTGTTACTTCTAATTTGCCATCAGCAGTAACAACTAACCACGCCCAACCACTACCAAAACGACTGACTGCAGCGCCAGTAAATAGCTCTTTAAACTTATCGAAGCTACCGAATGTGTCTGAAATGGCTGTAGCCAGTGACCCTTCGTGAAGAGTCCCTCCCTCTGATGACATGATTGTCCAAAATAAACTATGGTTGTGGTGACCACCAACATGATCTCTCACGGCACCTTTTAAGTTTTCAGGTAGGCTATCTATATTTTTGAGTAGCTCTTCAAGTTCGCGATCCGCATACTCTGTGCCCTCAAGCGCAGCATTCGCTTTACTGACGTAAGTTTGATGATGCAAGGTATGGTGAATTTCCATTGTTCTCGTGTCAATGTGTGGTTCTAAAGCGTCGTAAGCATACGGTAGCTGTGGCAATGTAAAAGCCATGATATTTCCTCATTTACTTTAGTGGACTATGTGTGGACGGTTGAATCCACCTTCCATAGCGATATTGACTTGTTCAATAAGCTCAGGAAGATGGGGGTGACAAGAAGCAAAATGAATCAGCTCTTGCCTTGTTTTATGTAAGTGGTGACAGGCAATCTCAACGATTTCAACGCACGTGTTTTGAACTAGGTTTAGCATGACACTATGCACTTCTATTAGTTGTTCACACGCCCTCTCAGGGTTCGACAGTGCAATAAAGCAATCAGCCAAATTGTGTGCAGCGACCACTAGAGCTGGACAACAGTGCTCAATCGCAACTAACTGCTCTTCGCACACTTCACTATTAACAAACCTCTCTAGTAAATGACCCGCGAGATTCAATGCACTTTGATAGCGATCTCGTGCAGAGTTAAACTCTCCATGTTGGAAAGCATCGTTTCCAGACTTAATGGCATACTGCCAAGGTGCTAATGCATACTCCAAAGGAGTTTCAACAGAAGTATCGAGTTGCTCAGTTAGGGCCATTACGCTCCCCTCAGATTGCTGTAGACCCGACAACTATATACAAAACAAACACCTTAATGCAAATTGTTTTTATTTGCATTATTGGGATCATTTGCATTTGACTTGATAAATTCTCATCGATATTTATCGAAACCTTGATTAGAAACGAGCTAATAGCAGAAATGACAACGAAAATGAGAATAAGAATCAATTGATAAACCATTGATTTATAAGGAATTTATTGACAAGTTATTCTCTTTATATACAATAGCCCCATCAGTCAGAGTTTGAGGAAAGACCTAT
Organism: Pseudoalteromonas sp. SMS1; assembly: GCF_021530565.1. Lineage (GTDB taxonomy): Bacteria > Pseudomonadota > Gammaproteobacteria > Enterobacterales > Alteromonadaceae > Pseudoalteromonas. The sequence goes on from NZ_JAKGBI010000001.1 coordinate 338,865, forward strand.
GAAAGGTAAACAAAAGATCATTGATGCATTTAATGCACTACTGGCAAATGAATTGGCAGCTATCGACCAATATTTCATCCACTCACGTATGTATGAAGATTGGGGCTTAAACAAATTGTATGAACGTCTAAATCATGAAATGGAAGAAGAAACAACCCATGCAGATTGGTTAATAAAGCGTATTTTATTTCTAGAAGGCGTGCCGAATATGACTAAGCGCCGTGATCTGTTAATCGGTCATGACGTAAAATCAATGATGGAAAATGACCTCAAACTAGAGTTAGAAGTTGTGGCGTGTGTAAAAGATGCAATCAAAGCATGTGAAGAAGAACAGGACTACCAGTCTCGTGCGGTACTAGAGAAATTACTGTTTGATACTGAAGAAGACCATGTTTATTGGCTTGAACAGCAAATTGGCCTAATCGGCAAAGTCGGCATTCAAAACTATCTGCAAACGCAACTTGTATAAGGAGCCCAGTCAATGAAAGGTGATAGAGAAGTCATTGTTGCACTGAACAAAGTGCTTGCTAATGAGCTTGTAGGTATTAACCAGTATTTTTTACATGCGCGTATGTTCAAAGATTTTGGCTTTCCAAAGCTCGATAAGGCGGACTATAAAGTATCCATCCAGAAAATGAAGAATGCCGACAGACTGATTGAGCGTATTTTATTTTTAGAAGGACTGCCTAACTTACAAGATCTCGGCAGATTGAATATCGGTGAAAATGTGCCTGAAATGTTGAAGGCAAATATGCAATTTGAAGAAGCCTCTTTAGTCGACTTGCAAAGTGCCATTGCACTATGTGAAGAAAAGCAAGATTATATCAGCAGAGAAGCGTTAGATAACATCCAAAGTGAGCAGGAAGAACAAATAGATTGGTTGGAAACGCAGTTACATCTATTTAAAGCGATGGGCACTGAAAATTACCTTCAGTCTCAAATGTAAATCTTGAGCAAAATAAAAAAGGGCCACTCGGCCCTTTTTTTATGTTTAAATTACTACGCGACTTGCTCTGTCACATCAACGATGTCGATTAGCTTTTCGTTCAATATTTTCTTTGTACAATTACAGCATTTACCACACTGTGTACCTACGCCAAGCTCTTTACTAAGATCTCTCATAGATCTCGCACCATCATCAATGGCTTGTGCGATTTTATTGTCGGTAACTCCGTGACAAATACAAATATACATGAATGAAAACCAATCTCAATTACATCAACTGGGAATAAGTTTAATCTAAACAAAAATAGTTATCAACAAGCATAAGTATAAAAATGAGAATAATTACTAATAACATTGATAGATAAGGAGTTTTATTTTTAGCTAAAACCCCAAACTATGCTGGTTTGCGCAATTAACCATCAACTTTATCAGGCGTTTCTTCGCTTCCAATCGGCCAGACACGCATACAAAGCTTGTGACTCTATTGGTTTTGCAACAAAATCATCCATACCAGCCTGTAAGCACTTCTCTTTATCCTCAGGAAATGCATTTGCTGTAATTGCAATGATATGTGGCGTACCATATTTCTTTGGCTGCTGACGAATGATCCTCGTGCATTCAAACCCATCCATATTGGGCATTTGGCAATCCATTAAGATTAAGTCAAATATCTGCTCTTCGATGGCTTTAAGCGCTTCCAGCCCATCCTGAGCTTTTGCAATTACACAGCCTGTTTTCGCTAAAAACTGGGTAGCAACAATTTGGTTAATCGGATTATCCTCAACCAATAGAATTTTAATATTTTCTAGATTTGGGAGTTCGGCTCTTACGGGTACTCGTTTTGGTGAATTACCAATCTCAGCGGGGAGCTCTACGACAAACTCACTGCCAATATTTTCTGTCGATTGAAAACTCAACTGGCCATCCATCAAAGCTATTAAGCGTTTACAAATCGTCAACCCAAGCCCCGTTCCTCCATATTTCCTTGTTGTAGACAGGTCGGCTTGAGTAAACTCATCAAATAAATCTTTTTGGGCATTGTGTGCAATGCCTATTCCGGTATCTTTCACTCGGAGCTTGAAAACGCCCTGCTCATAGCCAACATCCAGTTTGATACTCCCCTTTTCTGTGAATTTGCCAGCGTTACTTAAAAGGTTATTAATCACTTGGCTTAATCGCAGGTCATCAAACTCTAAAATAGCTGGCACGCTATTATCCACCGTACAAATAAATTCAACATTCGGCTTGTTAAGGGACTTTTCAAATGCAGTGGATATGCTTTTTACAAACTTTTGTACGTCAGTGTCATGTTTTGACAACTCAAGTGCACCCGCTTCTATTTTTGAATAATCAAGGATGTCATTTAAAATCAAAAGCAGTTTATGCGCCGACTGATGAATGATATCCAATTGCGACTTTGACTCTGGATTGCACTCACTGCCGATTAACTCTTCCGACATACCAATTATCCCATTTAGCGGGGTTCTGATCTCATGACTCATATTCGCTAAAAATTGACTTTTCGCAGAGCTGGCTTTGTTTGCTTGCTCTAATGCACTGATCAACTCTTCCGTTTTTTCACTGACCTCTTGCTCCAGGTGCTCGTTAAAATCTTTTAACTTGCGGTTAAGCTGTTCATTCTCATGATTGGCACTGTTTAACTTGGCGAAATTCATTGACAATTTAAAGGCCAATTGAGAAAACTGTTGCTGCAATGTAATTACCTCTAAGCAACTGCCTTCCGAGGTATTTTTGACCTCCGACATTTTTGCTCCAGGGTCAAAAGAGTGGATACTATGGCTCAAATCAACGATGGGCTTGGTAAATACTCTGGTCATTCGATTTACTAAAAAACTACTAATGGCGATGATAAATAACGCCAAAACAAATGACTGTATCCATGCCGACGCCACAGCAATATTGACATGCTTTCTTTCAATTAGGCTGATCACGCGCCAATTAAAAATGTCAGACTCTACACTTTGTCGATAAAACACATCTCGATTATTGCTAATATATATCTCATCAGTCGACTCTGTGAGTTCTGCCAGCTGATCATTCGCAACATTGTCCAGTATATTAAAGTCCGATTTAAGAGAACTGAAAACAATGTTGTTCTCATGGTCGACTATCAGTAAATGCCCTTTTTGTGCGAGTACTTTCGGTATGAACTGCTCAAACGATTCAAAGAATAAAGAGCTCTCTACGATGCCTTGGAAAACACCATCCTCATACAAAGGCGCGGACACGGCAACAACAGGATCATTGCCAAACCCCCGGCCTTGGAAGATACCAGACACATAACCATTAGGATAATAAGGTGCTTGGATAAAGTACTCTCTATCAGCCACCGAGGGGACTTCCCCCACTAAACTGGTTTTTAAAGCATTGGGATAAAAGTGTGTCACAAATGCACTTTGGTCAGCGACAATCGCCGTTCTAAAGTTGGGGTAAGTATCAACTAAGCGGCTAATGACCTGTTGCTTATCTACACCCGACTGTATATCTTGCGCTGCAATATTAATTGCGCGGCGGTAACTTTCTAAGTAGTCATCAATTTGTTTCAATGCACTCATAGAAGCATCATGCAACTGTGCGGTAACTTCAAATTCAATGCGCTTGTAATGGCTGTTAGTCAGAACAATAGTTGTTATCAGGACAACCAAAATTATCAGGTGGCTTATCATGTAATTGAGGATCTGATAAAGCGATTTGGCTTGCCATACCCGTTTGAATAAAAATAAAGAAGTGAGATCGACGATTGCTAGGTAGACCGCAGCATTGATCATATACTTAGCAAGCGCAGTAAAGATAACAAGTAATGTTAGCCCCAGTACAAACTTGCCCATAATAAATAGGATGGGGATCCCAAATAGCACCCAAAACCCTAGTCCCCTCATAAACAAGGGTTTATTTGCTCTTACACAGAATACCTGCAACCATATAATTTCGATTAAAAAAACAACGGACGGCAGGCAATGGCCCCACCGATACAGCAAGAATATAGCACCGATCCCAACCGCTAAAATAGCATACTGCCATCCTAGAGCGAGCAAACAGAGAATGACAAACAATTGCCCAAACAGGAACTCTGAGCTATCTAAAAACCAAATTGGTAGCAGGTTGGCTATACCACCTAAAACGCCCAAAAAGAGCGCAACAACCACTTTCGGTAACTTTGTGATGTAATTTAGCAATACCAGCTCCTTTTATATTCTATTAAAAAATAAAGGAAAGCTGGTAATTTGCCAAGTTTAATGGTGGGGACAATTGTGACTTTCTATTTGCAGAACACATTTTTCTACTGAAAAAAGCAGCTTCAATCGTGCTTCAACCTGAAAACGGCATGCGTCATCATGCATCTCAATCGTACAATGATGCTTCAATACGATATGTGCACCAACCATCAAAGTGCTCTCGCTATTAGAAACGGTCACATTGTGTACACTTTCAACATGCTCTGTATCAACAATTGCTTGCTCAACTTTTTCTACGGCTGGTAAAGACGTGCCTTTATCGAGTAACCCGATAATACAGGTTCTAATCACCTTGAGACCGGTGAACAAGACAAAACAAGAAATCAACACACTCGACAGTACGTCAATGATATTCCAGCCCGTCAAATGTATTAAAATACCTGCAACGAAGGTTGAAATCGTTGAGAGTAAATCAAAGAACGAATGTAAGAAAACAGCATATACATTAATGCTATCTTTACGACCTTTGTACAAAACCCACGCGGCTAAACCATGAAATAAAAAGCCAACACCCGCAACGGTTGCCATCACAAAGGTGTTTACCTCATGAACATGCCCTCTAGAATGTAATTCTATTCGATGAGTCGCTTCAAGTAAGATAATAATTGCGATTGAGAGGTACAAAATACCATTGAGTAAACCACCCGTGTATTCTGCTTTTTTGTACCCATCGTTGAAATTTTTTGCCAACTTAACAGCCACGCTAGAAGCAATCAGGGCAATCAGTAAAGAACTATTGTGCACAAACAAATGTCCGGCATCGGCTAATACAGCAAGTGAATTGGCATAGTGAGCCGCAACTACCTGAATCAGCATGAATGTGCATGTTAAGGCGAGCGCAATTAACAAGCGCTTGCGAGAAGCCTCATGAGTTGTAAGATCGGTCATTCGAAACTTGAGAAACCTTTGTAACTAGTAATTAGAGGGTGCTAATGATAAAGGACAGCAATTGTAACCCTATTTTCTATCAGACGCATCAAAAATCATAATATTTAGCAAATAAATAAGTAATTTACCGCAGCACAAAGTCACGAAGAATGACTCACTAATTCAGTGTCTGAGTGAAGTGCGCTTTCAGCAGAGAATAATCTTTGTTCGAAGTATCTTAGCTGCTCATAACTGAACATATACTGAGTATAACGCATCACCTCCAAAGCCACCTCTTTAGATTGGAAGCAATTAAAAGGCTTTCCGGGGTAAAACTCTGATTCGTCATCAAAAACTATCATACATCTAACCCCACTTTCGACCCCCATACATTTGTTTAAATTCGCAACTCTCACTTTTGCAGCATTGGCTGGGTTTAAAAAGAAATTGGACGACCCTGCTTGGATCACATTCCACATTTCTCCTTGAATATCAGCTTCAATCACACCGCTCTGAGGGCAATAAATCAAGACGAAAATACCAAAAGGCGATAAAACAATACCATCGATATCTAGCTCATCAAGCAGTGGGCTCATACTACGATATAGCACGATGTACTTTTTGTTGTCGAGTTTACTGGTCAACAACTTATGAGTACTAATAAAACTGCGTCTTTGCCTTCTTTGTTTAGTTGTGCGACCTGTAAAGGCATACTTCACTAGCTCAATAATCACATACCCCGTCAAAATAATACTCAACCACATTGCAAATCGGTCAAAGTGACCCTTATCAACATATTCATCGGAATGCGTTTTTGGCAAATTGTCTGCATAACCTATATCGGTATTGGTACGGATTTTACGCCTGTGCGAATCATTCAATGGGACTTGGTTGATTGCCTCATTTGCTACTGGAGTAGATTGGTTTAGTGGGGTCTGATTTTGTTGCGCTTGCTCTGTACGAAATTGCAATTCAAAGGCTTGCCTTTGCGCCGCGACTTGCTCTGCACATTTTACGGCACTGGTAAAACTCTGGTCCCCATGGTGACAAATTTTAGGCTTTTTAAAGTAAGCCAACCATCTTTCACGTGTTGCTTGATTTTTAAATGTATCGCTGCCAAATATACGATGTGATGGCTGGTTTAATGCAGCCGCTTCTTGAACCCTTTGCTTAGGTGTTTTGCAATATGTATCTAATCGCTCAATTAGCCTCAATAAGCGCGCATCCTCGCCCACTTGCAAAGCACTATTTTGACGTAAAAATTCTAACTCATCAGTGTAGCGGGCACACTGACGCTGGCTAAGTTGCTGCGTACTAGCAATGACACTGCTTGAAAATAGCATCAAAAACAAAATCCATCTGTTCATTTTCTCTAACCTAATTGTAAATTAGTGGCACGCCGAGAAAGCAATCGCCCTAGCGGTGTGTTTAATTGCCTACTTGGTTGCGAGCATATTTAATGCCCACTCTTCCAAGAGCCCATCACTACTGAGTGTCACTAACTTTTCTCTGCTTGGTGCATACATATCCACGATCGTTGCTCCCGCATTGAGCGTGTCAATTTGCCACGTCCCTATTTCATTGCCACTCTTAGTGTCCCAGATTGTCAAGTGTGACTTTGAAGAAGATGTTGCCAAATAAGCACTTTGCTCGATAAATAATGCTTTGCGAAACACTTTAAATCTTGCCATGTACTTGAGTTCGCTTTTGTCTACTCCGTCTAACAAAGTTGCAATCACTTGGTTGTCTAATGCGTCCGATACAAAAAATTCTGAAAAGTCTCGCCTCACCGCAAGACTGGTTACGCGATGATTAAATTCTTTTGTAAACACAGGGTCTGGAGAGCCAAACTGCCAAAGTGCCAGTTTGCCATCTTGCGCAGCGGTCATCACCATCTCACCCTTGTCGTCCCATAGAGTATGCATAACGGGTCGAGTGTGGGGCGCAAATTGGTTATTAACTTGTGTATGTAGATTGGCCATGTTTACTGTGCCATCAGACATCGCCACCACAATTTTGTCCATTGTGGGCGCTAGCGCAACCGACGTAATATGTGCATAACCAGATACACCATTGAAGCTAACCCTGGTAACAAACTTACGCTTTGGTAATGACCAAAATTGTAGTTCATTGTCTCCAACAACGATTAACATCGTATTATCTTGCGACAGCACAACTTCTCTGACGCGATCTGGCATTTTATCTTTGGGCACAGTGAATTCTTTGACACGACTATTGGTTTCCCAAACATGCAAAGTATTAGTGCCATCGACCGTAACCATTTTGCTGCCATCTGCGGAAAAGTGCCCAATAAGCACACCACTATTCCCCAACTGATCCAAGGCGCCTTTGCTCAATGTAACTTCTTCATCACATCCAATTAGTAATAAAGCGGCGATAAATATAAACAGTCTATATGACATGGCTCCAGTCACTCTAAAATACGGCAAGATTAACCGACTGGTGATAGTATAGTCTTTTATACGATTGTACAGTGTAATCTCACAATTTGCTCGTGCTCTCGATGAAGATCGCACGACAGGTGGGCTTTTACAGCAAGGTTTAAGCCACTAGTTAGCAATTCTCGCTAAGGTGTTGATATCCCATAATTCAACAATACCGTCGCTACTTAACGTTGTCAGAACATTGTCCTTATTAAAGTGCATATCCAAAATCATGGCAGTTGAAGTGGCAGATTCAATTTTAAAAGCGCCAATTTGTTGGCCATTTTTTGCATCCCACAGTGTCCACCAGTATTTACTGGATCCGGTTGCTAAATATTGTCCATTGGGACTGAGTGCCGCAGCTCTAAACCAGCGGAACCGTTCGCGATAGGTTAGTTTTATCGGCGCACCTGCCTCTGAGAATGGTTTAAGCAAATACTGCTCGTTGAGAGCATCTGAAACAAACAAAATATCATTTTGAGACCCACTTGCCGCACTTGTTACTCGCTTTTCTAACGAAAAACTGAACTTTGGCGTTAGTGAAGCAAAGTGAGATAGCTTGATTTGCCCATCATGCCCCGCGGTCATGATGAGCTGTCTGTGCTCACCCATGTCTAAATGACTTACTTTTGCGTCGTGTAATTTTGCTTGCTTGGTCAGCTTATTATCAAAATCGATAAGATTTAAAGTGCCATCCGTCATACCGACGAGTACCAACATTGGATTTGCGTATACTGCAACTCGCGATATCTGGGCAAACTCAGATTGGCCAACCACAGAGAACTCACCTTTAAGCTCATTACGCATTAGGTCCCAAACGCGCAGTTTATTGTCAAAGCTTACCGCAAGTAGGCTATTGTCTTGAGAAAGAGATAGGTCGCTTGCTTTTAATGGATCTACTTCAAACTGATGAACTATTTTAGTCGTTGCAATGTTGGATACCGTGACCGTACCGTCATTTAGGAAAGCAGCTAACTTAGCATCTTGAGAAATGATGCCTAAATCGATCGGGGCTTCGGATAACAAGTTAATAGGGTTTTGTGGATCTTTTTTTGAGTCTGAGCACCCCAAAGTGCAAACAATCAATATCACCACCAACCCTCTATACATTGCGCCTGCGATTTTCATTATTTTTCACTTCTCAAACACTTGACCTGATATCGTTTAGATCAAAATAAATGAATTTAGTTCACTCATGTCATTCAACATCGTAAATACCCAAAAGCACAACGTAATTCCCTCAAAACCTTCAAGACAACCCCCGCTAAAAGTACTATACTTCAAGTAATACTGTTAGCAATTTATTTTATTCAAAAATCAATAAATTACTAATTTAGGCACAGTATTTAAAAGCCATTCAGTAGTAAGGAGGGTGATATGTGTGCAGCCCCAAGAGCAAGGCAACCTTCCAGAGGAAAGCCCTTAGATTATCAAAGCTCAATAAATGAGACGTTAAGTGCCGAAAAACGAACTGCATTTGCCAAAAAAGCCAATGCAGCATATGAGCGACGCCACCCGAATGAGGACAATGATATGCCACTAAAAAAGAACAAAGAAGACAAAAAAGCCAAGGCAATCGTGCATAGAATTGAACTGATTTTGTTGCTTGTCGTCATCGCTGCTATTGGCATTAGAGTTTTATTTATGACGGACTGAATGCTAGCGGCTAGTTAGTACTCAAAAGCAGATAACTTTTTCGCTTAAGTTTTTAGCTTATATTGGATGGGCGGTCCCTACTCAAAAAAAACCTAAACTAGGCTGTTTAAATAAGCCCACACATTGCGCTTTACACTTCTCTTTTATGTTTCTGTATTAAAAACAAACTTCTTCAAAATTTTTCAATTCCCTCTTGCCAGCCAGCAACGTTATAGTATAACATAATTTCAAATTGTTACTTTATAACATACCAAAAGCAGACCCATTGTAAGGAAACGAACAAAACCTGCTAACCATAACTCTTATAATTGAAAGTAAATATGAAACATACGTATAAATTACTCTCTGTTGCAGTTGCAACGGCACTACTAACAGCTTGTGGAGACACAAAAACAACGATTGTTGAACATGATCCAGTCGTTGAAGAAGTTAAAAAAGATGAAGGTAATGATCATAACCATGACCACGATCACGGTTCAGAAAATGCCGCTGGCCGCCTATTAGTTACTTCGCCGGACTCGAATTCGATTCATATTTTAGACATCGAGCATAAGGAAGTTGCCGAAGAGCTAACATCATCTCATTATCCTAAGTATGTTTATACAACAGCAAGCAGTCGCTATGCGGTCCTAGTTCAATATGACAACAGCCGTGTTGAATTTGTCGATGGTGGAATCTGGGAAGAAGATCATGGTGATCATATGCACCCATACGAAGAAACACCAAAGCTGAGCAGTGTGTCATTTGACAATGTAAAACCTGCGCATGTAACAAGCGGTGAGAGCAATACAGCCATATTCTTTGATGGCGAAGCAGGCCAAACCAACGCACAGGTTGCTGTTTTCTCTGAAGCTTACCTTTCAGGTGACGCATCAGCATTTGCTGAGATTGAGTACGACACAAATATGCATGGTGCGGCTCAAGCACGTGGTGATTTTACACTGAGCACTATTCGTGAAGCAGATACACACCCAGTCTTACCAAACAAAATCGCGCTGTTCCACAAACACGATGATCACTTCGATCAAGAAAAAGTATTCGACGCGGAATGCCCTGTTTTGCACGGTAGTGCACAAAACCATGAACACGTAAGTTTTGCCTGTGGGGACGGTGTTGTTGTTATTACTGAAGAAAACGGCGAATTCACAGCGTCTAAGATTGCTAACCCTGAGAGCTTTGCTGAAGGTCAACGTATTGGCACATTAAGAGGCCATGAAGACAGTCACCAGTTTATTGGTATTGCAGGCACAGACATAGTCGTTATCGATCCTGAACATAACGAGATTGAAAAAGTAGAATGGACAATCACTGAAGGACACAGCATTGCTGGTGGCGATTTCAACTACGATGGTTCACATGCTGCGGTTTTAGACACTGCTGGCGTACTTAGCATTTTTGAACAACACACAGAAAATGGCGAACATCATTGGGAAGTTTCTCATACAGTAAAAGTGCACGAGCATGAATTAGACGCTTTACCTGAAGGCGCCTCTTTCAGAATGACGTTCTCGCAAGCTGAAAATATGGTATTTGTCATCGATTCAACCGCAAAACACGTTTTAGGTTATGACTTAGAAAGCGCAGAATTGAAAGTAGAGATTGAACTAGATTTCACACCAGACAGAGCTGTTTGGTTAGGTATTGAAAAAGGAGGCGAGCACGCACACTAATACTCCCGAGTATCACGTGTATGTCTCTTGATTGTGAGCCAAAGTGCCTTTTTTAAGGCACTTTTTTCATTTCTGGTACTTACTTTTTTGCTTCAACGATTTAGTTTTAAAAATAGAATTAAGCTTGTTGCAAAAGTTTATAAAAGCGACTGACGACGCCATTTGTCCACCCAAACCCTTGCTGTACCATGTACTCACCACCCTTTGCTATTTTACTTGGATCAACAACATTGTACTTTTCGAGCAAACACCCTGTATGCGAAAATGTATCCTCTACCGTATTTACCCACTTTTGCGCCACTTTATTCGCTTCAACGTCATAGCCATAATTTAGCAGCCCTTTTACGCCAAACCATTGCAGAGGTGCCCAACCATTTGGACTATCCCACTGCTGCGCAGTACTACATAATGTTGTCACCAATCCACCCGGTTTCAAAAACTCAGACATTAAACGTGCAGTCATGTCTCTGGCATTGCTGATATCAACCAGTTCAAAAAACATGGGGGTAAACCCTGCCATCGAGTCAACAGTTGTCAGACACTGCTGTTCAAAATTGTAATCGAAGTACCAACTAGAGTTAGGTTGCCACATATATTGTTCAATTAATTCGGCCCTATATTTCGCTTTTTTCTGGAAAGAGTCTCTTAATGTCGAGATGCCGAGCGCGTCGTAGCAATGAGCTAACTGACGCTCCATAAAGTACATTAGGCAGTTGAGATCGACAGGCACAATCGCAGTAGTCATGATTGAATTTAAATCATCAGCATTTTCAAGCCAGCGGCTACTGAAATCCCACCCTGACTCGCAAGCTGCTCGGATGTGTCGATAAAAGCTAAACTTTTGCTCTTCGGCTAACTCTGCCGCGTCCGAGGTGTCCTCTTTGTAAGACTCCGGTCTTGCAACCGCCTCATCATCCCAGTAACGATTCAGTACGCCGCCACATGGCATTTTTACAACGCGACGATGCGATTCCAGCTCACTTGAAAGTGAATCTTTGCCAGACATCCAAAATTCGTATTCACGGACAAGTGCTTTGGTCACTGCGTTTAGCCATATGTGATCCGACTTGTTTGACTCCCATAACAAATCAACCATCAAAGCGGTCACTGGAGGCTGTGATCGCGTCCCGTAGTAGCTCCTGTTACCATTTGGTACATGCCCTAACTCTTCTATGAGAAAACAGAAGTTAGACAGCATATTCTGGACAAGATCGTCACGACCACAATCCATCAACCCTAATGCGGTGAAATAACTATCCCAATAGTATATCTCGTTGAAGCGCCCTCCAGGTACGATATACCGCTCTGGCAAAGCAAGTAAAGAACTCGAGTCCTGTTGCTCTGGCTCTCTAAGCAACCGCTGCCACAAAAGGTCAATATACTCTGGGACACTGTTTAGATCTGGTAAAGCCTCAAGTTCAGGTTGAGGCCTAAACTTGAAATGTGATTGAACAAAAGCTTCCAGGTCTTGTGGCTGTTCAAGGTCGTACAGCTCACACACTTCTTGCCAACTATGCAATGGTATGGCATCTGCAAATGTTTTACTATCTGCAAAGATTCCGCTTAGTTGCACCTCTTTGAAAAGCTGGCTGTGCTCAAACTTCATACTATTTCCTCGACTATACCGCTGACGAGCACGCTACTTGTTGAGCACGCTTTTTAAATAAAAATAGGGTTAAGGTAATGATACCCATAGGAATTAAAGACATGTAAAATGCATGTTGGCCGCTCATATATTCAAAAACAAAACCTGTAATAAGCGATCCCGTTGTCCCGCCAAGCGCTGAAAAGACCACAATCAAGCCTGTCATAGCTGCATGTCTGTGCTTTTCTAAGCTACTTAACATAATTGAATTAATAACCGGATAAATCGGTGCCATCAGCAACCCAATTAAAGGCATTAGATATGCGGCAATTGGTGCATCGAATACACTCGTAACGGGTGCTAAAGGTAAGTTTTTAGTCATTGGCAGGGTCAGCAGCACCAGCGTGGCCATACCAGCAATACACACATTTAAAAAGATATACCAATCAACTTTTTTAAGGATCTGCCCGGCCAATAGACGCCCTAAGGCGAGACTCGCGGCAAAGATACTGCTGAGCTGTACACTCACATCAACAGGCAAATTAAGTACTTGATTGTTAAACGTAGGTAACCACGTCCCTACTCCCTGCTCTATCAACACATATAAAAACGCACTAATGACAAAAACCAACACAAGCGGCTGATATGTCAAGCGCAGCATATCTATAAAGTCATTTTTTGGACTGTGCTCAGCATTGAGTTTTGGTTTTTCAATCTGAGCGCTGAAAACCAGTAAGAATGTGAGCAATGAAAGGCCTGCTAAAAGATAATAAACATTCAGCCAATTGTTAGAAGCAACATCATCACTTAAAAATGCAGCAAACACCCAGTAGCCACTCAGCACACCCACCATGAAAACGCCCTCAATGGTGTTCAACAAGCTGGAGTGCGACTTTGCAGAGTCAGTTACCTGGCCAATTAACGCGTAGACAGACACTTTTACAATCGCGAATGCACACCCAACAGCTGCAAACAATGCTTTCAGTGCCCAAAAACTCCCTGCGATAGGCGTGACTAAACACATCACGATAACCAATGATAGCGCGGCCAGTAGTGCGACCTTGTAGCCGATCCGAGGGATAAGCGACGCGACGAGAAAAGACACAATAGCAATAGGGATATCCTTAAAGCCCTCTAAGCTTGCTGCTTGCGCTTTGGTTACACCAAAAGTGTTAATGGCTTGCAAAATTACTGTGCCAACACTATTGAGTAATATTGCAAATAAGAAGTAACAGACCGCCATGGCCATAATGATTCGCATGTTCTGCATTACATGACTCATAAATACGCTAAGATTATCTCAGTCTAGCGCTCATAAAATCACAATGCAAACGTTTGCAATATTAATTTTATGTTATTTTCGTTTAAACATGTGCTGGAGAACGCAATCTATCGTTAAGCGTAAACTCGCTTTGGGTAATTAGCTTGATTGACGCTCAACCAAAGAAATAGCCAGCTGACTCGACGACACAGCTTCCCCAGCCAGTTGTGCCAGCAGCTTTTCAACCAGTAGTTCTCCTGCCTTTTTAGTGTCCTGCTTAACGGTTGTCAAGGAAGGAAAACTCACATCAGCCATGGCGATGTTATCAAACCCGACAATAAGCACGTCATTTGGGATACTAACATAACGTTCTTTGAGTGCTTTCATGGCGCCCAGTGCGACCATGTCACTACAAGCGAAAATACCATCAAAATCAAGCCCATCGCTACGTAGTTTTCTATTTATGCTGTCGTAAGCCGCTTGGCTGGTTATATCTATTTTTAAGAGCTGAGCTTGCTCAGCCAAACCCGCGAGTTCTATGGCAGTCCTAAAACCTTTGTAGCGCTCACCCAGTTCAGCATGCTCAGGTTCACCTAAAAACAAAGGCTTTTTACACCCTTTGTCGAGAAGATGTTGAGTGGCCACTTTACCGCCCAAGAAATTGTCGCTCCCGACAATCACATAGTCAGCCTCCGTTTTCGGGTCACCCCAAACGACTAAAGGCATACCTGCTTCAGAAGCCCGCTCTATGTGTGCTTGCTGTTTGCCCTGACCAACCACAATCACACCATCAGCTCTTCTCCCGTCGATAAAGTATCCATGCCAATCTTCACCCGCCATAAATGAGTTTGACAACAATAGTTCGTAACCTTGACGATTAACGGCAAGGTTTATATCACTCACCACTTTTAGCAAGAATGGATCATCAATTGATTGCTCTGTTTCAGCGTCAAGGTTAATCAACACAGCGATTACTTTGGTCTTTTGCAGTCTCAACCTACTAGCGGCGGCATTCAAGCTAAAGTTATGGGTTTTAGCCAACTGCTGAATGCGTTCTCGCGTTTCTTGCTTAATAAGCGGGTTATCGTTAAGCGCCCTTGATGCAGTAGAAGTAGACACCCCTGCTAACTTTGCTAAATCGGCTAACTTTAATTTCTTTTGCGGCATGTCACATCCATTACATCGTGAAAAAATTGGCTTTAAAATAAGCGACTGTTTTTTAGAGACTAACAGTTTACTGATCCGAATAACTGCACTTCTAATAGTTCAATGAGCGCGGGTTATTTTCTTACTATATTTCGGTCTCGTCTATCAGTTTCTTAACTCTTTGTTTTTAATATACCTAAGTTCTTAATCATAGGTAAAAAACCTAGAGACCCTGACGAAATAAGGTAAATGCTAGGTAAAAAAATATCACTTCACACTATTGCAAACGTTTGCATTAAGTTCTATTTTAGAATAACGCCCAGTGCAAACC
Organism: Pseudoalteromonas sp. SMS1; assembly: GCF_021530565.1. Lineage (GTDB taxonomy): Bacteria > Pseudomonadota > Gammaproteobacteria > Enterobacterales > Alteromonadaceae > Pseudoalteromonas. The sequence goes on from NZ_JAKGBI010000001.1 coordinate 354,027, forward strand.
AAACAAAATTATACAAAGCGCGCGTATTTTTAGCTCCTTTGTATCGTGGCGAAAAGCAATGCTGACGGACAGTCAGCTCTTATGACAACAAATGAAACAACCAAGGGAGCAGCTCCTGTGAACTTAGGCAAGAAGTATTCAGCACTGACTGCAGCGGTTTTATCCGCCCTCGCATTTTCAAATGCGGTAAGCGCTGAACAAAATAAAAAAACTGACGAAAAAGTAGAAACTATCATCATCTCTGGTACGCCAGGCGGTATGGGGATCCGTAAAGTTGATGCAGCTTACGCTGTTACCAATGTGGACGAGTCACTCATAGAGCGCCTTGCACCTAAAAGTACAGCTGACTTATTCAAAGCTATCCCAGGAGTTTGGGTCGAAAGTTCGGGTGGCGAATCCGGTGCGAATATCAATGTGCGAGGGTTTACCTCTAGCGGCGATGCTCCTTTTTTGACTGTTAGTCTAGATGGTTCACCTGTATACCCTGCTCCTACACTTTCATTTTTAGAAAATTCATCCATTTTCCGTCTTGATGAAACCATCTCGATGATGGAAGGCTTACGTGGCGGCCCCAACCCGGTTCTTTCCAATGGACAACCGGGTTTAACAACAAACTTTCGCCTAAAGCGTGGCCAAGAAGATACCGAAGGGACCTTTAAATACACCACTTCGGACTATGGGTTACAACGCGTTGATGGTGTGCTTAGTGGTGAACTTAGCGACGACCTATATTATATGGTTGGTGGCTACATTAAACGCTCTTCGGGGATCCGAGATGCCGGCTTTACCTCTGAAAAAGGTCATCAATTTACAATTAAGCTTACAAAAGAGCTGGAAAATGGTGAAATTAACGTTTACACCCGCCAGACTGACGACACCGGTGCTTGGTACTTGCCAACGCCTTTGAACGAGCAAGGTGTTGACGCCGAATTCACACAACTGGGATCACTCAACCGACAAGCGACAATTTACGCTGGCAACGGCAAGGCAGACATCGATTTAGGTGAAGGCCGAGGTTGGAAAGGCCATGTTTCAGGCGGGAGCATCTCGTTTGAATTGGGCAACGACTGGCACTTTATTGATAGATTCAGCCTAACGCAAGGCGATGCAAATACATACGGTTTAGTACCAGGTGGCAATGTCGTTAACCTGTCAGATGTAGCGTACAACGGCGAAACTGCAATCGGCGCTGTCACTGGCACGGTTTACGACTCAAACACGCGTGTGCAAGATTACGGCCGGTGGGTTGTACTTAAGGATATTGAAGCATTTACCAATGATCTCGCCTTTAGTAAAGACTTTGGAAAAATCAGCAGTGCTTATGGTATGTATACAGCGACAACCTCAGCTAAAGATTGGTGGAGTTTAGGTAATTCGGCTTACCATGTGCTCGCACAAGGTGGCGAAATGCTTACCGGCATTGCATGTAATGACTCAACCGAAGGCTGCGGTTTTAACTACGACATTAACAGTACTGGTGATGCGACGACAGTGGCTTTTTATACAACGCAAAGTTACAAAGCAACGGACGCGCTCACGTTAGATTTAGGACTTCGTAGCGAACGTCATGAAGTTGACTACTCTGTCGATGAGGGTCTAGATGGAAAAATCACCAAATCTGTTGATTACAGTGCACGAAAAACATCTTGGACTGTCGGCGCAGATTACAAGCTCAATGATATCAGCGGTGTCTTTGTACGCTTTAACAAAGGCTTCAAAATGCCTTATTTTGACGATTTCAGAGACAACTATAACAGCTATACCAGTGGCGATCAGTTAATTAAAGAAGTGTCTCAAAGTGAGATTGGCTACAAGTACATGGGTGAAAACATGGACTTCTTTGCTACTTTCTTTGCAAATGAGGTCAAAGGAGAGTCATTCTCTACACGTCCAGATCTGCCAGCTAAACGCTTCACGACAGAAGCACACGGTATAGAGTTAGACTTTAACTACAATCATGATTCAGGATTTAGCGTTAACCTAAACGGTACTTTACAAAATAGCGAAATTGCAGAAAGCCCAGATAGTACACTGACTGGCAATAAGTCCCAGCGTATTCCTGATTGGCAATTACGTATCACACCAAGCTATGAGTTTGAATTGGGGGATATGTTTGCCACTGTTTACGGCACAATTTCAGCCGTAGACTCCCGTTATAGCGACATCCAAAATACGCCAAGTGCTGTACTGGATGGCTATGAAAAAATCGACATTGGCCTAACCCTTGAGCCAATGGAACAAGTTCAGCTTCAGCTAGCAATAGATAACCTCACAGATGAGCAAGGTCTAACAGAAGGTGATCCGCGTAACCCTGCCGCTGCAAATGGCCGATACATCTTGCCTCGTAGTGTGAAGTTCAGTGTTGCTTACAGCTTCTAACAGATCGAAATTTTGCACGCGGTTAGCGCTTCGTGCCACTAAAAACTAACGACCAAAGCCCAGTAGGATCACCTTTATACTGGGCTTTTTTCTTCTAGACATCTACACTTTACTTTTAATACCTCTGCACGAAATTAACGTATCTCGACATCTAGCTCATAACACATAATATGCTCAAAACATGTCGAAAACTTGGGAGTTTCACTATGAATATTGAAGAGATCCGCAAAGGCGAGTGGCTCGAATACCATGAACACCCTGTAGAGGTGCTCTCAGTAGACCGACAACATAGTATGGTAACAGTCTGGGATGAAAAGAATCAAAGTAAAGTGGACCTACATATCGACGAGCTAAAAGACGATCCACAATGCCATTGTGATTCGTATTTATATTATTGACCAGTAAACCTAGAGTGCCTAATTAAAGGCACTTTAGAAAAACTCGAATTTAAAGTGACTTTATTTGCCACTGCGCATTCGTATTATATGCTTTGCCAGCACGGGTCAAATGTACTTGGCCTGACGACGGATTCGCCCACACATACTGTTGCCAATAAGTGTTTTTGAGATTCACCGCTGAGCCATATGACTCAAGCAAAAATGCAGCTTGGTTAGGTGACGTCCAAAGCTTGGCATCACCGCTTGAAGTACTTTTATAACTTAAAAATAATTCCGCATTATCTCTTGTGCGAAAATATACGGTATTTGCACTCGTCTCAACTTTGATAAATGCAAGTGGTGATCGGTCACTGATAAAAAGCTCCTGATTTTTAACCGTGTGGCCATTATCGCTAATGGCATGCCCATTTAGCATACTCGTCACGTGCACAACTTCACCGGTATCCGCCTTGACTTGACTTGGTTGCCAATCTGCAGGAGGGGTTTTCCATGTTAAAGACTTCCACTTCCAGTTATAAGGCATGTTGATCAACGGATCGTTGACGTCAGAGTACCCTTCCTCGGCTTCAATATTGTATAAGCAGTGTCTGCGCTCTTCTTCAAGTTGCGCAACGCGGGCTAACTGATCATTTGTACCAACGTTTAGCTCCTCCATACACTGAATGAGCGTTTTTCCTTTACCTGACTCACCCGGTGCAAGTACATATGTATGGTCGCGCTTGGCTTCATCATCGTACCAATCTAACATTGCTTGTTCGTCAAAGGACAGCCAATTATTGACCAATTGCTGCGCTTCGATTTGCGCTTTTTCACGACGTTCTTCTTGAGGAAGCGCCATGGTACGAATAAATGCAGCCCAAAGGTCTTTACTGGCCTCTAATGAAACAAGTGCAACGGGCTTAATGTTACTTGGTTTGTAGGCTTGCCACCCTGTTTCACCGCGAGACTCTGGCTTCCAAATAACATCACCACTTTGATAGTTCAGTGCTTCTTTGGTGTCATGGGTGTGTTGCTCAGCGCCTTCAGAACAAAGGTACGCTTTAACTTGCCAAATTTTTTCATAATTATCAGCAGGTAGCCTTACTGTATGTTCAGGGCTGAAAGAGTCTTGGAACAAGTGCACCGCGCGCCCAAACAGAAAGTAGTTGTGATCAACTTCTACCGCTTGCGCGTATCCACCACCATCCCAAACTTTGATTTTTTTCGATTCAGCTGTTGCAGCGTTTATGAAATGATTAATAAACCGAGTCTGCGCTCTTTTTGCTGCGTTAACACCACCAATCCCCCCGATATCGTCATATCGACGCATAAAGTGATCTTGTTGAAGATCGGCTGGTTCTTGCGCGACGGCATTAAAACAGTTGGGACCCGTGGGATCCGTACTCGCATTGGTGACGTTGAAGCCTGCAATATCAACCCACCTTTCTCCGACTATGGCAGCATAAATAGCATCATACTCCGACCAATACGTTCCATCTTCATTTCTGTTAGACAAAATTTTGGTCACTTCAGCCTGCGCGACATTCAGCTCAACTGACTTAGCCAAGCCATTACTCCAACCAAGCCTTGGATCTAGACTGTCAGATACTTTCGTATCTTGTCCCATCACTTCAAGCGCGGATGTACGGGTTAACCATTCATGGCCTATCGGCATAACACCTGCACCGCCTAATTGCGTGAACGCGGTTGCCGAAGCGCTAATGGTCATAGAAGCTAAAATGCTGCATAGATATTTGATTTTCATAATTACTCCTTTTAAAACGGAGCAATCTTTACATAAAAATTAAATTAAATCTCTAAAAATTGAATTTTTTATTACAATAACGTTACACAGCAACAATATTAATCTATTTTCAACCTGTATTCGTTGCACATAAAATCTAGTCTTAATCACTGCGCTAATGCCAGTTCCACGGCCATATTCGCATGCGCTTTTGTCGTATCATAAAGTGGCAGGTTTGTGTCGCCGTCATTTATAAGTAGCGCAATTTCTGTACAACCAAGTATGACCGCCTGCGCCCCTTGTTGATGTAACCGAGAGATAATGTCCAAATAAGCCTGCTTTGACGCTGGCAAAATTTCACCCACACATAGCTCGTTATAAATGACATTATGCACCGTGTCTTGATCTGGAGACTCTGGCACAATCACATCGATGGAAAACAGTGATTTTAATCGCTTTTTGTAAAAAGGTTGCTCCATGGTGAATTTAGTACCTAGTAGCCCCACTTTAGTGATTCCGTCCTGCTTCAATTGTTGAGCCACGGCATCCGCAATGTGAATAAGAGGTACGTTTACGTGCGAGGCGACTTCGTCGAACACCAAATGCATTGTATTTGTGCCAATCAGGATAAAATCTGCATTAGCTCGCTCAAGAGCTTGTGCTTCTTGGACGAGCAATTGTGCCATTTCTTGCCACTCTCCACGCACTTGCAAATCTGCAATAGGTGCAAAGTCAACACTTTTCATTGCCATTTTGGCTGAATGTAGCCCCCCTAACCTCTTCTTAACACCCTCATTTATATAACGATAATAACTTGCAGTTGATTCCCAACTCATTCCACCAATTAACCCAATTGTTTTCACAGGACACTCCTTTATTTAATCTCGGCACGTTTTGTGACATCACTGGTGAGGCTGAATTTACTAGCCCTATCATGTTAAAAAACCATATAGAATACCAACAAAAATTGATACAACGATTCTGAATCTATTTAGCATTGTTTATACCAATTAATTATTGCGTGAGAGGCAGGAGTTTGTATTTGAAGGGAGTCAATTCACTGCTGGAAATCCCCACAGACGGTGCATGCACCCACTGGGGGATTGTTAATTCTATCGCGATTGAGTATTAAAATGAGTAACGATACATTAGAGCGGATTGGTCAAAATCGTCACCTTTAAAGTACTCCAGACTAATGCTCGAACCACCAAAATGTGCCTTGATACCACCACCATATCGCGCACCATCACGTTTTGACACATCTGACGCATCATAGCTTTCATATCCTAGCTGGGCAAAAGCAGAAAAATACTGACTCAAGCGATGCTCATACTCGGTATAAAATCGAGTTAAGTCAAAGTCTGTCGTGCTGTTATCAACTTTGATGTCCATTTTTCCAATCTGCGCACCGAAAGCAAAGCGGCCATTTTGTGTTTCATGCACGATGTAACCTAACTCAAACAGATTTTCATCGAACTCTATATCTGTTTCGTTAAGGAAAATACTTAATGTATCTTTTTGTCTTCGATAGTTAAAACCAACAAAAAAACCATTTTCAAACTCATAACCCGCACCGGCTTTGTAGCCAGTTGCATCATAATCAGCTTCATCTAAATCCGTCTGAGAATAGCCAATCTCTAAATAGGTTTTACTTAAATCTGCCGCATGTGCATTAAAACCAAACGCTGCGAACACAGCCAACAATAATCGTTTTTTCATAAGTTCTCTCCATACAGTTTATGGGGAACATATTAACGGACAGACCATTTTCAATCCGTAATAAACCATTAAATAATGCATCAGAATTTGGCCAAAAAAGGCGACATTTTAGACCTGACGTTTACAATCATTTACTTTACACAATTGCTGAACATCCTACTCAGAAAGCGATAAAACAAAAACATATCTATAAACATCAACAACTTAAAAATAAAAATATAAAATCAAAAGGCTAGGTTATTTTTCTCTCTACATAATCACGGTGTTTTATGTACAAGAGTATGTTTAATCTGCTGATACTTTTACTCCGAGTGTAAATACACACCGGCGCGTACTTAAAATCAGTTAGCGCGAGACAGCTCATGGCCCAATTTTTATATGGACCATGAGCAAAAACATGACGTACAAATTGATTAACGTTGGTAAGCATATTTACTATGAGCAACTTATGTGTGCCATATCGAAAGTCACTACAGGGCAGCGAGTCTCAGTGTTGCTTCGGCAGACCAGCTACTGCGGCCAAACCCACATTAAACAACAACTCATTACACTGCTATCAATGTCAATGAGATACCTCAATATAACCGTCAAATGTATCAAGCTGCGCTATGACACCCGGTGCAACAACATCTGTCACATTTATCAATCTCTAAAATACTGCTTCGCTTTGTCAATAAATGTATCTATGTCGGCACGCTTAATACCCGAGTGTGTGACCAAACGCATACCCTGATACCCTGGCGTAATATTGATACCTTGGTCGAACATGGCTTTTGAAAACTGCATCATGTCAATTTCTTGGTTTACATCAAGAAACACTAAATTTGTTTGCACTTGATAGGCTGAACTGTCAAACCCCGGTAACTCATTAACTCTTTGCGCTAAATAAGCCGCATTGTCATGATCTTCTGCCAGTCGCTCAACATTATTTTTTAGTGCATATAAACCCGCTGCAGCAAGTATACCGGCTTGTCTCATACCACCACCAAGCATTTTTCTTATACGGCGTGCCTTATCTATCAACTCTACATCTCCCAAAAGTAGTGAGCCCACAGGGGCACCAAGGCCTTTTGACAGACAAATGGTCATGGAATCAAAATGTTTGCTGATGTCTTGTATGTCGACATTGAGCGCAACTTTGGCGTTATACACGCGAGCACCATCTAAGTGCAATTTTAAGCCATATTTTTTTGTCAGCGCCCTCGCTGAGCTCAGATAGTCTAAAGCAAGCACTTTGCCGCCAATGGTATTTTCGAGGCTTAACATTTTTGTTTTGGCAAAATGAAAATCATTGGGTTTAATCACAGATCTCACTTTATCCAAACAGATACTGCCATCAGCCTCGTTTTCAATAGGTTGTGGTTGAACGGATCCAAGCACCGCTGCACCACCCGCTTCATATCTGTAATTATGTGCACTTTGGCCACAAATATATTCCTCACCTCTTTCACAATGCGCCATAATTGCCAATAAGTTAGCTTGTGTGCCTGATGTAACAAATAGCGATGCATCAAAGCCATGCGTTGTTGCGCTATATCGCTCCAATTCATTAACGGTTGGGTCATCACCATACACATCATCCCCAACCATTGCATTACTCATTAATCTGCGCATGTCTTTGCAGGGCTGAGTCACCGTGTCAGAGCGTAAATCAATCATACAGCGTCCTTATATTTATTAGAGAGACTTCATAATATGGCCATCGCTCGTAAATTGAAACAACACTTAAGCAGGTACGCTTTATTTACCCATATAAAAGCAATGTAATACCCCCCGGTTATCCCAAATTGTTTGTGCGATGCTGGACAGGCAAGTTTTGATTTGAGCGCTTTTGAATTGCAATTGTCTCAGGGGTAGAGCCAAGTACTTTCCACTTCTATCATTTTTTCAACACCCGATGGCGAGTTTCTAATCAACATGTCGGCGGTTTTTCTGTGTCATGTCAATATCCTCGAACGGTCCCTTCAGGGCAAAAATAAGCGCTCAGGCAGTCGCGATGAACTATTCACTGCGATTGAAAACAGTAAGGCTAGCTGTTAAATGTAAAAGGATTCTTGCTCATGCTTATAGCTCTAAGGGATCCACCCTGATCCGCTTCAATGATTTATATTATAAAAAAAGCGTGCTTGAGTTTACGCACCTATTGCAAGAATGCGACATAAATTGCCTACCAACGCAGTAAAACCGCTTTTGGACGGGTAAGCTAAGATGACTTTTTCAATGTTGAGCACACGCTTTGATCCTTTATATGTAAAAACCGACATAGGTTAATGATTTGATTGTTACATAAATCCCTAACCCAAACACCGCATGGGCAGCCAAACTTTTCATTCGAGCGAGATTGGGACTGGGTGCTTTAGATGCAGCGACGCCAAAGCCAAAACATGGCTGCATCACGAAAAAGGGAAACATCACAGTGACAGTACCAAAAGCAATACTCCAAATAACACACTGCGGACTCAAGTTAAGAAGCAGACTTAACTCAATAAACAGGCTCGCAAAGATAATACCAATTGCGTAATGCAGCACCCACCCCAAAGTACTTTCACCCCGCCTTTTTGGCGATTGCATAATTGAGTCGTGTCGCAATTGCAATTGGCAAATCAAATACAGTGCCCATCGACCAACTAATGCATAATCTAAAGGTTGAATTTTAAAAATACGCTTCAATAAAAAGCTGTACACATCCATAAGCATCGTCGCGCCGACACCAAGCGCCACGGCATACGATGGAAAAAGGGGGAATTCTGAAATTACAGACATCATGCTTTCCTTCAAGGTTATTGACTTCACTTCTAAACGGCTAAAAAATCATGCCACTTGAAGTCAACTTGAGGTCAAGCGCTTTTTCTCATAAACATGACGTTGTATGAGATTGAAGCTAAGCTTCAGCAAAAGATAGGTATCTAGAAAGCGCATTAACGAGGCTTTCTAATTGAATAGGTTTAGTTATGTAATCGTCCATGCCCGCTTGAATACAGGCTTCTTTGTCACCTTTCATCGCATTGGCAGTCAATGCTAAGATTGGCACTTCTAAATAGGCATCTCCGGCCTCACCTTTTCTGATTCGTTTTGTTGCTTCAAACCCATCCATCTCAGGCATTTGGCAATCCATAAGCACGAGCTCAAATCCCTGCTCAGCTGCGTTATCAGTCAGCAACTTTATTGCTTCTCTGCCATTGCCTGCCAGCTCTGCCCGCAGGCCAAGCGAATCGAGCATTTTTTTGGCGACCAACTGGTTAACAGGGTTATCCTCAACCAACAGTACACTTTGCCCCGCAAACTTGTGGTCTTCAACCGTGCGTTCACTTGTTCTACCTTGAAGTACGCTTTGGCGCATTTCAATAAACTTTTCAATATCATGCTGGGTAAATGGTTTTGTATATTTGCCTAAGTATCCACGGTTTTTAAAGTATTCACTATTTTCTTTATCATGGAGCATAGTCAAGATAATGGCTTGTGTACCAGGTTGTACTTGCCATTTTTTAAACCAATTATCTGTTTTCCTGCCATTGATGTTTCGGCTCACCACGATAAGATCCACGTCATTTTCAAAAAGATGTGTTTGGGCATTTCTGAAGCTGTCCTTGATATCCACTTGAGTCGAATAACGCTCAAACAAATTTTTAAGTGCCCGAGCAGAGGCATCATGGCTCTCAACAATTAAAGTACATCTGAATATCGTATGTATCGATTGCCCCTGACAGCTGCCATTACCCAATAACATATCAAATCCAAATGTACTTCCGATACCCAACTCACTCTTAAGTGATACTTTCCCACCCATTAGCATTGATAACGTTTTAACAATCGCGAGTCCCAAACCTGTTCCTCCAAATCGTCGTGTGGTTGTTGCATCAACCTGTGAGAACGAGTCAAACAACTTTGCTTGCTTATCTTCTTCAATACCAATACCGGTGTCTCGTACCTCGCCTATTAATCGAACTTTGTCCGCCTCTGCAATGGTAGAAATAGAAACCACAACCTCTCCGCTTTGAGTAAATTTCAATGCGTTACCGACCAAATTACCAAGTACTTGTTTAAACCTAATAGGATCCCCGATGACCTTGCGAGTTTGAACGGCATGGGTTTCTAGTAATAACTCAAGCTGCTTTTCATGTGCAGCATGTGCATGTGTTTTAACGAGCGCAGTACTTTGCTCAATAACATCAAATGCCACTTTTTCAATCTCTAGCCTACCAGCCTCTATCTTTGAAAAGTCTAGAATATCGTTAATCACAACCATCAAAGCATCCGCACTCGACTTGGCTGTGAGTACGTAATTGAGCTGTACCTCTGTCAGGCCCTCTTTTTCGACCAAATCAAGCATGCCAATCACCCCATTCATAGGGGTCCGGATCTCATGGCTCATATTGGCTAAAAACTCAGATTTATGACGTGACGCTTCTTCGGCTTTTTTCTTCGCAATGCCAAGTTCATAATTAGAATTGAGTAAGGCTTGTCTCGCTTGTTTATTGGCAAAATTGTGCAATTCACCAACCATAATCGCGAACCCAAAGTTGAATATCAATTGCGCAACCATAATGGTTATAAAGAACAGCTGAATATAAATGCTTGTATCGTTTAAAATACTCGACGCATTTTGGCTGATGGGCGCACTGATTCTGAATATGCCAGCTGTGTTAAGACAGCCAAGCCCAAGCACCACCAATGCACCAGACACCTCAAAGCGGTTTCTGCGGTGTTCAACTAAAATAGATACTATCCAAACAGAGGTTAGAAAAATCGTCAGAACGGCCAGTTTTAATCGCGAAGCGTAAGACTCATCTACATACGTAAAGTAAGAGAGCAAAAGTACAAAAATGCCCAAGTAAAACGCCAAAATACGCAGTGGCGGTCGCCTATTAACCGCATGATACAATCCTACCAGCATCATAATCAGCGAAAGCTGCCCGCAAAAATTAGAGGCAATATGTTTAAAGAAGTAAGGTATGGCGTTTTGTGCTGCAAACAATCCGAAGTTTATCACCAGCAACCAAGGTCCAACTGCCCAGTACGCCGTCGCTTTAATATCTCGATTGGCCATCCATAAAAAAGTTAATGCAGTTGCAGATGCGACAATGCCTATCGCACACATGAGTAGTATTGTCTGAGTAGATAAAACGAGCATCCCCACCTTCTTGTTAAAGTTATTGCAAACCTACGGATTGCCTTACTAAAAAGTAGGAGACAGGTGCTTTAAAGTAAAGCGAACACGCCCTCTGCTTGAGTTAAAATAAATGGCCTTTGGTGTCCTACAACCAAGTATTTTCAACGCGATGACACCCAATGTTTTGGCGTCATTAAGCTCCATAACAAGACAAGACCTCCCTTCAAAACTGCATAATTTTTGGGTTAAAAAGCCCAAAACAAGATATGTTTGTGCGCATTCGTCATTTCCACACTATGCTAGTCTAAAAAGTATCTGAATCATCAAAACTATGGATCTGATTGAGCTTATTTATATCAGTACAGTAGCAACCCCTTTGAGCGACGACGACTTAGAGATGTTACGTAGCCAGTGCGCTGCGGCAAACCAATTGCAGGGGATCTCGGGTATGTTGCTGTATGACAGACATCACTTTATGCAAGTTATCGAAGGTGATAAATCAAAAGTAGAACAACTTTTTGAGCGGATAAAAAGCGATAAACGACATACGGAGGTGTCAGCTTTAATCTGCAATCCTATCGAAAAACGAAACTTTAGACGCTGGGCCATGGGTTTAATTGATTTAGAGAAACATGAAGCTTATCGAAAAGTACGCAAAAATAGGCCTCACAGACGCTTGCCACTGAGCTATAAGCTGCTGAAATCATTTCGCAATCATGAGTTTGAGATAGAAGAACATATAGATAAATCATTTGGCAGTTAGATTTATCAACTTCTCGCCAAACAACACGTGCGTATATTGCGCTTAGCGCATCCAACCCAAGACAAAAAGTTGATTTAGTGTAATGTCCTGTAATGTAAAAACATGAATTGTGGAGGAAAAACACATATTTCATCCACTTTTGTGGTTTCTAATCTAAAACGTACATTTCTCAACTATTCTTCTTTTATGAACAATATTTATTTAAGCATTGCAATCGTCGTTGCAGCGGTGAGTATCATCGCACTGATAAGGACCAATCAATTACGTAAAAAGGATTTGAAGGTCTTAAAAGAAATCAAAAAAGCCAAAGATGCACTGAGCAAGTCTATTCTTTACCATGGCAAAAGCGACATACCTAACTATATGTTTTTTATGCAACGTTTGCTGAAGGTAGAACGTAAGTTTTCGAGATTTCATGTTTCGCTCATTAAACTCGGTAAAACCCCGGTGTTTGATTCTATTGAAGGAAACCTCGAATCACTTTCCGAGCTTTTCAGAGACATCAGTAAGTCTTGCCAGCCTTACGCATTGGCACTACATGACTCTGATTATTTAGTTATGGCATTTGTAACCCATGATACCGATTCCAATCAACAAGACGCACAAGCTAAACAAATCGAGATTTTAGATAAATTACCTAAGCAAGTGTGGGTAAATAACACCCAAGTGCCTATTGATTATGCAATTTCATCGATGAGCTTAACGGGTCAATCGTCTTTATACGGCATTGATAAAGTGCAACGTCGACTCACCTTTTCAATGAAATACGCGTTGGAGTCTGACAATGGTGCTTTTGTACATAATGAAAAACTATACCAAGCAGAAATGTACAGAAAGCATGTCCTACTCAAATTGATGAACAGCATCTCATTCAACCCTGATGATTTCTATCTTGTGTTTCAGCCAATTTTTAAGACGTCAAACCTCGAAAGCCCAAAACGTTACGAGGCATTGGTGAGGTGGAGAAATACTAAAAATTTGGGTCCTAAAATGTTTATGCCTATGATCCAAGACAAGCCAGAACTGCAAAGTGAACTCACTAAAATTGTGGTCAACCAAGTCTACTCAATGCTGAAGATTAAGCTTGATGCACAAGAAAAACTCAAACCTATACACCTAAACATTTCGGTTGCAATGTTAGAAAATGAACAGCTATTGGATTACTTGAAAAAGGTCATTAGAGATACCCCATCGATCGCAGCCTTTATTACCTTTGAGCTGACAGAAGGCAGTGAGTTGAGTGTCAGTGACAATGCACACAATACACTTAGAAAGATGTCAAACCTTGGGTTTAGTTTCGCTGTTGATGACTTTGGTCAGAGTGATGCAGATCTCAGTGTGTTGAATAGCAAATATTTTAACTCGGTGAAGATAGACAAAGCGTATATTTCTGAGGTGCAAAGTAAATCAGATCAAGCCCCTAAACTGGATGCTATTGTGCAAGTTGCTAGAGAAAACAAAAAAACGGTGATTGTAGAAGGTGTCGAAAACCGGTACCAATACGAATATATAAAACGGTTCCCCAATATTTACATTCAAGGTTATTATGCATCGGTGCCATTAACAATGAATGAGTTTCTGTCTAACGAGGCAGCCTAACGATGACTTTTCCCGCATGCACCTGTGTGCGGGATTGTACTCCTACCACTGACCAGCTCTACTCACATACTTAACCTTTCGCTTTAAGCCAAAAAAGCCCGCCGTTTACTGAGCACCATGCTTTTTTTCCGCCTCTATTAATATATTCATTAACAGAATCTGAGCTTAACTCACAGTGCTGATTCTTATCCTCGCTCGAAGGGTCATATAGCATCTCAATCGCAGGATAGGTTGATTTCAACTCCTTTTTTAGTAGTCTGGTATTTTTAGTATCCCCTTCTTTTGCATAAGCCAATAGAGTACGTGTTGCTAAATCACCAAAACTTCCTTCACTTTTCGTCGACAGTAAATGGTCCAAAGAATGCCAGCATTTTTGTTTGATATAGCAATTATATAGTTGGTAACGATTTTTATAGGTATCACTCAAGGTCAGGGGTAACAGTGCTTCAAGTTCGTCAGTAGCTCCTTTAATGTCACCTAAATCAAATTGGATTTGTGCTTTTCTACTTCTCAAAATCAAGTATGGCTGGGCTTCGTATAATTTATCGAACGCCATTTGATGACGTTGTTTAAAATTTTCGGTGATCAACTCTCGTTCGATCACTAAAATCAAATCGTTTATCAGTGATAAAGTCGATTCATCATTTCTATTTAGGAGCCCCTGTAGATGGTCCTCAGCTTTGCCACGATCAAACTCACCATCCATTACCTCATTCTGAGCTGACTCGATACATTGTTTTGAGAAGCGCATTTCATATATCGTGTTATTAATAAGAGACAATAAAGCGCGTTTTGCCTGCATTGCTTGTTGACCAAAGCTGTGCCCTTCACGCCCAAATGTCTCTCTTGCATTGATGTAACTGCTAAACCCCTTTAAAGTCTCAGACAACCAGTCCAGAGATTGAAGTTGCACTTGATTTAAAGCACTTCGGTCAATAAAACTGAGGGCTTCAAGCATACCTTTACAGTAGCTAGGTAACGGCATATTGTCTTGCAGGGCAACGTGAATTTCTGTTTTCGGTAGCGTACATCGACTAGGTAACTTGAGCGTATTGGACATGATGTTGTCCATACAAATGTGGTAAAAGTCCATCAAAGATTTAAGCTGAACTTCTTGCCCAAGAGAGATATCACCAAACAGTTTTGTTATCCATAACCTCGGTAATACTGTTTGAGGTGTAATACCTAGTCCGACAATATAACCTTCAATGAAAAAAATATTAGGTTGGAGCTCTGACTGAAAGGAGAGCTTTTTTATGATTTTTCTTATGCTCCGCAACCGTAATAATCACTCTATTCTATGTATATATTAATAGCATACATGATTCACACTGGCATTTACATAGCAAAACTGCCAGCTTGATTTATTTAAACCTCAGTCAATAAAAAACTATAAACATAAAACCAATTGTCAAAAACTGATTTTTATTTAAAAAAACAAACTTTATTTCTCATAGTAAAATTAAAAAATTTAGATATCATTAACTTATGCTCAGACCCCGGTTTCCGTAGCACTCAACACAGCGTCGTTGTGCCATCTCTATCAGACATGCTCGCTCTGAGTAAAAAGCAAAAAAACATCTCGTTACCACGAAAGCTAAAAGAAAATAAAAACCACTGGGCAATTTTTGCCAACACTCAGATAGGCCGTTAGTCAATTAATCAAAATTCCACTAATTGAAATAATAGAACAACAAAGCAGTAAAAGTTAATATATTAATTATAATAAATAACCTTAAATAACAATAAAAAACTGAACCCTATGCGGTTATTCACGACCTCGCGTTTATTTACCACAATGAAAAAAAGTGATTATTTTTCATACTCTGCAATAACGTCACTGTCACTTAATTCGCTCCTGGCCTTTATGTGGCCACTTGAAGCTGCGGCTTTTAGCCACTTAGTTGCTTCTGGCGTGAGCTGATTGCTATTTTGCTTTTTGAGTAGCATCGCGAGTTGGTACATCCCTTCAGGTAATTGATCGTCGGCGGCCCGCTGTAGCCATTTAAATGCTTCTTGCTGGGCAGCGCCATCCGCATTTTGACTGGCATAATACTCCCCAAGCAATATGTAACTTTCTGAGTGATTTTGTTTTGCTGCTCTTAGCAACCACACCAACCCCTTAGAGTATTGGTTCAATGCTAAATTTAATGCCCCAAGATTATGCATCGCATCAGGCAACCCTAATTCAGCAGAGCGCTTGAAGTAATTGAGCGCGCGTTCATTATCGACTGCGACTTTCAGTCCGTCACGATAAATAATACCTAACTTATTAAGGGCAATGTCATCCTCTTGCTGAGCGGCTTGTAGGTAGTACGTTTGCGCTTTTTCTAAATCAATTTGTTCACCAAAGTCTCCGTCTTGATATATCGCACCTAACTCTCGGTGAGCCAGTGCCACCCCTCTGTGAGCAAGAGAAATAAGTAAGGTGATAATCGGCAGATCTTGTTCCTGCCGAACCCTCATGTAATGCGTTAACTTTTCAGCGCATACTCCTTGTCCCTGCTTTGCGCCTTCAAAGTAGTAAGACTTAGCTTGTCGCCAGTCTTGATCGATCACGATGTCCGCCGCATAGCAGTAAGCCTTCGCGTAGCCCAATTTTGCAGACTTGATATAATATTCAAGGGCGAGCTGCGTATCTTGCTCTGTGCCTTCACCCTGTTTCAATGCATTGCCTAAATGAAACGCTGAGAAAGCATTGCCAAGAGCCGCGGCTTCCTTAAACAAACTCATTGCTTTCTCTTTATTTTGCTTTACGCCTTGCCCTGTCTGGTACAAGCCTCCTAAATGATGCATCGACTGTGCATCTTTGCGTAAAACACCAACTTGATAGTGCCCAATGGCTTGCTCAAAATTTTGCGCCACGCCCTTACCCAACTCGTAAAGCCGCCCTAAATTGCCAAAGCTTGATGGGTTTCCAAGTTCAGCCGCTTGTTCAAAATAACTTTTAGCGACCACAAAATCAGGGTCTACGCCTTGCCCTTGTTCAAACATCTTTCCTCGATTATTCACTGCTTCAGCAGATCCAGCCAACGCCGCTTTTCGATACCACCGATGTGCTAACGCATAGTTATCAGTAATTTTGTGATGCAAATGGCCAAGCTCAAACGCACATAACTTGTAACCTTGCAGATAGCTGATTTCAAAATATTCAGCAGCTTTTGGTATGTCTCTTAACGTCCCTGATTCTTGATACACTCGACCCAACCCACACAATGCTTTGGTTTCACCAAAATAAGCAGCATTAGCAAGTAGCTGCTTAGCAGTTTCGTACCCTTTGTCCGTGCGCCAATATTCAAGGAAAATATACCCTAACTCAGTCGCCGCAGCTGGCTCACCTAGGTCGACGGCTTGGGCATACAACGCCATTGATTTTTTGAGATCCATCTTTAGGCCGTAGCCACCGTATCGATACCATTTAGCAAGGTATGTGATTGCAGGTACATGTTCGTTTTCGACAGCTTTTAACACCCACTCCAATGCAGTGCCATCCACATACTCTCTGCCGTGACCCGATAATAATCGCTTGGCAATTGCCAGTTGCGCTGGCCCATATTGATGATCGGCCAGCTCAATTAATAACGCAAACTCATAATGAAAATTTTTGAGACGATGGGCTTCTTTGGAGAGCAAAAAATGACTTTGAGCGACCAATGCACGACTCGGTATTTTATCTGGCTCGATAAATAAGTAAGCCTGATTAACCGGTTTAGAAGTGGCGTTACACCCAGCAAGAAGCGCAACACAGAGAACAACAGCTAACAATTTCATATGAAGTCTAACTAGTGCGGAGTAAAATAAAGACTGCCAGTAGCGAAACGCCTCGCAAGTCACCACTCTTAATTCTAGCTAAGACTGTCATAATTGGCAGACCTTTTAAGCAAATGATAGTACCAATCACACATTTGCAGCCCATGTGAATTTGATTACAATGACATGGCGTTTAATTAATGAGCTAAAAAATGGATTTTAAAACAAAAATCAATACTAAAAGAGCATATAAAGAGAATAGTAATCTCATCGCCAGTCTCGAAAGTGACCGAGGACGCATTTTAAACTGTGCCGCACTTAGGCGCCTACAACAAAAAACACAAGTGTTTCCGCTGGAGAGAAATGCAGCGGTGCGCTCTAGACTGACTCATTCTTTGGAAGTACAACAAAATGGACGCTTTATTGCCAAGTCCATCATTGATGAATTGCAAAAGACCGAACAAACACAAGTACTTTTCGATCCCCAGGAGGCTGAAGCACTCATCAGTTTGGTAGAAATGGCTTGTATTATGCACGATATTGGTAACCCAGCTTTCGGACATTTTGGTGAAGCAGCCATTAACGACTGGTTCCGAGGCTATTTCGCGTCTCATCCCGACTATACACACACATATGCAAGCTGTATTGAAAACCGCGATGGTGAACAGGACTTTGCCGCTCGTCTGCTACGTGATTTATGTCAGTTTGAGGGAAATGCACAAGCAATTCGAATTGTTCGCACACTGTCAAACCTCAATTTAACCTACTGCCAAACTGCCTCAATATTAAAATACACACGTTGCGGTACAGAAATTAAACCGGCTAAAAGTGCTAACAATAGCTATTTGCAAAAGAAAGTTGGCTATTTTTATAGTGAGCAAAGTTTTATTGAAGAGTTGTGTGACAAACTCAATATGCATTTGGGCAATCGCCATCCTGTTTCATATATCATGGAGGCAGCCGATGATATTGCCTATTGCCTAGCGGACATAGAAGATGCCGTAGAAAAGGGCATACTGAGTATTAAGCAGGTTATCCATGAACTCAATAATGAGTATGCAACTCAATTGTATGACCTGAAAGTTGACACTCACTCAAACACCGTCGCACTCGCCTGTGAACGCGCATTGAATCGCGCCCAGGCCAACCAATCTAACCTCAATGCTGAGTTTTTTATCTACTTGCGTGTCGAGCTTGTGCACCCTCTCGTCAAACATGCAACTAAACGTTTTATCGACAATCTTGAAGATATATATCACGGCCATTTTAATGAGGCGCTTTTAGAGGATAAAAGCGAAAAACACGCAATCACAAAAGCGCTGAAACAAGTCGCACTTAATCATGTATTTTGCCATTATGAGGTGGAGCAATTAGAACTACAAGGGTACAAAATTACCTCTGGTATTTTAGATGAGTACACACGACTTCTAAATTTAACTGCAACCCAATTCAATCAAGTGCTTGAACATAGCCATGATTATCCTATCGAGGTGCGATTGCTAAAACGTATTTCAGGTCAGTTTATCTCCGCATATAACAAAGCCATTCAATCAATGACTGAGGCCGAACAGTCATTGCCAATCTACGAGTTTTACTATCGCTGTCGCCTGATACAAGACTTTATCAGTGGAATGACTGACCAATTAGCCTACGATACGTATCGCACATTAATGGTCATTGATTGAGTGTAACAGCGCACTGCTCCCCCTGCATTGCACTTGCACCATGTTCACAGTAAAGTTGAGCAAGTCATATTCGCGAACGGGCCTGAACTATCGCGTTCACCAGTGAATAACTTGATAGCATAGTGACAATAATTAATAAGGATAATTATGTTAAAACAAACAGCAATAGCATGCATGTTGTTGGCAAGCCTGAGTGCATGTAAACAAACAAGCCAACCTGTAACGCCGACGAGCGCTGTACAGTCACATGAAGACTTTCGCACATACTCAGCAAAAACCTTCTTTGACACAACCAGCATTTCTGGCAGTGCGTTTAGTCCTGATGGCAAGAAAATACTTGTCAATTCTGATGAGTCTGGCATTTTTAACCTCTATGAGATAGACGTAAAAACGAGTGTTAAATCGCAATTAACGCAATCACCAGACTCGACTTACGCACTTCAGTATTTCCCCAATGACAACCGCTTACTGTTTACCCGTGACAACAATGGCAACGAACGATTTCATGTTTTTGTAAGACATGAAGATGGTAACGTGCAAGATCTCACCCCCGGAAAAGACGTACGCGCCAGATTCATCGGATTCGCCAGTGGTGGCGAGGCATTTTATGTCTTAAGTAACAAGCGAGATCAAAAGTTTATGGACCTTTACCGCTTTGATGCGACAACCTATGAAAGTGCGCTGATTTACCAAAATGACAAAAACCTGAGCGTAGAACGGGTCAGCGACACTGACCGATATATCGCTTTAGTCAACGCACAAGGTAACAAAGACAGTGATTTATTTTTACTCGATCTAAAAACACCGGACGCCAAACCTGTCGAAGTCTCTAATGTGCCATATCAGGCAAACTTTTCTTCTTCTGCATTTTCAAAGGGTGACAAATACCTTTACTACGGCACGGATGCGCACGGCGAGTTTTATCAAAACTGGCGATACAACATCGCGACAGGCGAACATTCACGCTATGTCGCAACAGACTGGGATATCCAGTTTTTGTACTTTTCAGATACCAATAGATACCGTGTTGTTGGTGTCAATGAAGACTCAAGCATCAAGGTGACAGTCACCGATTTAAAGCAACAAAAAGACATTCAGTTACCTAAACTCCCTGCCGGCAGTATTAGAGGTGTAAACTTTTCTGAAGATGAAAAATTAATGGCGTTTTATCTCAATTCAGATACCTCTCCGAGTAACTTATTTGTATGGGAAGTTGGCAGTGACTCCGTTAAACAGTTGACGTCGACGCTAAGCAAAAAAATAAATCCTGAACATTTGGTTAAAAGCTCAATCGCAAGATTTAAGAGCTTTGATGGCCTAGAAGTACCAGGTGTACTTTACAAACCTAAGCAAGCCACCCCCACTAACAAAGTGCCAGCCATGATCTATGTTCATGGCGGCCCTGGAGGACAAAGTAAAACAGGTTATAGCGCGCGAGTGCAGCATTTGGTGAACCAAGGTTACGCTATTTTTGCTGTAAACAATCGCGGGAGTTCAGGGTACGGTAAAACATTTTTTCACTTAGATGATAAAAAGCATGGTGAAGATGACTTACAAGATATCGTTTGGGGTAAAAAATACCTGCAAGAATTAGACTGGATTGACCCAGAGCGCATTGGCATTATGGGCGGCAGCTACGGCGGCTATATGACTGCTGCGGCACTGGCATTTGAACCTGAAGAGTTTAAAGTCGGGATCAATGTCTTTGGGGTAACCAATTGGGTTAGAACCTTAGAGTCTATTCCACCTTGGTGGGAAGCATATAAAAAGTCGATATACGAGGAACTGGGTGATCCAGCTGTGGATGGCGAACGCTTACGACGTATTTCACCGCTATTTCACGCTCAAAAGATAACTAAACCATTGATGGTAGTACAGGGAGCCAATGACCCGCGTGTACTTCAAGTTGAGAGCGACGAGTTGGTTGAAGCCGTGCGCTCAAACAATGTGCCAGTTGAGTATGTACTGTTTGAAGATGAAGGACATGGGTTCTCTAAAAAAGAAAACCGTATAGAGGCATCTCAAGCATATTTAGACTTCTTGAAGAAACATCTGTAGTCATTCTGTTGAACCAACGGTGATTGAGCACGGACCTAACAACGCGTTATGGGTCTGTGCTTTTTAATTCATCGATTATCCACTCTCGAAAGGCCTTTATCTTTGGCCACGCAAAATGGCGCTCAGGTGCAACGAGGAAATACCGGTACTCACATTGCCATGCAAATTCAGGGTGAATTTCTAACTGTCCAAGTGCTAACGATTGTGCAACCAACCGCCGACGTACTAACGAAAACCCTTGACCTGCTACGGTTGCTTGCAATACCAGCGCCGCGTTGTCAATTTTTAAGTTGCTGGATGCATGCCCGCTAAGCCCAAGTTGTTCGCAAAGCTCGAACCAAGCTAGCTCGTTGTCTCTGCCTTCATCATAAATAAAATTGTGCTTGGATAGCTGAGAGCGAAGTGGCTTAGTCGGATCTATTAGCCCGGGCTGATAGGCAATCACCAATTCATCTTCAGCAATAAGTTCGCTCTTTAGACCCTTATAGTCGCCGAGACCAAAACGGATCCCGATGTCGATGTCGTCTTCATTAAAGTCTGCCAGTTGCTCCGTTGGGTCAATGCGCAGCTGGTAGTCTGGGAGCGCCTGATTAAACTGTGCGAGCCTTGGTAGCAACCAACAAGAGGCAAAAGAGGGTAAAACAGACAGGTTGATTGTACTTGGATTTGGATCTGCTTTTAACGTCGATAGGCCCATATCAATTTGGCCAAATGCTTTGTGCAAATAAGGCAGCAGATCTTGCCCTTGTTGAGTCAGCAAGACTTTTCTGGTTTGTCTTTCAAACAGCATACACCCTAATTGCTGCTCTAATATTCTGATCTGTTGACTGACAGCGGCTTGTGTTACAAAAAGTGCTTCGGCGGCTTGCTTAAAACTCCCCAGTTCAGCGGCGGTTTTAAAATACCAGAGACCTTTTAACGGTGGTGATTTCATGATCTTTATACTTAATAAAAACTTAACTATAAGACAGATTTTCTCGTTTGTCAGTTTTGAGTAAGGACACAATACTTAGCGGTGAATACAGACACACAAGGACTATTTATCATGAAATATGCAATTATTTTCGCTTTTTCTACAATCGCATTTACTTCAGCTGCTCAGCAGGTACAAACAGACAGAGTATTCACTAATGCTGGTTACCCCTACAAAAACTTAATCATGAAAGCAGAGCGCGTCGAACTAATTTATTCAGAAGAGCAGCATAAAACCACTTGCCGAGTCAAAGTGTATAAAGCAGGAACTCTGCACGAAGGCGCACCGATGGAGGTGTCTTCTAAAGCATTTTCGGATGCGCCCGTGAAGAGTTGCTTAGCCCGTCACAATGCAAAGCAAATTTTGGGACTTTTATAGGTTATGCAAGAGGTTGTTTAGAGCTAAGCATCAACCAAAAGCTTTTAAATACCAATCAACATTTAAAAGCTTTGACCTTTTTGGTTCAAAGAACTCGATTAAGCAACGTTTTCGATTTTTTGTCATCAAAGCCAATGGGGCTTGGATTGATGTTGTGGTTAAAAAACCAAGAGAACGTTTGATTCATGTTGGATAAGCGTTGTTAAATGTAGAACGAAAGTGAACGTTCTCTAGCATACAGCAGACGCTGACAGCTCTAGTAGGAATAGTTGTTGTAAGTTCATTTTACCATGACAGAAGACATTAAAAAATTGCGCACATGCACAGCTTTTCCAAAATTGTATATCAGGCTTAACTGAGCGCCAATTCGTTTCTGCCTCTTTTGATTAATGCAAACCCAAGATCTGACATTACAATAACTCATTACGAGAAACATGTTGAAAGAGGAAACTTTGACAACTTGCATTAGGGCATTTAGACATTAAAAATACTCCGTAAGCCCCTCATTTAAACAACGTGGTAAAAGCTAATAACACCGCAGCACTGCTTTCTTTCTAATTTAAGCGTAATCTTAAATACCGAAGTAACATTAAACTAAAACAAAAAAATTTTGATATAACTGGGTATTAAAAAGTAGCTAAAGCGTAGTTACAAGATAATTAATTACCTAACACAAACTTTTAAACACCAAAATATTAACCTATTACACCAAGCATTAACCTTTGTTACTTTAATAGGGCAAGAATAAAAACTTAAAATAAAGGAGTTAAAAATGAAAGTTAAGTTGAACAAAAAGCCATTAAAGCAACTATCAAAAAATAAAGTCGCATTCCCAGCAGAAGCGACACCTCAAGTAGCTGGTGGTAGTTACAAACATCAGACTATTGCGGGTGCTTCATGTGATACTTGCCCTATTATAGTATAGTTATAGGCATATGAATTGAGGCTAAGTAGCTGTTACTTGGCCTTTTAAATACAGTTAAACTTTTCATTTTAATAAGCTTATCTTTTAAATCTCATTATTACTCCCTATCCAAGCGTTTGTAGCCATATTTCATTTTGGGCTGAGCACGTACCCAACGTAATTAAACAGCCGTGATGATTTCGCCTAAAGAGGTAATTTCTGTACCAAATGTCACCGATCCTAGTAGTGTGGTGTTAGAGCCTCTCGGTATAGTGTCTTTGTCAAATTTTGCTCTGGCATGAATCCCTGAAGTCGTGCACGGGCCCGGAGCTATGATCAATTCACAACGATTTAGCGCGAGGTAAAACTGACTAGGACCATTATCAAGTCTGGCAACGCCAACGGTAGGATAAAGCGAATAGTTCATTGTATATTCTATAGATAAATTAACAATTATACGTATTTATCTGCTTAACAAGCGCACAAATAATCACTCAAATGCAGAGTAACCAAACTATGGCACGAAGAGAAAAACATAAATATTTCGCTTTATTACAAGTGCTTTCCTAAAACATAAGTCGATTTTACTCTCTTGATGTATATTAACTTTCTTTGGCCTTGGAGTTTACGCGGCGGTTATGGCATGAATCATAAGCGCTGAGGCTTAGCCTCACGATTTAAAAACGTGGCATATGCGCCTTGTATATTCGGATAACTGCCAGACAAAACCCTATGCACATTGGCATAGTCCAACGAGCTACATGGCATTTTTTGCTCCTCTAACATCAGTGCTTTGAGGCTTTGCTTTCCGGATTTTGAAGACATTAAAAAATGGACGAACGCCCAGCTACTTCTATATAGGGTGGCAGGATCTGAGGTTTGCCATGTATCCTCCGCGCCAATAAGCTGACTTGGTCTAAGTACATGACCTTTAATATAACCGTTGCGGGTAATATGGTTATTCGGTTTTACTTCGCCAACCTGCATTGATACTTCTACCGTTTCAAAGTATTCAGCGAGTCCTTCGTTCAACCAACGTGGTGAGAACCCAATCACCGCTTGATTGATTGCATGGACCGCCTCATGGATTGCCGTTTGCATAGTCGCTTCGTCGGAGGTTTGCTCAACAAATGCAGTATTCTTAACCCCAAAATACACACCAGCAGTGCCGGTTGGATCCCCACCATAAGCCTTAACTGCACGTTCATAGAGCCTTCTGGAAGGCAGCACCTGTATTCTGAGCGTCACTTTTCTCATCGCCTCAAGGCCAACAATGCTGGTATAGCCTCTAAATATGGCGTTCAATCTAGCGCTCAAGGTATTCTTAAACGGGTTTGATATGGTCTGCCCACTGATATTAAGATCAAAATAATCTAACACGCGACTACTTCGGGGCTGGTACGTTTTCGCGCCACGGGCAGGTTTTTGGTCTGAATAATTTGTCACGCCGTTGCTGTCAACCCAAGTATAGATCCCCTGCTCTACACGATACTTGACGCGCTCGCCACTGTGCGGCTGGCATTGTCCGAAGCGCCTTAAAGTATGCTGATGATCAACTCCGGTTTGACGCTCTGCGTGATGAATGGGGCTTTTCGACGCCCTAACACGCACTTTCGTATGAGCAGGCACCTCACTCGTGTCTTGCGCTGATGGCTGGTCATTTTCCTGAGAAAAATGAGTGTGTACTTCGGTAATCCAAAATTGCCTGCCATCAAAAAAGAGATATAACAAAGCCGAAAATACAACCAAACACGCCTTAAAAATGGGCCCTATCCATGTGTGCTTACCGTCGTTCATTCCTTTTCTTCTTTTCCTTTATATCGTGTGATGTGTATTCCTTAACACGTCAACCTAAGTCTGTTGAAACTTTACTTTACCTTGCAAACGAGACTGCAATAGCGCGCAGTTTACCACTCATCGCACCGTTAAAACACGACTTAGCGCAACACTTCTCCAATATGTTTTTTATGCCAAATGGTACAAGCCATTAACGTAAAAAATCCGCTGGTATACGTGATATACAATGGCAGTGACGTTGCGGCATCTTCAGCATACATAAATACGCTCGATAACACCCACGCCGAAATTGCGCCTATAATCAACCAAATCGCGGCTGACAATAGCTTAAATCGCGGTGCACTCACATAAGCCGAAAACACCACACATGCAGCGGCAACCGCGCCGATAATCGGCTTTTTCCACAGCCCAAACGTCTCGGCAAATAGCCCAGCCGCAATCGCCGACACCACAAATACAAAAATGACAATCACCCCAGAAATTAAAAAGCCAAGTGTCTGATTCATATAAAGCCCTATTCATTCATACTCATTTGGTTCGTTTTTGTTCGACACTCGCTTAATAAAAAGCAGATAGCCATTAGTTAATATAGTCAATAACTGCTACTGACCTGAAATTTAGATGTTTTTCTTGATGTTCCCGCGACTCCATGACCACCGACAAATATGGTGCTAACCGCATTTTTTCATCTGAGGACAAGGCGAATTCTAGCTTGAACTTACGCTTGCTGCCCAACGGCACAGTAAAGTAATCGGAGGTTCTAAAACCATACCGTTTCTCACCAATATAAAATGCGTTGACGCTGGCGTGGCTGTCTTTGTGATCAATTGCGTAGCTGTCTGAGTCAATTCTAAACTCATTGTCTTTTGGCAGCAGGTTAATTGCATAAAATGAGCAGGTAAGATTTTTACCGCGCTTTTCACATGCCTCTTGTTTTACTTCAAACCCCGCATAATTTTGAAGTGTTCTCACGGGGCCATCGTATTCATCATTGAGCATAGACAGCGACAGCCAAGGATCTTTTAGAAACATCCCTGCACTAAAAAATGCCACGCACACACTGGTCATAACTGCTGATTTAAACACACGTTTGAAGGTACTTTCGGAGGACTTTTCAAAACCATAATATAAATAGCCCACAAGACCGGTTCCCAATAACACGATAGGCAAAAACCTGATCACACTACTCCCAGAATAAAACACATACGCTTTGAGTGTTTCGACAATGTCTGTCGCATACGCGCCAATGATAATACTGACTATAAAAGCGCTTAGTGCCATCAGCTTTTTAACTGAAAACAAGGCCGCTTTTTTAATTTGGCTAGGTTGTTGCGGTGCTGACTCTTCCATAGGTTTCCTTCCTAAGTGTAACGCCCTAATTAGACCTGCTGGGTTTTATTGGGACAACAAATTTACATTTCAATTACATTTAGTGCAAGTGGGATGGTGGATTTATACCATCGCCATTTCTTACAGAATGGTACAAATCAGCGGATAAGAACCTGGTTCAAAATAACAAAAAGCGCTAATATACAATGGCTTTTATAGAATTAAGAATAAAAACAACAGGACTTGGCCGTGCAGCAAATTGGCATTTATGAGCAGCTTATTACCCAATTGGTAGAGCAAAACTTAAACCGTGAACAGTTTTATATTGGTGAACGTCAGCTTGAATCAGGCGAAGCCTCTGTGTGGCTATCACGCTTTCTTTCAAAGCTGGTCGCCCATGCCATTGATGCCATCCCAAATAGTGATGACAACCGTATCACCAAGCAAATTGAGCTGGCCAACAAACTGGTATTTTGGTTAAAAGATCACATCAGAGACGATCAATTGATCAGCGAAAACCTCATTGATTCACAAGGTCGTATCCTCACCGCCCTGTTTGACAAGCAAAACCCAATTTCTAGCGACCTACCAAGTTATAGCAAAGACATCTTTCCACAAACGGGACTGAGCCAAAGCGAGCTATTTTCTGGTGCAAACGCAGGCATTTCTCTTGAGAGCGAAATCAAAAGAGAGATCTTATCCAGCGACACCATTTACTGGATAGTGTCATTTATACGCTGGACAGGCCTACGTATTTTTAAAGAAGAGCTAAAGCGCTATGTTGCAAGCGGTAAACAGTTAAAAGTAATCACCACTTCATACATGGGGGCCACTGAACAACGAGCCATCGATTTTTTAGCCAGCTTGCCAAACACCCAAGTAAAAATCAGCTACAACAATGATAGCCAACGCCTACACGCCAAATCCTATCTGTTTTTGCGAGATAACGGTTTCCATACTGGCTATATTGGCTCTTCCAACTTATCAAAAGCCGCATTATCTAATGGATTAGAGTGGAACTTAAAAGTCACTAATCAAGAGATCCCGCATATTATTCAAAAAGCACTGAGCACCTTTGAAACCTATTGGGAGTCTGATGAATTTGAACGCTACACAGGTAAAGCGCCTTGCCAAAATAAATTAACGCAAGCGCTTAGTGTCGCAAAGAGTCAGCAAGCTGATACCTCACACTTTTATTTAGATATTCAGCCAAAATCGCATCAAAAAGCCATGCTTGATAAGCTCTGTGCTGAGCGAAGTGTACACGGTCGATATAAAAACCTAGTCGTTGCAGCCACAGGCACTGGTAAAACCTTGATCTCCGCGTTCGACTTTGCGCGATTTTTAAAGCAAAACCCACAAGCTAAATTACTCTTTGTCGCCCATAGAGAAGAGATACTAAAACAAGCACGTTCAGCATATCGCGCCGTACTCAAAAACAACCAATTTGGTGAGCTTTGGGTGGGTCAACATAAGCCAAGTAGATTTAGTCACCTGTTTGCGTCAATCCAATCGCTCAATAATCAATTAGAGTCGCTTAACCTCACCGCCGACTTTTATGATTACATTGTCATTGATGAAGTACACCATATCGCAGCAAACAGCTACCGAGGCGTGATCAATCATTTTGCCCCCAGCATCTTACTCGGTTTAACTGCTACGCCCGAAAGGCAAGACGGCGGCAACATTCTAAGTGATTTTAATGATGTCATCGCCGCAGAGCTACGATTACCTGAAGCAATCAATAATCGCTATTTGATCCCATTTCAATACTTTGCAATTGATGATGACACCGATCTCAGCCGTGTTTCTTGGCAACGTGGCCGTTACGATGTTGGCGCGCTTACACACGTATTCACACAAAACGACCATCGCGCCTTAAAAATCATGCAAAGCCTAGCGGATATCGTAACGAATGTGCACGTCATCAAGGCATTGGCATTTTGTGTTAGTAAGCAACATGCCATATTTATGGCCGAGCAATTTAACTTAAAAGGCATTAGCAGTGATGTACTGATCAGTGACAATGCCAATGAAAGACACGATAAACAGCAAGCCCTCAGACAAGGCGATATTCAAATATTGTGTGTGGTGGATATTTTTAACGAGGGTGTGGATATTCCAGAGATCGACACCCTACTATTTTTACGTCCAACAGAAAGCTTAACTTTGTTTTTGCAACAGCTGGGCCGTGGCCTGCGTCTAACCCAAGACAAAGAATGCTGCACCATTTTAGATTTTGTGGGTAATGCGCGGCCTGAATATGACTTTGCCAGCAAGTTTAGAGCGCTGATCGGTAAAACCAATACGTCAATCAGCCAAGAGATTGAAAGCGGATTTGCACATCTGCCTTTAGGTTGTCGCATTGAGTTACAAAAACAAAGTAAAGACATCATTCTTAAAAATATTAAAGGTGCCATAAACAACAAACGCCGATTGCAAGCACTGCTCAACCGATACCATCAAGACACCAACTTACCGCTCACACTCGCTAACTTCTTACAAGTTAACCCAAGTGTGACTTTAGAAGATGTATTTAAGCTCTCTCAAGGTAAATTAGGTGGATGGCATTGGCTAACCAGTCAATGTGACTCAATGACGGAGCTTGAACAAGCTCATATACAAGCCTATTATCGCGCTATCAATACCCAGTTAATTACTTGCAACTCACTCAGTTACTTGCAGTTTTTACAGTCTTTATGTAAGCATAACTTTGATTTTACTGAGCTTAAAAACATTCCGAATAGCGCTGTATTTGCTTTAATGACACACTACAACTTTTGGGAAAAATCAGGTAAGCAAACAGGACACCAAGACATTACCACCAGCTTAAAAGCACTTGCCAATAAGCAACTACAAGCTGAGCTCAACGACGTGCTCAACATTTTAATAAACCGTATTCATCACCAAGAGCAATCACTGTCGGGCTTACCCAATACCGCTTTACAATTACATAGCCGATATTCTCGTGAGCAGATACTCGCATCGATTGGCGCAAGCACCTTTGAGAAAAAGTCACCAGCACGTGAAGGCGTGTTAGAGCTTAAAAGCCACAATATCGAGCTGTTATTTGTGACCCTCACTAAATGCGAGAAAACCTACTCTCCAACCACACTATACAAAGACTTTGCCATCAGCCCCACCCGCTTTCATTGGCAGTCACAAAACAGCGCAAGACCAGAACGAGGTAAAGGCTTGAGCTATATTACCCACCAAAAAACTGGCAAGCGCATCTTTTTATTCGTACGAGAGCAAAACAAAGACGAGAACAACCGCACTATGGGCTTTGTCAATTTCGGTGAGGTGCAATATGTGACGCATACAGGCAGTCAGCCAATGGACATTACGTGGGACTTGCTTCACCCCATGCCAAGTGAGTTATGGCATGAGGCTGGGAAGTTGGCTGTTGGGTGAGTGCTTATATCTATAAATTAAGCTCTCTGTAGAGGGCTTAATTTATAGAGGTTAAATATAGTGCCAAAATCCGCATCATATTTGTGATAGCACGATTTATAAAGGAACTATGAAAAAATATATAAATATATGCCGTTTCGGAAAGACTTCTTCGAGAACTTATGCCTTCGGGCGAGCCAAAGAGGGGTATTAAATGATCCGTTTGAATTAAGTCCTGCTCAAGACTATATAGATAGGCTCCAAGGAGGAGGTTTAAGCGATAACTTTTTCGAAGAAACTGAAATAGCTTTTCCAAATAGCAATGTAAATGAAATAGGTGTTATTTCATTTACTGAAAATTACAATAACCTACTCATGTGGTCTCACTATGCAAACGAACACAAAGGTATCGTAGTTGAGTTCGATTATGAGATATTACTTTAATTATAAATTATCTAAAAATAGAACAATCGAGAGAGTTCTTTACAACAGAGAACGTAGCTCACATTTACAACCACACTCAAATCTGCGAGAGCGTTTATTAACGAAGAGCGATGACTGGATATACGAAAAGAGCATCGAGTGTTGCCAAATTTAACGAAGGCAGACATCATTCGTGTCGATAAAAATATTTTCATCTAGCTACATGAATTTTATGACAATATTTATATAGAACTATCTGAATTGATTGAAGATAATGGTGATTCAATAACTTTCACTGTAAAGAAAAACGAATGTGAAACGCTCGACAACAAAAGAGTTGATGGAAATGCTACGGACGACGAAGAGGAGATGCTATGCAGCCACAGCGAAGCGATCTTAGATGAAATATATTATTCGTTAGCTGTTTTACCTACTTCTATATTTTTATTTAAGTTGCCTAGCGATTGTATATCATCAATTTTTCTTGGGTGTAGAGCCTCAAAAAAAGATTATTCTTCTCTATCGAAATTGAAAATATCCCCATTTTTGAAGCCTCACTAAGCAAAACACAGTTTTCTTTAATATTCAACCAAGAGTAATAACACTTTTCAACATTGGCTGTGTCAGGAAGTTATATGATCACAAACACAGCCAATACAGTTTAACAAGAGTTTTCAAGTTCAAATATCTCGATCAGAAACTTCTAACAAAAGCGTTTCTAAATCTTCAACTTCCATTGCTAATAATTTTGGTGCTATTTCAACTCTGCTATTCAAAAAGTCTATTGCTTTCCTAACCAATTTGTCCCCTCCACAAACAACCCAAAAACGACTATGCTGAGTTTCAGCTGCATCCAATACGGTATAACCAAGCTTCTCAATTGTAGTACCGTTCACTTCTTGCCACTTTGCAGTTATTTGCACGCTTTCAGAGTCTGTAAAAAGTAAAAAATGCGCAGTTTCTTGCTTACCCTCTATCAAACCTCCATATTTAACAGATGTTTGATAAGTCATAGGGGCAGACGTCGAAGCTCGTGCGAAACCAAAACTTTCAATAACGTTTGTAATATCTTTCAATAGCTCAGCTCTAGCCATATAAAATCTCCAAAAATATTAATAAGTCATCACAACTTCTCTCAATCGCGCAAACGTTACAAACTCATCACTGGCTTCCATTACTGCATACTCTGGGTTTCGTGCTACAAGTAGGTAAGTTATTTCACCTTGCGCATTTATCTGTTTTTGTACATCGCGTAATAAAAATTGCTCATCGCCTGCGCTATCAAAGCGCTCTATGGCGATGGTGGTATTGGTGATCGAGCCTGCGTTATCGGATGTGATGCGCTCAAGTAGGAGTAGATCACCGTCTAAAATCGGGTGCTTTCCGCCGTTCATGGAATTGCCACTGGCGTGTGCCAAAAAGTGTTTTTGAGGGTCGACTTTACCGCAGCCGTCAGGGGCTGGCAGGGTTGTCATATCACTGGTATCGCCCGTTTTAAAATGACCGCACGCGATTTTTAAATTTGGGAAATATGGCAGTTGAATAATATCAGCTTCATCCGCTAAACTTTCGCGAGGTGGGGTACTATCCCCTGCGGTTAATTCAGCGCATATGGAGCTGTCGTTTTTACCCTCAACCTCTTGATGACTGGCGCTGCTAGTTTGCTGCTGTTCAAATTCAACTAACTTCTCGCTTTTACTTTTGAGGTAATTAGCTAGCCGATATTGGCTTAGCTCAAGTATGCAGTCATAAAGCTGCGCTACATCTTGCTCATTAACCTCGATGTTGAGCTTAAATAACGCATCCTCAATGGAAGTATTTGCAGGTTGCTCAACCACAAACCAATGATGGTCTTTGCGCTTGTGCACAGATTTAGCAATGTCAGTAAACGCATTTATCGGATTGATTAACCAATACTTAAACCAAGCGGCACTGCCTTTGGTTTTACTTTGATCTTTTTGTGCAATGTCTAAGGCTCGTAGCTGCGGGTAGTGCATCAACACGTCATAACTTTTATCGGCCAATACCTTTAAGCTGGGGGGATTTGAAACCCCGTCCAATGCAACAAATGCTTCCAGCAAAATCGCTTTAAAGCATTTGGTCATGGGTGTTTGTTCAACGCCTTTATGTAAGAATGCTTGGAAAGGTGCAAGCCAATGTGAGGTGATGGTTTTGCTGAGCCCTGCGTTTGCCACCAGCTCAAACCAACTGCCCTGCTGCTTGGCTTTTTTAATATCGCCATATTCATGGAAAAACTCACTGGCACTGGGGCCATGACCGAGTAGTTCAGCAAGATTTTGATAATCTTCAAGTGCTGTGGTGCGCTGTGCTTTAGCAAGCTTTTGCCAAAAGTCGGTAATGGCCAAGTCGTAATTAATAAAACAGTCATCGGGTAATGTGCTGTTCTGCTCGTTGTGCTTTAGTTTTGTCTCCAATTCCTTGGGTGAATGTGCGCCAAGCAAAGCATAGGGTTTGTTTAAAAAGCTGTGGTGATTACCAATAAAGTCCATCACCACCAAATGGGTTTTATCAGGGCATCGTCTAAGCCCTCTGCCAAGCTGCTGCAAAAACAAAATTTTAGACTCGCTGGGCCTGAGCATCATCACGGTATCAATGCTCGGTATATCGATGCCTTCGTTGAATAGATCAACACTGAATATGACCTGTAGCTTGCCCGACTCTAACTGAGCGAGCGCTTCACACCGTTTTACCTTTGAGTCACCGTGTACGGACGCTGCGCGGATCCCCGCCTGATTAAAGTACTCAGCCATATGATCGGCATGCACTCTAGAAATACAAAACGCCAGCGTGCGCGTTTGTGCAAGCTTGTTGTAGTGCTGCAGTGCATGCTTGGCTCTTTGCTCTGTGGCAAAGTGATTATCTATGCTCTTTGGGTCAAACTTGCCATTTCGCCATGGTATTGCGGTGTAGTCGACGCTTTCATCCCAAATACCGTAGTAATGGAACGGCGCAAGCGTTTTAGCATCTATGCCTTGCACCATGTTACGCTCATACACGAGGTTATTGTCACACAAGCCCAAAATATCCGCTTGGTCGGTGCGCTCTGGCGTCGCGGTTAAGCCCAGCAAAAACTGCGGGGTAAAATATGACAAGACATTGCGATACATTTTACTGCTCGCATGATGAAATTCATCAATGATAATGTAATCAAAATGCGCTGCCGAGAAGTTAGCTAAATTAGTGACTTTGCCGAGTGTTTGAACTGATGCAAACAAGCAGTCCGACTCGGTACTTTTGTGTTTTGCGTTGTAAAACCCGACAGTACAACCAAGTAACTGAGTAAAGGTTTTAGTGGCTTGCATCAGAATTTCGTCACGATGCGCGACAAACAAGATTTTTTTAGCCTTTACTTGCTGTGCATCGAGTGCTGCGAGCCAAGTTTTTCCCATGCCTGTTGCCAGTACCACAAGGCCGCGTTTGTAGCCTTTGGCTCTGGTTTGAGTGAGCATTTCAAGTGCCGCTTGCTGCTCGGGCCTTGGGGTGATTATCCCCAATGGTTCTTCGTTGGCGTCTGCACTAATTGTGCGAAATTCCGGTTTGACTCTGCGCTTTTGGTACTCGTCAATCCACTGTTCAGTTAGGTTAGTCACTTGTGGATGGTTAAATACTGCCTCAAACGCCCGTTTAAATTCAAAAAAGGCATCATCTTTAGTGATTGGTGACACAGGCAAATAATCATGCCGAAAAGCCCATTCGAGCCCGCTTGTCAGTGCCACCTTGCTAATATTATTCGAGCCAACAAACGCACTCCCCTCGTATATTTGACCGTCTTCCCCCTTTGTTTTGGTGAAAATGTACGACTTCATATGAAAGCTATCTTGGGGTTTGGTCTCAAATACCCTGAGCTCTGCCCCCAAACTGTGTAGAGATATAAGCGCTTTTAGTGCCTGCGGACAGGTATACCCTAAGTAATCAGAGGTAAGTAGTTTTAGGCTCGTGTCATTATTCAGCGCGATATAAAGGGCATCAAACAGTAAATTGAGCCCTGAACGCTGAATAAAAGAGACAGAAATCTCTATTTCATCAGCGTGTTCGATGGCTTGCAGCAGCGCAGGAAGGAGTGGATCATTACCCCCAGTGTATAGGTGTTTTTGGGGATTATGTTGCAGTGCTCCTCCTTGGTTAAAATCACTCACTCAATTAATCCTTCCTAAGCAAACAATTTAACCAATGTTCGTTTTCTCTGCCTGGTCGCCTATCTTGCGTCACCCAAGTTTGAATCATACTAAGCGACGGCGTTGAGGTAATGAGCGCTTTTAAACCTTGTTCATCGAGATCAGTGAAATGACGTCCACCTTGCACTCTTTCACCCTGACCATATTTAAATGACGCATACAAAACACCCTTTGATTTTAACGCCCGTTCGAGCCGCTTAAATACATCGGGCAAGTTACTTTGCATCACATGGAGTAAACTTGCACAGGCCCAAATTCCGTCATACTGCCCGTTTTCATCAATCGATTCAAAATACCTGTGTTTAACGGGTTGTCCAAGTAAGCTTGTCGCTAGTTCCACCAATTCAAGGCATGCGTCCATTGCACTCACTTGATAACCAAGCTCCTTAAATGCCAACGCATCTCGGCCACTGCCACAGCCTGCGTCTAAAAGGTGAAGCAGCTCCATTTTTTTATTTGGTAGTGCATTCAAAAATGGGGTGTACAAAGGCTGCATATTTACATTGAGGGTAGCATCTGCAAACTCTTTGGCATGGTTACGGTAGTATTGATATGTAGATTCAGACATTGTTCACCTTAAAAATATGACTTTGCGGTGACGCGTATAAGCGATGACTAAAAAGAGAGTAGTTCCTGCTATACACGGTTCAAAAGTCCTTTAACCGCTTACCTCTATTGTTCATTCCAATAAGTAACTTTGTATTAAGTATTTTATAGAACCCCGTAATTAAACACGATTCTCCCCACTATTAGTAGTGTTTTAGCTCAATTTTTGAGTCTTTTTTTTCTAAAAAAACCAAACGGGGTGAAAGACTAATTATTATAAATAACCTATAAATATACACCTCACATCAACAGACGTTCAGTTGCATAGATATATAGCCATGGACAGCCAGTGCACAGCTCGCGTGTATTCATGGCTTATATAAATAGTTGTTTTAAAAATTGTTCAAAGTATAAAAACAACTGTATACCTATAGAACGATTTAATACACTATTGCCGTTTTAAGCATAACAACACATTAAATATAGTCAGGGCTCTTACATGACAGACAAAGTGAAGCATATCCTTGGGTTATCTGGTGGTAAAGATAGCGCCGCACTGGCTTTACTCGCAAAAGAATTATATTCGGAAGATAAAATTGATTACTTTTTTATAGATACAGGTTACGAATTACCAGAGACATTGGCATTTTTAGACCGCTTGGAAAGCAAACTTGGTTATATTCATAGATTGAGTACATCACCGCAGAATCAAACAAAAGAGGACTATTTTCGGCACCTTTTAGCGCTACACCACAACCATTTACCTTCACCTCGCACCCAATGGTGCGTTGTTGAAATGAAGTTGAAGCCTATGAAGCAATGGCTAAATAGTTACATTCAACAAGGATACAAGATAAAAAATTACCTTAGTGTTCGAGCTGATGAACCAAAAAAAAGCAGCTCATCAGACAATAGCGAGCCAAT
This sequence comes from Pseudoalteromonas sp. SMS1, assembly GCF_021530565.1. Lineage (GTDB taxonomy): Bacteria > Pseudomonadota > Gammaproteobacteria > Enterobacterales > Alteromonadaceae > Pseudoalteromonas. The sequence continues at coordinate 390,074 of NZ_JAKGBI010000001.1, forward strand.
AGAGTGCATTTACCCTTTTTTATCGCTTGGGATCACTCACAATGATATTAACGATATACTACTTAAAAGTCGGATAGCGCTTCCTGATTACCATCACTGGCGTTCACGACCTGGTTGTTCGTTTTGTTTCTATCAAAGTCAAATAGAGTGGCTTAATTTAATGGATCAACACCCCCACTTGTTTGCAGAAGCTAAATCGATTGAGCAGCACAGCAATACAAACAAAACATCTGAAGAGCATAATTATTGGCAGGGAGCACAACTATCGCTTAGTCGCATTGATGAACCCAGAGTAAAGCAAGCCATACGACATAATCACCGAAATAAAATTGCTGCCATTCATGATGCTAAAAGCAATGAAAGCAGCACTGTTCACCCCCTTTGCTACAAATAACAAAAAAGCCCACATTCGTGGGCTTTGCGACATAACATCTAATTGCCAGATTAGATTAGTTGCTGCACGCGACGGAGTCGCCATCCTTGTCATAGCATGACTGAGCGTGGCCCAATTGAAACTTACAATAGTAAGCTACTTTATTTTCTACACAATTGGTGTAAGTACCATATGCGCCATAGCCGGACCTAAACGTCACTCCCCACTCATAATAAGAATAAGGCGCTGTATTTTTATTTGATTGCCAACGTTTAAATACTGCGGGTGAAACAATATCGTAAAGCACCGAGGGCTTTTGATTTTTACCGTAGTCTCTCCAGCCTTTTTTAAACCCAGTATGGGAACCGTCTAATTCTACTGCGGCATTTGCGGCATCGTAATATGGATTATCAAAGTTCTTTTTCTTATCCACTTTGGATAGTAACCCTTGATAGTCTTTTACCCAGGTTGTGCTTTCACAACTATTAAGAAACGCCATGCCTTTGTCTTCGCCTTTTCCGCATGTTCCCTCCGGTGCACTGTCGCCAGTCCATATGTAGTCACCGTTCTTACCACCATGTATTTTGGCATCGAAATTGGTTGAAAGCGCAATAATCACGTCATTGCCGCCGCCACCTTCTTGGTTAGAGTTTTCTCCATTGGTGACAATAATGTCATCACCACCATTGCCCCATGCTTTGTGCCAACGCTGGTTATTTGGGCTTCCATCGCCGTTTTCGAATAGTGCATCATCTCCTTCTCCGCCATAAAGTCGATCTTCTCGGCCACCGTTTCCCGTTAAATAGTCGTGCCCATCGTCACCGTATAGGGTATCGCTTCCACCGCCGCCACTGAGTACATCATGGCCATCGCCACCATACAATTTATCTGCACGGTCGTCATCATCATTACATGCTGATTGTTCATATATATCCGCGCCATTGGCGTTTTCGAGGGTACAACCTCCCCCTAAATAATCGTTGCCATTTCCACCATACAGAGTGTCAGATCCCTGTCCGCCCATAATCAGATCACCGCCATTTTCTCCGGTAATGATATCGTTGTTATAGGAGCCAAAAAGTATATCGTGACCCTCACCACCACTGATCCTATCATTACCGTAACCGCCATCGATTTCATCATTCCCTCGATCCCCAATGATAAAGTCGTTACCACTGCTGCCAAATATTTTGTCGTTGTTATTCCCGCCACGAATATAGTCATTTTTACGGCCTGTGGTGATGTGGTCATTGCCATTACCGCCATATACCTTTTGTACCACAGCAATGTCTTTACCATTGTAAGTATCGTTACCACTATTTAGAGAGGCTTGTATTCCATTAATTTGGCTCAAGTAAAACTTGTCACAGCTGGAGCTACTCCCCACTTTTCGAGTTACAGTTAAATTGTCACCCGACAGACTCAAAGTAAACTTTTCACTGCTGCTTGTGCCGTTAATTTTAAGTGTTTCACCATCAAGATAAGCCGACGCCCCATCGCTCAAACCACCGCAGCCCGCCATTGCATAGTTAGACAGCCCAAGTGCTAAAGCTGCGCAGAGTGCACTTTTATTAAATGTCATTTTTGTATCCTCAAAGTTTTTGATAAAGAGGCACTTTTACTCCTTCACATGCCTGCTTTTGAGGAGCCTAAAAAGCAAATAAGTAAGAAAAGTGAAGATAAAACCACAACAAAACGATTGGCACCTTTGGCATGCATTTTGGCGCCATAGGCAGGTTTGTTTTTTTCAAACTATGCTTTTTTGTCCTGTTTTTATATTGCAAAAATAACGTTTCCATTTTGCAAATTGCGAATCAAGTCTTCAAGTTAAAGCCTTTGCAAAATGCGAAATCCACTCAAATAAGCCCTGATATGTGGCCTTGCTCTAATGTGTTCAGGGCTGTTTTTATTAGCAAAAAATATCAATGAAGTTAAAAAACGAGGATTTGGAGCCATTCTTGCAGCATTGATACAAATTATCTCAGTGCATGGGTGTATATGGTGGAACAAGTAACCGATAAAAACATTTTACTTCTTGAGAAAAAACTGCAGCGTGCGCTCGCCGCGAAGGCACTTGCAGAGAACCTACTCGAGTCTAAGTCACGCAGTCTTTATAAGTCTAACGATGAGCTGTCTAACGCCATAAAGTCGCTAAAAAGCCAGGAGGCACAATTGATTCAGCAGGAAAAAATGGCGTCCCTTGGCCAGCTGTCAGCCGGTATTGCGCACGAACTTAATACCCCAGCAGGCTATGCCCGTTCAAACATTGAGACCTTGCAAATGTATTTGGTCACTCTGTTGGCTTATCAAAAAGATCTCGAGAACATGGTGAGTGATCAGCAAGCAATGCTCGATCTGAAGTCCAGTTACGACGTGGCCATTATTCAAGAGGACATTCCTGATTTAATGGACGAATCCATTTGTGGTCTTAATAAAATTGCATCCATTGTTTCGGAGCTCAGAAATTACACCCATGTAGACAACGAAGACATGGAACTTGAGGACCTCAACCTCGTGTTGGATCAAGCCATTAACCTGGCACACAGCAGTTTTAAACATCACGCAACACTCGACACTCGCCTAGAGCCCATCCCCAAAATTCTGTGTAAACCCAATCGATTGTGTCAGGTGTTTGTGAATCTCCTCGTGAATGCTGGGCAAGCAGTCAATAAGGGTGGCAAGATAATAATCACCAGTACATCAGACGAGCACTATGTGTACTGTAAAGTACAAGACAACGGTTCAGGCATCTCGCCTGACAACATGCGTAATATTTTTGATCCCTTCTTTACAACCAAACCAGTGGGTAAAGGCACAGGGCTCGGGTTATCTATTTCTTACAAAATCATCGAACAACATAACGGCCATATTAACGTCGAGAGCGCAGAAGGTGTCGGTACGACCTTTACAATCACACTCCCCAAATCACAGGAGCACGAAGCATGAAGGGGCACATTTTTATACTGTTAGAGGACTTTGTGTCAGAAGTTGCCTCAGACGCGCTATTGTACGATGCGCTTGATGCTTGCTCGTTTGACACCAGCCAAGGGTTTGTTCGAACCGAAAATTATCCCGATGAACATCTTGTGGAGCTTGTCGGCATGGTTGTAGACAAAATGGGGATCTCACTCTCGCAAGCCCACTTTGGCTTTGGTCAATGGTTGTACCCTAAACTTACCAGCCTGTTACCCTCGCATTTTACACAGCATCCTCACCCTGCACATGTACTACAAAAGTTAGACTTTCTTCATCAAATTGAACTTAAAAAGCTCTACCCAGATGCTCAGCCACCTGCCTTTCAATACATACCGACATCTGAATATAGTGCAGAGCTCATTTATACGTCGCCAAGAAAGTTGTTCGATTTAGTTAAAGGCGTTTTGGCTGGCATGAGTACCTATTACCAGGTCGAGATCACAGTCGAGATGCAAGCACATTGGCGCGGTGACGAAAACTGCGCACGTTATTTACTGACCTACAGTAAGCAGTGTCAGCTACAACCTGAGTAACGTATTTATGACTTTATGCCGCGTGCGTTTGTGCGTGCTCGCCACATTTTATGTATCGTTTTTATCGGGTAATAGGTATACAAGACACACGCCAATGTCGCGTAGATGCTAATCGTCAACTTGTAGTTAACAGCGCTAATGACCGTTACATCATAGTAGCCACGAGATATCAGTTGGATCATATATAACGTGATAGGCAGGAGTCCGAGATAAAACGCCATTCTCGTTGTGGCAGAAAACGAACAGCTTCTCATCGCGTGTAATGCATACAGTGACAAATAAAGTAACAAAAAAAAGAAAATTTTGCTTAAATAAAATAACTTCCGCCGCAATAAGTAGTCTGTATCTAAAGAGATTATTGAAGCTGTAATGGTCGTGTCGATATAATTAAATAACGCAAACACCAAAAGTGTATAGCTCCATGAGACGTAATCGTGCTCATCTTTGCCACTCAATTTATATTGCGTATTGAAAAATATCCTCATCCCCCGTTGTTTAATGCCAATGATGATAAACACAGTCGACAAAAGAACAACAAAATCGAGTAACCTGTAAGTCACAGATGCATAAAACTCTACTACTGATTGCACTCACTACCTACCGAAAAACACTGCTTGTTCAAGATATTTTCCTTGAAATTGAGTTACCTATTATTTCTCAATTGTAACCAAAAAAGGAATTCAACACATCATTAACCTAACAATAATTCTAAAAGAGCATGGTTTTAGGCGCCTTTTTTGAGCAATCCTTGCTCCAGGTAAGGCCTATGTGGCAGTATCAATCAACAGACGAGTACAACAGCCAACAACCTTCTTGTGCTGGTGCAACACCTTTAATATTATCTTCAGAATCAATAATTTCTAGTTGGTTAATTTTATATTCCTGACCATAATAATGCACGAGCTTGGTCTGACTCACTGAAAATGGCGGACCTGCCACAAGGTTTTGGTCATACGTATATCCTATCAATAGCTGGGGTGCGTTATTAGCGAGTTCAATCAGTTTGCAACTGTAATCCTGCAGCATTGTTCTGGGCATCGCAATAAAAGCGGCTCTATCATAAACTGCGTCGACCGCTTGGATATGCGAAGTCGTAAGCTCAAAAAAATCTCCGACGAATACCGTCAAATGGCGACTTTTGTATACCTCAAACTTGTCAATTTTCTCAATCTTTGGCGTCATCTCCAATTCGTCAAACAACTCATCAATGGCCGTTTTGCTCAGCTCCGCGCCCGTTACATGCAAGCCCTGTTTCAAGAGCCAAGCAATGTCTTTTGTCTTTCCACATAGTGGCACAAAAATATGTGCGTGTGGACGTAGCTTAAGCTCGTTGACATGTTTCTCAAGCAATTGATTTACTTTGCCTTCGTGAAATGCAATTTCCCGTGATTGCCACTTATCAAACCAAAATGACGCTTTCATCGTTACACCTTTTACTAAAAATTCCACACCAGCTTACAACTTAAAGCCGACTTTAAGTCAAGTGCAAAAATACGCATTAATTAGACGCCACTTAACAAGGTATCATTTATATGCCAAGGTAATGATGCGCTTAAATACTCAGGAGAGAATCATGCTAGACATAGGAAAAGTGACCAAACTAACTGGCGTTAATGCATCTGCGTTGCGTTATTATGAATCAAAAGGGTTAATTCAACCTGCAGGCCGCAATGGTCTACGCCGTTACTATTCAAATGAGGTTATTGAGCAGTTATCTATTATTGCATTGGGGCAATTAGCGGGGTTTTCTCTAGATGAAATAGCCTCTATTTTTACCAAAGAAGGGGTAAATATTAGTCGAGAAAAATTACTAGAAAAGTCACACGAGATTGAATTAAAAATCAAACAACTTCAAGCCGTTCAAATTGGATTGGAAAAAGCCGCGAATTGCCCTCAATCGAACCATTTAGATTGCAGAAATTTTAGAAGGCTGATGAAAATTGCAATAAATAACAATAGTAAATAAAAAGAAGCCATTGATTAAATTTAATTTTATGATAAATTTATTACATAAAGTTTAATAAGGAAATGAAAATGCGACTAAGGATGAGTAAAAGTCGATTAAGCCTTTTTCATCACGAGTTATGCAAGCACCGCTAGTCGCTGCTGGTTATTCTGCTTTTCCTGCTACACGTATAGACCAAGATTACCTTTGATTTACACATTAACGGGGATCCGTTTACACTGATTCTTACTAAACTTACGCACTTATAAATCAGGCTCCCTGGAATAAGTGCCTCAAATCTTATGGGATATGGGGCACTTGTTTTCACCTTTAAAATTAACTTTCAATAAGATATATAACACGGCAAGTGCGATTGAAATATCGAAATAGAGAAAAGAAGCCACTTCCATGTGGCTCTGCTTGCTTGGAAGAATAAAAAGCTGCTACGGCTTTATTCCAATTCATAATCCCCTTTAAATATGCAAATAAAATGAATTTAGCGAATTTTTATTTCCATAAAAAAAGGCCAGATATAAACTGGCCCTTTAATGTTCATAATTAAATGGCTGATATTAATTTGTTGTATTTACCCTTCTAAATAGGGGATTATTCTTGCGCTTATTCATCATCCAATAACAACTCGGTACAAAAAAGAAAGACAATACTGTTGTTAACACGGTACCACCTGCAATGGCAATTGCGAAAGGCGGCCAGAAACTTCCCCCAGCTAATATCAGAGGGAGAAATCCCCCCACCGTAGTGATGGTTGTCGATGTGATATGCCTTGCACAAGTCATAACAGATCCCACAATATCCTCAATGGTTTGCGCATTGTTCGCGCGTAGCTCCGAAAGAATAACGATGGCAGCGTTTATGGCTAGGCCCATTAACCCTAGTAGTCCAATAATAACGGTAAATCCAAAGGGGTACCCTGCAACGTAGACACTTAAAATACCTAACATAGCAGATTGAAACGCTGTGATCAGAATTAGCCCTGTTGTTGTGAATGAATTAAAAGTCAGCACTAATACCGTGATCAATAATACAAAAATCACACCCACCTTCCCCAGTAAGCTGCCAACGGCTTGGTCACGTTGTTGCGACTCACCACCAATCTCCAGCCTATATCCAACCGGGACTATCACACCTGACTGCGCTAACTGTGCTTGAATTTCTGCCAATACTTTCGCAGGTAGAACGTCGGTGCGCAAGAACGCTTCGACTACGTTTACGCGCTCACCATTGCGGCGGTGAATGGTGCTCTGCTCTGGTATAATTCGACTGGTCGCAAATGCCGACAGCAATAACGGTTGGCTGCCCATCACCTCAACATCAGCGAGACCATCCAGATCCGCTCGATAATGATCGCCAAACCTCACTTTGACAGGCACGGTTTCGGTGTCTTCTAGAATACTTGCCACTTCAACTCCCTGAGATTGCGCCTGTAACTGCGCCGCCACGCGTTGAACTTGGGCGCCAGCATGGGTTAGCTGCGTTTCATGTGCTAATAACTCGACCTTGGCCGCGCCCGATTGTAACGTTGTTCTGGTGTGAGTCACATCCGCATGGGCTATCACCGTTTGTTTAACCTGATGGCCTAGCTGCGCGAGCTTGTCTAGTTCAGGCCCAAAAATACGAATCTCTATGGGCGCATTAAATGGTGGGCCTTGCTCTAGCTTTCGAACCAGTGTTTGCGCTTGAGGAAACGCTCGGTCTAGTTCATATTGGAGCTGTTTTATGAGTTCGTTTGCCCGTTCAAAGTCACTGACCTTCACCATCGCTTGGGCATAATTACGTGCGCCCTTATCCCGTTGCAACAAGTTATAGTAAAATATCGGTATATTGCGCCCCACCATCCAATCTAGCCTTTCGATGCCTTCATGCTTGAGGATGTGTGCTTCCATCTCCTTGACCAAGGCTTTAGTCGCTTGAATACTGGCATTGTCCGACAGCCTCACTTCAATGTGAAACATGTCCCTATCTGCTGGTGGGAAAAACTGCTCGGTTAACTGCCCCGCTGAGATAAAACCGAGTATTGGCAGGATCATCACACTTGCAGCAGTAAGAACAGGTTTTTTTAATGAACGCGTTAAGACTCTTTCAAACCCTTGGCTTAATTTTGTGATGGTTAACCCTTGCGCGACGATGCCTTGCGTATTGCGGTTGCTTACCAATACATATTTTCCTGCAAACACCGCAATCAACGTGTGAGAAATCAAATAGGACCCGATAAGTGCAAAAATCACACTTAGTGCAATCCCCCCAACAAACTCACCTGATGGCCCTGGCATCAATACAATTGGCGCGAATGCTAAAATCGTGGTGAGGGTAGAACTCAACAATGGCAGCCAAAAATGGTTAACAGCCTTGGAGACCGCGTCAAGTGCCTTCATGCCTTGTTGCCTAAAGCGCTGCACCGCATCGGTTATCACAATGGCGTTGTCAACCATGATACCTAATGCAACAACGAGGCCAGTAACCGATATTTGGTGGATCGGTAAGCCATAAATGTTCATACAGGCCAGTGTAAACATTACCGTAAGTGGCAGCGCCAGCCCTACGATCACCGCAGCCCTGAGCCCTAAGGTTAAAAATAATACAGTTAAGATCAGAGCAAAACCCAGTAAGATGTTTTCCAACAACCCGCCAAGCCTTTCTTCGGTATACCCTTTTTGATCAAATAAATTATGCAACTGAATATTATTCGGTAAAGTCTGGCTGAACACCCCCAGCATGGCGTCAATCTGAGTCGAGAATTTATCGATCCGTACATCGGGTAGCATACGGATCCCAAGGTAAGCACCATGCATGCCATCAATCCAGGCTATCTCTTGTTGAGGAGATACCAATGTTCGCTCGATAGTGGCGATATCACGCAGCAAAACTTGACCAAACTGTCCATCGCTTTGGATAGGGATCGCTTCAATACGCTGAACTGAAGTAAACTCGCCACTGAGCTCAACTTGCATTTGGATGTTGTCATTACTCAACATACCCGCAGCAACCTTTGCGTCGGCATTTTTCACTGCCTGCGCGACTTGTTCAAAAGACAATCCGGCAAGCTTGAGCTTGGCAGGGTCGAGGGTGATCCTTATTTCTTCATCGGCAACACCAAATAAGTGCACGACTTCAACCCCTGGCTGATTACGAAGACGATTTCGCAATTCTTTAGTATAGCGATTCACTGCCACTTGCTTCGCTTGCAGCAAAGAGCGTGTTGTGCTGTCATCTGGTTCAATCGTCAGCGCAACAATTTTAGTGTAGGCGTAACCTCTATCATCTTCTAAGAGCGGCGAAGAGGCACCTTGAGGTAGCTCAATTTGTACATCCGCCAATAAATCCCGTAACCTAGACCACACTGGAGCACTATTGGTAACATCATCACCTAATTCAACACTTAGAACGGATATGCCAGCTCGAGACATACCAATCAGGTTTTTAATTTCGGACTGTTGTTTTAATTTCTGCTCTATTTTTTCTGTCACTTGAGCTTCAACGCGCGCAGCTGACGCGCCTGGCAAATACGTCGTGACAAATGCAAACCGGTTGTTTATGCGCGGATCTTCTGTCCTTGGTAAACTGTTCAGTGCAGCAAAACCAGAAACCAACAACAAGGCCACAAGCAGGGCTTGAAAACGCGCGTTGTTAAGTAGGTAAGCAATCATCGTTGCTCACCTCGGGTCGCCACAGACTGCACAATGTCTACTTTAATATTTGCAGCAACTTTGTGCGTGCCATTGGCCAATATTGCAGCACCACTGTCCAAATCGCCATCGATATAGGCATATTGGCCGTCGCTGTGTAACAATTCAACGGTGGTTGGTTTGAGATGCCCCGAGACAATTTCATACACTTGCCAAGTCCCACGAGTGCCATTGGTCAACGCACTCATCGGGATCCAATACCCCGTTTTATTTTGTCTTTTTGAAATTGTCATCGAGGCCATTTGGCCTGAATATACAAATGCATCGCTGGGAAGAGAAAAACGTAACTGCAATGTTCTTGAAATGGGATCTAAGTTGGTTCCTCCTGACTTTTTTACCCCTTTAAATACATTGCCACCGATATTGATCGGCATTACATCTTGAATATTTGATAAAAGCCCTTGGGGTACCCCTATCCGAACTTCTGAGTTGCCTTGCTCTAGCACTCTTATTGCGACTTGGTTAGGGCCCACGATTTCACCTACTGCGATTTCTCGTGCCGCAATGACACCATCAAAAGGCGCTTTGAGTGTCGCTTTGTCTAGACGTATCTCCATGCCTTTTAATTTGACATTTAATACTCGTTGCTCTGCTTTAAACACCGCTATTTGAGCGCGGTTTTGGTCGAGCTGTTGCTGTGCAGAGTAATTCGCTTTACTCAACTTAAGTAAACGGTCGCTGTCCTGTTCAGCCAATATGAGCTGCGCCTTAACTTTATCCAAGTTGGCGAGTAACTCTAGTTTTTCAATTTCTAATAGCTGCGTATCTTGTTTAGCCAGCACTTGACCTTGTTTAACGGTATCACCTTGGTCAACGTAAAATGATGCAATCACACCATTGAACTCAAAGCCAATTTCCGCTTCTTGGCGTTTGACAACCAACCCTGTGACTTGTCGCGTTTGGTAAAAGCCGTTTGCTTGTTGCAAACTATAGGCTGCAACAGGTAAGCCTTTGTTTGCACCATGTACCTGTTCATCGTCTGCCCACACATATAAAGCACAGGTTAACAGCATCAAACTCAATAACACTCTCATACAAAATCCTTGCAATTTTCATTACCCTTTTATACTTCTCAAGTTCACCAAAAGTTTGTAAGTGGCGGCCTAAACTTTCACGTTTACCCAAGCTCAGTGCTTAAAATGCATAAAGCAGGCTAGATCAGTAGCCTGCAAATCGTAAAAGGGACATTCAATTTAGAATAAATACCCTAGTCTATATTGTACGCCTGTGTAGTTTATATACTAGCGATATCAAAAAATAAGACGTGTAATAAATTCATTTTTTAGACGACTCACTTACACATTGATTTAACTCCGTTGTCTGGATTGCGCGCAGTACCCATTTCCAACCAATCATTTTGAGTGTTTGGTTTAACAATGTGAGGTGTGTTTTGTCTGGGTAAGAAAAGTAACTACCGCAATCTGTTTGGGGCGTAGCAATGACCTCATCAGCACGCACTTTGCCGATCACACGCGCATAGAGCTCAGGCAAGTGGCTACTGACTTGCCTATCAATGTCTAGCAAACAAGTGGCTGAATGCACATTTATTGCTTGCTGTGCAATCACAGGCCCAGCATCAATCTCCGTATTTTCTATCCAGTGAGCCGAAATCCCATAACGCTCACTGTTGTATAAGTAACTGAACATAATAGGAAATAAGCCTCGGCAATCGGGCAAGTACGCAGGGTGGAAGTTCACCACTCCTTTACTGGGTGCAGCAATGATATTTGGCTGCAATATTTGGTCAAAGTAATATATTGTTAAAACATCAATCTGATGACGTTTTAGCAAGGCCTCAACCTCAGGTCCATTGACGTCTTTCACATGAATATGACGGATCCCCAGTTCTTTACAGCGCTGTTCAATACTCGGTAACACATCAACCCCAAACGCGCTTAACAAAGGCCTGATCAAGTTTAACAGGACCATTTTTACAAAAAGATACTCGGTGAAGCGATACCCGCGAAGACGCATATTTTGGTATGCTTGCTTAACAAATCCCCCTTTTTTGCGCGAATATGGGTCGCTTGTTATCACCAGTGAAATCGCATCTTTATGATTTTCCAAAACCTGCAAAATTGCGGGTTGGGTTGCCATGTTTTCGATATTGCACAGCGCCAATCGCATTACACCATCTCCAATTGTTGACCATTAAAGTACTGATTTAAAGGCGTATACATCGCGTGCTTTGCAGGTGGATGAAAGTTAAAGGCATGAACAACTTGCGCAATCGTACCGAAGTAACCTTCATTGATGTAATTGATTCCCCCCACTAAACTTAATGTACTTTGGGTGACACTAGCGAGGACATCCTGCAGTTGGTAACGTGCAGCCAATATGTGCGCCAAGGTGTCTTGGGTTTGGTTATCCATGTCTCCTGCTACCGCTTTGAGTGACAAAGCACTGGCTTCTAATTGAATGTGTACTCGCGCCTTTTCATCACCTTGTAATCGACCTTGCTCAGAGGCTTTGTTAACAAGTCCGTACACCATACCGAGATACGATGCGCACGTAATAAGTTCAAACCAAACAAACCCTGCAATATGGCTTTGATAAGCCGATTTTTCATCTACATTGACCATCATAGAGTGCGGCACAAAGACATTATCTAACACCACGGCTTCACTTTGACTGGCTTGTAAAAATGGCGCTTGCCAAAACTGTTCCACAGAAATACCCTCTGTGGCTTTGTGGATCATTGCAACCGCAAAATACGGTTCTCCTTGCGCCGGCTCGACCTGCACACTTGCCGTCAGCAAGTCCATGCAATGAGCTAAACTGCATGGCTTCTTTACACCAGATATGACATAACCTTTTTCCACTTCTTTCGCTTGAATCTGGCTCTTGAGAATACTCTTACCAATTTGGCCTTCGCTAAATGCAGATGACACCAACAGGTTAGAGCGCGCAATACCTTCTAGCATCAGGGATTCTAATCCATTCCCGACCTTCGCCATTTCTTGCAATGTGGCTATCGAAAATTGGTGCATCCCAGCGGCAATGGCAAGGGAAGGTGACGCCCCTCCCATTGCCATTTGTAACAGTACACCTTGCCATGCTGTCAGCCCTTTTCCGCCGTACTTTTCTTTCACCAACGTGGCTGCGCCGCCAGCTTCACGAAAAACATTGATAGCGTCACTTTGCTTACCTTCTAGTGTCTCAAAGTCAGCCTCTTGAAGGTGTTTGGCTAACTCTGGCAAAGTCTCGTGCAGCAATTGCTGCGCGTGTTGATAGATACTCATGCCACCGCCTTATTGCTCTGTGCGAAAAGCTCACTCAACATTTGTTCAACATTTTGCTTAATTGCAGACTCCGCAATCGGTTCCAAAATGTCAGCCAAAGTTGGGATCCCCATGCAAAAACGTGCATCGAAAGAAACTCTTGACTCGGACTCGCTCACCGATTCAATCGTCCAGCGCCCCTCGAAGATGTCTGCATCTCCCGCGGTCTGTGTAAAATCTATGGTTAATTGCTGTGCATCGAAAATATCCCTTTCAGTCCATGACATTTTGCCGTCATGAAAGTGCACCAGCCAGGTAGATTCAGACTCATTTTCAGATATCTCATTGACATCCACTGAGATCACCGCCTGACAGTGGCTTTCAAACGATTTAAAATCCGCAATTTTGTTAAAGGCTAGCAGGGCTGGTGCCGCAATCATTTGTGAATAATTTACTTGTCTCATGGTATTTCCTTAAATCTTTTCAAGTGCATTAGCGTATGCATCGTATAAGTGAGTGAGCTGCTGCTCTGATAAATAGGCGCTTGGTGTAAGTCGCACAGTCGATGCATTACTCAATGAATGGCTGGTCAGTATATGCTGGTTAAGCAAAGATAAAGTCAGTTGCCCAGCGCGTGCAGGGGTTTCAACGTCAATGCCAATCAATAACCCTTCTGCACGGATTTCAATGCTTGATTGGTGGCGTTGATTAAACTGTTCAGTAATATGCGTGAGCTTTGAAGCAATTTGCTCACCAAGTGTGTGCGCCCTTTTGGCAACATCATCTCTAATCAATACGTCAATGGTTGCCTCAGCTGCTGCAAGTGCAATCGGTGATCCGCCAAAGGTACTTGAGTGGAGCATAAAGTCCTGATTAAGTGGTGCAAACGCGCGCTCGGTTGCAACTACCGCGGCACAAGGCACCACGCCACCACTTAATCCTTTACCCACTAACAATATATCAGGGGTGATCCCAAACTTATCGATCGCCCACATAGCGCCTGTTCTGGCTAGCCCGGATTGGATTTCGTCACAAATAAACAGCCCCTGAGATTGGACACAGAGCGCCTTTGCTTTATGTAAAAATTCATACCCCAAGGTATACACACCACCTTCACCTTGCACTGGCTCTGCGATAAATGCCACTTTACCATCGCAGCGTTCAAACGCAGCTTGCAACGCTTCGAGGTTGTCTCGCTCTACAAACTCAACATTGTTAAACAGTGGCATAAAAGGCGCCCGAAACGCATCGCGATGGGTAACCGACAGCGCACCGAGTGACTTTCCGTGATAGCTCCCTGTCACGGCAATAATATGATTACAGCCATTGGCACGAGCCAATTTCAGCGCAAGCTCAGTCGACTCCGCCCCAGAATTAGTGAAAAATGCGTATTCCAGCGTTTCCGGGCAAATATCGACCAGCTTTTTGCTGGCGCTGGCGAGTACGGGATTGACTAACGTGCGAGAGCTCATGGGCATACAGTCAATTTGTGCTTTGACAGCAGACACGACCTGTGCATGACGATGGCCCAAAATAAAGACACCAAACCCGCCAAAATCAACATATGATTGGCCTGTCTCATCTATAATTTCGGCACCTTGGGCGGTGCACTCGATGGGTAGGTTCATCAAGCTGGACAGTCGAGCTTTAGAGCGATTGCTGTGCGCTTTGAGCATTTCTAATGTATGTGCTCTCACCTCAATTTACCTCATCAAGCGCAGCGATTAGCGGGTGCTGATGGTCATACGCCGCTAGATTTTTTGCGAGTGTATGACGAATATCGTAATCGTAACTCTCTCCTGCGACTTCCGCCAAGTGGCCAATGTCAGATTGAAAACCTTCGGACATATCTAAGTATTTCAAGTAAATAGAGGTTTCGTCGAACATGCGCTTAAAACGCTTCGGCAGTGCAGGCATAAAGACAGGTTTAACTAACCTTTCAAAAGTCGTAGGACTCATCAGCTTTGGCGCCTTAAAACTGACTTGATAGAGTGACTTTAACTCTTCATCTTCGCCTAACGTCAATAAATCGCCTAACGTTTTAGCTAACTCACCAGCCGTTAACCAAAACTCGCCGCTGAGCTTTTGATCAACGATGGTCAAAATACACTTGGCGACGATGTCGCGTGGAATCACATCCACAAGTGTACTCGCATCTCCGGGTACGATTGGTATAACTTCCTTGGTTGCCAGTTTCAGCATATTGTGGATCCCTTGCTTTTTCGGCATTAATCCGGCGACGCTGTCACCAATAATAACCGATGGGCGGATCACCGTAATGTTGTCACCAAGACACGCTTCGGCTTCGCGTTTACTGTGCTCATAATTATTAAAATCATGGCCATTACGCCCTTTCACAAATGCCGTGCTGATATGGATTAGCGGCACATTTAACTGTTCAGATAAATCGATGGCATGTTTTAGTCCTGCGACATTGATTTCTGCCAATACTTGCGGATCAGCAGTAAAATCAGTGAGCGCAGCACTGTGCACAATACACTCGATACCTTTTAACTCGTTAACCTGCTCAGTATTTAACCCAAATTTTTCTTTACGAATATCGCCTTTAATTTGGCGACTTACTCCAACTGGTAACTCTTTGAAAGATCGTTGATTAACTAGAATAACAATCTCATCATTGGGTGATAAAAGCTCTATCATTGAGAGCCCCACGACACCAGTCGCGCCAGTCAATAAAAATCTACGAGACATAATTACTCCTTAATCATTTAGCGTATAAGCGTTACTAAAATACCAAAAGTACCCTATACAGGTAATAATGATAATGATTTTCAATTTCAGATCAAACAAATATTTTACTAAATTTTAACTTAGCAGATTCGTTTAATATCAATGCAGGAAATTGTGTGTAAACTGTTTGCGTGAATGTTTTACGTAAACAAAGTGCAAGCTTTATGTATAAGGAAGAAAAATTAGATGGGAATTTTCAATAAAGTAAGTAGCGTAAAAAAGCGCAATGTACTACTCAAAGTGGACCAGATAATGTGTTACCAAGGTCCACTGTTTGACTGTGAGCTGTCGGTCTGGTTATTTGTTCACAACTAACGTGTAATCACCTGCACCAGAATACGAATATACAATGATGCGATAATAGCCGCTTGTTGCGCCATAGGAGATTGACTCAACAGAAGTTGGGCTTTCTGAAATCGCAACTTGCTGCCATGCCCCTCCTTGCCATCGCTCAAGCTTAAGATCAAAGTCAGCTGAGCTTGGACCGGTTAGGTCTAGTTTCATTTGACCACCACCATACTGGAACCAGCTACCATTGGGTTGAATTTGCTGTGCGCCATTTGATAATGTCCCTTTGTAGACCTCGCCTTTAGGTGGTTCTATCACCGAGGAATCAACTGTAAATGAAATGGTTTTTGCCGGATCCGAAATACCTGAAATCGACAGGCCTGAATCGTTACCATCCCACCACAATGCATTGGTGCCACGTGACGTTAATGCGTTTGGTAGAACACGATTAAACTCACCACTAACGTTGTAAAGATCTGTTCCGTCACCGCGATTGCGGTCGTATTCAGGATCACGATTACCATCTGCATGTTCCATTTGAATATACGGGTACCATTCGTTGGAGTTGTTACCACGACTGTCGACATGCCAGATCGCAAGGCCCTGTCCTGGTTGCTCTGAGTTTTGCCCAGATTTGTGGATAGCTTCGATATAAAAGGCTTCATTGCTGTTGTTTGGGTTAGTCCACTTGTAAGAAGTATGACTATCTGATGTGTGACTTAGTCGTCCACTTGGTGCATTTGCGTTGACAGCAGGATTGAGCTCTGTCACCGTATCCCAGCCTGCAATCGCTCTAAAATGCGCCACTGGTGGAGTTGGACGAAATTTATTGGTTGTGCCAATAGCTCCGAAGCCCATCACACCATAGCTAGCAACAGATCCTTCCGAACTGCCATCATAATCGTATAGATCAGGCCAATTGGTGATCAAATGCCCAGACTCATGCACAAAAGTCCCTATGGATAAACTGGCACGCATGTCAGTGATTTGGTATCTGTCTGTACACACGCCATCAGCACAAAACCTCGGGCTTAATCTTGCCATATGCGGCCACAGACCTTTTGACCATGCACTGTCAGAGTTGCCGGCATAAAAGATATTGAGGCCTCGGATCTGGCCACTGCTATTTGTTGTTAACGTCGAGAAATTAAAACCTTGTTGATACTCAAGCCAGTTCAATGCTTCTTTTATGAGTTCTTGAGATCGCACCGTTGAACTGAGGCTAGAGTCAGCATAATAGGCTTTATTTTTCTTGGCGGTGTAGTACGCGGTGACCGTATTGGTGTAATCCAATTTTTCGCCAGAGACCTCTAAAAAGTAACCTCTGACAGATTGCGCATTGCCAAACTCCGTGTAATTCCTGTCATTTAGGAATCGCTCCACTTGAGACTGGGTGATCGTGCCACGCTCATCTGGGAAATCGATGATAATCGTTAATCCCTTAACTTGACCGCTAATTTGTGTATTCACCGAACTAGTTTGCATGCGCGTCATAAGGGGGCTTTCTATCGCTGGCATCAACTCTTGCTGTTTTTGCTCTACAAGTGATTGAATTGCGCTGCTTGAAAGACCGGGCTGTTTTACCGCACGCGCAGTGAGCATACTGCCCTGCCCCATATTGCGCTCTGATGCAAGCACGCCGGTTGACACAAGCTGAGTCCCATCATCACTTACTGTTGCATACGCCATCCCTTTTAGGTTTTTATCAAACACCACTAAGGCACCTGATTGTGTTCTTTGCTCTGCATAGTAAGTATTACCATTGAGAAAAACAGAGAGTACTTCACCATTGGGCTGTGTAAATGTGTACTCTTCATTTTGATAGGGAATAGCAGCTTGTGAGAGCAAGGGGACAGTCAGCGACGATATCGCTAACATCGACTTTAATAATTTCATTATAGTTTCCTTTACAAGTTTTCCTGATACGGAAACTGGAGTATTGACCTTTTTTTAACCAAATTCAAATAAAATTAAAAATCAGAAAAATAATTTTTCGCGGCCGAGGCATTAGAACACCACTTTTCGAGCGCTATTCTCTTGCCGGTAGGTGTCTTTATATCTTTGATATTTGGTGTTTTATTGAGTTGATCTTGCAAGGCTTGTTGGAGTTTCGAATTATTGAGTAACTTTACATAAAACGCTAAGGAAGGTCCCAATTCACTCTTTAGCAATAATGGAATTGAGTCAATTAATTGTGTCTGCGCATCGACCTGCAGCTTTTTCCCTTTTTGAGTCACTTCGAAAAGAAGTTGTTGCCACGCAAAAAAATGTTTGAATACAGGTAAATTGCTGGACTTAATCTCCATATTTACCGAGCTTTTGTATCTAGAAAATCCCTGCCAATCTTGTAAAAATATGTGTGTATTTAGTAAATTCAGCCCAGTTCCCGCCGCATACCCTGACTGTCCAACTTCTGAATGAAAACGAAATGCACGTTTATACATAAGCTGCGCATTGCGATACTTTTGTTGGTCAAAGTAAATATTGCCTAGATTGTTCTTGATATGTGCGATGATTTCTCTGTCTTCTGCCAACAGCAAAGACTCTTTTAAAATCTTACTGGCTTTTGGGAGCTGATCACTATATCGATAAACAACTGCCATATTGTTTGCGACTCTCGCAAACTCTTTTGGGTCTGTTGCATAGGAAATTGCACATTCATTTAATATTTCGGCATGGCTGTAATCGTGAATACGTCGATGGTAGATGGCAACCGCTGTGACGATATCAAGCTCACCACCTTCAACAACACTTTGCCATTCCTCTGTGGCGAGCACTGATATAACATCGCGCACAATACCTGCATCCTGTACCCGCACGCCAGATTCCAGACCGATGCGGTATAACTCGTACAAACCTCTACTTGGATTTCTTGGCAGTCTACTTTCTACTGAGCGGAATAAATCAGCAGCTTGTGGCGAGTTTTTACTGTTTAGATCTTTGAGCTGGTGTAATGTTTTAAACATCTCACTGGGCGACAACGCCACTGTAACTGATAACCAAATTGCAACTAGCATATTGTTAATATCGAATATACACCTGAGTAAGCATGGTATAGAAAACCACTTATTCCAAGCAATTCAACCGTGATTTTTTCTGTTATCTGAGAATGAAGATGTGGCGAGACGACTTAACAACAATTAATTAGGTGTTTACCCGCCCTTAAAATTAACATTTATTTTACACAAAAATGTACTAACCAGAAAAAGTTAAATGTTTCCTTGTGTACTTTTAAAATTAAAAGCCATATATTTCATAAAATTACATTCTCTCCCAAATGTTACCTGTAACAGAAACAGCATTCTCCAACCGCATGAAAAATACACTATCTCACTGTATATAATCATTTTTAACTGAGACATATGAAAAAACGCATAAAACAAATAAATATGTATACATTTTAAACATACAAATTACATGTGAACTTTTTTACCCTAAATATATTTACAAATAAAAAACATACGTGTAGGATGAAGTCGTTCCTTTGGAGACAACACTTAATTTTAAGTGCCTCCTAGAACTCCCGAGAAGTAGAGCTTACTAATAAGGATGTTGGTTTATTGGGTATTTCCTTGGCACGAATTGTTGCTTTTGGAGATTCGGCAGGCGTTTTGCCTGCCTTTTTTTTGCCTGCGATTTATTGCCTTTCAAACTAATCAAAAAACGACGCGTTTTCGTACCAATTTGGTACACTATGTTTGTATTTTAAAATAATCAGGATTGACTATGTTACGCCAACCGGCTTCAGTGCTTGTTGTTATTTATAATGAAAATAAACAGTTCTTATTATTACAAAGAAAAGATGACTGCGAATTTTGGCAGTCTGTAACTGGTGGAATAGATCATGGAGAGTCATGTTTAGAAACCGCGTATAGAGAACTACGAGAAGAGACCGGCATTGATGCCCGTGCACTCAACCTCCAAATCAAGCAGCATAATAAACAAAACCACTATGAAATAAGGCCACAATGGCGACATAGGTACGTTGAAGGTGCGCTTATCAACACCGAGCATGTGTTTAGTATTTGTGTACCCAATCATATTCAGGTCACGCTCTGTGCAGAAGAGCACACTGACTTTGTTTGGTTAAGTCAGGCAGACGCTGCAAGCAAGGCATGGTCAGACAGCAATAAACAAGAGATTTTAGCGATAAGCTAAGTGCGACAAAGCGCTTAGCTTATTCACTTGGCTAAGCCTTTAAATGGGCTTAAACAGCAAAGTTTGCCACTTTGTATGAGTCCTTCCCTGCGCGTCCTCTTCAAGATCGGTCATATCCTCACACACTAAATCAGCTTCTTTTGCACAACCAATGAGCGCATTCACATCCACGTTCATTAACCCTCTTTTGGTAAGTTCCTTTTCGTCTTCGCAGTGGCGAAGCTTCAGAATTAACAACCCTTTGGGCCTAAGCAATGAACGTATCGTCAGCAAAGCTTGAACACAAGCATGGGTATCTAAATAATTAAATACAGAACTCACCAAAATAACATCAAACTGTTCACAATGTTTTTTAACTTGATATAAACAGGGTAATTCATCCCGATACCATTTGATTGGCAGATCACGTGTATAGGCTTGCCCCAAACGGTTCAAAGAACTTACCGGTTCTACCGCTACAACATGAGCTTGCTCTACGTTTTCGGCAATGAACTTTGCATCTCGCCCAGCGCCTGCGCCAATATCTAAAAACGTCATACCTTTTATCGTTAAATATGGCTCTAAATATATTAACCAATTCGCGTGTAATGATTCAAAACAGTGTGACTGGTATATTTTTGCCAGCTTCAACGCATTGTTCTCGTAGTATTGCGTTGCCATAGTGCCCATGTTTCCTTGTATTAAATATTGCTCACTGTATGCATGATAGGTAATTTGGATAACAGGATTATGACAATTTATATCACGCTATGTGCCACTGTCGCTAGTGACTTTATCTGACCTTCGCGTGTCAAGTAAACTGCAAATTCGCATTGGATTACTGATACAATTCATAGCAATGGAAGGTAAATGTAAGTAGCAGGAAGCTCACAATAGCGGCGCCAAAAGTAGGCTGGGTAGGTGAGCAAAATAATAGGACGTGCCTGAGATAACGACACGTTCTAATGGCATTATTAACTTAGCATGCAAATGGATAGTGTGTTTGAGGTGCTATTTTAATGCCTCCCCCAATCTTAGGCGTCACATCCTCTGGCAACCTCTTATTGCCGTTTAAATTTGATAAATTTTTAAGCTTATTTCTCTTCAGTTGAATCTTCATTATTAGCTCCTTTTAAAAAGTTAAGCACTAAACACCATGTGCTCCTGTAAACGTTCACTGAATGAGCCAAGTCAACAAAGTGATTAAGAAGCGTACTCGAAAGTACCCAACTTTAAACCATAATCGCAGACTGTATCTCAAACAAAAACGTATTCTTGGATTAAGACTCAGCCATGGGTGCACACCGCTCTCATGCTTTTTGAGCACGCCCTGTTTATCCTAATCTTATTCTGTACAAATAGAGTTGCAAAATTTGCGAGGTAGCCTCGGCTGTTTTTGATATTAAGAGTGAAGCCTAATGGCCCCCGAACACATACACCAAACATTGCGTGGGGGCCCATTCAGTGTGTTCCACTATGGTTCGTAACGTCTCTTCCCGTACAAACGCTCTGTTTCAACGCCTAAATGCTCTTTACACAAATCAATCATCTTGTCCGTTTCAATTAGCTGCACGGAGTTTTCATCATAATCTAAACCCATGAAATATTTGTACCAAGGCTCTAATCCAAGCGCGTACAAAAAGATTTTATCTGGGTCGAAAATTTTTGCGATATTGAATGCCTGTACTGAATCAGACCCATTTAGTCGGCGTGACTCTTTGATCTTTTTACTGACCATTTTCGTGTGTAGTGCACCATATAGCCAAGTATACGGAGCACCAACACACTCCATCCCAATCGCCATGACATCAATCTTGCCGAGTACTTTACTGATGTGCTCATACATATGCGGATCAAGGTTAGAAGAATCGGCACCGAAAAATAGTTTCTTGCCCTCTAACTCTAAAAACCAAGCCGCTTTTGATCTTACGTTGAGATCACCATGTTCACCTAGGAAAGGTACGCTCACAATCTTGCCGCCTGGGACAGGGATTTCGTCTAAATCATCGAGCTCAATCACTTTGAAATTAAATTGTTGCAACAGCATTTTTAGTGACGGATCAGGCAGCTGCCCACCATTATTTTTCGGCACTAAGATCGTATCTGTTTTGTGCCTAAGTTGCAGTAATGATTCCAAATTTGCGTGGTCTTGGTGGCTGTGTGTAATACAGATATAGTCTATTTTATCTGGCAACTGAGTGAAACTAATCACTTCATCGGCATTTTGCTCGCCACGGCTGGCAATGACAGGGTCGATAAGCACTGTCACTTCAGGCGTATCAATCATAAAACCAGCATGCCCTATATATTCCATTCTTACTTTATCTGTCGGCTCATATACATGCTCTGGTGCTTTTTCAGTAAACAATTCAGAATAATGAACGCCGCCAGCCGTTTCACGCCCTGCAAATAATGCTTCAACTTCTGCTTGGCTAAGCGGGGTCATTCTCGCAGCAAATAGGGTGTCCAGCATCGGATCTGCATAGCCAACTTTAAACTGAATATGATTGTCATCCGGCAAACGTGGTGTGCTTAATACAAACGGACGCTCCCCTACTTTATCCAATAGTCCAAACGATACACTCTGTAGTTCTGGCTTGTAATACTGGCTACGATATAACAAGCTTTCGAGTAAGCGATATGAGGCGTTGTGTTCCATATCCATGAAAAACTCCACATAGCCCTGTAAAGGTCCAGGTACTTGTTCATATAGAGCATCCGTTGATTCACCACTTGTGTGGTTTCTACATAGTTCATCTACTTCACGAACAGCATCAGCCAACTCGACCATGTCGCTGTATTCATTATCAATTTTATCAACTAACTTTTTGATATCATCAACTTGCTCTTCTGTACAATCTAGAAACTCCGCACCAGCCATACCGGGCTGTTTCACTGCCATAATATGCAATTTATAATTTTTGATAAAAGATTTCATAATACGACGATGCGTATTCACCATATGTCTCGCCCCTGTAACGGGCGGGAGTAAATATGGCCACGCATACCATTGGCACCAAAGCGGTTCAAAATACACATCTTCACGCAAGTAAAATTTCTTCTCGTTTGTCATTTTTATTTTCCTTAACTCACTAATTTATTAACTGCTAAGCTGTGGTGTCAGCTTATGACTTGTATGGCTTTGCCATACCAACCAATACTTGACGTTCACCTTTAAATGGCTCCCGTCCGTGTGCAAACAACATGTTGTCTAGTAACATCAGATCATTACACTGCCAATCAAATCGAATGGTGTGTTCGGCGAGCGCGTCACGTATAATCTGAAGCGTTTCAAGCTCGATCGGCGAACCATCCCCATAATAAGTATTGCGCGGTAACTGGTCTTCAGACATCACATTCAATAAGCTATCTCGGACAGACTGCTCTAAATTGCTTACATGAAATAAGTGGGCTTGGTTGAACCACACTTTTTCACCTGTAATAGGGTGATCAATAACCGCTTGATTTACCTGTTTAGTACGTAGGTGATTATCATCTAACCATTCAAAATCTAATTGGTTTTCAAGACAATATGCTTCAACTTCGTGTTTGTTTTCAGTTTGAAACACCTCTTGCCATGGCACATCAATTTCTGAGTAATTGCGCACATACATCACCCCCAATTTGGCAAACTTGTCTCGTATGTGAACCGGTATAGATTCGTATACTTTACGACTATCGCTAATGGGGGTTGCACCACCTTCTTGTGCAACAATGGTAGACAGAAATCCCACTCTCATTGCCCAGTTATTGGTGTAGGAGTTCTCATTGTGCTGAGGAATGGTCTGATCTGAGTGATACTCGGTTGCGGTATAGACATTGCCTCTTAACTCAGTTCTCGGTGTCGAACGAAAGCTATAGTTGATCAAAGGCGATGAAAATACGCTTGCCAATACTTGGCCAAACTGCTTACTCCCTAGAAATTTCAAACCTCGAATGAGTAGCGCGCCGTTTTGTTGGAGCAGCCGCTCAATGTGCTCCGCATTGTCAGTAGCCCAATCTTTCACCTTTTGGTTTTGAGTATCTACATTGAGCCTCAGCGGTACACCATTCACAGGGCGTAACTCCTTTACCGTGACATTGGCAAGATCTGTATATACCGGCGCTTGCTCGGGAGCCCCTTCACCACTGAGCGTTTTATTCATTGTGATTTCATCAATACTCATTGTTTCCACTTTCCCTATTTCATTGTTTTTTTTCTTACCCACATTACTCATAACGTAACGACTCACTCGGCTCACAGAGCACCGCCTTGCGTGCAGGAATATAGATGGCTACAGTCACCAATGAGCTAATCGTTAAAATGATCCCAAGCCCCACTAAAATAGAGAGCAATGGGCTGATCCCAATGAGACTTGTCGCCGCGATTAAAATCGGCGCGACGAGCAGCGCCGCAATAAAGAACCCAATAGATAACTGCACAGCACCCTGCTTAACAAAGTGCTTGATGATATCCAAATCATCTGCCCCCAGTGCGCGTCTAAGTCCTATTTCTTGAGTCTTTTGGACTATCGTATTGCTCGTTAGGCCATACACCCCCGTCATAGCGATTAACACGGAGAAAATACCGCAACGAATAAACAAATCGGTCATCGTGGTGGCCATCATTGTTAATTTGGCAAGCATTTCGTCATAATTGCGGATGCGAGAAGGTACCATGAAGCTATCGACGCTATTCACCGAGTTTATGAGTTCCTCTCGCGCACGCTGTTCTATGCCTCGGTACTTCACTAACACGCCAGCCGAAGGCATCACGGATTGTGCAAAAGGTAAGTAGATAGCTGCGTGAGTTAGAGCGCTTTCCACAAACAAATCACCGCGTTTAACATCACTGAGAATACCCACAATGGTGTACTCATCGTCTGTTTCGTCTTCGACTAATTTAATACGCTTTCCAAGTGCTTCGCTTCCGCCAAAATGCGTGTCAGCCAAGTACTGACTAATCATGGCGGTCTTTAGGCCATCTTTGTTATCACGAGAGTCAAACGAACGGCCATTGAGTAAGTCCATCCCAACTAATTGCTCACTTTCAGAAAGTATCACTAGGTTCGCTTTTGGATAGCTGTCTTCACTTTCATAGGCCACATCGTCAGTGCCAAACTTCACGGCACCCAGTTCTTGCAACAACATTGCGGATTCAAACTCAGGGTTGACCCTCAAGCGTGACAACAATTGCTGGAAAAACATCAATTGCTTATCCTCATCCGTATAAGTCGTTTCATCTAATGCTATTTCAGTGTGTAACAGGTTGGTTGTATCCATGCCAAAATCAACATTGGCAACGCGTCCAGCCACGATAGCCATAATGCTGCCAAGCAACACAATCACTGAAATAAGCACGATTTGCACAATGACCAATGCGCGCGATACTTTCCCTGTGAACTTCCCTTGAGATCCGCGAGAGCCATCTTTCAAAACAGTATTAATGTTTAAATTAGTTGCGCTCAACGTCGGTAAGAAAGACACCAAGAACATGGCAAAAAACACAAAAATAACCGTTGATTGCACCGTATCTAAATCAATCCCCCAGCTCCACCAAAACGGTAAGTCCCCTTCAAAGGCATTGTTAAAGAACGCGTCAGTCAGACCCAACATCCAACCGCACAGCATCAGCGCAAAACCCCCTCCAACGAGACAAATAATGATCGATTCCAACATCATCTGAAGAATAAGTTTACCGCGAGGCGCGCCTAGCGCGAGACGAATGGCTAACTCATTGACCCGCTCATTGGTGCGAGCCAAGATCAAGTTGCCCACATTAATACATACCAATAGCAAGATAAAAATCGATACAACATTGAGCAACAAAAATACAATTTCGCCCTCATTCCCCGTTTGTGCTAGCTGAAAGCTACTCACAAAAGCAGCATCAATGATATCCTCGTCTTCTTTTGAAACTTGAAACTGTAGTTGAGTCAGCTTCAATATGGATGTTAGCTCTGTATTTACCTCTCTGATTGTCGTGTCATGTTTTACACGGGCAAAGGCACTCATTGGCGCGTCGGCATAGCCGATTGGATTTAACTCAATATCATTTAGCGGGATCCACATCTCAGCGCTGATTGGAAAGGTGTAATACTTGGGCATCACACCCACAATGCGCGTTGGTATATTATCAATGCGTACCACAGACCCGATAATTGCAGGATCGCCTGCAAATGTGGCCTGCCAAACACGGTGACTTAATACAGCAACTTTTTCGGCGCCGGGTCTACCATCACCTTGCACAAACCCCCGCCCGAGTAACGGTTTAGTACGACTGAATTGAAATATGTTCCAGCTTGCATATGTGGTTTTCACACTGCGCGTGGCTCCCTGATCAAAGATGATTGAAGCGCCATTAACATATAATCCAAACTCATCAAGGGTCTGCGCATGCTGTTGCATTTGAGCCAATTCAAATGCGTCTAACGAACGATTTCGATTTTTTTCCTTCCCTTGTACTCGCACAACTTGCTGCGCATCACCTATGGGTAATGGTTTATACAACATGGTGTTCAATACGGAGTAAACATACATACTGACAGCTAGTCCGCCTGCCAACACCAACATCGTGATCACAGCAAAAAACGGACTTTTTATCAGTAACCTGACAGCGTAATTAAAATCTGAAAAGCTCAGCATATAAAACCCTTATACCGAACCGACCGACGCAGCCATGATCGGTGCTTTTATCACGGTGTCATCGTCGACGACAACACCCCTAACATCACTGTGGATCACGCCATCGAATAGGCTGATTTGCCGTTGCGCCCGCTTTGCGGCTTCCGGATTATGAGTGACAATACACACCGTCGCCCCATCCTGATGCAAACGCTCAAGTAATGAAGTCACGATTTCGGCATTTTTAGAATCAAGATTACCAGTCGGCTCGTCAGCCAAAATTAGCGGAGGAGAGCCAACTATCGCTCGCGCTACCGCGATACGTTGCTGTTGTCCGCCAGAAAGTTGCGAGGGGTAATGTTTACTGCGGTGCTGCATTTCGACGCGCTCTAATGCATGCTGCACATATTCACTAATCTGTGACTTATTCATGTCTTTGCGGTATGTCAAAGGCAACGCCACGTTCTCAGCTATCGTAAGGTCACTGATCAAATTAAACGACTGAAACACAAACCCGATTTGCTTGTTTCTAACTGCGGCCCGCTCTGCTCGAGATAAATCAGACACATCGTGGCCGCCCAAAATATACTGGCCTGCGGTTTGTGTATCGAGCAACCCGAGCACAGACAGTAAGGTTGACTTACCGCACCCTGAAGGGCCAGAAAGTGACACATACTCCCCCTTACCAATATTCAGATTGATGCCATTGAGCGCTTTCGTTTCAACATCCTCAGTCAAAAATGACTTTTCAACGTTGATCAATTGAATTAGGTTTTCTGAACTCATAGCAACCCCTTAATTAGAATCGATTCATGGCTATCCCACGCGGATGAATCAGAGACAATGACACGGTCACCTTCGTTAAGCCCCTTTACAACTTCGATATAACGCGCCGATGTACGCCCCATATCGACAACTGTTCGAGAAGCAGATGACCCATCAGAATCAATCCGGTATAACGTTGCAGGGCGATAACTTTGCGCAAATGTTGGACGGCTCACAAACAAGGCTTCAGACTTTCTCTCAATTTCAATCACGCCCTCAATACTTAAATCAGGACGCGCTTCTGCTGGCAACGCACCCGCTATCGTCACTTCAACTTTTACGACACCTTGTACAACAGCAGGATCAATACGTGCAACCATGCCTTCCACTTCACTGCTTCGGGTATCGATCATGACGCGCTGACCGACGGCAATATCACGGACCTGAAACTCTTGTACATTTAGCATGGCCACTAGGTTATCTTCAGGCGCAACTTTGGCAATTTGAGTGCCATACGTGACTCTTTCACCCAAAGAAACAGCCACTTCTTGAATCACGCCGTCGATGCGAGCCCTGACAACCAAGTCATCAATTTGGCGCTGGGTTTTGCTTAACATATTGGTAAGTTTCTTGAGTCTGGCTTCGTTGGCTTCTTTTTGTGCTTGCATGTTGGCTTCCATCTTTTCCAAGCGCTCTTTTTGCATTTTTATACGCTCAACATGTTGCTCTATCGCTAGGAGCAGTTTCTGGTGCGCCAATGCGCCAACCGTTGTATTCCCCTGACTCATGAGTTCTTTTTCAGCCTGCGCTTGCAGTTTGTCACTCTTATACTTCAGCTCGGCTTCCACCGCTGAGGTTCTGATATTGGCAATCTCCGACTCTAATGCCATTTCTTTCGCAAAAAAATCTTTGCGCTGCGCTTCGAGTTCCCATTTAGATTCATCATACAAATCTTGTAACTGCGGGTTGCTCAGCCGCGCAATGACTTGACCCGCTTTGACTGGCGTACCTGCCTCAAGCTCAATCTTCTCTACAACCCCCTCCACGTTTGAAGCAATGAGCTGCACATCTTTAGGGATCAAAGTACCCACTCCCCTCACTTCAACGACAAATTCGCCACGGTGAACTTCACCGATAACAACATCTTGTTTATCCACGATATAAGATGCGCCATTTAAGCTGGTGAGTGCGATTGCCGAAATTAACACCACTATCGCAACAGCGATAATGGGCCAATAGCGGCGAAGATTTACTTTTTTGTTTTTTGTTGTATTTCTTGTGATATCCATATTTTTCTCACTTCTTTTTAACCTGGTTGGCATCTTCTAAAGTCACCAATATATTCGTTAATTCACTCGCCAAAACATCGGCGTACTGGGTAGACAACATAGACATATGGCTACCAGGTACATCAAGGATCTCTGCTGGTGTTGAGAGACAACAGGACAAGTGCGCTTGGATCTCAGAATAAGTCCCGTGAGCTAAAACGCCCTGTTGAGCTCGTATCAAAATCGTCTGACCACCAAATAGACAACGCGGTTGGTACGATTTGTAAATCTCAAATTGTGTTTTCATGAGCGCCTGTAATGAATGGATAAAGTCACCGTTATTGCTATGTTGTTGCAATGCTTGCGTTGTGACCTGTTCTTCATATGAACGCACTCCCTCACGCTCGGTGCCGCTTGTTTGAGTTCGACTGACTTCGTCATTCATCATGGCTATCGCCATTTGCTGAACCACATCATCAGCATGTCGAGCCTCTCTAACGGCATCTGGCAGATATATCAAACTATCTAGCAAAATCAGCGTGACAGATTTACCGAGCTTCTCTAAAGCAACCGCTAACTCGAAGGCTACTGCACCGCCAAACGAGTGGCCACTCAGCACGTAGCTGTCGCGATAACCATTCGCTAAGATTTCATCTAGATAACTTGAAACAATTTGCTCTAAGCGTGTGTGTCGTTTTTGATCCGCTTGCAAACCACATGGTTCAAACACAGACAAACTCACCGTATTGTCCAATGCATTGCCCAAGGCCTGATAAGACATAGGTAAAAGGCCCGCAGCAGGCACGCACAGCAACTCAAGATCCGAAGAAGGTGTATTATTGATAAGGGTAAGCGACTGCCACTGCTCTGCTTGCTTCATCGATCCTTGTTCAATATATTCCGCCAACGCGCCCAAAGTGTTATATAAAAATAAATGGCGAATACTTATATCAATACCATAAAGCTGGTTAATATTTGACACAAGCTTTATTGCTAGTACGGAATGACCGCCTAAGTCAAAGAAGTTCGCGGTAATGCTGATCGCAGCCACATTCAGCTCCAAAATCTCAGCAACTAATTCAACTAACTTTTGTTCCCACTCAGTTGCGGGCGCAATGTAACTTGAATCTGCTTGGAACTCGGGTTCTGGTAGGTTTTGCTTGTCTACTTTACCGTTCGCAGTGATGGGAATATTTGGTAACAGCATGAAGACACTAGGCACCATAAATTCTGGTAAAACGTCTCTAATATCGCCACGCAACTGCGCAATAAATTCAGCTTTGTCAATCGTTGTTAAGTCCACAGTCGATACGGGGACCACATAGGCGACCAAACGTTGCTGTGCGCTGGAGTGATGCACAGTGACAACGGCATTAGCAACTTTCGATTGGAGTTTTAATCGGTTTTCTACCTCGCCTAGCTCGACCCTAAAACCACGTATTTTGACTTGATCATCTGCTCTGCCTAAGTACTCAAGTTCACCTGTTGATAACCACCTCACCACATCCCCGGTGCAATACATACGTAGACCATCGGCCGTAGTTACAAACTTCGACTGCGTCAGATCAGCCCGTTGCCAATAGCCTTGAGCAAGGCTCGCTCCCCCAATCAGTAATTCACCCGGAACACCGACTGGGACCGGCATATGCGCTTCATTAACGACGTGCACAAAGTTATTTGCCGTTGCACGGCCAAGCGTAATTGGTTGCTGTGGCACCACGTCACTGAACGTCGCAACCACTGTTGATTCAGATGGGCCATACGCATTTACGACTCGACACTGTTGTGCCCATGCCCAAGCCAGTTCGGGGTCACACGCTTCCCCTCCAACGACTAACACCTCTAATGCATAGTCTCCAGTCACCGGGAGCTGTGCCAACATTGCTGGTGGAATGAGGGCGTGAGTAATTTTATTTGCCGCCAAATAAACCGCCAGATCTGTCGCCGACAACCTCGTTTCTTGGTCGCACAAGTGCAGAGTCGCCCCATTAGTTAATGCCAATAACCAATCCCAGGTTGCGGCATCAAAGCTAAACGAAGAGAATTGCAACACTTGGCTTTGCTGCTTAACCTCAAAGCTCAGTTGTTGCTCAAACATTAAGTTAGAGACACCTTGGTGTGTCAGCATAACGCCTTTTGGCTTGCCTGTTGATCCTGACGTGTAAACCATGTAAGCCAGATTTTGCGGCGTTAATGACACCTCAGACACAGGTATATTGTCAGCGTTATATTCAGCAAATAACACCTCTCTGAACTCTCTATCCAATGGCAGTACGGTTTGTTCAGACAGGAATGGCAGCACTTCTAATACTTCCGCTTGTGTCAGGACGATGTCAATGTGAGAATCCTCGACCATTTCAATTAAGCGCTGCTCTGGATAGTTAGGGTCCATCGGTAAATATGCTCCCCCCGCCTTCAGCACACCCAGCACGCCAATGAGCATCTCGACCGAGCGGTTTACACAAATTCCAATGATTGAATCAGGCGACACGCCTTCGTCAATCAAGTAACGTGCTAATTGGTTAGCCGCCGCATTGAGTTCACCATAGCTCATACTTTGGCTTTCGCATGCAACCGCTATCGCATCTGGGGTGCTCTCAGCCCATTGCTCAACAGCTTGGTGAGCCATCAATTGAGCTGAATCGGACGGCGTGTACTTATTCCATCGCGCAATCCGCTCTAAATCCTCAACAGGCGTTAGGTTAGCACCGCGTATTGTCTGGTGTGGATTTTGAGTAAACGTATCAATTGCCATTTCGAAGCTTTGCGCGATTCGTTCGATTGTTTGCGGGTTAAACAAACTCGTTGCGTATACCCAACGCACATATAACCCTTCGTCGTTCTCACGCATATGCACTTCAAGATCGTAGCGAGATTGTTGAGTTTGCCTGTCGATACGACTCACGCTCACCGCATCCAATTCGACATCGGTCATTTCATGATTGTGATAAGTCAAACTCAATTGATACAGTGGCGAATAGGCCAAAGAACGTTCAGGTTTAAGTTCCTCAACAAGTGCCTCGAAAGGGAGCGACTGATGCGCAAACGCATCTAAAGTGGTTTGCTTAACTTGCGCCAGTAATTCGGTAAATGTTGGGTTCTTCGACACATCACTGCGCAATACCAAGCTATTGACAAAGAAGCCTATTAAAGGCTCAAGGTCCTTGTGCTGGCGACCAGCAACAGGCGTACCAAGTACAATATCTGACTCACCACTAAAGTGGGCATAGACCACCTTGAGCAGACTTTGCAGTAACATAAACAAGCTCGCATCGTGTGTATTTGCAAGCGCATGTAGCTTAGCCACTCTTTCAGGTGCAAGCACACGTACAATATGCGCCCCGTTAAATTGCTGTCTGGCTGGCCTGCTCTTATCAAGAGGCAAGCCATGTACGGCGGGTAACCCTGACAATTGCGTTTTCCAATAGCTTAAATCGTTCTGGATAGCTTCATCACCCAAAACATTACGCTGCCAATGCGCATAATCAGCATATTGAATATTCAGAGGAGACAGCAGCACTGGGCTTCGCGCACTATGACTCTTGTATAGCGACATAAACTCCTTCGCTAATACATTCATCGACCAGCCATCTGAAGCAATGTGATGGGTTGATAAAATTAATGCACTCTCATCACTGGGTAATTTAACAACGGTGCAGCGCAGCGCTGAATCTTGTGTTAAATCAAAAGGCTTTTTCATCTCGTCTTGAACAATGGACAACAATTGTGCGTCTGCGCTCTCACTATCCGTTGATAAATCAATATGACTTAACACCGCGGTACCATGTGGGTGGATTATTTGAACCCCTTCACCTCCCTCATTAGCATAGGTTGTACGCAGTATTTCATGACGCTGCTGCAATGTATTTAATACTCTTTGCAATACTTCAACATCAAATCCACGAGAGAATTTCAATGCCACTTGCATATTGTACTGCGCACTGGCACCTTCTAGTTGATAAATGAACCACAGCCTTTGTTGTGAGAATGACAAAGGTATTCTAAGCGCCCTATCTACAACTGGGATGGCACTGAATTGCACACACTCTAACGTATCCACATAGCGTGCAAACGCCTGCAAGCTAGTGTGTTCAAATATAGCGCGTATCGGTATCTCTTTATTTAAACTTTGAGCCAAATGCGACATCATTTGAGTTGCAAGCAAAGAGTGCCCTCCCAACTCAAAAAAGTCCGCGTGTGCACTGATATTTTCCACACCTAACAGTGTCCCCCATAGTTGAGCTAACTCTATCTCGGTCTCAGATTGAGGCGCTACAAATTGGCTAACTGACTGATAAATAGGTGCTGGTAGTTTGCGTTTATCCACTTTGCCATTGCTGGTCAGCGCAAAGTTTTCCACGACCATAAATGAAGCCGGTATCATGTAGTGTGGTAGTTGCTGTTTCAAATATTCACGCCATTGTCTAACCGCTTCTGATTCAGCAATATCAAGAGAGTTCGTCAACGTAACGTACGCAATCAATTGCTTGGTACCAGAAGACTCGTCTACCAACACAACGGCCTTCGAGATATGTGTATGATTTACCAGTTGCTGCTCTATTTCACCAAGCTCAATCCTAAAGCCCCTGATTTTTACTTGTGAGTCTTTTCGCCCGATAAACTCCAGTACACCCTCTGCGTTTCTTTTACCCAAATCCCCCGTGTAATAATACCGATGACCATCTTGATGTTGGACAAAACGTTCGGAGGTTAAACCCGCATCCAAATACCCTTTTGCCAACGAAGCGCCCCCGATCCGAATTTCGCCGCTTACACCGACAGGCTGTATCTCTCCTGCGTTGTTCACAACATCAACCACAACATTATCTAGCGCACTCCCCAAGGTAATCGGTTCGCCTTGGTAGATTTGCGCATGCGTTACCGCTACAGTACTTTCAGATGGACCATACGAATTATAAACATGACACTTTTGTGCCCAGCGCCACGCCAAAGATTGCTCACACGCTTCACCAGCAACAATTAAAGCCTCAAGGCTATATGCCTTGTCCACGGACATGTGCGTTAGTATCGCAGGGGGGATCGCGGCATGTGTAATGTCGTTATCAAGTAAAAATTGCGCTAAGTGACGCGCGGACAGACGCTGCTCTTGGTTACAGATATGTAAGCTTGCGCCATTCGCCAACGCCCAGAGCCACTCAAATGTTGCACCATCGAAACTGAGCGAAGCAAAAGCCATGACTCGACTTGTACTTTCAACATGGTACAGCTTCTGCTGATTTCGCTGTAAATTTGCTAGCCCGCCATGCGTCAGTAAAACACCTTTTGGTGTACCCGTAGAACCCGATGTAAATATGCAGTATGCAGCACTGTCAGATTCAATCCCTGTTTCACATTTAGCAATGTTTTCCTCACTCATAGCAGCCAAGAGCGCATTGCGAATGTCCTTATCCATCGGAAAAGTTTGGTAGTCGGCCAAACACGATAAGGATTCAATCACCGAGTTTTGCGAAATCACCCACTCTACATCTGCCTCTTCGAGCATGGTGACAATTCGATCTTCGGGGTACTCTGGATCAATAGGCAAATACGCCCCGCCGGCTTTCAACACAGCGAGTATCGCAATGCTCATCTCGACTGTTCGCTCAACACATACAGCCACCAAAGTGCCTGATTTTAAACCTTGGGCTCTAAAAAACGCAGCAAGTTGGTTCGCGGTACGGTTCAATTCACAGTAAGAGAGTGTGTCTTCATCACAGCTTACAGCCAGCGCATTCGGTTGTAATTGAGCCCAGTATTCAACACGTTCGTGCGCAAGCTGTAGCTCGTCGAGCGCAGCAACTGGCCAATTCCCTGAATGCCGATTGATCACACTGAGATCATCGTGCGGCATAATATTAAGGCGAGAAATCGGTAACTGCGTATCCGTGACAATGCTATTAAGCAATGTTGCAAAACTGTCGGCAAAACTGGCCACCGTTCGCTCATCGAAAATGGCTGTTGCATAAAGCCAACGTAGGTGTATGCCGTCATCACTCACTGAAACATTAATGTGCATATCAACATCGACCGATGTAACATCTTTGCCATATGTCGAGACCTCCACATCAGGTAAACTGAGCGCTGGGGCTGCGTTGTTTTGCATCGCGAGTGCAATTTGAAACAACGGCGCATGACTCAAATGACGCTCTGGGTTTAGGCGCTCAACTAAGCTGTCAAACGGTGTGTGCTGATTGGCAAACGCATCCACAACCATTTTCTTTGATTGGTTTAAGAAGGTGCTAAAAGACTGTGTGCCATCGACCTGATTTCGCAATACTAGGTTGTTCACAAAGAATCCAACCAAAGGCTCAACTTCGGCACGATTTCGACCCGCTATGGGTGTGCCTAAGACAATATCCTGTTCATTACTCCATCGCGATATTAAGGTCGCAAGGGCCGCTTGCATCAAAATAAATAAGCTCACTTGGTGGGACTTTGCAAACCCATCCAATTTATCAGCTAAAGCAGGCGCGATCAGCTGTGAATGACGCTGCGCACGATAGTCTTGCTGATTAGGTCTTGCTCTATCAAGCGGCAATCCATGTGTCACTGGCAAGTCTTTCAATTGCTGTTGCCAATAATCCCACTCTAATTGTAAAACGTCTCCGCCACGAGCATCTATTTGCCACTGAGCATAGTCTGAATATTGAATGGGAAGCGGTGGTAAATTTACGTCTTCACCAGTTATCAAAGCACTATAAAACGCAATAAATTCATGGCTTAAAATACCTTTTGACCAACCGTCCGTTGCAATGTGGTGAACCGTGACAAACATCACAAAATCATCATCTCCACAGTGCGCGATGGCGTAGCGTAAACTTGGCTCGTGACGTAAATCGAATGCGTATTTTAATTCTTGCTTTGCTTTTTGTTTGAGTGCAATTTCTTGCTCATCTTCGCCAAGGTCATATAAATCTATGAACTCTGGCTTGATAGTCACGTCCTGCAATACGCGCTGTATGACGCGCTCTCCCTCATCATTGTATACAGAACGCAATATTTCGTGACGGTTCACGATGGCTGAAATTGATTTTTCCACGGTTCGCAGATTCAACTTGCCTTTAAAACGTAAGACGATTGACTGGTTATAATCAGCCCCGGCTCCATCGAGCTCATTAACAAACCACAGTCTTTGCTGTGCATAAGAAAGCGGCGCCTCTTTTTTTGCCAACTTCTCGATTGGCTTGCTTTGTTCATCCGTATTGCTGCTGTCAATGTACGCGGCTAACTCGCTCAGAGTTGGATGTTCGAATGCAGCACGTACCGATATATGTTTACTTAGCCGCTTATTCACTTGATTCACGACCCGAGTAGCCAGCAAAGAGTGACCCCCAATTTCAAAGAAATTATCGCTCGCATTAATGTGGGACACACCCAAAATGCCCTGCCAGACTTTGGCAACTAAAATCTCTGTAGAAGTCGACGGCTCTTTCTGCGTCGCGTGGTGCTCTATTTCTATCTGGCTCAGTGCACGTCTATTCACTTTACCATTGGCTGTCAACGGCAACACATCCAACACCGCATACAACTTAGGGAGCATGTACTCTGGCAGCCATTGCTTAATGAACAAACGAATATCATCCAACGAGGTTCGCTCTGTATTACCAGAGGTCAGAACGATATACGCAGCTAAATAGCGTGCATCCCCTTCCCCTAACGCAAGTACGACCGCAGTCTCAATTTGCGCGCAACGCACGAGCATACTTTCAATTTCACCCAGCTCAATTCTGAATCCCCGGATCTTGACCTGATTGTCCGCACGACCCAAACACTCGATATCTTGACTTGGCAGCAACCGCCCTAAATCTCCAGTACGATAAGCGCGCTGTCCGTTCTCTAAGGTGACAAACTTCTCAGCAGTCAAGGTTTGTTGACCCCAATAGCTCAGTGCTAAGTTCACGCCTGTGACGCAGATCTCACCAGGCACCCCGCTTGGTTGTATCTGACCATTATTGACGATGAGCACCGTGTTGTTCGCAATTGCTTTGCCAATGGGTGCACTGGCACTTTGAATGTCTTCTTGTACAACATAAAAGCTCACATCCGACATGGTTTCAGTAGAGCCATACAAGTTAACAATTTGCGTACTCGCGAGCAGACGCTTGAGATTGTTTGCAAGCTGCCCTTGTAGCGGTTCGCCACTTAAGAACCAGTAACGCATTGCCTGTAATGCTGTGCCAACACCTTCAACGGCACTCACTGCTCGAGCCAATGAGGGGGCTGTGACAATGCGAGTGACGCCATGTGCCGCCAACGTCTCAACAAGTCGATTCTGATCCAAGACAACATCGTTTGAAATCAAGACAGATTGCGTGCCCGCAACCAGAGGCGTAAACATTTCCCACACTGAGCGAATAAACGCAGAGCTGGTGACAACAGCCGTCACTTCGTCATGAGAAAATGCAAACTCGTCTAACATCCAGTTGATGCGGTTTGACAGTGACTTATGACTGCCCACCACCCCTTTCGGGTTACCTGTTGTCCCAGACGTGTATATGATGTGCGCAGGCGCCTCTGGTGAAATTACTGGCCACTGAACATCCTGTATTAATGGAACGCCCGTGGACATTTCTACCATTAAGCTATGGCTTGACTCGGGCAATCTCGCGATCAGAGTGTCTTCAGTTAGCACAATGCGCGCGTCCACATCTGCCAAGATGTAAGCCACTCGCTCATCAGGAAACTCTGTAGAAATAGGAACATACACTGCGCCAACGCGCAGCGTTGCCAATGCAGCAATGACCCATTCGCAACGTCTTGTCATCAGCACAGCAATATGATCACCGGGCTTGACCCCTTCATCCATTAAATCAAGCGCCAAACACTCCGCTTGTTCACATAGTTGCTTGTAAGTGAGCGCCGTGTGGCCATCTTGTAACGCGATTGACTCGCTGTCAGTCTGTCCATGCGCCCAAATCTGATCAACAATGTTGCTTGGTGTCTCGATTGTTCGACCTTGAGGGTAATGTGTACATGTATCTTGTTGCGCACTAATTGGCAGGTCGAAAATCCCCGACGACGGATTGGCCAATGCTTCATCTAATAAATATGCAAAACTTTCAGTCAACTGCTCGATACTGTGTGGCTCAAAAAGCGCGGTTCTGTATGACCAGTTAAAGAATAGTTTGTCACCCATATGACGTACATACACTGTCAGATCGGCTTTGGCTAATTGCACTTTGTCGTCTTGATGTAACGGCTCTATGGTGAGTTCAGTTTGATCCCTTTGAGGTTGCGCCGGCGCTTCTTTTTCAAAAACATTCAGCATCACTTGAACAACCGGATGATAACTTAAGCTACGCACCGGTTTCAGCTCATCCACCAGCATATCAAAGGGAATGGTGTCATTTGAAAACGCATCTAAAATCATCTGCTGGTTTTGCTTCAGCTGTGACATAAAGCTTGGATTGCCTACAAACTGCGTCCGTAAAACTAGCGTGTTAAGGAAAAAGCCAATCAATGGTTCAACTTGCTTAGTCTGTCGGCCAGCAGTAGGCGCACCGATCACAATATCTTTTTCCCCGCTGTATCTGGCCATCAATAACGATAATAGCGTTTGCACAAAGGCAAACAATGTTACGCCTTGTGCCTTGCAGAATGCTTTAAGTTTAGTTGCCTGTTGCTCGTCAAAAATTTGAACCAATTGCTCACCAGCAAAGTCTTGCTGTACCAGACGTGGTTTGTCCAAGGGTAAACTGTGAACTTGTGGCATGCCCGCCAATTGCGTTTTCCAATAGTTTAACTGTCCTTCGAGCCCTGCATCTCCAAGTCGCTGTCTTTGCCAAACGGCATAGTCGGCGTATTGAATCGATAAAGGCGCTAGTTCTGCGTCAGTTCCCGATACAGCGGCTTGATACAGTGCCGTCAACTCCTTGCCGATGATGGCATTTGACCAACCGTCAGATGCGATGTGATGCACAGTAAAAATCAGCACATGTTCAACTTCGGATAGCCGCACTAAACACGCTTTGATCATGAGATCCTCAGCCAAGTCAAAGACACAACTTGCTTGTTCATTCACAAGTGTGTTTATCGCCTGTTGCTGTGCTTCGCCACTTTGTGCGCTTAGGTCATGCTGTAACACCTTGATTTTAGCGTCAGCACAAACCTGCTGTTTCGGCTCGTCATCTATTTGTACGTATACGGTGCGTAATATTTCATGGCGTTTAACTAAGCCTTGCAGTGCTGCTCGCATTGCCGCCACATCCAGCGCCCCTTTGATCTTCAAGGCACTTGACATATTGTACTGTGGGCTTGCACCTTCAAGCTGGTCAATAAACCACAATCGCTGTTGTGCAAAAGACAAAGGCAACGGCTCAGTGCGTGGTTGGCATTGAATTTGATTACACTCAACGGTCTCAAAACCATCAATATACTGGGCTAATGTTGCGAGTATGCGATTTTCAAACAATGCCCTAACAGGTACTGGCTTAGAAAAAGCCTGTGATATTTCACTGACAGCGCGTGTGGCTTTTAGGGAGTGACCGCCGAGAGCAAAGAAGTCTGCAAAGCGTCCAATGTCCTTGATACCGAGTATGTTTGACCATATCTTGGCGAGCAACCGTTCTGTATCATTTTGTGGTGGAGACTGATCCACCTCTTGTTGTAAAGGAGCTAAAAGTGCATTTTTGTTTACCTTACCATTGGCACTCAGAGGCATAGAATCAATGAGCTCAATGCTTTGGGGTAGCATATACTCTGGTAATCGCTCACGTAAAAAAGCGTGCAGGCTATCACTTTCTACTTGCGAATTTGCCACAACATAGGCGGCCAGTTGAGATTCTTCGTCTTCGCCCCACACTTTCACGACCGCTTCACTCACTGCCTCATGGCGAGTTAGCTGATGTTCTATATCACCCAGTTCTACGCGATAACCGCGTATTTTTACCTGCTCGTCCATACGGCCCAGAAAATCGAGCTGTCCACTTTCCAACCAACGTACTTTGTCACCCGTGCGGTATACTTGTTCATTGCCTAAGGCAGGCAGTCTTACAAACTTTTCAGCGCTTAAATCAGCATGGTTTAAATAGCCTTTTGCCATGCGTTTAGTGGCAATACACAACTCGCCCGGCACACCTATCGACGATAAGTTACCTGCCTCAGTAAGGACATATAGACACGTATTGGGCAGTGCTTTACCTATCGGTAAACTGCCTATATTTTCGAGCGTATCTGCTGAACGCAAAAACTCAGTAACATCAAAGCTACTCGCACCTACGACCGTTTCTGTGGGACCATAATGGTTATAAATTTGTGACTTTGGAAAACGTTGCTGTAACTCGCAGGCTATGGAAGCTGATAACTTTTCCCCCCCGATCACAAATACATGCGCTTTTGCACTTCCTCGGTCTTGTAGCAGCGGTAGCACAGCACGCAAATGCGACGGTGTTAAGCGAACAAAGCGTTGCTCAAGGGCGTCATTCTGTAAGGCACTTGCCAACTGTGTTAGTGGATCATCTTCGCTGATTAAACATACACTTCCGCCATTAATAAGCGGCACATACAACCCAGGAATAGTCAGATCAAATGTTGGTGCAGTGGCCACCAGTGAACCATTACCTGGGTAATGATGCGAAGACGACAATTGACAGTAGTCCAGCAAACCTTCATGCGTAACTTGAACGCCCTTAGGCTTACCCGTTGAGCCAGAGGTGTAAAGCACATAAGCGATATCTGCCAGCGCAACATCTTTAGCCAAGGCTTGGTACTCACTTAACCACTGCGCGTGCGTCGCTGCACCATCTAGAAATATGGCATCAACACCTGGCAGCGCAGGCAAGTTTTGTGTCCGATCTTGTAGCACTACTTCAATGCTAGCATCCTCAATGATTTCACTGAGTCGCTGGGTACCTTGGTTAGCGCCTAGTACAACGTACACAGCGCCTATTTTCTGCACCGCGAGCAAGGCGATGAGCAATTCAATAGACCGAGTGAGGTAAACCCCCACATGATCCCCTGATTCAACGCCCGCTTCATCTAGCACTGATGCAAGCTTGCCTGCTTTGTCATTCAACGCGCCATAGCTCAGCGTTGTCGGGTTATGATCATTATCTAGGTAACACACCGCCTCTGCATTGGGTGTTTTATCTGCTTGCTGCTCTATTTGTCTAATTAATGGTACCACTCTATTGGCGTGTGCAATTTCCCCCTGACCCCAGTCAATCAACTGCGCCGTATCGTGTTCATTTAGTAGCCCAAGGTCTGACACCTTAGCGTCACTGTGGTTGGCCATTTCACGCAGTAATGCTTCGAAGCAATCTGCCATTCTTTCCATACGAGCACCGCTGAACAGGTCCTCTTTGTATGACCAGCCCAAATAGATACCGTTCTCTGACGCTTTTGCTGTTAAATCAAGATCAAAGCGAACTTGATCGCCTTCTTTTTCAATGGGTGTAAAGTCGACCTCAGGCAAATCCAAACTCGACATTTCGTGATTTTGCAAAACAAACTTAATTTGGCATACCGGGTTATAAGCAAGTGTGCGTTGCGGGTTAAGCGATTCAATGAGCTGTTCAAAAGGTAACTTGTCGTGACTAAATGCTTCCAACACCGTTTCCTTCGCCTGTTTGATTAACTCACTGACTGTCATCTCAGAAGATACTGACGTTCTTAATACCAGCGTATTAATAAAGAACCCAATCAACCCTTTGGTAGCTTGATGCTCTCGACCTGCATGGGGCACCCCCATAACAATGTCCTCAGAACCACTTTGGTAGGCCAACAATGCAGAAAATGCCGCCTGCATAACCATAAACAGTGTCGCATCATGTTGATTGGCGAGGCTCATTAATGACTGATAAACCGTACTATCCAGCATACGGTGAAGGCGCTTGGCTTCATAGCTTTGCTTGGCTGGCCGCGGCTTGTCTAACGCCAGCGAATGTACTTGTGGTATGCCCGCTAACTTTTC
This sequence comes from Pseudoalteromonas sp. SMS1, assembly GCF_021530565.1. Taxonomy (GTDB): domain Bacteria; phylum Pseudomonadota; class Gammaproteobacteria; order Enterobacterales; family Alteromonadaceae; genus Pseudoalteromonas. The sequence continues at coordinate 431,548 of NZ_JAKGBI010000001.1, forward strand.
AAGCCAATATGCGAGATCGGTTTGTAACGTGGCATCCGCATTACCGTGTCGCTGCCAATAGGCAAAGTCTTTAAATTGTATGGGCAACGGTGCCAGCTCAACGTGTCTATTTTGGCTATGCGCCTGATAAAGCTCGCTAAACTCATTTACAAAAATCCCCATTGACCAGCCATCAGAGGCAATATGGTGCATTGTAAAAATGACAATTTTTTGCTGATCATGCAACTCCAGTACCTTACAACGGAGCATGACGTCAGTCCGTAAGTCGAATGGTCTTTGCGTCTCTTGCTGGATCACCTCTTTAAACATCGTACTTTGATGCGCATCCAAACGCTCGACAACCACCGGAACGGACACCTCCTGTTGCACGATTTGAACAGGCTCACTCTCGTGCTCGACAAACACTGTACGCAGCACTTGGTGGCGAGCAACCAATGCGTTCAACGCATATTTCATCGCCTCGACGTTGAGCGCTCCTTTTACGCGCAGTGCATACGATAAGTGATACTGTGTGCTGTTTTGTTCCAATTGGTCGATAAACCACAGTCTTTGCTGGGAATACGACAATGGGTAATGTTCAAGGGCTGGCGCAGGCTCGAGCGCTTGCTGATTGCCATTTTCTGGATTAAACCAAGCAATAATATCTTGCTTGTATTCTCTTAATTGTGACGTTAGCTCCTCGGTTAAATTGCCACATTCATCACTAATCAGTAGTTTATTATTTTTTACAACCAGCTTTATCTGCTTGTTTTTACATTCTTCTAGTGTAGAGATAAATTTCATAGTTCAATGAGTTCCTGAGCGTTATCCGTATCCATGTCTAAAGAAATTGCTTGCCTTAGGTCGTGCTGTGAGGTGTGTTGTTCTATGACAGTGGCGAGCGTTTTGATCGTGCTATTGGTAAAAATGTCTGTCACAGACAAACTAATGTTGTAACGTTCATTGAGCTCAATATTGAGCTTTGCTACCAGCAGTGAGTGACCGCCCAGCTCAAAGAAGCTCGTATTTGCACCAATTTGCGCCCCATCCAAATTAAGCAACTCGGCCCAATAATCAACAAGTTGCATTTCAATATCGGTTTCAGGTGCTTGGTAGTCCTGTGTTGATGTAAAATCAGGGCTCGGCAGAGCACGTTTATCAATTTTGCCATTAACCGTCAGCGGCCACGCTTCCAGCACAATGATTGCTGCCGGCACCATGTAATCTGGTAACACGCTGAACAAGTGCTGTCGCAATTGAGTCACTTGTGTATCATCAACTGCTTCAGAATCCTTAGGAACCACGTAGGCAATCAACGTACTGTCACCTTGTGCACTTTGCTGCGCAACCACCACACTGGCCGCTATTTGCGGCACCAAATTAAGCTGAGATTCAATTTCGCCCAGTTCAATTCTGAACCCTCGAATTTTAACTTGCTCATCGTTTCGGCCCAGGTAAATTAGCTCACCCGCTTGGGTCAGCTTGGCTAAGTCCCCTGACTTGTACATTGTTGTGTAACCGAACGCGCGCATTTGCTCAGTGGCAAAGGGGTTATCAACAAATCGCTGTGCACTGAGTTCTGGTTTGTTCAGATAACCCTGTGCGACGCCCCGGCCACCGACATAAATCTCGCCCGGCACCTCAATTGGTACTGGGTTGCGATTGCTGTCCAACAAATAAATAGGTAAGTCACCCAGTGCGACACCAATATTTGAGCGCCCCAAATCTGCTGGCGTGATGTGTTTATAGGTTGCATGTACGGTAACTTCGGTAATCCCATACATATTAATAAACTTCGGTTTATCAACCTGATAACGTGCCCACCAGCCCAGTAAGTCTTCTGTTCTTAATGCCTCTCCACACATTACAATATACTTAAGTGCATCTAGCGGATACTGCCCTGACAACGCGGCTTCGCTTATCATTTTGAATGCGCTTGGCGTTTGCGTCATAGAGGTGACTTTTTGTGATTGACACAGCGCGATAAATGCTTGCGGATCACGTGTTTGAGCATAACTAGGTATGATCAGTTTTGCGCCATGTAGCAAAGCGCCCCAAATCTCCCAGACACTGGCATCGAATGCGATTGAGTGGAAAAGTGTCCAAACCGCTTGGTCATCAAATTCAAAGTGCGGGTCAGTAATGCTGAATAGACGCGCAACATTCGCATGGGTTACCAGCACACCTTTTGGATTGCCCGTTGTACCAGACGTATAAATGATATAAATCAGCTGCTGCGGATCAGCTTGCGCACACAGCAAGTTATCTTTTGGCATGTCCACTAACTGATCGGTCAACTCATCCAGACATACCACTGGGACATGCGATACATTAATTTTTGCAGCCAGTTTACGACTGGTGAGTAGCGCTTCAAAGCCACTGTCCTGCGCAATGTAATCAATGCGAGATTGTGGTGCGGCAGGATCCATCGGAATGTACGCCCCGCCCGCTTTCAAAATCGCTAAAATCGCAATGATGGCGTCAAAGTTTCGCTCAAAACAGATCCCGACTAAACTCCCTCGTTTTATGCCTTGCTGCTGCAAGTAATGCGCTAATTCATTGGCCTTTGTATTGAGTTCAGCGTAGGTCAGCATATCGTCTTGTTGCCAAAGTGCCACGTTATCAGCAAACTGATGTGCACAATGCTCAAACTGCTGATGCACCAACCGCACGTCAGGCAGATTAGCTAAACATGGCTGATTGTGCTGGTGCACTTCATATTCGCCAGCCGTTAGAAATGCGGGGTATTGATTTTGATCAATGGCAGTGGGCATTTTCAGCAAGACATTTTTAAAGTGTTGCAACAGGCGCTCAATACTGGTTTGTTCAAACAGGTCACTGCGATAACCCAACTTCACATTCAGCGTCAGTCTCAAAGACGCAACCACACTCAATTTAAACGTGGTACTTTCAGTATTTGATAGCGACTCTACTTCGAATGGTGCTTGACGTGATCCTTCTTGCATAGCGGCATCAATCGGATAGTTTTCAAACACCAATAAGCTGTCGAAGAGACTATGCCCCAATTTAACGGCACTCTGTCTTTGTATTTGTAAAAGAGACAAGTAGCCAAATTGGTTAGATGTCTGGAATGACTTATGCAGTGCCTGTATCGCTTGCGCAATATCTGCTTGCTCAGCAAAAGAAGCTTTCACTGGTATGGTGTTGATAAACATTCCCACCATTTGCTCAATTCCCTCTACCTCGGCAGGACGACCGGAAATGGTTGCACCAAATACCACGTCTTGTTCACCGCTATAACAATGTAGCAAGTAGCCCCAAGCCCATTGTAAAAGCGTATTAATCGTCGTGTGTTGATGCTGTGCTAATGTTTGTAATAATTGAGTTTCACGCTCAGTAAACTTAAGTTGCAGTTGACTAAATTGCTTTTCTTTATCACTTCCAGTTAATTCAATTGCAAGCGGCGTAGCCTCGCTAAAATCGCTCAACATATCATGCCAGTGCTGCTGCGCTTGATTCACATTAGCTTTCGTTAACCATTCGACATAACGTTGATAGCTTGGAGCTTGCTCAAGGCCGACTTTTCTGCCTTCAAGGCGCGCACAGTAAGCGCTTAATACATCACGATACACAACAGGAATACTCCAACCATCTAATAAGATATGATGTAGCGTCCATAAAATTTGATATCGATTGTCTGCAAGTTGAATCACATACCAGCGACACAGAGGTGGTTGCGTAAAGTCAAACCCTTTATTGCGATCTAGCGTTTTAAAGGCTTCAAATTTTTGTGCTTGCTCATCAACCGGTATATTCCGCCAATCAAGAAGCTGCCACTGCAATTGCACATCAGAGAGCACCATTTGATTTAAATTGTCCGCTTCACCCACAAAACCGGTGCGTAATATGTCGTATCTAGCCACAACATCCTGCCAGGCTAGCTTGAATACAGATACATCTAGTTCGCCACGAATCACAGGGTGAATCTGCACCGTGTAAGAGGACTTATCAACTAAGTGTTCAAAGTACAGGCCTGACTGCATGGGGGTTACTGGATAGAGGTTGTGCAATGCGGGATGCTGTTGTTGTAAATCGTCCAATTGTGCCAACGTAACCGACGCAAGCGGAAAATCAGACGGCGTAAACTGGCTGCTTTCAACTGTGGTGCAATGTTCAACGATGGCAATGAGACCCGACTCAATTTTTTGAGCCAGTGCACGCATTGAAGCATCTACAAATTGTTCATCAGAATACCCCAGTGAAAATGACAGCTTCCCCGCCACCGTCTTGCCACTGAGGGTGAGCATTGCGGCTCGTTGGCGATTCAAACTGACTTGAGGCCCAATTGATTCTGGTGCGACTTGGAACTCGGTTTGCTCATTAATCACCTGGTCAAATTGTCCAAGGTAATTAAATACTAGTTGTGGTTGGTGAGCTTGCTCAGCCGTAATCAAATCCACATCTTGGTTTAAATAACGCAACACGCCATAGCCTATGCCATTATTTGGGACCGCACGGTATTGTTCCTTGATTGTTTTAATCACCGTGCCAATATCATGCGCTTCACAATGCAAGGCTAGCGGATATATGCTGGTAAACCACCCTACGGTCTGAGTCAGGTCAATATCATCAAATAAATCCTCTCGCCCATGACTTTCAAGAGTCAATGTTAAACCACTCATACCCTGCCATGCCCTCACCCCCAACACGACTGCTGATAACAATAATTCATTGATTTGAGTGTGATAAGCACTATTACAGTGCTGTAAAAGCTGGGTTGTGTGGTGCTCTGGCAGCTCGATAGCCACACGCTTAGTTGACGCGATTTTACCCGTGCCAATTACAGGTAAATCTGTTTTAAAGGCGTGCTTTACCTGACTCAATTGTGACAGCCAGTACGATTTCTCATCCTGTAAATCAGGCGCTTGAGCATACTCACTCAGTGTGTTAGACCAGCATTGATAAGACGTTGTTTTGTTTGCAAGTTGGATTGTCTGCCCTTGCTGCCATTGCAAATAAGCTGTTTCAATGTCTTTTAACAGCACCCGCCATGATACGCCGTCTACGACAATATGATGTACAGCCAGCAGCAATCGGTTTTGCACTATGCCAGGTGCAGAATCACAGTCAAAATACACAGCTCGGATCAATGGCCCTTGAGTCAATTCAAATTGTCCTTGCCAATACTTGCTGCGCGCCTCTATTTGATTTGATTCAGAAATAGTCTCTGTTATACAACACGCATCAATAAAAGCTTCATCCAACTCGATATATTCCGCAACACAAGCGTCGCCCGATGTTTCAAATCTTAACCGCAGTGCATCATGTCTATTCAAGATTGCCGTTAACACTTGTTTGAGCACCGTACGTGTAAAGGACTCCGGTAAGGTCAGTAATACAGCCTGATTGAAGTGATGACGATCTACATCGTCTTTATTAAAAAAGTAATGGTGGATCGGCAACATTGTATGCGTACCGGTTACGGCACATTGTGGCACATCAATACTCTGAGTCTGCATCTCAAGCTGAGCTAACGCTTCAATCGTTGGATGCTCGAACAGCTGCTTTGTACTGAGAGCTAGACCAGCCTCATTCGCCCGAGAGACCACTTGAATTGAGAGTATTGAGTCGCCACCAATTTCAAAGAAGTTATCAGTTACCCCAACCTGCTCTAGCCGCAATACATCTTGCCATATGTCCACCAATAGCGTTTCGGTGGCATTACTCGCAGCAACAAACTCAACGCAGCTTTCAAAGTTCGGCTCTGGAAGTTTCGATTTATCAACTTTGCCATTGGCCGTTAATGGTAAAGACGCAACAGCAACCAATACCGCTGGCACCATATAGTCTGGTATATTTTGTTTTAAATAGGCCTGTAACTGTTGAACAAATATGTGCTCATTAAATGACGAGTCGTTATGCTCCACGACGATATAGCCCACTAAGCGGTTGACATGCTCATCGCGTTTGGCAACAACACATGCATTCACCACCTGTGGATACGTTAGGATATGGTTTTCAACTTCTCCCAGCTCAATCCTAAAACCACGGATTTTGACTTGATCGTCTACACGTCCCACATACAGCAAGTTGCCACATTCGAGCAGTCGCACGATATCACCGCTACGATACAAGCGTGAGTCACTTGAAGTGGGATCTGTCACAAAGCGCTGCTGCGTCATTTCCTCACGATTTAAATAGCCACGAGCAACGCCGTGACCACCTAGATACAACTCACCTTGGCCGCCAACTGGAACTGGGCGCATTTGTTCATCAAAGACATGGTGCTTAGAGCCCGAAATTGACTGTCCAATCGGGAAACCAATTTCGCTGCTTTGTGTTATTTCAAACGCGGTACTATACGTGGTGTTTTCAGTTGGGCCATAGACATGGACTAAATGCTCAGGTTTACCTGCTGCCAGAATTCGTTTAACCGCAGAATTATCCACTGCTTCACCACCAAACAGTAGATACTTCAAGCAAGCGAAGCCATTTGCCGCGACCAAAGACATTTGATTCAAAATAGCCGTTGTAACAAACAGCGTTGAAACTTTATGCGCCTCCAGCGCTTCGCTCAATTGTTTGGCATTGAGTAAGGTTTCCTTACTGATGTAGTGAAGTTGCATACCATTGGCAAGTGCGCCCCAAATTTCGAACGTTGCCGCATCGAACGATGCATTAGAAGCCTGCGCCATGACTGTTTCAGCATCATAGCGCACAAAGTTGGTCTCGCTGACTAAGCGTACGATATTACCATGCTCTACCATCACTCCTTTTGGTTTCCCGGTCGAGCCGGAAGTATAAATGACATATGCCAAATGATGCGCATCAATCGCTTCACTTAAATTATCACCCGCATATGAGCCCGACACATTTTCTCTAAAGGCCTTATCGAGAGGCAAGAGCGTCACGTCCTCAAAAATAGACAATGACTCCATCACGGATTGTTGTGTCAGCACCACCTCGATTTGAGCATCCGCGATCATGAAGGCTAAACGTTCTTCAGGATATTCTGGATCCAGCGGCACATAGGCTGCACCCGCCTTTAAAATGGCCAACATGCCAATTAACATTTCTATAGAACGCTCAACACTGAGGCCAACTAACGTTTCATGGCTGACGCCAAACTCAATCAACAGCCTCGCCAATTTGTTCGCTTGCGTATTGAGATCGCCATAGCTGATCTCTTCACCTTCAAAATGTGCGGCTATCTGTTCAGGTCTCTGCTGAGCTTGCTGCTCAAATAGGGTAACCACTGAGTCAGCAAAAAGCGGCGGCAACGGCTCAGTGCTTGCAACAAGCGCATCACTAAGTAATTTCAGCTCCTGAACATCCCGCTCTGCGCAATCAGGCATTTGTGACAAGATATATGCAAAGTCTTTCAGAAGGCCATCAATGGTTGAGTCTGCAAATTCATTACTTTGATATTTGCATTGAATATGCACCTTCTGTCTGACACCTACATTTAAGGACAACTTATAATTCGTCTCCTCGTGACTTGCACTATCGATTATCTCTAAACCTGAGTCATTACTTGCCGCAGAAGTCGCCGCTTCTATGGGGTAATTGCTGATTACCAAAAGGCTATCAAACAACTGAGTGCCGCCGCGCAGTTGAGATTGCTTTTGAATATCAACGAGAGAAATGTGCGCGTGTTCATTACATGCTTGGAAATCTGTTTGCACGCGTTGCAACATGTCTGTGAGTGACAGTGACTCTGTAAAATCAACATTAAATCCAATGGTGTTAATAAACAGGCCAACCAGTTCTTCAACTCCTTCTACTTCCGCTGGTCGACCGGATACAGTCACACCCAGCACGACTTCCTGATCTTGGCTGTAGCGATGTAATTGGTAGGCCCATGCTAACTGGATCAATGTATTTATTGTAATTCGCTGTTGCTTTGCGAACGCTTGCAGCACATCAAACGGATCCCCTTCGAGGGCCACCGAGCGAGTGCGCGTTTCATTCGTCAAACCTACCTCCAGCTTGTCAACCACCAGCGGAGTCGGCGCTTCAATATGAGATAAACGGTCTCGCCAAAACTGTATCGACTGCTCCGTTGATTGAGCAGATAACCACTCCATGTAACGTTCATAAACGGGAGCCGTATTCAGAACCGGTAACTGTGCGGTACTAAATGCCTTATATGCGACCATCAACTCTTTATACATCAGTGGCAATGACCAACCATCCGACAAAATATGGTGATGGCTCCACAGCATTTGGTAGCGGTCATCGGCCAAGCGTATCAGTACAATCTTCATCAATGGCGCTTGAGCAAAGTCCACACTTTCTGAACGCTCATTGACTCTCAGAGCCTCAAAGCTCGTGGATTGCTGCTCAGGTGAGCGGGAGCGCCAATCAAGCTCCTGCCAGTTTAAATCAGCGTGCCTGCTTACAAGTTGATATAACACGTCATCGCATTGGACAAATGCCGTTCTCAATGTATCGTGGCGCTCAACCAAATACTGCCAAGCCTGCTTAAATGCCTCCGTGTTCATCTCACCTTGAAACACGGGGTAATGCTGCGTCACGTAAGATTCAGGATTTATCTGTGCGTGAAAATAGAGCCCAGTTTGCATTGGTGTCGCGGGATATAGTCGATGCAACTTGGGATATTGCTGTTGCCACTTTTCCAATACGTGCGGTGCTACATTGGCTAACGGAAAATCAGACACGGTAAAGGTATTCTGTTGCGGTTCACAACAATGGGTGATAACGCTGGCCACAGCAGCCTGCAGGTGTTCAGAAAATACTTGCATCGTACGTGCGGTATATCGCTCAGCGCTATATTCCAAACTAAATTGCAGTACCCCATTTGCTACCAGCCCTTTCAATACAACACCGTGACGTCTTGCTCTTTGTGCACTGGTAGTTACACCAGTGCTTTCCTCAGCAAACGTAAAAGCATGCGCTTTATCTTTCGCTGTATTTTGTGTTACTTGACCAAGGTAATTAAATGTCAACTCAGGCTCATTTTCTTCATGCCAAGCCAAAGTACTATCGGTCAGTTGAGATATCCCGAACCCAAACCCGCGCATTGGCACGGCACGCACTTGCTCTTTAATCGTTTTGACGACATCTGAAACAGCCATGCTTTCACTGTACAATGCCAGAGGGTAATGTGTCGTAAACCAACCGACAGTTTCCGTGATATCGAGTTGATTAAACACATCTTCGCGGCCATGCCCTTCTAGCTTGATCTGTACGCCTTGATGACCTGTCCAGTTATAAACGCCAAGCACCACCCCAGCGAGTAATAACTCATTTATTTGCGTGCGGTAGGTATGATTCGCCTTGCTTAGCAACTGAGAGGTCAGGGTTTTAGAGCAAGAAAACGCGCATGTTTTTGTACTTTCATTCGTCCCAAACCCTGCAATTGGAAAATCTTTAGGTAATGTGGGCACTGTGCTATTAAGTTGCTGATGCCAGAACGCTTGTTGTTGCTTAATCTCCTCTGATTGGCTGAAACGTACAACTTCTTGCGCAAATGCTTTAAAAGACGATGTTTTTGCACCAGGTTGTACCTCGTCGCCTTGCTGCCATTGATGATACGCCTGTTCTAAATCAGCCAACATTATGCGCCAAGACACGGCATCCACAACAATATGATGTGCGACTAACAACATTTTACGATGGGCAGCGTGCTCAAATAATACCGCTTTAAACAACGGGCCATTGGCCAAATCAAATTGCGATTGCCAAAAGTCACACCGCGCTCGTAATTGCGCCTCATATGTTTGCTCACCTGCTAATGTTTCAACATGGTAACTGTGCGACAACAGCGTGTCGTCGAACGCTTGGTGCACTGCCTGCCAGCCCGATGGTGTTTCGGTAAAACGCAGCCTCAACGCATCGTGTCTGCCAAGTAGGGCTTGAGATAAAGCTTTTAATGTCTGACTATCAAAGTCTGTCGGCACGTCCAACAAAACAGCTTGGTTAAAGTGATGTAAGTCAGTCCGCTCGCCCGTTAAAAAATCTCGCTGGATAGGTAATAGTGCACACTCCCCTACGACGTCACTTTGTTGACACGCTTTATGACTTGTATCCACCACCTGAGCAGCCAGCTCTGCGATAGTCTGACTTTGGAAGAGTTGACGAGTTGATAAAGAGAGCCCCAATTTTGCGGCGCGAGATACGACTTGAATACTCAGCACTGAATCGCCACCGATGGCAAAAAAGTTATCATGGATCCCCACTTTGGGCAGATCCAGTACCTCTTGCCAAACAGACACTAATTGTTTTTCAACTTGGCTTCGAGGCGCGGTATAGACCGTTTCTGACACGTTTAACTCAGGCAATGCATTACGATTAATTTTGCCGTTAGCATTCAATGGTAAAGTAGTCAAAAACTGTATGGTCGTTGGCACCATATATTCAGGTAACGATTGTTGCAAAAACGCCTTAATGTTTTCAGATGACACAGCTTCTTTGCACACCACGTAAGCGCCAATCAACGCATTTTCTGTATGCTGACTGACGATGGCAACCGCTTGCTCAACTTGTGGGTGGCAAATTAACTGTTGCTCGATTTCACCCAGTTCAATTCGATAGCCTCTTACTTTAACTTGGCTATCTAACCGACCGATGAACTCTAAATTTTGGCAAGGTAACCAGCGAACTCGGTCACCTGTTTTGTATAAACGTTCATCGCTGGAAAACGGGCTCTGGATAAAGTGGCGCTCGCTGAGTTGTGGATTATTGACATACTCTTTAGCAACACGTAATCCGCCAATATAAAGCTCACCTGGCATACCTTCTGGTACAAGCTGTAAAAACTCATCTAATACATATACAGATGTGTTAGGCAAAGGCTTACCAATCGGCAATGCTGCTCGCGTCAACATCTCATTGGGATCTAACGAGTAACATGTCGCCCCCACGACCGTCTCAGTAGGACCGTAGTGATTAAATATATGTGCTTTTGGAAAACAAGATTTCAGTGCAAATGCTAAGGTGCTATCAAACCGTTCTCCGCCAATCACAAAGCGATGTGCCATATTCGACGGGTAGTTTTCCATTAGGGGGATCAGCGCTTGCACATGAGATGGCGTCAGACGCACTAAGCGAGCACCTAAATTATCGTCACACAACATTGGCGCTAGCGCATCTAGCTCTTTTTCAGCTGGAAGCAATGTCACACACGCCCCTTTTAATAACGGCGCGAACAGTCCGGGGACTGATAAATCAAAGGCGATATTACTGGCTACGATAGAACCTGATGAAGGGCAATGATGTTCACTTGAAATTAAGCAATAGTCCACCAAGCCTAGATGTGTAATGGCAACCCCTTTTGGCTTGCCCGTAGAACCTGATGTGTACAAGATATAGGCGATATCTTGTTGTGAACATGTGAGCTGCAAATTAGTCTTTGGCTGGCCACTCAACCAAGTGTCACTGTGCAGCGCATTGTTTACATTAAGCTGATCAAGTTCAGACGCCAGCTCACTGCCTTGTTCATCACACAGTATGTGAACAACATTTGCATCCGAGATGATGGAAGATAGTCTTTGTTCAGAATGTCCTTGAGGCAAAATAACATAACTTGCGTTGGCTTTTTGCACGCCCAGCAAGGCAATTAAAAGCGCAGCAGAGCGACTCATATAAATACCAACTCGCGCTTGATTGCCAGCCTGATTGGTGACGAGGTAATGGGCCAATTGATTGGCTTTTTCATTCAGTTGGGAATAGGTCAGCTGGACCTCGCCGCATTCAACGGCCAACGCCTCCGGTGTTTTAGCAACTTGAGACTCGAACAATGCGACCAAACTGTGTTCCCGAGCAAGGAGATAATCTTGCCCTTTAGCCTGCACTAACATGCGTGCTTTTTGTTGTTCGCTAATAAGCGCATGCTCAAACACAGCACGATCAGGTGCGCTTATCAATTTTTGTAGCAATATCTCATAAGCACTTGACCACTGTGAGATAGTCTGGGCACTGAATAAAGATGCGTTATACAACCAAGATGTTTTAAGGCCGTCCGAGGACTCTTCTACGGCGAGTTGTATATCAAACTTTGACTGTGATTGTTGACCACCAATACCACTAATTTGAAGCCCTTTTAAGCTCAATTCAGGTGTAGCGTTATTACGCATGGTAAATAAGATCTGAAATATCGGCGAATAACTCAGGCTGCGGGCAGGTTTCAATTCATCGACTAAATAGTCAAATGGAACGTCTTGATGCTCAAATGCATCTAACGCGACCTGTCGCGCATTTGCTAGTAGCGTCGTGAAACTAGGGTTAGCATCCAATGAGGTCCTCAACACCAACGTATTTATGAAGAAGCCCACTAATGGTTCAAGACTCTTATGATTGCGCCCTGCCACTGGCGTCCCCATCACAATGTCTTTTTCGTTACTCAAATGAGCCAACAAAGTTGCAAAAGCCGTCTGCAACACCATAAACAGAGAGGCGCCATGCGCCAGAGCAAAGTTATGTAACCCCTTAGCCAATGCTTGATCTATTGTATGATCAAAGCGCACCGCACCAAATTGCTGTTGAACAGGTCTAGGGTAATCCAATGGCAGAGTGTGTACCGAAGGTGCATCTGCTAACTGCGTCTTCCAATAAGCCAGCTGCTGAGCAAAAACGGACTCACCTAATTCTTCACGCTGCCATATTGCAAAGTCAGCATATTGGATGTTAAGTGTTGGCAAGTCAGCTGGCTGCTGCGCACAAGCCGCGCGATAAAGCTCAGAAAGCTCATTGATAATAATACCATTCGACCATCCATCCGAGGCGATATGATGCAACGTTAAATACAGTGCATTGTCATCCGGCGCGAGCGTCGCCAATGTTGCTCGCAGCATAAATGCGTCATCACTCAAGTTGAACGGTTTTGTTGATTCTTCAGCGGCAAAAGTACGCAGTGCCTGTTCAAGCTCATCACCGGCCAGCATCGTAAAATCAACCTGTTCTATGGCGACGGGACTTGCAGGCAAAATCACTTGCAGCGCTTGGCCATCACTTTCACGATAGCTTGTTCTTAGGATCTCATGCCGTGCAACTAATTGGCTGAGTGCCTGTTGTAACGCTTCAACGTTAAGCTCGCCACTTAAACGCAATGCAAAAGGCATATTATATTGCGTGCTACCACCTTCTAATTGCTCGATAAACCACAACCTTTGTTGCGCAAAAGAGAGCGGTAAAGGCACATCACGTGAGGTTCGTTCAATTTCCTTAAAGCCCGATCTCGGTAAACCATCCACATATGCAGCTAGATCACACAAGCGCCTGTGATCAAACAGTGCGCCAACTGTTATTTTCTTACTCAGGAGACGATAAATGTCACTGGCTACGCGTGTCGCCAATAATGAGTGACCACCTAATGCAAAGAATTCTGATTGACGACCAATGGCATTTTGCCCTAAAACGGTTTGCCAAATGCCCGCTATTAATAGCTCGGTATGAGTCTGTAATGCCGCGACTTCATCCTGATGAGATTGATTGGGTTCAAGCAGTTTAGATTTATCCACTTTACCATTCGTTGTGCGAGGTAATTCATCTACAAATAGAATCGCCGAGGGCATCATATACTCAGGTAAACATGCTGCCAACTGCGCGCGCACTGCGCGTTCATTTAAGTCGTCAACGACACTTAAATATGCGGTAATATAGGCACGACTTTCCTTTCCCCAAACTTTAGTGACAGCCTGAGATACACCTTCAATCTTTAATAACTGCTGTTCAATTTCACCCAACTCAATACGATGTCCACGTATTTTAACTTGATCGTCAACACGCCCTAAGAATTCAAGGTTTCCGTCACTTAGCCAACGTACTTTGTCTCCGGTCCGGTATATCTGCGCCCCATCAAATGGACTCTGCACAAAGTGCTTGGTCGTCATCTCTGGACGGTTCAAATAACCTTTCGCAACACGTTTGCCACCGATGTAAAGCTCCCCCGGCATGCCTTGCGGCACCAATCTTAGTTTCTCATCGAGTACAAATAGACTCGTATTCGGTAACGCTGTACCAATGGGCATGCGCTCAACCAAGCTATCTATGTGTGCACTGACATCAAAACACACAGCCCCCACTACGGTTTCTGTTGGTCCATAATGATTGAATATTTGACTGTTTGGAAAGTGAGTTTGCAGTGCTTGCGCCAACGATACAGAAAATCGCTCACCGCCAATCACAAATTGATGGGCAGCATCTATTGGCTGTGAGGGTAATACTGGCAACAATGCAAAAATATGTGATGGCGTTAAGCGAATAAAACAATCGCCCAACTTATTGCCAGTGAGCACCTGCCCCAGATGTGATAGTTCATCTTGTTCACACAACAAATGAACACACCCGCCTTGTAGTAAGGGCACAAACAATCCAGGTAGTGTTAAATCAAATGTTACGGCACTGGCAACGAGCGCATCTTGCCCTGTGAAGTGATGTTTGCGTGAGATTTGGCAATAGTCATTCATGCCTTGGTGTGTAACTTCGACCCCTTTTGGTGTCCCAGTGGACCCGGAAGTGTACAACACATATGCACAGTCCTGTTGCGTGCAGGCTACACTCTCCATCGGCGTGTATTCTGCTAACCAGTTTTCGTCAATAAGCGCCTCATCTAGGTATACACTATCAACGCCATTTAAGGTCGTCATACCGGTTTGACGTTTGCGAAGCACGATTTCAATGTCAGCGTCTTCATAGATATATTGAAGACGCTGGGCTTTTGCATCAATTGGCAACATGACATAACTTGCCCCGATCTTGTGTACTGCTAACAGTGCAATCAACAATTCACTTTCACGACCGAGATATACCCCCACACGCTCGGAGGCTTCAACGCCGGCATCCAATAAAGCCGAAGCGAGTCGTCCGGCTTTGGTATTCAGTTGTAAGTAAGTTAATTGACCTGTTTCACCTTGCTCAGAAACTTGCTTTACAGCAATGGCATTGGGCGTTATTCGTGCTTGTGCTTCTATTTGCTTAATAACATTCGACTGTCTGTATTCTTCATCTGCAACACCTTGTCCCAACTTGAGTATGGGCGCCTCCCTCTCTGGCGTAATGAAGTCGATATCGACTAATCGTTTGTCGGGGTTTGCGACCATGTGCGCCAACAGCGTTGCAAAACTATTGGCCATCCCTTCAATTGAGCGACTTTCAAACAACTCTTCTTTAAAAGTCCAACTGAGAATCAACTCGTCTTCAAGTGCTTTTGCCGTTAAATCTAAATCAAACCTCACTTTATCGAATGATTTATCAATTGCCTCAAATTCAACATCATCTATCGCTAACTCTGCAGCCTCATGGTTTTGTAAGACAAACTTGATTTGGCATACAGGGTTATAAGCACGTGAACGCTCCGGATTAAGCACTTCAATCAACTGCTCAAGAGGCACCTGATCATTATCAAAGGCTTGCAGTGCCGTTGCTTTTGTTTGCGCCAGGAGTGAGGCAACGGTCGTCTCTTCATGAAATACCGTCCGAAAGACCAATGTATTAATAAAAAAGCCTATCATCGGTGCTAGTACAGCTTGCTTACGTCCACCATGGGGGATCCCCATAACGATATCTTGCTCGCCGCTGTAAAACGCGTTCAACGCTGCAAATGCACTTTGCAGCACAATGAAAAGACTAAGATCATAGTCACTGGCAAGGTGTTTAAGATCGCTTAAAAGCTGCCCATCAAGCCTTTGTGTAAATCGCTGAGCGTTATAGCTTTGCGTGGCTGGACGCGGCTTATCCAAAGGTAAGCCATGGACCTGCGGGATACCATCGAGTTGCTGTTTCCAGTATGCCAATTGTGCATCAAACAGCGTGCCTTCTTGGGCATGTCTTTGCCAGTAAGCAAAGTCATAGTATTGAATAGGCAGCTCAGGTAAGTTGGCCTGCGTACCACATTTATAAGCTTCATATAGTTGTACGAACTCTTTTACTAAGACCCCCATAGACCAACCATCAGAAGCTATATGATGCATGGTAAAAATCAGTGCACGCTCACGCTCGCCATGTGTCACGATGCAACAACGCAACATCAAATCACGCTCTAAATCAAACGGCTGATTCGCTTCTTCTTCAATATACTGGGCTAGCGCGTTTGCTGACTGACCACGCAAATCAACATGTGCAATACTGAGTGTATGTTGTGTCAACACTCGCTGCATTGGCTGTGATTCATACATTGAGAAAGTGGTTCTAAGCACCTGATGACGTTCAATAATCTCTGATAGTGCGTGTGTCGCGGCGGCTTCGTTAAAATCGCCTTTCACCGCTAAGGCATATGACAAATTATATTGTGCGCTGCCGCCTTCTAGCTGATCGATAAACCATAAACGCTGCTGCGCATAGGACAGTGGATAAAACGTCTGTTCAGGTGCAGGCGTAATTAAGTGTTGTGACAGCTCGCTCTTCTCAACCCGTTGTAACAACGCGATAAGCTGTTCTTTGTGCTCTTTTATCGCCGTCGCTAACGGTTTATCAATTACGCCCTTTGCCGCACTGGTCTTTAGCTTACCATCGACAACCGATAGATTAACCGATCTACTTTTAAGTTCTTTTAAAAGATCAAATACACCCATGATTACCATTCCAATTCTTCTAGTTCTTCTGATGATTGTTCTATTTGATGTCCTTGAGTCTGGGCATGTTGCGCTAGCAGCTGAATCAACTCAGCTTGCTCTGCTATCGTTGAATAGTTAAATAAATCAGCGACAGAGATGGCAACATCAAACTCGTTCAACATCATGGGGATTAATTTCATCGCTAAGATAGAGTGCCCACCCAATTCAAAAAAGCTGGATTGGGTACTGACTTCACTCAGGCTTAACACGTCTGACCAAAGCGCGGCTAAGCGCTTTTCAATTTCACTGGCTGGCGCCACAAACGCCTGTTGATTGGTGACTTGTACTTCAGGCAAAGCACGAATATCCACTTTCCCATTGGCATTGAGTGGCAGTATCTCCATATTCACGATAGATGCTGGGATCATGTAATAAGGAAGTATTTGTTTTAATTGGCTTTGGATACTGGCCTGTTGCTGCGTATTGCTCACGACATACGCCACAAGATAATGCTCGCCTGCACGGGATTGAGTGACGACGACCGCATCTTCGATATCAGGTAAGTTTTTAAGCGCAACTTCAACTTCACCCACTTCAATTCTGAAGCCTCGAATTTTGACTTGATTATCGATACGGCGAATAAACTCCAGTTTGCCAGACGCATTCCAACGCACTACATCACCGGTTTTGTAAGCCCGATGAGCGCTGCCATTAGGTAATGAGATTTGAACAAACGTATTGCTGTTTTGCACCAAATCAATATACCCCGTTGCCAAGCCATCCCCAGCAATATAAAGCTCTCCAGATACGCCAATGGGCACATGACGCTGTTGGGCGTCTAGCACATATAACTGAACGTTATCAACAGCTTTCCCTATTGATGGCACATCGGGCCAAAGTATAGGATCTCCTGTTAATGCTTCATGGCTCACAACAAAGCTCTCTGTGGGGCCATATAAGTTAATGAGCTGACATTGCTTCGCAGCGAAAAACTGTCTAATTTCGTCACTGATAAGAAGCTGCTCACCCGCAACCTGTAACACTTTCAACGATGACAAACATTCAGGCGAACTGTGTGTAAAGTGAACAAGACGTCCCAATAATGCCGTTGGGAAATAAGCGCATTCAACTTGGTGCTGGTCGATTAATTCGACAATTTTACCTAACTCATAGCGAGCTTGATCTTCCACGACCACTAACGTGCTGCCAGTGAAAAATGCTTGTGTTAATTCATATAACGACATATCAAAATTAATGGTCGAGTAATGCAGTACGGCGCCATTGTTATTGATTTGCGGATACTGGCGCTTCATCGCTTCGGCCACATTCACAAAGCTACGGTGGGAGTGCTCAACTCCTTTAGGCGTCCCGGTGGATCCCGATGTATATAACGCGACGAGCTTGCTATTTGCGTTGACCTCCAATGCTGCTAAATCAAGGTTTTGCTGAGACATGGCGCTAAACTGCGACACCTCATCCAACGCCAGCATCTCTACATTTTCAAAATGGGCATCGGGGATCAGTGCTTGTTGCGTTAACACTAGGTTGAGTTGTGTCTGCTGTTGAATAAACCGCAATCGACTCTCAGGGTAGCTCGCATCAAGAGGGACGTAGCCTGCACCCGCTTTTATAATCGCGAGGATCCCCACCACCATCTCAACACTGCGGTTACAGTGAAGGCCAACCCAAGTGCCAGCACAAACACCAAGAGACCGTAATTTATGTGCAACCTGATTTGCACGGATGTTGAGTGCTTGATAGCTCAGCTGTTGAGCACCAACAATCAAAGCACAGTGTTGCGGCGTTTTACGCACCCACTGCTCAAACCCTTGAGATATCGTCATCTCACTTGCATAAGGGGTTGTGGTTTGATGCTGCGAACAAATCATTTTCGCTTCTGCATCCGTTAATAAGTTAATCGCTGTTTGCTGGACTAAGCTCTGTAGAATTTGACCAAATTGCGCTTTGAGTCGTTCAACAGCCGTGCACTCATAGTCACAAGTACGATATCTGAACTCCACTCGCAGCGCATCATTGGGGTTCACTATCAAAGTCATGTTGTAATGGGTCTGCTGCTCACCTTGGGACGCCTCAATGGTAATTGCATGTTCCAAGTTCGACTCAGCGACTTCACCATCAATTGGAAAGTTTTCAAATACCAACAAGCTATCAAACAACGCCGTGCCCGCAGCTACATGAGACATCCTTTGAATTTGCGCCAGTGGCAAATACCCATATTCAACACTTTGCTGAAACTGCTGATGTAATTCAGTAAATGCTGACTCACGGGGTTGACCATCGACGAATCGGATCTTCACTGGAATTGTATTTATAAATAAGCCAACCATTGTTTCGATTCCAGAAACTGACGCCGGCCGACCCGATATCGTGGAGCCAAAAAGTATCTCTGACTCGCCACTATACTGATGCAATAAATATCCCCACGCCCACTGCACTAAGGTGTTAAGCGTCGTTTGGTGTTGTTTGGCTAATTGGTTAAGTTGCTCAGTATCACTTGAAGACAGCGACAAGGTTTGTTTGACATAAGCTGGCGCTTGAATTTGCGCTGGCTTGATTAGATCAAGCACGGTGGGGGAAACGACATTTGCCATAAGCTTCTGCCAGTAGCTTTGCGCCGCTAATTTATCCTGTGCAACCAGCCATGACATATAGTTTTCATAAGGCGTGGGTGTTAAAGGTTCAACCTTCCCTGTTAGTGATAGTTGCTCATATAAAGAGATCACGTCTCGATATATGACAGGGATACTCCACCCATCCGAAATTGTATGATGTTGGCTCCAAAGCAATTGAAAACGCGCATCCGCAATTTGTAGTAGCGTGATCCTCAGTAATGGAGCCGTTTTAAAATCAAAACCAAGCGCTCGATCTTGACGTTGAAGTTCAGCAAACTTACGCTGTTGCGCTGCCTCGTCCAGCTCACGCCAATCTTCAAACCGCCACGGCAAGGTCGCTTCGCTGACAACCAATTGATGTAATGAATCACCTTCGCCAACAAATACAGTGCGTAAAATATCATGCGCGTTGACCATTTCTTGCCAAGCTTGCTTAAATATGGACACGTCCAAGTTGCCAGCTAACACAGGAAACGTTTGTACCACATAGGTACCTGGGTTAATCATACTTTCAAATAGCAAGCCACTTTGCATAGGCGTCGCTGGGTAAAGTTTGTTTATCTTCGGGTATTGAGATTGCCAACTATCCAGCTGTCGTTGATCGACGTGTGCCAGTGAAAAGTCCGAAGGCGTGAAGCCTCCGACTTGAACTTGCTGACAATGCTCTATCACTGAGCGAATTCCGTCTTCTATCCATTTTGCAAGTTGCACCATGGTGCTTTTCGCATAGTTATCGGTGCTGTAATCAAGCACAAAAAACAATTGACCATCAAATACTTTGCCAGAAAGCCCTAAGCGGTGCATGCGCGACCTAGCATGGCTGATTTTTTCACCGACATGCTCAGGCGCGGCATCAAATGCCGTGTCCTCATTGAGGACCTGATCAAATTGCCCTAAGTAGTTAAATTCTAATTCTGGTTCTTGCCCTTCGCATACCGCCAATAATGCTGCATCTTGAGTGAGATAACGCAGTACACCATAACCTATACCGTTGTCTGGCAACGCACGATATTGCTCTTTCACCGCCTTTATTACATCAGCAACATGCGCACACTCACAGTGCAAGGCCAAAGGATATACACTAGTAAACCAGCCCACAGTACCTGACATATTGAGCGTGTCGAACAAAGGCTCCCGACCATGACCTTCTAAACGAATGCGCAGACCATCACTGCCTGTCCAGCGGCGCATACCAAGAAACACACCCGCAAGTAATAGTTCATTAATTTTCGTTCGATATACCTTATTACAATCTTGCAGTAACAACTGTGTTTCAGAGGCGGTCAATTCGATGGCGGTAGTCGCAGTACTGCCAATACTGCCCCAACCAGTATCTGGCTTATCTAGAGGCAGCGGGGCAATGTCATGATGATATTGAGCAACCCAGTAATCGCGCTGCTCAGACAAGCCCTCACTGTGCGCATAATCCGTTATCGCATTTGTCCATTGTTGATATGAAGATGTTTTTTCACCTAAGGTTATGGACTCGTGACGACACCATTGTTCATAGGCAGACTGAACATCATTCAGCAATATCCGCCAAGACACACCATCAACGACAATATGGTGAACTACTAAGAATAAACGACTGGCACCTTGCTCAGATTTGAAATAAACAGCGCGCAGTAAAGGCCCTTTTGACAACTCAAATGCACGTTGCCAATGGGTACAACGCGCCGTGATCCACTGCTCGCTATACTCCTCAGGTTGCATCTCCACAATACAACTATTGGTAATCAACGCCTCGTTATTAGCATGGTGCTCCCCTTGCCAATGCTGGCCTTGCTCTTCAAACCTGAGGCGCAGCGCGTCGTGTCTTTGGTAAATTTTTGCAATAATGGCTTCGAGCGCGTCTTGGTTAAATTCGTCAGGCACAGTGAGTAAAACGGCTTGATTGTAGTGATGCCTATCAACCGTTTCTTCATTTAAGAATAAGTGATGAATTGGCAGTAGTTTAATCCCACCTGTCACAGCAGCTTGAGGGGCTTCAACGCTCGTTGTTTTCCCAGCTAATTTGGCTAGCTCGGCGATTGTCTGAGCTTCAAATAACTGTTTTGTAGAGATTTCCACCTGCGACTCTTTCGCACGCGTCACCACCTGCATCGCGAGGATAGAATCCCCCCCATTTTCAAAAAAGTTATCATTGATCCCAATCTGATCAACACGTAAAACATCTTGCCAAATAGCTGTCAGTGTTAGCTCTATGTCATTTGAAGGGGCGACATAAGCTTGCTGTGCTTGATAGTTAGGTTTAGGCAACTTGGTTTTGTCTACTTTTCCATTGGTATTTAATGGCAGGTCATCAACCACAACAAAGGCCGAAGGCACCATATAGTCAGGCAAGTCTTGCTTTAAATATGCTCGCCAAGCTTTACCCAGTAAGACATCATTTTGCGCCTCTTCTGAAATATCGCGTACCACAATGTAAGCAGCCAAACGTGCCACGCCGCTGCTGTTGTCTGATAACACGATCGCTTTGGCTACCCAAGAATGAGTCAATAGGCGACTCTCTATTTCCCCCAGTTCAATCCTAAAACCGCGAATCTTAACTTGGTCATCAACCCTACCAACGAATGTGAGTTCACCATTATTGAGCCATTTAACCCAATCTCCCGTATGGTAGAAACGTGTGCCATCATCATCTTGGACGAATTTGCTTCCAGTGAGATCAGGACGGTTCAGATAACCCTGTGCCAATCCATAACCGGCCAAACACAACTCACCTTGGACCCCAATAGGCTGTCTTTGCCCATAGGCATTTACAACTTTAACTTCGACATTATCAAGTACATGACCCAGCGTTATGGGCTCATGGGGTAGCACGTCTTTGTGCGTCGCCGCGACCGTCCCTTCGGATGGACCATACGAGTTACAGACGCGACATTTTTGCGCCCATTGCCACGCTAAGCTTTCTTCACACGCTTCACCTGAAATAATGAGCACGGCCAGTGCATACGCTTTCTCTTGGGGGATTTCAGCCAACAAGGCGGGTGGTATGGCTGCATGTGTAATTTGTTTATCAACAATAAACGTAGACAGTTTGTCAGCAGATGTTCTCTGCGCTTGGCTACAAATAAACAGCGTGGCGCCACTGGTTAAAGCCCATAGCCACTCCCACGTTGCGCCATCAAAACTCAAGGACGCAAATCCAAGCACCCTGCTAAGTGAAGATGTGTCATATAATGAGCTTTGGTTGTGCGCCAAATTCACCATACCACGATGGTTCAATAAGACACCTTTAGGCTTCCCGGTAGAACCCGAAGTATATATGCAGTAACTCAAGTTATCGGGCGTTAGATTTAGCGATTCAGGTGCAATGTTGTCATCCGCAAACGGCGAAAGGAAAACCGCTCGCATTTGTTCATCCAAAGGAATCGTTGTGTACTCAGCCAATATGGCCTGTGTCTCCAATACCCCCTGCTGAGTGAGCACCACTTCAACGCCGGAATCTTCTAACATGGCACTGATACGCTCTTCTGGATACTCAGGGTCGATTGGTAAATAGGCGGCACCAGCTTTCAAAATACCCAAAATGCCGATCAACGTTTCGACTGAACGCTCAACGCACAACGCCACCAATTGGTTCGGTTTGACATCCTGAGAGAGCAATAACCGTGCAAGTTGATTTGCTGCTTGGTTAAGTGCCAGATAGGTGATTGACTCTCCCTCACATTCGACTGCAACGGCGTCAGGTTGAGCCTCAACAAATCGCTCAAACATTTCATGTACACATACACTCGCAATGTCAGCTGTGCGTGTTTGCAGCTGCGCAAGTTGCAGTTGGTCACTTTGTGGCAGAATAGCCATGGTCTGTACTGGCTGATTAGGATCAGCAACAATACACGCCAATAAACTTGCGAATGACTGCGCAAAACGCTCAATTGTTTGGTGCTCAAACAGACTGGTCGCATACAGCCAGCGAACGGCAAGCCCTTGGGGCGTTTCGGTGATATGCAACTCTAAATCATAACGACATTGCGCTTTATCAAGCTTATATTCACCGACAGTAATACCCGGTAAATCACCTTGTACATTGTTCAGGTTGTGCAACGTAAAACTGACCTGAAATACCGGGGCATGGTTTAGGCTTCGCTCAGGTTTGAGTTCATCAACCAATAGGTCAAATGGGACATCTTGATGTGCAAACGCATCTAACACCATGGCTTTATTTTGTTCTAATAACGCCACAAAGCTAGGATTACCCTCTAATGTTGTTCTGAGAACTAAGCTATTGATGAAGAAACCAACAAGTGACTCTAACTGCTTGTTTGTGCGACCAGCTACGGGGGAACCAATGACAATATCTGTTTCATTACTCCAACGTCCAATTAACAGCGCAAAAGCACTTTGCAGCACCATAAATAAGCTCGCACCGTGATCATTCGCTAATTTTTGCAGTGCACGCTGAGTTTGACTGTCAACAACATGGCTCACCTTGGCACCGTGAAACTCTTGTACAGGAGGTCTTTGTTTATCCAAAGGCAAACTGTGTACGACAGGCAATTCACTCAATTGTTGTTGCCAATAACGCAGCTGTTCGGCACATTGACTTGACTGAATAAAATCATGTTGCCAGCTTGCATAATCTGCATATTGTAAACTTAGAGGCTGTAAGTGTGGCGCTCGACCTTCTAAGCTGGCACGGTAGCACTCTATGAATTCATCGATCAGTAATGTGGTAGACCAACCATCAGCATTAATGTGATGTACCGTTAATAGCAGAACATGGTTTTGTGTATCCAAACGATACAAGGTAGCGCGCATTAATAGGTCATTGGATAAATCAAAAGGTTTTTGGCGCGCTAATCTAATTGCGTCATCCAGCACCATGCTCTGCTTGTCTATGTCCACGATCGAAAAGTCGAATGCACACGCGTCACGGATCACTTGATTGGGTTGACCATCGACGACGACATAGTTGCTACGTAATACTTCATGACGAGATAAAATAGTATCGAATGCGTACTGTAGCGCCGCTAGATCAAGATGCCCCTCTAACTTGAGTAAATTGTCGATATGATACTGCGTACTGCCTCCATCGATACTATCTACAAGCCATAACCTGCGCTGAGAAAATGACAGCGGTAGCGCGCTATCTCGGCTGATGCGTGGAATGAGTGTTTCGCGGGCAGCTGCGCGCGTTGATAATGCCTCTGCTAATGTACGGATTGTACTTAGTTCAAACAGCTCTCGTACTTGCACGCGTAAACTCAGCTGCACCTCGATTTCACTGATCACTTGGGTTGCCAGTAATGAGTGGCCACCTAAACTAAAGAAATTATCGTCTATGCCTATCTGTTGAAGACCAAGCACTGACTGCCAAATATCAGCAAGTTGCAGCTCTAATTCACTGCTTGGCGCAATGTATTGTTCTTTCTCGAAGTCACTGTCTTGTGGAGTTGGCAATGCTTTGGGATCAACTTTTCCGTTGTTGGTCAGCGGTATTGCACTTACAAACATAAAAACGGACGGGCACATATACTCCGGTAAATGCGCCTTACAGTGCGCACGAAGCTGAGTTGTTATGGTGTGCTTAACCCCTTCGAGCAAGGTCTCATCCTGTTCGCTTTCTAAAAAGTCTTGCTTGGGGACAATGTAACTGACAATCACACTGTCATGATTGTCCCGCTCACATACCACCGTACAGGCCTCACTCACATCGGTGAATTTATTTACAACAGCATCAATCTCAGACAACTCTATTCTAAACCCTCTGAGCTTAACTTGATTGTCAGCACGCCCTACGTACTCGAGCTCACCGCTATCTAAATAGCGTGCCAGGTCGCCGGTGCGATACATATATGGGTATATGCCTTCGTCATCGCGAATGAACTTGTCTGTTGGGTGCGTAGGTGATTGGATATACCCTTGACTCACACCCTTACCAGCCACCACGATCTCGCCTGTGGCACCTTGTGGTACTGGTTGTTGTTGCGCATTGAGAAGGTGTATATGGGTATTGGCAATACCTCTGCCAATCGGTACTGCACTTCGACTGGCATCAAGCGACGCTTTCGTCACTCGGTATACACTACAACCAACAGTTGTCTCAGTAGGACCATATTCATTGAAAAGCACCGCTTGCGGGCAAACTACTGAAAATAACTTGGCCGCAACCGATTGAGACAAAGCTTCTCCTCCCACAACAAAGTGATGCTTAGCGTCGCTTAGTGCTGGCGCGTCTTTGCTCAGGAGCTCAATATGTGCTGGTGTTAGCTTGAACAACCAGGGTTTAGGTTCGCAACAATACTGTTTTAGTTGAGGTAAATAGTTTTGGATTTCATCGGCAAGTAAGACGGCGGGTTTGCCAACAACCCATGGGGTCATTATTGATGTAACGGCCGCATCAAAAGTCAGGGGCACACTCACGACAGCTCCCGCCATATCCGCCATTTGATATTCAAGCGCCGCATACTCAACATAATTAACTACGTTGGCGTGGCTAACCCTGACCCCTTTTGGCACACCGGTAGAGCCAGACGTAAAAATCACATACGCAGTGTCTTGTGATGTCATTTGGGCTAATTCCGGGTTATCCGTTGACATGCCACTCAGTAGGTCGTCCACGAAGTCTAAAGGCAACACTTCTTGATCATCAAACGGCAGATCCATCATCAATTCAGACTGTGTCAACACCACTTTGATATCAGCCACCTCTAACTGTGCTGATATACGCGCCTGAGGAGCCTCTACATCGAAAGGCACATAAGCCCCACCCGCTTTAAGAATCCCTAACAGGCCCACTAACATATCCGTACTTCTGGTGGTGCATAGACCAACACATTCACCAATTTTAACCCCAGAAGCAATGAGATAATGTGCAACCCTATTCGCATTTGCATTAATACTTTCATAGCTATGCGCTTGTTCATCACATATTAGGGCGGTGTTACCTCCTTTGTATGTCGCCTGATTTTCAAAAAGCTGGTGCACGAAAGCCACGGTTTCATTTAATTCAATGGTCGCGTGTGCCTTGGGTACATCAACGGGGTCTAGCAGAGGCAAGGCCAATACATTGCATGCAGGGTCCGCAGCGGCTCCTCTCAACAGTGCACCGATGCTTCGAGCAAACCTTTCAATCGCGGTTTGCGTGAATAAAGTGCGGTTATACGACCAAACCATCGTTACACCATCGTTTTGGACAGAGACATTAAATTCGATGTCAAACTGATTGGTATTCTCTTCGTTTTCTAACGCGTTAATCTGCACACCGGGTAACACAACACCGGCCTCATTGTCGCCACCTTGATGATAGGAAAACAAAACTTGAAATAAGGGACTAAAAGCTAAGCTTCGTGAGGGCTGCAATTGCTCGACCAGCATATCAAACGGGATCTGCTGATGCGAAAATGCATCTAAAACGTTGGCTTTATTTTGCGTCAATAATGCTTCAAAACTGAGGGCAGGATCCACATTTGTACGGAGCACCAGCGTGTTGACAAAAAACCCGACTAATCCTTCAATTTCTCGATGCATTCGGCCTGAAATCGGGGTGCCCACGACAATATCAGACTCGTTGCTGTATCGTGCCATCCAAATCGCAAATATAGTATGCAGCGCCACAAAGGGCGTAACAGAATACTTTTGGCACAGCTCATCCAGTGCGCCGCGATCAACATTGTAAATGTATTTTCCGCCATCAAACTGCTGCTGTGCCGGGCGTTTATGGCACAGTGGTAATTGATGTATCTCTGGTAACTCAACTAGCTTTGATGTCCACCATTCTAGATGCTGTTTTAGAGCGTCTCCCTGCAGTGACTTTCTTTGCCACGCAGCAAAGTCCCGGTATTGAACAGATAGCGGTTCAAGGTTAGCGGAAGTTTGCGTCGCATAAGCACGATATAATTCGCTAAATTCGCGCATCAATACAGTACGCGACCACCCATCAGACGCAATATGATGAATGGTAAACAAACAGGTTATGTTATCTGCAGCAAGACGAATCAAACTGCACCTAAGCATGATATCCTGCGCTAGGTTGAAACTCTGCTGAGCACGCTGTAGCAAGCATGCTTGTAGCTGTTGCTGTTGTGTTTGTTCATCTTCATCACTGAGGTCAACTTGGTTTATCTCAACATGTGAGACATCATTCACTTGCTGCAATAGCTGATCATCAATTTTAATGAAAGTCGTGCGAAGAATCTCATGACGCTCAACAATGTTATCAAGCGCATATTGAATGGCTGCCAGATTAATGTCGCCGACCAATTCAATTGCAATGTTGATGTTATATTGTGCACTGTGCCCCTCAAGCTGATCGATGAACCACAACCGCTGCTGAGCATAGGAAGCAATGCTTGGCGCATCTCGATTGCTAAGCAATACGATTGGCTCAACAGCTAGCTCGCCTTCATCCTGTTGCAAAAATGCAATCAATTCTGTCTTGTTGTCTTTAATTAGTTTGATCACATTGGGATCGGTCACAGGCTGTTCTGAACGTGTTTTTAATTTTCCCGCATCAACATACGGATAAATCCCTAACTCGTTTAATTCCCTGACAAGATCTGTTAAACGCATATCACCACTCCGTTTCTTCCATATTTTGTTGTTCTTCCGCAAGTGCCATTTGAATGCTTCTTTTTTTAATTGTCAGCGCTTCTACTAATGTGGCGATACTGCGAATATCTGATTGCTCAAATAAGCTTCTCAGAGGAAGCTCAATATCAAACTCTTTTTGCACCGCATTGATCACACGTGTTCCCAATAGGGAGTTGCCACCCAAATCGAAAAAGTTTGCGGTAATACTGACGGTCTCTCGCTGTAAAACATCTTGCCAAATACTGACCAAACGATGTTCGATATCCGTCTCTGGTGGGGTAAATTGCGCGATGACATTTTGCGGTCGCGCCAACGCATGTAAGTTCACCTTGCCATTATTATTCAGTGGCATCGCGTCGATGACTTGAACTGATGTTGGGATCATATAGCTTGGCAAGCGGTGCTTTAAAAACGCCATAAATGCACGTTCATCAAATTCATTCTTAACGACCAAATAACTGGCTAATATGGTGTTTTCAACCTCCTCAAAGACTTTTACTGCCGCTTGTTCTACATCTCTGTAAGCACTTATTTGTAATTCAATTTCAGCCAGTTCAACACGGAAACCGCGTACTTTTACTTGCCTATCTAAACGCCCCATAAATGCAATATTGCCATCAGCCAGCTCTCGAACTTTGTCACCTGTACGGTACATGCGTGCGTAAGGACTGTGCGCATCTTTAACGTAAGGGTTATTTACAAACACGGATTGGTTAAGCTGCGGCCGATTTAAATACCCTTTAGCAACCCGCGGACTCGCAATACAGAGCTCTCCTGGTACGCCTGTAGGCACTCTAGCCCCAGATGTATCTAGGATCATCACTTCGGTATTGGGTAATGGCTTGCCGATAGGGATCTCAGTTTCAATGACCGCTTCATGCGACGTCACATCAAAACTCATCGCACCCACAACGGTTTCTGTTGGACCATAGTGATTAATAATTTGGCTATGCGCGAATTGGGCTTGTAAGCGTTTAGCCAAATCTGGCGCAAACCGTTCCCCGCCAATTACAAACACATGTTGTGCAATAAATATTTGATGCTCTATCAGCGGTAAAAGACCTTGTACGTGTGAAGGTGTTAAACGAATTAACAAAGACGAGTCATCGTGCTCAGCCAAAAACAGCGCAAGATCATTTAATTCATTCCCCTCTTTGAGCAGGTGCACACACCCACCATTTAATAAGGGGACGTAAAGGCCAGGAATCGTCAGGTCAAACACCGGTGCACTGGCAACTACGGAGCCATCACCAGGGTAATGATGTTTTGAAGATAACTGACAGTAGTCATTCAAGCCTAGCTGACTTATTTCCACTCCTTTTGGCTTACCGGTAGAGCCTGAAGTGTATAAAATATAAGCGCTATGTGCTGTATTTCTTTCTACCTCCGGGTTTTCTGCGGCATGTTTGCTAAAATTCCCCGTGCGCAATGCCTCATTACTTATCTCAATTAACGTCACTTTGTGAGGCAGGCTAGAGCCACTTTGTCCGTCATGAAGCACCACTTGAATTTCAGCATCTTCAATAATGCCCTCAAGCCGTTGCTGTTCTGCACCAATAGATAACATCACGTAAGTCGCTGCAATTTTTTGCACTGCCAGTAACGCAATAAGCAATTCTGTACTGCGCGCTAAGCACACCCCCACTTTTTGCTCAGGTGATACTCCGTGCGCTAATAAAGCGCTTGCCAGCCGGTTGGAATGTTCGTTTAATTGATGATAAGTCAACGTCGTTTGCGCATCACGTACTGCAATATTGTTGGGCGTTAACAGAACCTGTGCTTCAATATAGTCGATCAGTGTGCGCGCTCGGTTTGCCAATTCACGTACCCCCGTTTGCGAGCGAGACACATCGTCAAACAACGGGAAACTTCGTATGTTAAATTCAACATCTTGGGCAACCTGCTGCAATATTGACGTCAATGCTGCAGCAAAACGCGTCATAGTCTGAGCGTTGAAAAGTGCCGTTGCATACACCCAAGTAAACTCTAGCTGTCCTTCGGTCTCACCCACTACTAACTGAATATCAAACTTCGACTTAACGTCTTGTTCAATGAGCTTTTGCAATCGAAGTTCAGGTAATTCAATCGTTTGTTGCTCGTAATTTTGCATCGAGAGTAAAATCTGAAATACGGGTGCATGACTAAGGCTTCGCTCGGGGTTTAACTCATCAACTAACAGATCAAAAGGTAAATCCTGATGTGACATGGCATCCAAGTTCACTGCTTTGCAATGCTGTAAAAACGCTTCAAATGTTTGATGTTCTGCCAAACTGGTTCTCAGCACCAACGTATTGATAAAGCACCCTGATACGTTTTGGATATCGCTCAAGTTACGACCAGCTATCGGTGAACCAATCACAATGTCATCTTCACCACTCAAACGACCTAATAAAATTGAAAACGCGGTATGAATCACAGTGAATAATGTTGTGTCATAACCTGTTGCCAGTTTTTGTAATGAATCGAGCAGCTCCCTATCGATTACTTCTAGATGCTTTTGTGCGCCCAGCTGCTGCTGTGCAGGTCTTCGCTTGTCTGTAGGCAAAGTATGCAAAGTAGGCAATGACGCCAACTGCTGCTTCCAATAGTTGAGTTGCTGAGTTAAATGTTCATCTGAGAAATAAGTTCGCTGCCAAAATGCAAAATCCGCATATTGAATTGGCATTTCTGGGAGCGTAACACTCTTTTCACCCGCCACCTGTTGTTGATATAAATTTGCAAAATCATTGAGTAACAATGAGTTTGACCAACCATCGGTCGCAATATGATGAATCGTAAACACCAGTGCATGTTCGCCCTCGTTGAGCTTAATTAAACGCGCTCTTATCATCATGTCTGAGCTCAAATCGAATGCTTGCTCAGTTTCGCTATTCACAGCTTGTCGCAATGCTGCCTGTTTCGCTGATGCAGTGAGCGCTGATATATCTTCAACGACCAAAGGAACATCGTAGTGTGATGTGACAAATTGATAAGTACCTTCATCATTTTGTAAATACACGGTGCGAAGAATTTCGTGTCTTTTGACCAACTCTGATAGCGCTCGTTGCAACCCGGGCACGTGCAGTTCACCAACGAGCTTAACGGGCATTGAAATATTGTATTGCGCGCTACCACCTTCTAGTTGATCAATAAACCAAATCCGTTGTTGTGCGTACGACAGCACCAAAGGTTCATCTTTCGAGACTGCACTGATATGTTGTTGATACTCGACCCTTAACGTATCTAAATATGACGCAAACGCCTCTAGTTGCTGATTTTCAAAGACGTCTCTCACCGTGACGGTTTTGCCAAGCTCGCTAGCAATGTCACTGACCAGTTTAATTGCCATGATGGAGTGACCACCCAATTCAAAGAATCCGCTGTTTCTGCCAACTTCTTCAACCCCCAAAGTATTTTTCCAAATACCAGCCAGCGCCTTCTCTGTGGGTGTCTGAGCTGGCAAAAGCGCTATCGCCGAAAAGTCATAATCAGGTAATGGCAATGCGTCGTAATCGACCTTCCCATTTCGCGTTAATGGTATTTTTTGTATCGCAATGATCGCACTTGGCAACATATACGAAGGCAAATGACGCGCTAAGCTTTGTTCAATTCCTTGTATATTCTGTTCATGACTGTCTAAAACAACATACGCAACGATTTGCTGGCTACCTTGTATATCGAGCACATGTACCACAGCGTCAGTCACTTTTTTAACGCACAACAGCTGTTGCTCAATGTGCGCAAGTTCAATCCGGTAACCTCTGATCTTAACTTGATTGTCAATGCGGCCTATAAACTCCAAACAGCCCGACTCGCTCCAGCGTACTTTATCGCCTGTCTTATAAAGTCTAGAGTGTGAATTAAAGGGATCGATTACAAACTGTTGCTGTGTCAATTGAGCATTATTGATATATCCTCTAGCAATGCCTGCACCGCCGATATATAGCTCACCAGACACACCAACTGGCACACGTTGCATATGTGCATCTAAAACATAAATACGTACATTGTTTAGGGGACGCCCTATCACCGCCTTTTGACCTTTAATTAAGGCCCAAGTCGTATCAACGGTACATTCTGTCGGCCCGTACACATTAAGTGCTTTTTTACCTGTCGCAGCTTGCCACTTCACCAATCGTTGCCACAATGCATCAGAGATAGCCTCACCACCAATCAGCAAGTTCGGTAAATACTCTCCCAACCCCTGCCCTAGCCATACTTCCAATAAACTAGGCGTGCAGTCCATCACAGTGATGGAACGTTCATGAGTCAGCAACAAATGTTTCAATGCCGATATATTCATTTTTTGGTGATCACTCAGCACATAGATCTCTGCACCATGCGCCAATTGCACCAACGCTTTTATCGACGAGTCAAATGCATAAGTGGCACTCAGTGCAAAGCAACCTCCAAATATAGTGTGATCAATGCCCTTTGGTCCCAAGTTGGCTGCTAAATTCGCCAATGATGCATGCTCAACCATCACGCCTTTAGGCTTACCTGATGATCCAGATGTATAGATAACATAAGCAAGTTGTGTCGCATCGACCTCAACACTGAGTGGATTATCTGCAGGGAAAGTACTGAGATCTAAGTCTTTGACATTGACCCGATTCACCGAGACAGCCAAAGAAATGTCTGCATCGCAAAGTAATAAGACACTGTCACTGTCCGCGACAATTTGCTCAGTCAGCTCATTCGGGCTAGCAGTGTCAATCGGCACATACGCAGCCCCTGCTTTTAAGATCGCTAAAATGCAGACAATCGACATACATGAGCGATTGAGCAATAGCGCTATTTTGTCCTCAGGTTTCACGTTTTGTGCGCACAAGTAATGTGCGAGCTGGTTGGCCATTTTGTTGACCGTGTGATAATCAAGCGCCATGGACCCATCGCTTAACGCAATACGTTGAGGGGCCGCTTCAGCCTGTTGCTCAAACGCATGATGCAGCAACGTGGTGCACGGTACTTGCTGACCAAGCTCCCATGCTACGATATTTTCATGGGCCGCCTCTGATATTAAAGGTATTGATTTAACAGGCGCTTGAGGGTCTTCAACACACGCCGATAGCAATGCATTGTACGCGTCACTGAGGCGTGTGATGGTTGTCCGTTCAAAAATAGAGGTAGCGTAACGCCATGACAATTCGAGGCCCTGTTTAGACTCTGTTGCACTCAGTTGAAGGTCAAATTTAGACAATTCCTGCTGAGCAGGTATGTCCTCGATAGTGAGCGCAGGTAATGACAAGGACACCTGTTCATTATTTCGCATTGAGAACAATATTTGGAACAATGCAGCATGATTAAG
Source organism: Pseudoalteromonas sp. SMS1 (assembly GCF_021530565.1). GTDB lineage: Bacteria > Pseudomonadota > Gammaproteobacteria > Enterobacterales > Alteromonadaceae > Pseudoalteromonas. Next base: position 464,460 of record NZ_JAKGBI010000001.1, read on the forward strand.
CTGACGATCTGGATTGAGCTTATCTACAAGCATGTCAAATGGTACATCTTGATGGGCATACGCTGCCAATGATGTTTCTTTGCTTTGCTGCAGTAGATCCACAAAAGATGGGTTATCCGATAAGTCTGTGCGAAGCAGCAAAGTATTTACAAATAAACCAATCAGCGGCTCAACATCTTTATGGTTTCGCCCAGAAATAGGCGTACCAATGACAATATCATCTTCATTACTAAAGCGTGCTACCACAGCTGCAAATAAGACTTCCAGTAACATAAACAAGGTTGCACCATTGTCTAGCGCGAACTGTTGTAACCTTTGCAATACAGCTTCGCTGAGGCATACATCATAGCTTTGTGCATCAAACTGCTGCTGTTGTGGTCGAGGTTTGTCCAATGGTAATCCATGGACAATTGGCAATTCGGCCAATTGCGAAGACCAGTAACTCAATTGTTTGTCTAGTTCATGCGCATTAAGCTGCTGACGCTGCCACATCGCGTAATCAGCATATTGGATTGGTAATGGCGCCAATTGACTGTCAGTGCCACTGTGAAAGCATTGATACAAGTGTGCAAACTCTTTGACTAGAATGCCATTGGACCACCCATCTGATGCGATATGATGTAGTGTAATGAAGAGCGCGTGACGCGTTGGCGCCAACTGCACCAATTTGGCCCGAAACATCATATCGCTCTGAAGGTCAAAGCCCGTCAACCACTCATTCGCTTCGATTTCACTGAGCCTTTGCAGTTGCTCCTGCTCGTCATAGGCCTGCAAATCCTCTTGTGTGATCGCAACCTGACCTTCAGGTAAAATAACTTGAATTGGCTGCCCTTGCTTCTTGTGATAACAGGTCCGCAAGACTTCGTGCCTGTTAACAAGCGCATTTAGCGCGGCGTGCAATGCGCCAACGTTCAAATCCCCAGACAACATCAATGCCATGGGCATATTATATTGACTGCTGTTTTTCTCTAACTGGTCAATGAACCAGAGTCTTTGTTGAGAAAATGAAAGTGCAAGATCCGTCTCTCTCAAACAATGAGGAATTCGCTTAAAGTCTTTGCGCTCCATCGCATCAATGTGCTTGGCCATTTTATGCAACGTTCGACAATCAAAAAATTCACTCACCGTAATGGGTTTGTTAAACAACTTCGTGATGTCACTGACCACTCGTGTCGCAATGAGCGAGTGCCCGCCCAGCGCAAAAAAGTCATCACTTGGTGATAATTGCTCTATGTTTAACGCCCGACGCCAAATATCAGCCAGCATCACTTCTGTGGGGCTGGAGAATACACCCGTTGAAGACACGTTATTTTGCGGTTTTGTAAGCTGCTTGCGATTAACTTTACCATTCGCTGACAGGGGTAAACTCGCCAAGGTAACTACTGCTGAAGGGATCATGTAGTGAGGTAACTTAGCTTGCAAATAAGTTTGCAGTACTTGGCTCTCTACCTCATTGTCTAATACAACATAAGCAACCAACTGAGCCTGGTGCGCTTCCTCCCAAACGTGTGCCACACAAGCAGAAACCGCAGAATGTCCAAGCAGTTGCTGCTCTATTTCACCGAGCTCAATTCGATAACCACGAATCTTTACTTGGTCATCCATACGGCTGATAAATGCAATGTTACCGTCAGGCAGTAACCTTGCTCTGTCGCCTGTACGATATAGCCTTTCACCAGCTACAAATGGGCTATCAATAAAACGCGCATCCGTCATTTCGGGCTGGTTCAAATAGCCTTTAGCAACGCGCGTACCACCAATGTAGATTTCACCTGGGACACCTATCGGCGTAAGGTCCATATGCTGATCTAAAACGTACACAGACGTATTGGGTAAAGCAGTCCCTATTGGGATTTCTGTTTCAAGCGTTGCGATATTGGCACTGACGTCATAACACACAGCCCCCACTACCGTCTCAGTGGGGCCATAATGGTTGTAGATCTGTGCGTTGACAAAACAAGTTTGCATCTGCTTGGCAATCGACACATCAAACCGCTCACCACCAATCACGAACACATGTTCTGAACTTGATTGAGACACGGTGAGTAGCGGCAATACGCCTTGAATATGCGAGGGTGTCAGTCGAATAAAGTGTCCGCTCATTTCAGGGTCAGATAATAACGCTGCCAACTTAGTGAGTTCATCTCCTGCACTGACTAAGTTCACACAACCACCACGCATCAATGGCACATATAACCCCGGAATACTCAAATCAAACGTCGTCGCCGTCGCAACCAGTGAACCGTTGCCACGATAATGCTTTTGTGCGGATATCTGGCAATAATCTAAAAGCCCTTGCTGAGTGACTTCTACTCCCTTTGGCGTACCAGTTGAACCGGATGTATACAAAATGTAGGCGATATCCGAAGGAGAAATTTCTACCCTAGGATTGTCCTCTTGATACTCGCAGAGCCACTGTATATCGTGCTCTGCTTCATCGATAAAGAACGTATCAACACCACCAATGGCGGTTAACTCATGGCTTTTTGCCTGTAAAACAACCTCAATTTGTGCGTCTTTCACAATGCGATTAATACGTTCAATATCATGGCCAGTCGGCAACACCACATAGGTCACACCAAGCTTTTGTACTGCCAACAGCGCAATAGAAAATGCGATCGAGCGCTCCAGATACAGGCCGACACACTCACCTTGTTCAACCCCAGATTCATCCAAAGCCCAAGCCAATTTATTCGCTTGTCTGTTCAAAACCTCATAAGTTAGCGACAACTCATCGCAACATACTGCAATGGCATGGGGTGTTTTTTCGACCTGTTCTTCAATTTGACGAACAAGACAAGATTGCGTGTCATACGTCAATGATTCCCCTTGCCCTTGCTGTAATAACGCTGCTTTTTCTATTGCTGGTACCATTTCAATGTGACGAAGTTGGCAGCTAGGTGTCTTGCAAATCGTATCTAACACCGCGTTTAAGGCTGAGGCCATACGTGCAATCGTCGCACGTTTAAATAAAGATTTTTTAAAGGTCCATTCGAGTAACAGCGCACCTTCTCGCTCTGTACCAGTCAAATCTAAATCAAAATGTACTTGAGTCGGCAACGTATCGTCATATGGCCTAATCGTGACATGAGGCAACACCAACTCACCCGATGCAAAATTTTGTAATACAAACTTTATTTGGCAAAGCGGGTTGTACGCGCTGGAACGCTCAGGATTAACCGCTTCAACTACAGCATCAAAAGGAACCTGTTGATGCTCGTACGCTGCCAACGTATTTGATTTGACCTGCGCGAGCAAAGCATCGAATGTGTCAATGCCGTCAGTGTTAATTCGATTGACTAAGGTGTTGACAAACAAACCAATAATTAACTCAAATGATTTATGCTCGCGTCCAGCAATCGGCGTCCCGATCACAATGTCTGTTTCACCGCTGAAGCGCGACAAAACGAGCGCAAAAGCCGTTTCTAACAGCATAAATAACGTCACTTGATGCGCACTGGCTAGCGCATTCAATTGCGCTAGCTGCGTGGGATTTATTTGCTGAGTGTATACCTCACCTTCATGCCGTTGCTTTACTGGACGCGGAAAATCTAAAGGTAGGCTGTGTACATCAGGTATGCCGTCTAAATATGTTTGCCAGTAGGCAACTGAACTTTTATATTCTCCATGTTCAAATCGCGTTCTCTGCGTATGCGCATAGTCAACATATTGCATTTCAAGTTCAGGAAGTTCACACTTTTCACCCGTTAGGTAACTGCTGTAAAACGTTGTGAATTCGCGAATTAGCAGAGACAAAGACCATCCATCCGTCGCAATGTGATGCATCGTCCACACAAGTACGGTGTTTTGCGCCGACTTTTTAACAAGCATGACGCGTAGTGGCATATCTTTAGATAAATCAAATACACATTCTGCTTGTTTCGCAACTAACTCGTTGATGGCCTGATTTTGCTGCGCAGGCGTTTCAGTAGACAGATCCACGATTTCAAGTGGCAGTGCAATCTCAGGATGTATCACGCATAACACTTGATCATTGGCGTGTGTGTACGTCGTACGAAGAACTTCATGGCGAGCAACCAACGCTTGCAGCGCTTTGCGCACCGCGTCTAACTGCAGCCCCCCTTGCAGTTCAATTGCCTCGCTAATATTGTACTCAGGAGAGCCGCCCTGAAGATGATCCAAAAACCACAGTCTCTGTTGCGCATAAGAAGCGTTCATTGCCGTATTACGGTCTGCGGTTTCAACGGTATCCGTCTGAACGTGTTCTATTTGCTCAATATATGAGGCAAATGATCGTAGGCTGACGTGCTCAAAAACCGCCTTGATAGGCACTCTTTTGCCAATAACGGCTTCTAATTCACTCACAAGACGCGTTGCTAATAAAGAATGACCGCCCAACTCAAAAAAGTTGGCTGTCATACTAATTTTTTCCTCATCTAGCACGAGTAATCTAGCCACTAGTTCACGGATTTTTCCCTCAAGTTGTGTATTTGCTTCAACAAACGTGCCTTGTACCTCAGCTAATTCTGGCTCCGGCAGCGCTTCGCGGTTTATTTTCCCTGTCGACGTTAATGGCCAGTTTGTGAGTGGCACCAAAGCAGCCGGGATCATGTATTTAGGTAGATTTGCAGTGAGTTTATCTTGCAGCTGAGCAATCAGATTTGACATGCTATTGGCGAGGTGAGACGCTGACACACACACATAAGCAATGAGCTGCTTTAAGTCTGTACTGCTCGTCTTTAGCAGCACCAGCGCAGATTCCACCTCTTCACATTCGACGAGCACATGCTCGATTTCACCCAGCTCGATTCGATAACCTCTTAACTTTATTTGATTATCAGCTCGACCAATATAATCAAGTTCACCCGTGTCATTGTAACGGACCAAATCTCCCGTTTTATAGAAAATGCCATCTCCGCTAACTGGATGGCGAATAAAACGTTCTTCAGTCATTTTTTGTTGGTTTAGATATCCCAGAGCAACACCGTCGCCCCCCGTCAATAGCTCACCAATGCCACCTTGTGGTGTTAAGCTGCCATCTCTGGCCACCACAATCAATTCACTTCCATTTAGTACAGAACCAATTGGTAATGCAGGCGCGTTTGAAGGTGTTTGATAAACGCCTCTTGGTACTTCATAAAAGCTGGTAAAAGTTGTGTTTTCGGTGGGACCATACACGTTGACCAAAGTAACATCAGGCAACGCAGATAACATTCTTGCTGCAGCTTGCTTGTCTGCCACTTCTCCACCAAACAAAATACGTTTTAAAGCGGGCAGCTTGGGTTTAGTGTGACTCCATTGGTTAAATAAACCTGTGGTCATAAACAAGGTGTCTACTTGATTGTCTGCCAGTAATTCGTTCATCACAGGCAAATCAATTTGTTGCTCAGGGTAGAAAATACACCGACCGCCATTTAATAGTGGCCCCCACAGTTCAAAAGTTGCAGCATCAAAAGAAATGGAAGCAAAGTGAACAACGCGAGAATGCTCATTCAGTTCACAATAATTAGGCGAACGCACCAACCTACACACACCACGATGCGGGGTTACGACACCTTTGGGTTTACCAGTAGTTCCAGATGTGTAGTTAACATACGCAGGCGTATCAGGTGAGACCACTTGCGAGACGTATGCCTTGTTGCACTCACTCACGTCGACATCATCTAGATTAATCACGTCATTGGCGATATTGGAAACGCATATAGCCGTGTCACCAATAGATAAAACGGTATTCAATGCAGCGTCTTGTATGATCAATGCAATGCGAGAAGCTGGATAAGTAGGGTCGAGTGGCACATAAGCAGCACCGGTCTTCAATATGGCGAGTATTGCCACCATCATTTGCGGACAGCGAGGAATACACACACCGATAAGCGAGCCAGGTTCCACCCCCATAGCAGAGATGGTATGTGCTAGCGCATTCGCTCTCTCATTCAATTGCTTATACGTTAATGTCTCGCCACGATAGCTTATCGCAACATGATTAGGGAATAAGTCAACTTGATGCTCAAATAACTTGTGAATACTTTGCGTAGGCACCTGATACGCGCCTTGATAACGGCCTAGGGTCAGTAATGCTTGTTGCTCATCGCTTTCCAGCATCGGGATTTGTGCCAGTGTCTGCGTCGCCTCTGCCATGCCCATCTCATGGACCACGTTTGTAAAGT
>NZ_JAKGBI010000002.1 GCF_021530565.1 Pseudoalteromonas sp. SMS1
ACAGATGATTGCTTCATATTTTTAAAGAACAGTGTAACTAACCTTGGTTAGCTACCGCAGCGCTTTGCTGCGAAGTGGAGCGCCATATTAACCGCTTCATTTTTAAAGTCAACTAGAAAATTTAATTTTTTAAATCAACCTTTCAATTTAACTTTGCCCTTCACTTTGCATCTCGCTGTTGTGCGTGTCGCTCCGTGTCAGTGGGTGCGCATTATAGGGAACTCCCGAAATAGTGCAAGCACTTTTTTTATTTTATTGACGGTGAGTTTTACAATAGCTTTGAGGGTAGTATGAATGTCTAAAACAAAACCAGAATCGTCAACTTACAACGCGGTATTCATCTCGAATTTACACTATCAAGCAGATTATGCTTTGCTAGCGTTTCTGCGATTAACGTTAAATATTCAGTAACACATAAATAGGCACTTTTAACAAAATGCCTCTCTATAAAAATAATGCTTTCTTTTAAGCTTGGTATCACCATTGGTGATAATCTCCATGGCACCCTCATTATCAAGTGCAACATTGAAATCCGTTATCCCTCGCTTTATATCTAGCTGCATCTCTAGTTCAGCTTGCGACCAAGATTGGCCAAAACCAACTGACAAGTTATCTAAATTTTCGACATCTTCGTTCAACCTATACGCCGACCCCGGAAATATCTGAGTTAAAGTGAGTGCAACAATCTGCTTTTCATGCAATAAAAAAGCGAACATTGGCTTATCTGTTTTATTGATAAATGTCACAGTAACTTTTGCAGACATTGCGATTCCCTCGTTCTGAATAATCTATGTGCAACTATAGGGATATTCAGATTAAAAGCAATTACGGGCCATTACAGTCCATTGTGTAATATGAAGTAATCCGATTGGCTGCCATAGAAATATACAGAGCAGCGAATTACTGGCTTTTCTACAACTGCTTTAAAAATCACTTCAATCAGTGAGTCAAAGTTTGTACAATCAACATTCACGCCGAACGCCAGCTCAACACACCTGGACATTAAAATAAGGTATAACCTGAACACTTTTGCTTCAGAAAATGCCATTCATAAGGGATCACATGACTACAACTACTTTAGAAGCCTCATCAAAAGAAACGACCATAATTATTGCATTGGTCAGTGCAATGCTCGTTTGGGGCTCAAGCTGGATATCAGGGAAAATAATTGCTGATATGGCACCTTCACAAGTCACGGTGTTTTATCGAATCGCATTGGCAGTACTGAGCATGTTGCCAACTTTATATCTGATGCAGAAATTCAAGTTAATTGAATTGCGCTATTCAAATAAAGCACTATTGTGGTCACTACCAGCCGGGGCGTTAATGGCAGTTTACAATCAGTTCTTTTTCATGGGCCTATTAGACGGCCTACCTGGTAAAGGGGGAATGCTTGTCACCACCACCAATCCCATTTTTACTTTTATGCTTAGTTTCATATTGTTTCGTATGACTCTTGCAACGAAACAGATTATGGGACTCGTATTTGGGTTTATTGGTGGTTTATTGATGATTGAGGTTTGGCACTTTAATACCGCAGAGATATTTGCATCAGGTAACGCTTTTTTCTTGCTGGCGTCAATTACCTGGGCGGCGTTAACTTTAATCAGCAAGCAAGGTACCAAATTCTCGGACTTTTTAACTTTTAGTACATTAATGTATCTGTGGGCAACCATACTTAGCTACATATTTGCTTATGAACACAAGCCGTTTAGCAACATCAGCAGTTACTCTAGTACCTATTGGTATCACATGCTGTATTTATCTATTGTAGTGATTAGTATTGCGACAACCATTTTCTTTTTGGCAACGCAAAAGCTAGGGGCAAACCGTTCAAGCTCCTTTATCTTCATAGTACCAGTAACAGCGATGGGTTTATCTGTGTGGTATTTTGGCGAGCAGCTCAGTTTGGCCGTTTCAGTAGGCGGTGCATTTGCGTTATGCGCAGTTTACCTATTGAACCAGCCTTCAAAAAATAAGTGAGCCTAAATACTGACTTTTCGGGTGATGATATCCCTAAACATCACCCAGTCTGCGAAAAAGCTATATAAAGGGTATGTGAACGTCGCAGGTTTGTTTCCCTCATAACAAAAATGACCAAACCACGCAAAACCATAACCGAACAAAGGCGCAAGCAGTATCAAAGCCCAATATTGTGTCATTAAGCAAATTAACAGTACCAACAATACACAGGAAGAACCGATAAAATGCATCCGCCGGCAGTACCGATTCTGATGTTGTTGCAAGTAAAATGGATAGAATTCCCCAAAGTTTTTGAACTTGCGCATCTATTTACCTCGCTAAAATAAACAAAAGCCCCAAATAAGGGCCCTTGAAGTGCCTTGATTCAATGACTATCCACCTGCCCTAGCAGCCCTGCGCGAGAAAAATGCATAGAAGCATGGAAGGACATACAATGTAAATAAGGTTGAACTTATTAACCCCCCAATGACAACCACGGCAATCGGCTTCTGCAACTCCGAGCCAACCCCTGTAGCCAATAACATAGGTAGCAGGCCCAAAGCAGAAGTTAGCGCAGTCATCAACACTGGCCTCAATCGTGAAACCGCACCATCCAGTACTGCATCATGAACATGCTGAGTACCACAACGGCCGTTTATGCTCTCCACCAAGACTACCCCATTGAGTACAGCAACCCCAAACAACGTAATGAACCCTACAGAACTCGCAACTGAAAGGTGTAATCCAGAATAGTACAATGCGAGAATACCTCCAACAGCAGCCAAAGGAATATTGACTAGTATCAGGGCCGATTGCCCAACGGATCCAAATGCCAGCAGCAACAGTAATGCAATCAATAAAATGGACAATGGTACAATCAACTTAAGACGATTTTGCGCTCTTTGTTGACGCTCAAATTGACCGCCTATCACCATCGTATAACCTGCTGGTAAGTCAACGTTATTCGCAACCAACTGACGAATATCCTTTACCACTGAACCCATATCACTACCATGCACGTTTGCTTGAATAACAACTCGCCTTTGCACATCATCGCGCCTAATTTGTGGGGTTCCAGTTCCAAACTTAATCTCAGCAACATCTCCCATTCTAACCCAAGCCCCAGTGGGTGACAGCAAGGTTAAATCTGCAATCGCCGCAGGAGTATTACGAAACTTTTGCGCGAGGCGCACATATATATCGTAGCGTTCATTGCCCTTGACAACCTGACCACTGTGTTGGCCTCCAATGCCCTCATTGACTATCGACATAACATCTGCAACCGATAGCCCAAACTTTGATAGTGCTTGCCGATTTGGGGTTATGATTAGTTGAGATTCGCCTGTAATTTGCTCTAACGCAACGTCCGTAATCCCTTCGACTTCTCTGATCACTTGTTCCAGCTCAGCCCCCTTCAAAGCCAAAACGTCTAAATCAGGACCCAATAATTTAATCGCTAACTGGGCTTTAACACCGGAAAGTAGCTCATCAACACGTGTTGCGATGGGCTGCGAAAAGTTAAGTAAAACTCCAGGAAATACGCTCAGGCTATTTTTCATTAGTCCTTGTAATTGCACTCTATTAGTCGCACTTTGCCATTGCTCTTGTGGCTTAAGGCCTATGTATATCTCAATATTGTTGACAGGTTCGGGATCACCGCCAATCTCAGCGCGTCCGATTCTACTGAGTGCATACGTTACTTCAGGGAATGCCAAAAGCTTTTCTTCCAATTTTGGCGTCAGCGTTAACGCAGTATCAAGGCTTGCTGAGGATGCTAAGGTAACACGCAAATTAATCGTGCCCTCTTCTAATTCAGGTACAAATTCAGTCCCAATTTTAGATGCTAAAGAAATACTGATAGTGAATAGCATACACAATCCTAATATCAGTAACTTTTTGTACGCGATCACTTTGGACAAACTCGCGCGATAGTTTTTTTCTAACCAGTCTACAAGCCAGTTTCGCTTTGCTCTGAAACCTCGACGATACGCAATGCTTGCCAATGCAGGAATACCAAATAGCGCAATAATTATCGCAAAGACAACCGCTAACATAATACTCATCGCCATTGGTTCAAACATCTTCGCTTCTACACCTTCAAAGCTGAATAATGGCGCAAATACGATGAGTATAATCAACGACGCAAAAAAAATAGACCGAGCAACTTCATGCGCCGCGCTAACAATCAACTCCGATAAATTACACTGCTTACCCGGCTCTATATTGCTTGATGCAGATATCTTTTTGATCACGTTTTCCGTCATAACCACAGAGCCATCTACTAGCATGCCTATAGCAATTGCGATTCCACCCAATGACATTAAATTCGCTGACATCCCCAACCATACCATTGCCATCAACGCCAAACCGACCGACAATGGGATAGAAATAAGCACCAGTAACGTGGCTCTCAGATTTAATAAAAATAACGTAAGTACAATCGTGATAAAGATAAATGCTAACCCAAGTGCTTTGACGACCGTCATAACCGCCTGCTCAACTAGATCGGCTTGATCGTAAAATGGGGTTAGTTTCACTCCCTTAGGTAATGCGCTTTCTATGTGTGCTAAACGTGCGTAAATAGCATCAATAGTTTGTTTGCTATTGGCCCCACTACGCTTAAGAACCACACCAGAAACCACTTCTCCCAGCGCGACAGGCTGACCATTTTCATCTCGTTTAGTCATTGTCACGGCACCTTGGCGAATTTCAGCACCAAACTGCACTTTCGCAACGTCTGAAATAGTCACCACCGCACCATTTACAACTTTAACCGGTACTTGTGCTATTTGTTCAAGCCCCTGCTCACCACTTTGAAACCAACCCGCACCTCTTATAACCAGTTGCGCTTGTCCCCTATCCATATACCAACCACCAACATTCACATTGTTGTTCTGCAATGCTGTTTGAATATCAGCCTGACTTAGCTGATATGCTAACATCCTTCTAGGATTCAAGTTCACTTGGTACTGTCGAACTTCACCACCAAAAGATAATACCTCTGTTACTCCTTCGATTGGCATAAGCAGTAATTTAACCAGCCAATCATTCAGACTTCTTAACGCCACTTGGTCGTACCCTGAGTCTGATTCGGCGAGTAATAAATACTGAAAAACTTGCCCTAGCCCAGAGGTATTTGGCCCCAGTTTAGGTGTCCCTAAACCCTTAGGAATGGCTTCTCTGGCATCTTGCAGGCGTTCAAAAACTAACTGCCTTGCAAAATATACGTCTGTATCACCTGTAAAAACTACCGTAACACCTGAAAGCCCCGTTTTAGAGATCGATCTGACTTTCTCTACATTCGGTAACGCATACATAGCGGCCTCAATCGGGTAAGTAATTAGCTGCTCTACCTCTTTGGCAGCAAGCCCCGGTGCTTCTGTGTTCACGACCACTTGAACATTGGTGACATCTGGGAATGCATCTAGATTTAACCTTTGAATAGAAAACGCACTTAAAATTGCCATCAAGACCATCGCAATGACGACTAGATAACGATTTGTGACCGACCACAGAATCAGTTTATTTAACACTGTTTCACCCCTTAATGATTGTGCGGATCAAAGCCGCTTTTTGCGAACTCAGAAGCGATGAAAAATGCACCTTTCACGGCAATTCGGCTCCCTTCGGGTAAACCATTAATTATCCGTAATTGATTAATTTGCGTTCCTAATTGAACGGGTAATGGTAAGAAGGACTTATCCGGCTGTTCAACAAAGACCACCCAATTAAGATCAACATCTTTTATGACCGCAGATTCAGGCACTAGCATCTCTTTGTGTTGAGATGACACAACAAAGCTCACATCCACAAACATGCCCGCATGTAACGTGTCACCTTCATTGGCAACAGAAAGCCTCACTACTTTAGTGCGTGTTTGCGTATCAATCGTGTGTGTTTGTTGTATGATCTGAGCAGCGTAATCACGACTTTCTAAAGATACGAATGCACGCGTTACTTGCTCTAAATTTAGTGTGGTATTTACAGATAGCTTAGCCTCAACCCACAGTGTCTTTTCATCTGCCAATAACATGAGCTCACTGCCAGCTGAAATCCGTTGCCCCTGTGAAAAACTGTCTTTCAAGACCACACCGGCCTGCTTTGCAACAAGCGTGTATTGACCCAATGTATCACTTGCTGGTGATGTTAGTTTTTGTATCGCGGCATCACTCAGCCCCAACGCAACTAGCTGGCCATATGCTGCATTAAATCGTGTTTTAGCAGCCAAACGTTCGCGTTCACTCACCGTTTCAGGGCCCAGCCGAGCAGTTCTTTGCCAGTCATTTTTTGCCAGTAAGTAATCAGCTTGTGCCCGTGCCATTTCTTGGCTAAACAAGGTAACAAGCTTTTGGCCTGTCTCAACTTTCTCTCCTAACACCACATAACGACTCACGACCACTGATTCCGTGCGGGGAGACACGATATAACTGGTATATCCGTTTGCCTTTACTTCTGCAGGTGCAGTATATATTTGCTCATAAAAGTTCGCGTTGATTGGTGCAACTTCAACCTCAGCCAACAATTTTTGCTCTTTACTCAACAAAATACTTGAGTGTTGCACTTGCTCACTGTGGTCGCCTTCTTCGTGAACATGTTGAGGATGCTCTGCGTGTTGTTGATTTTGTTCAGGGTGACGCGTTAATGAGCTTTCATGCTCATCTAAATTTGCTAAAGAAAATGTGCTGTGTATCAAAATAAAAAATATGAAGCATCGCTTTAGTTTAATGCTCATGAGTAGAACCTCCATTTTCCCCCTACAAAGCAGCTTTTGCCAATAAGACTAACTGCAGCCCTTTGGGAGGAATGAAAATCATGCATAACGTAGTCTCTACACCACATATACTGTGCTGCGCTAAGGCATGATTATTTGTACGAACGATCGTTCGTAACACCTTATGTTAAGTCGGGCATAGTTTCTTGCCCATCACTCAACTTTTAAACCATTACTGAGATCTCTTTCCACTTTAAAGGAGATGCTGCGCAGCAATGAAAAAATACAGATGTTAGGACAAAATTGGAGGCTTGAATTTGGACTCAATTCTTTTACGCACCTGTCTATCAGGCGCACTAAATATCGCGAATGAAATATCCAATGAAGAGTGTGTTTGGGTCTCGAAACTCACCCAAGAGGTGTGACTACCGGAACAATGTCCACAATGATGACAATCTTGAACAGCATGTCCATGCTCATCAAATTTAACAGAGGTGGAAATTTGTTCATCGTGCTGGTGAGTGTGACTAGATTGCAGGTGCTTTGCATCAACTGGGTGGAATTCAGAGATAGATGCGACAGACAAAACGGATTGCAATGCAACCACGGTGATAAGTATCGCGTAAATTAGGGCTCTGAAGTTCAATCTCACACCTTAGTATGAACAAAAAATGCAATGCAAATATAAATAGCGATTACCATAAAGTCAACCGGATCGTGTTTAAAAACTCCAGCAAACCATTGTTATGTAATAACATTATCCATAAACTATTGCGTGAATTAAAATATCCTCACATGTTAGCGACACCTCAAAACCCGTCAACCAAACATGCATAACTCACGTATTGACTGTCTGGGCCCAGAATACTCAACGCTTCCCCTTCGCTGGTATTATTTACAAATGGAATGTATCTAACAACACGATCTAACCTGCGCATACCTTTTACGTGTATATTAGGTTTGATCGTACAGAGGGATAAAATGGCTGTATTGCATTACATGTAAACTGCACTATCTCAATACATGCACCAAAATAAAAAAACCTGACGTTGCTAACATATGTAAAAACCTATCTAACTTGAGTTGCTTTTGTGGGCTCGATTTAATGTATAGTACAAAACACTATAGAACCGATGACCACACTCATAATCGAACATTCATCAGTAGTACGCGATAACCTTTTGAGTCAGCCTCAAACATAGGCTCAAACCCAAGTTTTCGATAAAGCCCGCCCGTCAAATCCTCAGTTTGCAAATATAGTGTCTCAATCCCCTTATCTTTCGCGTGCTCAATTAAAAATTGCACCAAGCGGTGCGCTAAGCTTTTGCCCCTTGCTTTAGATGCAACATATACCCCACCAATCCAATGTTCGAATTGAAGATATTCTTCCATTTCATGTAATTTGAGCTCAGCGGTCCCCAAAAGCTCGCCACCTTGGAGTGCAATTACATTTATGGGTAAAGTGCCTTTTTTGAGCGCACTTTCTAGCTTATCAGTCACTTCTTGAAGTGAATATCGGCCACTTTGCTCGCACCATTCTCGATAGTACCACATGGCAATTTTCGGAACATACTGTGGTTTTTCTGCCAAATTACAAAAAACTATTTCCTTGTTCATAAATTAATCCTATCAATTTACTCTAACCATTTGTACATAATATAGCTATCAACTAAACCAAGGCGTGCATGACGATATGCGTTGGGAATTGTGCCAATGATCTCAAACCCTAACTTTTGCCATAAAGAAACGGCTATTTGGTTACTTGAAACAACCGAGTTGAACTGCATGGCACGAAACCCAAGCGCTAATGCCTGCTGCTGAGAATGTTCACACAAAGATCTTGCTAAGCCTTTTCCCCGAGCTTTAGGAGAGACCATATAGCCACAGTTGCAAATATGATCACTCGGCCCCATCCCATTGGCCTTTATGTAATAACTTCCCAACACTTGATCATTTTCTGCATATACGAATGAATTGAGGGATTGTTCACACCACAGGCGATACGCGAAAGCTTCATCCATTTGTGGATCAAATGCGTAGGTTTCTTGCTGGACGATAACCTCTTTGAAAGTTGGCCAAAATGCAGCAAAGTCTTGCTCCGTCATCACCCTAATCATGGTTAAATACTCCTAAATCCAATAAAATTATTACTGTGCTATTTGCGCAGTTCAGACTAAATAATGCACATAGAATCAGATAAATGGCAAGAAACAAAGCGCGATATTAGGAGAGTGCAAACAACCTGCATAGGTGGTCAAGTTGCTTGCTTAAAAAGCGGCGTTTATTAAGTCTGGTGCTGTTGTAACCATCTGTCCAAACAATTGGCAAATTGCTGTTTTTCCCCTTGGCTTAATGGTGGAGGACCGCCAGTTTGTACGCCACTACTTCTGAGGGTATCCATAAAATCACGCATGTTAAGGCGACCACGAATATTTTCAGGTGTATACATTTCACCTCGAGTACTAAGTGCCAGCCCCCCTTTCTCAATGACTTCAGCAGCAAGAGGAATATCACTCGTCACCACTAGATCGCCAGCGGCCATACGCTTAACAATCTCATTGTCTGCCACGTCGAATCCTGCACTCACCTGTAACTTACAAATGTAAGGAGATGCGGGTGTTTTTAAATATTGGTTGGCAACTAGAGTTACTGTCACTTTCGTTCTTACAGCAGCTCGAAATAACATTTCCCTTATCACAACAGGGCACGCATCAGCATCAACCCAAATAGCCATACTTTTTCTCCTCTACAAAAGCGGTGGGCTGTAATTTATCCGGCATGATACGCATATTTGTAACATCTGCATATAGTCGCTTTATCGCGTCATAAGGTGAACTTCGACAGTAATGCCTCCTGTTCATGGGATTGTTCTGCCAATTCTTGACTCGCTTGATACTGCTGACTGGCAAAGCTGTCCACTTCCACGCTGATATCATTAATGTTTGCCGTGTTTTTATTTATCTCTTCTATGACAACACTTTGCTCTTCAATTGCTGTCGCGATCTGAATATTCCTATCCATGATGTCTTTCACTGATTCAGAAATTTCATTCAGCATTTGTGTGGCATGTTCAGTTTGTTCCACACATTGAAGTGTTTTATCTCTGCTTGCCCCCATGGCATTTTGTACTTGGTTTGAAGATACTTGTATTTGCTCAATCATACTCTTAATTTCGGTAGTAGACTCTTGCGTTTTGGTCGCCAAAGACCTGACTTCATCTGCAACGACTGCAAACCCCCGCCCTTGTTCACCAGCACGTGCGGCTTCAATGGCTGCGTTTAAAGCCAGTAAGTTTGTTTGCTCTGCGATACCATTAATCACAGATAAAATATTTTCTATACTATGGCTATACTCTGCTAGCTGAGTACTCATTGCATGCGATTCATTAATTTCTTCAGACAGCGCTGAAATTTCGTTTTTAGTTTCTAAAAATACCTGTTGGCCGTCTCGAGTCTTGTCATTGACAGTCGTAATTGAGCTTGCCGCATTTTGCGCACTGCCTGCTATTTCACTAGATGTCGTGCTCATCTCATGCATCGCTGTAGCCAAGCTTTCTACGAGACCTACCTGTTCCTGTAATCTGGAACTAGATTGTGTTGACAACTCTCTCGCCGCTTCACTGCTAGATACCACAATGTCGGTACCTTGTTTCACCTGCGTCACTAACTGATGCAACGATGCAAGAAACACATTGAACTGCCTCGCTACTTTGCCGCATTCATCATCATTTTTTATTTTGAGCCTCTGCGTTAGGTCGCCACTGCCCGATGCAATATTCGTAATCGCCGCCTCAAGCTCTTTGAGTGGCTTCAATAGATGAACCGCCAGTGCTCGAATACTCAAGGACCCTAGAACAATGCCTAATATAGCGATGATAAATGTGTTAAATGTCAAACTATTGAGCGCTTTATAGACTTTGTTTTTGTCCAACATAACCGCCAAATACCACTCGTTTCCATACTGATCATCCAATGGATAGTAGTACATAATTTTATCGTCTCCAGCCACCTCAACTTCTAGCACGGTCTTAGTTTTAGATAGTGATAAGTTGGGTGAGATATCCTTGAGAGTTTTGCCGTTTAAGTCTGTCTGCTGGTGAGAGATAATAGTGCCTTCTCTATCGACTAAAAATGCAAAGCCCGTATGGTCAAAATCTACGGCATTGATACTGTTTGCGATGGTAGCTAGGCTAAGATCACCACCAATCACGCCTCGAAACGACCCAGTATGATTTACTGGAGAAACAACCGACAATAGCAATTCTCCCGTTGCCGCATCGATATAGGGACTGGTAAATACTGTTTTGCCACTTTGACGAGCGAGCGAATACCATGGACGTTGACGAAAATCGACTCCGGGTGGGTTTTGTCTGTTGGGATTATTCGATCTCAGCCCTGTTTCATCTTCAACCGTGCCGAAAGCCAGTAAAAATGAGTCTTTAAAAAATGGTGTATCCAGCGCCAATTGAAACTTTTCTGTACTGAAGTCGGCATCTAGTTGTGTTTTAACCACATGAATTTGCGATGCCTTTTGAGATAACCAATTGTCTATGCCTATTGCCAGTAGCTTGGTGGTATCTGCCACGTATGCCGCTGTTTTTTGCTTCATGGAGTCATTGATAAACCAATAGGTCGTGCCACTGATCACCAGAATAATGAGAAACACCACCAGCGCAGAAGCGACTGAAAACTTGGTTCTAATCTTCATATTTGTTCGCCAGAAAAAAAATCAGTCAACACCGCAAAGTGTTGTCTATAATTCGCTTTATCGCAACTAATTGGTTTAAAGACTATGAAAACAGCGACTCGCTCTCTTATTGCCGTTTTGCTCTCATCTTCATTGGTACAACAATCTCTAGAAGCAAAAGAAAATAGCCCAGTCACCATGGAAGACATCAAAGCACTAGAAGCCCAGCTCGCTGAACTAAAACGACGATTTTTACAACAATCTCCTCAGAAACCTGAACCACAACCAAAACCAATCAAAACCAAACAACCCTCAAAGACACTCCATTCAGTTGATGTATACGCCACTATGCGTCCTACATTTGGTCGCATTGAAGACCGTGGTGAAAATCAATACGACGTTAGAGATGCACTGTCCCATGCTGGAGTCAAGGCAACGCACCGATTCAACGACGACTGGGCAGCGGAGTTACATGGAGAATGGAGTATTGATGTACAAAACACAGGCGAATTTGGCCGCTCTAGACGCGCTTATACAGCCCTGATTACCCCCATAGGTCGTTTCGGTATAGGTAAACAACGCCCGGCCCAATATTTGTTTATCGCCGAGTATGTAGACATATTTAATCATGCCAATAGCCCCTACGCGTATGACCCTGAAAGTATCTTTTTTGTTGATAACTTATTGAGCTATAGAGTAGAAAGTGGTCCTCTGACTTTTGTGGCCGTTGGTCAGTTTGATGGCGCTGGCAATGACAATAACAATGATCTGTTCAATGCGGGATTAAGCTATGACAAAGATGGGCTGCACGCCGCTGTTACATACCAAATGAATGAAGTATACGATCAACAAACACACCTAGGAGAAAACGCTATCTGGGCCGCCGCATTTGCCTATGATTTTACCGATAGATTCTACGGTGCAGTTGCCTATCAAGATAAAACCTACGAGCGTCACAATACCGCAGATAGGGATGGCTCTACGTTTGATTTATCATTTGCTTATAAACTCAGTAAATTTTACAAACTAAAAACAGGCTACTTTGATTTTGACGATGGCTTTGGCGATGGTGACCCGAATAACCAAAGCTTTGACGGGTTTAATATCACTTTAGAATGGTTGCCCACACCGCCACTGCGTGTCCACCTAGAATACTTAACCAAGTCATATGCCAACGATCAAGACTTTGATTCATTGTCAGTTGGCTTTAGATATGATTTTAGGACCTCTATACAATATTAAATACGTATTTTGTTCGGCTGTGGTCCACTATAGGCGTGTAGATCAAGCACATTAAATTTTGCTGCGTATACTTACCCATGGATACCGGACACAGTAAAAGTATCCGATTTAACAGGCGCGCGGCCTATGGCGCGCCTTACGATATAGAACTTCCTTGCCTATAAAAGCTGCGCCCACGCGCATGCTTCTGGCTGATTAGTCAAAAGGGACAATAATTCCCCTTCAATTACTCTCTCTTGTTCAGGTGGTTTTTCATTTCTCCACATACCCTCTTAACTCAGTGCCACACAGGTGCGCTAGACCAAGTCAAACCGAATTAATTATCGGATATGGTATCGCATGCTATCAGTATTATCGTTTTACACCACATTTAATGCTCTCAGTGAAGGCTGTGGTTAAACAAAGTTAATCGACGACACCCAATGCACACACTCAATCTCATCGGCCCCTGAAAAAATTAATAAATGCGTAAGAAAATCAGGTCAATGCCCTGTGACTTTTGTGCGTTTTACGCCAAGCTGCTGGCGTCAGTCCCATATGTTTTTTAAACTGGCGAATAAAGTGAGTGGTATCACTCCATCCCAACTGCTCTGCAAGTTGACTCACAGGAAGCGATGTATGTAACAGCTGTGCGCATGCTTGAGACAAACGTTTTTGCGTGATCCACTCTCCCACAGTAAACTCTGTTTCACTTTTGAATAATGAAGCCAAGTATGGCGCACTGAGATGAATTGCGTCACTGACTTCTCGAAGCCCGATCGGCTGCAAGTAATTCGCCTGAATGAAAGCCATAGCCTGCTCTATTTTATCGTTGTATCTGACGTGCTGTACCTCTGAAGCACACGCTTGGCTTAACTCATTCAAAAGCAGAATCACAAAACTTCGTTGTACCTCTAGGCTTAACATCTGATTGTGT
The DNA here is from genome assembly GCF_021530565.1 of Pseudoalteromonas sp. SMS1. Lineage (GTDB taxonomy): Bacteria > Pseudomonadota > Gammaproteobacteria > Enterobacterales > Alteromonadaceae > Pseudoalteromonas. The sequence continues at coordinate 13,518 of NZ_JAKGBI010000002.1, forward strand.
ACTGTTATTAACTCTTTAAATAATGACTGAATAAACTCGCGTCGTGAAGGGTCTGTGTTAAAAGCCGGCAATGCCCCACGCTTGACATTGTCATATGGCACCATCAGATCACTTTGCGCCAAATCCAAACAATCAGGGCAAAAACTTAACCACATTACATGTAACCCTTGCCCTTTAAGTAACGAATGAGGCACACCAGGCGGGACCACGCTAAACATCCCTGACGAAACTTCAAAAGGTTGGCGATGTGCAATGGTCAAAGATCCTGACACTAAAAACGATAAAACGCATTCGGCATGTGTACCGTGCTTTTGTGACACAAGCGACGCTAGTCGCTCTTCACCAACAGTCAGTGCATGCATGCTCACCTCCAAAATATTAAAATAAGCCGATCACTGCCAAAAAACAGCCATTTTTTACCCTATTACGCGAGGATAAAATCATCACATCTTAAAAAAAGCTGATCTAAAGGTATATTATGCTGGATACATCAACAACCATAAACTTCTCTATTGCGCTGATGGGACTCACCTTACATATTTTAATTTGGGAAAAGCTACCTGAATGGGGAAGCTGGTTTAATAGGCTTATTGCACATTTGCCCAAACCACTAGCCTATCTTTATGAATCTTGGCATTACCCCTATTGCTTTGGCTTTTGGGCAGCATTGGCGCTGCATATGCTTACAGGGCAATACACGCTAAACTCGCTTCAAGCATCGCCTATTTATTTAGGTGTAGCAACACAACCAATAGCTTTGTTTCTCGATGCGTTAGTGTCTGCCTTGCTAATCTTTGTGGGAAGTCTACTCATTAAAGCGCTCTCTGGACCCGCACTTGAGGGCCATCAAAAAACGATGGCATTTAAACAGGTCCAGCGTACACAAAACAACTAAATTTAAACTATCGACAACATTATCGTGCAGTATGACCGTTGCTGCCACGATACAGGAGGCACGGTATGAACACGCTCTTTTCAACCCCTCGTCTGGATTTTTATTGTTGTAAATCTTTACTTTGCAGGCCGGGTAACGCGCATTACATCACCAGTATATTGTCAGCGCGAACGACGGCTTTTCTACCCAAAGACTGGCAAACTAGTCCAGAGGCGGACAAAGCGTTTAAGTGGTTAAACGAGAAATTGCTGGATAGCGAAATTTTTATCGCACTGCCTCGTAATACACTAAGTAACAATGCAAAAACTTTGAATGCACCACCTCTCGGTTTATTCATTGCCCACATTGAGCAGGCGACCGCACACATTGGTTATTTGATCCACGCACCGTTTTGGCAACAGGGATACGGTAGCGAGTTACTTTCAGGATGTATCGACTATTTTCGAACTCACGCCCTAGCCAAAACCATCTATGCTGGGGTCGCCCCCAATAATCAAGGCTCAATTCGAGCACTGCAAAGGTGCCACTTTACGTTAGTCAGCCAAGGTAACCAAGACACAAATGCCTTTTACCAATTACAACTATAAAGCATGCAAAGCTTGAGACAGGGCAACGCATTTGGTACTTTGCCAACGTTAAACTGCCTACTTAGGAACAACCTTGCACTCTTTTAATCGCGCACTCACCATCACGGCAACGACCAACATCACAATAGACAAGCTGTATGCTGACTATTTAACACTCGATGATGATTATCAGATACTCGTTCAAGTTTTAGCGGTCATTTTTAAATCTGCTTCCACAATCAAAATCAAGCAAATACTGAAAAAGCTTACCGAAGAAGGGGTTATCCAACAAGGTCGACCAATGTCTGCGCTCAGCTCAGAACTTGGCACTTATCTAACGCAAAAACAACTCGCCAGTAGTGACCATTTAAACCTTCAAATTAACCCTTTGGTTGCTAACCTCGTCACCCAGCATGCTCAAAAACTAGGGCGTTTATTACCAATATTAAAGTGTGCTGAGGAATATATCCCCGTCCTCAATGCGTATGAATGGGAAAGAGATACAGAAGACGAAAACCGACTCACCCGCGACTTTTTACTGCTGGGACAATACCCCAAAGCGAAAGCGAGGCTTGGGTTTAGTAAAAACCCACAATCACTAAATATTCAAAGTAACCTCCCCTTAGCGCACTTTGTATTCTTGCCATTTCAATTAGGCTCCTTCAAAGAGCTACCAAATGACATGCAGTATCAAGCCTTTGCAACACTGTGCACTCTCCAGCATCAGTATGGCGCTGATATCAGCCTAGTCAGTGATATGCTGAAGCTTGCCGTCGAACACAATCCACGTAACCAAAACCTGCGGCTGTTACTCGCTGAGCAACTACTACTACAGGGTGATATTGACCAGGCAAGCCACTACACCAAGCCCTGTGATGTCTCCAGCTATGGACTGCAGCTAAAAGCGACCCTGTTACTTTTTAACAATGAAATGGCCTCAGCGTGCACACAGTTTAATGCCGCTTTGCAAGCACAACAAAAATACTCAAAAAAGAAAGGGCCTTATTTGAATGGCGTATTTGGCTGGTTTCATATGATTGCCTTACTCGCAACTGCGAACGGCGAAAATGATCATTACGACAAAACGATGCAACTGGCCAGTAACCAACTGACCGACAAGAAAGGCACAAAAGCTAATTACTATTTCGGTCAAATTTTTGAATGTCTTGCTGAGTCACTGTCGACAGGTGCACCTTTCATTCTCCAGTTACAAGAGCATGAACACGCGTTACAAAATAGTCCCTTTGATTACTATTCAAGTCGGTTATTTTCGTTACTCTCACTCCACTGGTGTAAACACACACTTTCAGCTGAAAATAAGAATTTATTGGCGCGATGCACTCACTTTTACCGTACAGCCAAAATACATCTACTCGAAAGGATCTCCTCCCAACTCATACCACAGGGGGATGTAGTTCAAGGTCAAATGAAGTTACTTGTGGACTTTCCTGCGCTTATTCAGCAGCAATCAGAATGGGATTTAGCGTTAGATAGGCTCTTAGCTTTGGCGCCCAAGCCTCACCATGATACTGAAAATGTATCGGTATACTCACAACAATTAATCTGGTTATTAGACGAGCACAATGGCCAAGTGAGTTTTTCCGCCAAAGTTCAAAAACGCATTCAATCAGGCTGGAGCAAAGGTAAAGCAATTTCTCTCGAAGCACTGTATTTAAACCATGCACAGATGCCTTACTTATCGGAGAGTGATATGGCGTTTGTGCAAGCAATTGACGTGGAGAAAAATTGGCATCAAACCCTCTATAGTCTTGGTGGCGTGCCCGCACTCAAAGCAGCACTACACGCTCAAAATGTATACTTGCCCAACGATTTACTTGAACCTTTAGAGATAGTTGAGCAACCTGCTCAACTATCTTTATCGCAACAAGGTGAACAACTATATTTGACGCTGCTAGATCTGCCCGATGATTTTAGGACTCGTAACTGCGTATATACGTTCAAATTCAGCGCTAGAAATAAGGGAGTATTCACTCACTTTGATGCTAAACATCTCAAGGTCGCACATATCATCGGTGAAAACGGACTACTCATTCCCGTTGCTGCAAAAGCCAAACTCATGGCGAGCATCCAAGCCGTTGCACCATTGATGAATATACAATCAGAAGTCAGTGATATAGAAATCGGCCTAGAAACTATAGAAGCTCAAACGGAACTTGTGATCAACATTAGCCCCTATTTACAAGGACTTTCTTTTTGTTGCTTCAGCATGCCTTTTGGCGAAAAAGGTCCTGCATTTCACCCCGCCGTGGGCAACGCCAATATTAGCGCAGAAATCGATGGCAGGCGTGTGGCAACAAAGCGTAATCTCGCCGCTGAGCAGGATCTATTAGACAGTCTGGATGCAAGATGTCCTGCCTTTTTAGCCATGGCAGACAATCAACTTAGTATTGCTGATTTGCAAGATGCATTAAACGCGCTTGAGCAACTAGAGCAAGCAATTAACAGTGATGCCCCTATAGCCTTTAAATTACGCTGGCCTAAAGGCAAAAAAATACAACTTTCCAAGCCTCTAGAAGCGCATCATTTGCAATTGGCCATATCAAAAAAGAATCAGTGGTTCGATATTAATGGCGAGCTGCAAATTAATGACCAACAGGTTATTGAGTTAAAAACACTATTAAAACTTGTTGAGCAAAGTCATGGTCGTTTTATTGAGTTGGACTCGCAACAAGTCGTTGCCCTATCTCACTCTCTCCATGAGCGCCTCACCCAGCTTAATCAAGGCACCGAACTCGGTAAATTTCACCCATTGGCGAGCCCACTCGTCAGCGAGGCTGTAACGGGAATGAGGATGAAAACGCTCCATGCATGGGAGCAGCAATCACAGCGAATGCAGCAAGCAAACACCTTGAACATCACCCCACCCGCAGACATGCAAGCCACTTTAAGAGATTACCAAATAACTGGGTATGATTGGGCTATGCGCCTTGCACATTGGGGCGCTGGTGCATGTTTAGCCGATGACATGGGGCTAGGTAAGACATTGCAATCGTTAGCCGTTTTATTGGCAAAAGCTAACAAAGGCCCTAGTTTGATTATTGCACCAACTTCTGTTTGCTTTAACTGGCAGCAAGAAGCAACCAAGTTTACCCCGACTCTACGGCTATTTACATTGGCGCACTTTAAATCAGGTGAACAAAGAACAGGGTTATTTGAACAGTTAGGCGCAAACGACGTACTCATCGTCAGCTATGGACTCTTGGTGCAAGACCTGACTCTACTAAAATCCATTCATTGGGAGAGCATCATAGTAGATGAAGCACAGGCGATTAAGAACCCGCTGTCAAAACGCGCTCAAGCAGCATGTGCTCTGCGAGGTCAGTTTAAAATGATCATCACGGGCACACCGATTGAAAACAACTTAACTGAACTTTGGTCGCTTTTTAGGTTTGTAAACCCGGGTTTATTAGGCAATTTAAAGCGCTTTACAGAACGCTTTATTCAGCCCATTGAAAATCGAGCAGAAAAGCCCATCGCAGCAAGGTATGCCCAACAAAACCTAAAAACACTCCTACAACCTTTTATACTTCGAAGAATGAAACACCAAGTCCTCACGGAGCTGCCAGCGCGTACGGAAATCAATCTCAACATTGAATTAAGCGATGAAGAGCAAACATTGTATGAAGCATTGAGACAAAACGCCATTGCCAATATAGCCCTCGCAAACGAACAAGAAGACGCCGGTTCTCAACACTTAACCATGTTGGCAGAGCTGACAAAGCTTAGGCAGGTGTGTTGTAATCCAAACCTCGTTGCACCAGAGTTAATGCTCAATAGCGCTAAATTAGCCAAACTTGAAGCGCTACTTGATGAGCTACGAAGAAATGGCCACAAAGCCCTAATTTTTAGTCAATTCGTTGGTCACTTACAATTGCTCAAACAGCGCTTAGATGAATTAGGGTTAACTTACCAATACCTTGATGGCTCAACTCCCGCAAAACAACGGCAACTAAGCGTCAACGCGTTTTCCAAAGGTGAAGGTGATGTCTTTCTTATTAGTCTTAAGGCAGGTGGCTCGGGGTTAAACTTAACTGCTGCAGATTATGTTATCCATATGGACCCCTGGTGGAACCCTGCTGTAGAAGCGCAGGCTTCAGATAGAGCGCATCGAATTGGCCAAATCAGACCAGTCACTATTTACAGAATGATTGCATCAAACACCATTGAAGAAAAAATACTCGCCATGCATGACCAAAAGCGCGACTTAGCCCATCAAGTGCTCTCTGGCAGTGATGCAACTCAAAAGCTCTCGGTGAAAGAAGTATTAGAGTTGCTCAAAGATACACTGTGATCAAGTGCAACGTGAATCTGAGTAGTTTGAATTGGATTGCAATAAAACTGGCGCCTGTAAAAATAAGCGCCAGTCTTCAACGATACTCAGCGCTTAGGTAAAGGCTGAGTTCATTTAACCTGTTTAAGGGAATGTCACCGTCAGAGGCGCTTGTTTAAATGCACCTGCTTTCGCTTCTTCTAGCCCTGTCATTGTCACGGACGCTAATTGCGATTGCAGCGCATATTCCGCTTCGCTATAGCCTTGTTCAAGTGCATCCTCTAAGTGACCTAATCGATTTACTTCAAATGCAAAATTCATCATCAGGTAAGTGTTATAGTCACGCATATAACTCGCAGGGTCTAAAAACTCTCCGTGTTCCATTGGAATATCCCATGCGATGTTGGTAACCACTAAACCCGTCACAGGATCATTGGTGTAACTCAGTGTGAAAAACCGCGACAAAAATGCTTTAGCGTTGCCCCGTAATGCCCCAAGCTCAAATAGACCGTCAAAGGAACTCCACAAACTAAATTCAGTCGGCGCCAACCTCATATCAGCCGTTATATCCTCTTTAAATAGTATGCGAGTGATGTAACCATCTACCGAAAACTGACCTTTAAATGGCAGTGCAATACCAAGATCGTTAAAAGTAAAATCGTGATAACGCGGATGATCCTCGATTGAGTAATCACACTCCGAAAAATTGCTATTTAAGCAATATATAATCCCCTGTTCAACGCGCCCATTTACTAGATCAATTGGATGTTCAATGGCGAGGTCATAAGGTAAACCAAGAGAAACATCTTTTTTCAAAAGCTTTTCAAGTGCTGGTTTATGATATTTTAGGCGAGAAAAAGAGCGCTTTTCTTCACCATTTACTAGGTGAATTGAATACATTTGAATTGCAATGTCATTGCTCGTTTCCAAATGAGATAAGACTTCCTCAACTGGCATATTGATAGCCCAAGATGACCTTTTATGCTCCCCCCCTCCAAAAAGACGTCCACACATCAAGCTTGTTCTGTCAGTCCTAACAAAGCCGAAACCCATTTTAAGATCTTGCGCCGCAAACCTCGCGCTTAAGTGCTTAACGCCTGCTACATCAACAATATCAAAGCCTAAAAATCTCACTCCGTTCTCAATTATCTGCGTATTACTCAATTCAATGCCTGTATCTAAAAGACCTTCATCAGTATGTAAACCACTGGCAACCCTAGAACATTGATTATCAACGATGGTTAATTTGGCATGCCCAAACTTCGCAAAGAATAAAAGAGAAAATATAAAAATACCCTGTATAAATTTCATTGTCTGATCCTTGTATAAAACACAAATAAAATTTCCATAAGTGCACTTTACTACCGCACTCCCATCTAGGGTACAGAATTAAAAACCCAAAATACACATTAAATACATATTATATTAACCAAATTCATACACTGAGTTACCGCTACTAAAGCGCTTGACAAACAATCTAGCGGACGCACAACATTTGCTTTAAATCAAAAGCTTACGCTAGCAGAGTTCCTACCCAACTGATGCCCGCTGACAAAAGTAATAGAGAGGCGTACAGGCGCAGAGTTACATTCAGGACCGAGCGAACCTGAAACTCAGTTGCTGTGTCAGGCCAAACCATAGTCATATGACCATATTAATAAATTTTTAATTTATCCTGACCAATTTAAACTCAAGTGTTGAATTTTGATTCACTTATTGAAACAATAAAGAACAAAATAACAATTATTCCTATTCTCATGAGCCTTCTCGCTATTATCCCTATCTGGATTGCATCAATGCTGTTGTACTTAGCTAGTCCAAAACAGTACTTGCTGAACAAGCCACTTCCCAAATGGCCAAGCTATTTCATGGCCCTGGGCCTATATGTTTTTGCCAATATGCTCTTTGTGCAAACTTATCCTTTGGTATCCGCTTTGCTCGCCAGCTTCGTCGTATTGATGATGGGGCTTGTCAGCGTCACCGTTTTGGCCGGTAAATCAAAACGCTTGTTTGTAACAACATCCATGTTGCTGCTGATAATATGCTCAACCGTTGGGGGCATCAACTATGTGGCCTAAAACCTTACTCGGCTTTCTATTTGGTTTGTTGATCTCAGTATCTGTGGCACTGAACACCAACCTTATTTTACCGTTTGCAGAAGATACGCGACTGTTGATTGGCCTTATTTTGGGGTTCCCTATTTGGGCCAGCATTATGGTGTGGGTGTATGCGTTTGAAACAGCTCGTAAAGCGACAAAGTACATGCTCTTAGTACTCTTACCATCAGCGCTCCTCAACGTTTTTTTAATGGTGTAACGCAATGAAAAGCCAAACCTTGAAATCATTAACAAATGCACATGCATGGATAGGACTGATCATTTCATTTGTCTTATTTATAGTGTTTATAGCCGGTTCAATCAGCTTATTTAGAGAAAACATTGAAACTTGGGAGAAGGTCACTCTGATTGGTGAACATTCTCCTCATACTAGTCAAGTTTCATATGACACCGTGCTCGCTAAATTAGACGAAAAATACGAGATTGATACCCATCATCTTTTTTATCTTTATCAACCGACAGAAAGAAACCCCTTTCTGCAAGTCTATTTTGCAATTGAACTAGAGGAACCTCACCCAGTCACAGGTGAAGATCATCAAGACATGTACCTATTGCTAGACCCAGTCAATGGGGACATCATTGCCGATGCCAACGAGTTTCAATTTGCTAACTTTGTCTACCATTTACATTACGATTTGGGCGCTGGGCGAATTGGTTTATATTTTGTTGGTATTATCACCCTATTCTTTTTTGTTGCGCTGATAAGTGGTGTGGTTATTCATTGGCGCAAGCTATTCAAAAATTTCTATCAATACCGTTTAGGGGCCAACAAAGATAAGTGGCTAGATGCACACAACCTCATCGGCACAATGGGCTTGCCTTTTCATATTATGTACGCATTTACAGGGCTAGTATTTAACCTAGTGATCATTTATCAAATCTCATATGCAGTATTACTGTATCAAGGAGATCAAAGCAAAGTACTGCAAGCGGCAGGCTTTAATGAGCCACATATTGAAGAAGTGGATATCAGAATGCCTATGCAAGGTATAGACGAGCTATACACTAAAGCAATGAATGAACTGGGCGATGTCACCCTACGTCGTATGATGATTGAACACTTTGGCGACCAAAGTGCCGTCTTGGTATTTATGGCGAAAAGTAATGATGAATTCTCAAATGACGTGGAAGTGCGTTACGCCATCAAGGATCAGCAACAAGTTTATATTACGAGAGATAATTACGACAACAATTTGAGAGGTGGCTTAGCGACCATCGCAAGTCTACACTTTGGTGATTTTGCGGGATATGGTATGCGCGTAGCCTTCTTTATTCTTGGTTTAGCCACTGCCTATATCATCATTACCGGAAACTTAATGTGGATAAGTAAACGCGCAAAACAGAAAAAGCAGAGTAAGCGTAGTCTAGCTTTTGTAACACGATTGACATCAGGCGCTTTTATTGGATGCATGCTGGCAATCGCACTAGGTGCCGTTGCTGCTAAATTAATCCCTTTGGACGTCGCGGGTCGTATGTCGACAATACACTCTATTGTGTATGTAAGCTTCTTTTTGTCTACTTTAATTTCGCTGTTTATTAAACATCAAGACCTGTTTTGCAACTACTTACTCAAGTTTTCAGGGTTGGCTTATGCCATTGCCGCACTGCTGAATATACCTAATTATATTCAGTTTGGCGGTATTCTATCTGGTCATGTTGTTGCTGATTTGGTCATCGTTGACATTATGCTTTACACCATCGCAGCACTTTGCTGGTACAGTGCGCAAAAGTTTGAAAAGCGTGCAGAGCAGTTACAGCAGGAAATTAACACAATGGGCTCAGAAACAGCTTTGAACTCATAAAGCAAGAGAGCAATTAAAGTGAGGGAGCCTTTGAGCTTCCTCACTTTGATTATTTACAGCGCATTACCTGCTTTGTTAACAGCGTCAAATTGATGGCCATCAGGTCCTCCATCTCTGCTAGGAATAAGAGCATTGATTTCATTACTGCCGGCTAGTGCTTTAGGATCCGTTAAAGCACGCAAAAATGCAGCCAGGTAGCTTACCTGCTGTGGCGTAAAGCCACGAATAATCGCATCATCACTTCTGTCAGACGCTGCACGATTTTGTGCATTGAGGGCCAATACATAGTCATCTGCATCGCCTACAATATGCGCACACTGCTCAGCATTTAAATGCTGAAACTGTGGTAAACCACAGGTTTCATTTTCACCATAAAAGCGCTCTAATGAGCCAGTAACATCAGAGTAGTGCTCAATGACACGCTCCAAACTAGCAAATACCCCTTTATCACCATACGGTGCGGTAATACCAACATTCAGTAAACTTGGCATTCTAAACTGGTTTTTAAAGTTACCATCAGCGACACCGTGCGCACCAATTTGAGGGTATAAAGGCCCTCTTGTCCGCTCTGGCGTGAACATCACACCATCATGGCAGTTGGCGCAACCTGCACCCGTATAAAAGAATAGAGCACCGCGTTTTTCTTCTTCACTTAACTTATCATGTTGACCTTCAATGTAGTTGAAGAAAGGGTTGTCTATAAATAAGAATGACGCTTGGTACGCTGACATGGCTCTTGCAATGCGCAGGAAGCTCACCTGCTCATCACCAAATGCGGCTTTAAAATATGGCTGCCACTGCTCACTCAGTCTCTGAGCAATAAATTCTCGATATACTTGGGGAGACTCAAACCCTGAAGGATCCCCCATTTCTGCCGGTGTGGTGATTGGAAAGTGAGCTTGCGCCATCAGCAGTCGTAGTGGATCCGTATTTGCAACCTCATCATTCATTAACCGAGTGACTTCCAGCTCTGGCGTCTGAATATCAGCGGTTGAAACAGTGCCAACTTCACTGTCTCGATTTGCCTCACGAAGACGCACACGCTGATCCCAAAACATGCTATCTACCCACAGTGCTGAGTTACATATTTGTGGTGAGTTTCTACCCACACTTGGTAGCACAGTACCATCGCTTCTACCCAAGCCCATTAAGTCTGTATTTTCGGCATTGACGCCAATAGATAAAGACAGCCCATCGCTACCACACCCTTGCGCGGGATGATGACAAGATGCGCAGGATGTGTCGTAGTTTTGGCTCAGCGCTTTGCTAAAGAATAAGCGCTTCCCCAATTCAATTAATTGCGCATCTTCTTGACGACGATAACGTGCTACATACGCCTGCATATCTTCAAGTCCTTGCCGAAGGGTATAGTGATCAATGAGCTTATCCATACACACATCCAGCTCACTGTCGGCTATCGTATCCAAATCATTGGTTCCGCAGTGATCAACTAAACGTGCAATCCCCACTCGGATAATTGATCCATTACGCATGCCATCATTGACATCAGAGCCAAGTGTTTTTGCGATATCCTTGTTAGAAGGCAGACTAGATAGCTTATTTTTGCCTCTGGTAAATGCTGTTACATGGTAAACATACTCAGTATTGGGGGCGGCTGTCATATCAATGTAAAATGTGACCTTTGTCCGGCCAATGCGCTTGCCATCACGAAACACTCTATAACCGGCAATGTCCTCAACATCCGTTGGGGCTTGCCAACTCAAACCAACTTCGGTAGCTGAATGAACTTTTGCAATCAGTTGCTCTGGTGCAGATACCTCAATAGGCGTGCTGGCAAACGCATAGGTAGATATCATTATTATTGGAACCAAGGCGAGGTGCCTTAGCAGGTGCCGGTAGCTATTTCCAAACATCGTATTTCCTCCGTAACGACTTATGTACTCTTAGAGAGTGAGGTAATGGTCTACCAGCCCGTGTGCCCGCCACTTAATAAGACAACAAATAACCGCCCCCTTTAAAAGGAACAAAATTACTTAAAATCAAATAATTAGACTGGTAGACGCATTACTAGATAGCTTGAGTCTGAAATAAGGAAAAAATATGGAGAAAATGAAAAATAACAACCATAAAGAATTAGATAAAAAGTATTTAGTACGTAAAAAGGTTCTTACTCCGACATAAATAGCACAACGAAGTTATGAAAAAATTGAACACGTATCACCCTCAACGATTAAAGCTCTACTGGAAACAACAGACCATCTTATGGAATAATGGCCCTATATAAGAAACTAAAGAACACCCTTGCAACATGGAATTGATACACCATAAGGATTCAGCACTCGCACTGGTGTTGTTGCTGTTTATCGTCACACTGCTTCCAGCAAAACTCACAATACGTTTTATTGACCCTGATTATGGGAGCTTAGCACGCTGTGCTGTGGCAGTGCTCATTATGACAATTACCCTGATTTTCTCGCTACAAGCCCTCGAGTCATTAGTCAGTATCACATTAGTATTTTTATGGATAATGTTTGTTTGTAATCGAACTTTAGGATTATCAAAGTCTTGGAGCTGGATATTCACGCTTTGGTTGGGGTTAATCCAGCTTGCAGCCCTGCACGGGCTGCAACAAGTTGGATTTCATATTTAGACTAAAAATGAAGCAATGGTCGCATTAGTTACGGTTAAAGAAACGATAATAGACAAAAACATACGACTTATATTCCGGTAGAGAAAGCCTAAACACATCCTGTCTAGAAAACACAAATGTTCGATACGCGTTCAGTTGGGCAAGATGGCTGTGAGCTAGGTCTTGAAAATGAAATTCTGCCCAGGTTTTTTTACCCGTTCACTGATATCCATGTAAGTAAATATTTAACTGACCGCAGACAAATGTTTTGCATTTTCTGGGATACTCCCTTTAAATAGTCCGTTTTCATCTGTCTGGGTGTACAGCCTCTAGTTGAACAGATTTGTCAGCTGCTTTTTAAATTATTGATGAAAGTGAATTATTCTCTGGAGTAGAGTCCGCAGATGAGCCACCACATCCACTTAAAAAGAATAAGACGGTGGTGCTAATTAAAGAGCGATATAGCATTTTGCTTTTCATTATACATCCCCATTTAAATTACCGCGCGATATTAGCATATTCAGTGTCGTAAAAATTTTCCAAGACGAAAATACTCCTTATTAGTATCCTCTCTATGTAAACAAATGTAGCGCAGCAAGAGTAAATTACAGATGCCAACATAATGATCTTTGATTGGATACTATAATTGCCTATTCATTTTTTTGTTGCCTTACATTGAATGTTCAACACCTGTCCACTGTCCGGCTAAATTTCACTGTCCGCGTACTGTCCGCTGTCCGTCCGCCCATTACTAAAACCATTCAAAAAACAAACAAAAACATCATAAAATCATAAGCTTAAAAGTTGGCACATGTTTTGTTCTATGGATTGAAACGATTTTAATTTTTCAAGGAGTTTGATGCCATGATCCGAAGTACATCCAATCAAGACAAGGTAATCACCAAAAAGCCAACCTCAAAAAAGTGGCTAATAGCCGGTATGACAGGTATTGGACTGTTAAGCGCTGTCGCATTATCTCTAGATAACTTTTCACAATTGTTTTCTGCTGAGCAAGTCGTTTCAAGTCAACAACTAAAGACTGCAAAAGTGAAGCGTGGCGATATCATTCAGGATGTGCGCGTCGAAGGAAGAACCCTCGCTGCAGTCAGTCCATCACTTTATGCTATTGCATCTGGTACGGTGACCCTACATGTTAAAGCCGGAGATACAATTAGTGCAGGACAGGCGTTAGCAAGCCTCGATAGTCCTGAACTTCGCAATCAACTGTTACAAGAGAAAGCAACATTACAACGATTGGAAATGGATGTTAAACGTCAGCAAATTGCGATAAAGCAACAGCGGCTCGACAATACTCAAGCAATGGAGCTGGCAAAAGTCGAGTTAGAAGCAGCCCAGAGTGAAATGGCGCGTGCAAACGCCAGTATTGAGAAACAAATCATATCTAAGCTAGAGCTTGAGCAAACTATGGTAGAGCTTAAGCGCGCAGAATTGAACGAGCGCCATGCAATAGACAGCTTAACGTTGTCACAAGAGCAACTTAGCTTTGAACTACAAAGTACCCAGTTGGATCTAGATCGCCAACGCCACCTAGTTTCAGATTTACAGCGTCAAGTCGATGCTCTCACACTCACCTCTCCTCTCAACGGTATTGTGGGTAATTTAAATGTGCAACAGAAACAGCATGTACAAAGAGACACAGAACTCATGTCACTGGTCGATTTAAGAGAACTCGAAGTCGAAGCTTATATTCCAGAGAACCTTGCCGATGATCTAGGCATTGGTTTGGCTGCACACGTACAGATTAATAATCAATACTACCCTGCAACATTGATGGCTATTTCCCCAGAAGTCGAAAATGGCAGAGTGTCTGGTCGCATACGCTTCGAACAACAACCAGATAACTTAAGGCAGAACCAACGGGTGAATGCCCAAATCATCATTTCCCAAAAACGTAATGTGCTGAAAGTAGAACGCGGCGCATTTGTCGAAACGGGTTCTGCCAGATTGGCATACCGCGTTTCTGATGGCAATGCGTATAGAACCTCGATTCAACTCGGGATCAAAAGTATTCGAGAAGTTGAAGTGAAAGATGGCTTACAGGCTGGTGATACCATAGTAATATCTAGCCTATCTCCATTTGGACAAGCCCAACAAGTCATCTTAAGCGAATAAAAATAAAAGGAAAAACCATGCTAAAAATGAATGATATCAGCAAAATTTATCGTACTGACTTGGTGGAAACACACGCGCTTAGCGGCGTAAACCTAACAGTTGAAGAAGGCGAGTTCATTGCTGTAACGGGCCCATCGGGATCGGGAAAAACCACTTTCTTAAATATCACAGGGTTGCTTGAAACCTTTGAAGAAGGGCAATACTTTCTAGACGGTGAAGATGTGAGTCAGTTATCTGATAAACACTTATCTCGCTTACGAAACGAAAAAATAGGATTTATATTCCAAGGCTTTAACCTGATCTCAGACCTAAACCTCTATGACAATATAGAAGTGCCCTTAATTTTCCGAGGTCTCAATAAGCAAACTCGTAAACAGCGCATTGAAGAAAGCCTTGAACTCGTTGGCCTTGGCAGTCGAGCCAACCATTTTCCAGCACAATTGAGTGGTGGACAACAGCAACGCGTAGCCATTGCACGCGCACTTGCAGGAAAGCCACGCTTTTTACTTGCAGATGAACCAACCGGCAACCTCGACACCATGATGGCCCGCCAGGTCATGGCATTATTGCAAGAGATAAACCGTCAGGGAACCACATTAATTATGGTGACCCATGACAATGAATTAGCACAAAGAGCCCACCGTAACATTCAGATATTAGATGGTCAGTTAAGTGATATTGCCAAAAGTCAGCTTACTGATTTGGCTGTGTAAAGGAGGGCACTATGAATGACTTACTTCACCTTGCATGGCAAGGGTTTAGACAAAAATCGAAATTAACATCCTTGATGATAGCGAACCTCGTGATCGGCATTACCTTGCTGTTGACCATGGGCACAATCATTGCTCAAAGTGGACACTCCGCAATTTCGCACAAATTGAACCAGCTACACCATATCAGCTTGAACTTTATGGATGCTGAGTTTGATAGAAGAAACGCGTTTAGAACACCTCCATTGACGTATCGCGATACTCAAGCATTAACGCACGCATATCAGCAAGATGATTTTGAACTGGAAAGCTTAAGTTTCAGCTATACGACATCGTTTGTTTTGGATGTAGAAGACGACACGGCAAGACCCATGGATGCCACCAGTTCAGCTGTGGACAATGCCTTCTTTCCCATGATGCAAATTCCCTTTTTATTTGGCGCTGCGTGGGGTGACAATATGTCAGAAGAGGCAATTATCGTGCTAGATAAAAAAGCCAATGATCACCTTTTCGCTGGGCAAAACTCAGTAGGCAAGCGTGTCGTTATCAATAATCAGTTACTCGAAGTAGTTGGCGTTGTAGACTTATCCAGCCACACATACCGCTTTCAAAATATCAGCTTCAGCAACCGGGAAAACGATCTTGCCTTTGTACCGCTGGGCTATGCGATTAACCACAACCTGCCCCGTGTCGGTTACATGCCCTGCAAGACGAAAGAAGAACCAGCACGTCCTAGCTACCGTCAAAGTGATATTAACGGGCTAAAAACCGCAGAGTGTGGCTTTATTCACGCATGGGCCGACGTATCTTTATTGAACAGTGATGAACAGCTTGAGAATTTAACATTGTGGCTCAGAAACTATACAAAGCAGCAAGCTTCGCAAGGTCGATTCACACACCTTGAGAGCTACTACGTTCAGTCACTAAGGCTATTCCATGACACAATTTATGGGTTTATGGACTGGGAGCGAGTGTACCTTAACTTTGCCTATTTATTATTTGCCATTACTTTGGTGAATACTGTGGGTATTTTACTGGCTAAAAACCAACATCGCGCTAAGCTGGTGTCTCTTTATCGTGCCTTGGGTGCCAACCGTGCCTACATTACCCAAATACAAATCATCGAGCTATTTATAGCGGCTTCTATTGCCATCACTCTAGGCCTAGTTGGTGCTCAGATTGGTTTGTACGTCATGTATTTACTCGCATTATATCAAATGGATTATGTAGGTGTTGCCGACCAAGTACTCAAACTGTACTCAATGGATATGTTGTTTGCCCTCAAAGCAGCTGGCGCTATTTATCTGACAATTATAATCGCAGGCTTGTACCCTATCATTAAAGCCAGTCGCATTGCACCAGCTTCACAATTACGAGGGTAGTATCATGGCAATCAAACATATCTTAAAATTGATCTTTAAACACAAGAGTATTTCGCTGTTGATCACTTTGCAAATTGCCATAGCGGTGACCATTGTAGGCAATACCAGTTTTATCAGCTACCGTACACTCCAAAATTGGCTCATTCCGTCACATATGGCTGAAGAGCAAATTATCAATGTTTACACTCGTGTTTTTGATAAAGACTTAGATCAAGGCGCATTAATAGAACGAGACCTACAAAATCTGCGCGCTTTGCCAGAAGTAGAATTCGCAAGTTATGCGGCAAACGAACTCGTCCTCGCAACGGTTAATGGTCGCAACTTTGTGCACAATAGCTTAGATAGAGAAAAACAAGGTGAGCGCCTTGCTTTATTTGCACAAACACCTCAAGGGGTAGAAGCGCTGGGCGTAAAGTTAACCCACGGGCGTACTTTCTACGATACCGAATACATGTTCACATCAACGGGACCACAAGCACAACGAGCAAGTGTTGTTGTAATTAGCAATACACTTGCACAAGCCCTCTTCCCTGAGCAAAATGCACTTGGTCAAACGCTTTTCCTGCACACTGAGCGGCTGCCCTATCAAGTCATTGGTATTTATGAAGACATGATGCTGGGAGAAAATGCTGTCTACAACAATAGCTGGTACCACTCAGCCATCATTCCTGAAGCGCACTATGGGCAAAATAGTCAAGTTAACTATATATTGAAAGTACATACCGACGGTTCAAAACGTACGCTTGAAAATATAGAAAACCTGTTGTTCAAAGAAGAAGGCCGCATTGTTAAGCAAGTCGAATATGCTGCACGTGCTAAAAAACGCCTGTGGGACGGCCGCAGTACTTTTGCGTTTATCATGATGGGGATTAGTGGCATCGCAATTTTGGTAACGGGTGTCGGGATCATTGCGCTCGTTTCATTTTCTATTTCCGTAAGAACGAAAGAGATAGGTGTACTGCGGGCACTTGGCGCAAGCCAGAATAGGGTTTTACGCACACTACTACTTGAAAACAGTATTTTGGCATTTGTTGGAATTGCCGTCGGGCTGTTCGCGGCATTGTGGCTCAACCAGTATTTTGTGACCAATTTGAGGATCCAAGGTCTGATTGTGCCATGGCTCGCTGCAATTGTTGCGATTGCCGTTTGGCTGCTAAGTGCTTGCGCTGTCTATATTCCGGCTCGTAAAGCCGCTAAGATAGCCCCTGCTCAAGTAACAAAAACGAGTTAAAAAATAATAATTAGCCAGTACATTAAGTGCTGGCATCAGAGTAACGACGTTATGCAACATAGAATACTTGTTATCGATGACAACCGAGATGTTATCAAAGCCCTTAAACTGCTCTTTTTGCTCAATGATATAGACTGTGACGGCGCAACCTCTCCAGAGCAAGGGCTTGATATGCTAAAAACATCTTCCTATGACCTTGTCATTCAAGACATGAACTTTAGCTTGGATACAACCTCAGGCGTCGAAGGTAAAGCCCTGTATCAAGATATCCGACAGCTCAATTCCGATTTACCTATAATTCTGCTCACCGCATGGGGTAATCTAGAAATGGCTGTCGAACTCATCAAAGATGGTGCAGCCGACTACTTAGAAAAACCATGGCGTGAAGAAAAGCTACTTGCATCAGTCAATCAGCTGATGGAAATGTACCGATTAGAAAAGGCACAATTTAAGCAGCAAAAGCAGTCGCTGGCACGCACGACGAAGTTAGCCGATAAGTTTGATCTTGCGGGCCTTGTATACGCAGATCCTGCCATGCTCAGTTTACTCGAAGTCGCCACGCAAGTTGCCCACTCTGATGCCCCAATCTTAATCACTGGTCCAAATGGCGCAGGAAAAGAAAAGATAGCCGAGGTCATTGTCGCCAATAGCCCTTATAAAAACGCACCGTTTATCAAAGTCAATGCAGGAGCCCTGCCTGCTGACTTAATCGAGGCGGAACTATTTGGTGTCGTCAGTGGCGCCTACACAGGCGCAACAAAAAGCCGCATTGGCCGCTTTGAAGCCGCTGACGGAGGCACATTATTTTTAGATGAAATAGGGAACTTACCACTTTCAGGTCAGCAAAAACTGTTAAGAGTATTGCAAACGGGTGAATTCGAACCTGTGGGCAGTAGCCAGACTAAAAAAGTAAAAGTACGCGTCATAAGTGCCACCAATGCCGAGCTCTCTAAGGCTATTTTACAAGGGAAATTTAGAGAAGATTTGTACTATCGGCTCAACATGATTGAGCTTAACTTGCCACCATTGACTGAACGACCCGAAGATATCCTCCCCCTTGCAAAGCATTTTATCGGCGAAGACAAACAACTGAGTTCGGGCGCTATACAAACCCTAAAGCGATATAATTGGCCGGGTAATGTACGAGAACTGCAAAACGTGATAGGCAGAGCAAAGCTGCTCGCGCAGGGTAATATCATTGAGTCAGGTGACCTAGGGCTCAATATCAAACAATCAAGTAGTGCAGCAGCATCTGAATTTACCGCCCAGGATATTCAGGCTGCGTTGAGTTCCCATGATGGAAATGTAACGCATGCAGCTAAGAGTCTGGGGCTAAGCCGACAAGCAATGTATAGGCGAATGGATAAATTTGGAATTGAACGCGAATGAAACTTAATTGGTGTTCACTTTCTGGCAAAATGGCTTGCTTTAGTGCTGGGTTTGTTTTGATACTGGTGGCGATGCAGTTTGGGCTTACCTTACTTGGTGTACCTTTTGAAATTGCGACGGGAGTATCATTACTATTGGTTCTTCCGGTTGTTTTTGTTTGCTGTGAGATGGTTTTTCGACAACATAAACGAGCCATAGATACACTCACTAATGGACTAAAGAGCATTCAAGATGGTGACTTCTCAATTCGGCTTTCAGCTCAACACAGTGCTGATTTAAAAGAGGCACTTGTAATGTATAACAAGCTAGCCCAAAGCATAAAACAGCAACGTCAATCGATAAATCAACGAGAACTCTTACTCGATAGTATTGTTCAAGCCTCTCCTATGGGCATTGTTTTACTCGACACCTTTCATCACATTGTGTATTTCAATAATGAAGCCACTCAACTATTGCAACGTCCCAAGCTCGATGGCATACCTTTGCATCAGTGCGTAGACAAATTACATCCCAATTTGCAAAGGGCTATTGCAGAGCGGCAAACAGGGCTTGTCAGTTTTGAGCAAAATGACCGTAAACAAAGTTATTACTTAAGCTTTAAAAAGGTTATGTTGAATCAAAAGCACCATCAACTCTTGGTTTTTAAGAATGTTTCCAATGAATTGATTCAAGAAGAAATCAACATGTGGAAAAATGCGATTCGTTTGATTAGCCACGAATTGAACAATTCTCTCGCACCAATTAGCTCCCTTACTACTTCGGCAAAAACGATGGTAGAACAAGGCAAACATTTAGATATGTTGCCAGATATTTTGCACACCATCGACCAGCGTACTACGCATTTAAGTTCATTTATCGCAAAGTATGCACAATTTGCGAGGTTGCCTAAACCTAATATGAACTATCATGAGCTTACACCTCTTTTTGAACAAGTGCGCCAGCTCTATCCGTTTCAATTATTGGCGCCCTTGCCAGCTGAACGCGCCTTTTTCGACTTAGCTCAAATGGAACAGGTATTGATCAATATTCTAAAGAACGCACATGAGTCAGGCAGTAAATCCGACGACGTCGCAATCAAGGTCGTCAAAGATTATGCTCGCCTTCGAATCGCTGTTGTTGATCGCGGCTCTGGGATCCTCGATGGTAACCACCATCAGGCTTTACTGCCTTTTTACTCAACAAAAACGAATGGGACAGGTTTAGGTTTAAGTCTTTGCAATGACATTATATACGCACATCAAGGTCACATTAAG
The DNA here is from genome assembly GCF_021530565.1 of Pseudoalteromonas sp. SMS1. Classification (GTDB taxonomy): domain Bacteria; phylum Pseudomonadota; class Gammaproteobacteria; order Enterobacterales; family Alteromonadaceae; genus Pseudoalteromonas. The sequence goes on from NZ_JAKGBI010000002.1 coordinate 33,877, forward strand.
CTCAAAAACCGCCAGCAAGGAGGGTTAATGGTTGAATTTGATATCCCGTTGCAGGACACTACTACCATATAAAGGATTTGCACCTGTCTTTACGTTTGGGTGCCTTCACGGGAAAGACTATGACACCAATATACCGCCAGGGAATTGCATGTATAAGTTTGCTAATACTGATGGGTTGCCAAGCAACACCCAAACTTGACATCAAACAAGTACAAAAACCACCGGCACCCTGCTGGTTGCAATCACCGGTTAGTCAAAATCAAGTGGGTTTTATCGGTACTGCAGCACCTTTAAGCGCAACACAATATGGTTCAATCATCGCCAGCAGACAACGTGCATTAACATCACTGATCACACATTATAAACTGCCACTCATTGAACTGGAAACCAACAAAGTGACTCACACAGCGTCGAAAATCACGCTGAACAATGGAAAAGAAGTCTACTTTTCAGAGCCATACTCAACCGCTGATACACTATATAGCTACGCCAGCACCACGCCGATAAAAACCAATAAACAGTGTCTCGAAGTTCAATGTAATTTTGTCCAATGTCAACCATCATGGTTGTGTCAAGGTGCCCAAAATAGTGTTATAGGCGTGAGCTATTATACCGCTTTTGCCCACCAAAAGCTCCCAATGAGTGCGCATAATGCTAAGACACTTGCCGGCTATCTTGCACAGGCTAGAGTTAACATGAATGAACAATTAAGTGAAAGCTTCAAAACGAATGAGCTAGCAGATAAGCAACATGCCTTTACGCTCTCTCGCCAGGGAGATATCACTGGAAGCAAGTTTGAAGAACAGCTGCTTATGACAAATAGCTGTAACTATGGTTCAACACTTTTTGCAAACTATCAACTCTCAGAAAAAGTCACCCCTACGGTACAGCCCATTAATTGGCGAGACAAACAGTTGCACGAGGGTAAAAGCGTTGTGTTGGGGAATTTTGGTGAAAATGGCACAATTGCGCCTGATAATTTGTTAAGCAGTGCCATTAAATACGCAATACGAGATGCATTAGTTGAACTTGCCAAAGTTAAAGGTGTAGAGGTGTCATCTCACAGTACACTCGTGCAAAACAATGGCCGATACTACTTGAATCACGCACATTACACCATTCAACAAACCGTATCAGGTCGATTGCTCGATATTCAAATAAACTATAAAGACGGTCTGCCAAACGTCTATGTTTGGTTACTTGAAGAGAGCTGAGTCATCGAGAATCAACTCAGTAAGGTGCCAAAATGTCCCTTACTGAGCTCCTTGCGAAGTTACCTTCCACCGCTACACATTAAGCTCAATCCTCTACAGCTATAACTAACCTCTTCTTCCTCTAAACCAGAGAAATCCAAAATACTGTAACCACCATCTGTTGGCGTAGAATGAGATGAGTTGCTCGTATCGCACTCCCCCTCTACTTGCCACATAGCAGGTGAATTCGTTGGGCTCATATTTTTATTCCAATAATGCGCAGTGTATATGATGCCATTAAACGTAACCCGCTCTCCACCTGAATATGGTTTGTTTTGATACCACTCCTGAGGACACGCCGGGGCTCTGCCTGCATGCAAATATTCAAGCGCTTTGGCAAAATTAGGCAGGCCGTATCCATACACATTGTCTTGTCCTGACGTGCCTAAATCGTAACTCGTCTCTTTAATGGCATTAATAATTTGCGTGCGACTCCACTGAGGGTTTTGAGACCAAAGTCGCGCAATGCCACCAGAGATGATCGCAGTCGCTTGGGATGTGCCAGCACCTACCACATAATTACTGTGGTAACTGTCTAGCTTTAATGTGACATTTGAAAAGTCGCTGACACCGGGCCATTGATGAACCAATAAGGTTGGAAACTCAGTGTAATGATCTAGCCCACCCACATAACCTACTGTACTGTGGGGATAATTGACGACCATTACCTTACCACCCGCTGATTTACAGCTATTTTCGGCATGATTCAGAGCCACCCGAGTATCGTACGATAATGTGCGATTGGCTCTTTGCAGCTGCGCATCTGCTGTCGACAATGTGTAGACACATTGCTGAGGTAGCGCGGTTTGCATGGCGTGGCTGTGTATGCCAACGTCTACTTGAGTGTAGCTCAATGGCGCTTCTGCTAATGCGCCTTGCTGTAACGTCACTTTTTGTATCGCATAGTAACTACGGTTAGCAGTAGAAATAATCTTACTACCAGGCGCGACTAAGTCAATTTCCTGATTCGCGGGTGAAAAAGATGCTGCAATACCATTCGTATCGAGTGCACCAATAGAAAGTACGTTGTGATAAGACGCAGGGTAATGTAATGCATCATTATGCAAACCACTCAACTTCTTTATTTGAGAACCATGGTTTCCAGCGGCTGCAACAAATATTACACCTCTATCATAAGTTAGCCTATCAATAACAGACATCGTCATCGGAGAGTATTGATCTCCGCTCAACGACATATTGATGACTTTCGCACCTGAGTTAGCACACACTTCAATTGCTTCAATTAAACTGCCACCCGTTATCGATGAGTTTTTACCATGTGCAGTTCTGATCAGTTTATGTACCTGTAATTTTGCAACCCCTTCACTAAGTGCACCTTTTACGCCGATGCCATTACCTTGTGCTGCAATAATCCCCGCCATATGCGTGCCATGACTCAACGCATCCTGATTCCAAAAGCCTGAATAAACACTGTGATATCCATTTATGTCACTTGGTAAGTCAGGGTGTGCGCTGTCTACACCTGAGTCGATAATACATACTGGAATTTCATTGAGTGCGACAGGTAAGTCGTTTATGCCAGTTGCACGCAACCAATAGGGTTCAAGTTCACTCGTATTGAGTGCTTCCAGACTGTGTGTGTGATTACGAAGGTAATCGAGAGAGTTATTACTTAGCGACAAACCATAATCAGGTTCAAGTACGACCCCTGCAATTTGTTCTAACCCACTTACCTGCTGAGCAGATAAGTAGCCTTGTGCGATAAAGTTATCGCCATTACGCCCAATCACTTTTAAAGAGCTAAGTACATTGGATGAAATTTGACCCTGGGCATACTCAACCAAATAATCGCCACTGGCACCTTGCGCATGTACAGATGCCATCAGACTCAGTCCTGCTGAAACACCAGCGATTAAAAAACTTTTCTTCGAACAGACCATACCACCTCCTAACAAAGCGATGTTGCTACTTTTATTTATTATTTTGAACTTGTTATATTTTTTTATCTTTCAACGCTGCAATTGTTCTTACCGGCAAAACAATCCGTTTCAATGTGTCTGTCTCAATCGCACCTTTTCTATAACGCCACACAGCTTTTTAATGTCGCGTTCTCATGTCGCTTAGTGCTACTTTAAGTACAATCTATACCTAACCCATCCTGCTTTAGACACCTTACTATATAATTGCAAATATCGTGACAGAGACAGGCGGGATTTTTAACATTATTTAACTAAACAGCCCAACTTGACCAACTCCTTTTTCGCTCTTTTGTTGCTGTTCTTTATTTCATAACCGAAATTCTGCCGTAAAAAACAAGTTCCCTATACTAACAAACGAAAAATTGATTAAAAAATAACAAAACAAACTCATTCAGCGTAAAAAAGAGCAAAAAAAGGTAGCTTTATAAAATATTTCATAGTAGGAAATTTAAAATCTAAGCTTTATCATGCACTTTACTAAAAAGATGCTTAAAGACAACCGAGAAAATCCCACAAACTTGAATAATATTCATAACTATTTGTACGATTTGCTAAATTTAATTTTTTCATCGCAAATGTTATTTTTTGCATTGAATCGAGGTTGTAATAAGAAGTGAGCTGTAGAAAACACGATGGTGCGATGACTCTACACGAATTAGTCACAAATCAGTTGCGCACAACAAGCGCAGTACTAAATAATAAGAGCAAAAAATGATACACATCCTTTTGTCTGATAAACGTTATACCTATAGCCCTGAGTTCAGATTTATAAAACCTAAAGATCAACAAAAGGTGAAGGTTAAGTTCGCTAACGATTTAGTACTCGCGCTGGGATATAAATTTAAGGAACAAAACAATTATTTTACGATGGCAGCAGAAGCTGCTTTTATGTCCCTAAACCCTCTTGATAGACAACAGCAACAGTTTTTTATCGAACTCAAGCTCACGTCAAGCAACCAAGAAACCATCAACCTGCAACAAGATAGTACTAGCATTGGCCTAGGCTATGCACTGGGATGTGCTTTAGCTTATCGCAGCCACCTTAACAAGCATGTTCAACTGAACGAAACGCTATTTGCAACAGGGGAAGTCTCTCCCAGCGGCAATGTGCATAGTATTGGCCACATAAATAGTAAGATAAAAGGTGCTCTCTATGCGATGGAAACGCGACACGCTGGTCCCTTTACTATTTTCTACCCCACAGCCAACCACAGTGACATTGAAGCAAAACTGGTCGACCAAGTTGCAGATAGAGGTGGCAAGCTATGCCCTATCGACCACATAAATCAGGCACTTTTTGAGATTCTGGGCGAAGACTTTGACGGCGAACAACACAATGGCACATTAACATTCAAGGGACTTTGCAGTTTTGACCCACATGACGCGTACTATTTCTTTGGTCGTGAAGCGCTTACAGCCAAGCTCCTAAGCTTATTTAAGGAAAACCCTGCGCTGATAAAGGTGCACGGTGTTTCCGGTAGTGGTAAATCAAGTTTAGTGAAAGCGGGCCTTTTACCCGAACTAATCAAGCAACAAGATAACTTAAAATGGCAAATAGGCTTACCAAAACAATTCTCAGATAGCCAATCGTTACTCGCCCACTTTATCCATTCTGATGACGCGGGATTTTCAAGTGTGCTGCAAACCATGGCGGTAGACCCTGCTAAGTTTATCGAAGAATTATTGCGACTCAACAAAACTTATCTTGATGAACTATCACTGCACTTAAGCGCTCATAATGCCACATATGTGTGGTTTATCGACCAGTTTGAAGAAATCTACGAAATTGATCCCAACAACCGTTTGCTGCAAAGTTTAGCTTTACTGGGAGAGCACACGCCCATCAAAATTGTCACCAGTATTCGAAGTGAATACCTGCACCAAACAGATATGGTAGGCAGAGACTTTTATGTTCCTCATAGCTTATCAGCTCAAGACTGGCTGAAAATCATTAATAACCAAGCACTTGCGCTTGGGATTGTATTGGAAGATGGACTCGCTCAAGCAATTCAAACGGAAGCACTCAAGCTATCTCACGCCCTGCCAGCGGTTGAATACTTGCTCGCACAAATGCATGCATTGGCCATCACCAGTGAGCAGCCCAAAATGCTTACCTTTGCCCAATACAACCACCTCAATAAACTGACCGGAGTAGTTTACAAACAAGCTGAGCATATTCTTGGACAGTTTGAACCCTTAACGGAACAATTTTTTGAGTTATTTGTGGGTGTGAATATTAATGGCACGTGCTACGCCAGGCATGTGGATTTTATCGCCCTAGAGAAGCAAAACCCAGAGCTACTTGAGCTAGTCAATGCCCTAATTGAAAAGCAGCTCATCATTCGTCATCAGGCACAAAAGTTGCCACCTTATGTCAAACTCACCCATGATTGTTTGATAACGATTGCTGATAACTTATCTCTCGACCAACAAATTTGGCCACGTTTTTACATTTGGCTTACCGCTCGAAAAGAGTACTTACAATGGTTTCATGGTGTAGAAGCCAAATATAAGCAGTGGAAAAACTTCACCCATCGACCAGAAGAACAATGTCAATTCACGCTCACAAAACATGAGCTATCCGATGGCACGAAATACCTTAGCCAGCCCGGAACAGTCGCTGTTGAGGCCGTTAAAAACTACATTATTTCGTCACAAAGCCAATATCAATCCTCGCTTGAGCTACAAAACAAAGCGCAAAAACGTCGTTTGTTTACAACCAGTATATTGTTTGTCTGTGCGCTTAGCACCGCAACCTTTGCCTATTTCCAAAAACAACAAATTGAGCAAGAACAAACTAAAACAGCGCAAGCGTTAACGCATTTAAAAAATAATGTTTTACTTAATATAGATTCTATCGAGCCTATTCTTGCGCAATACTTACCTACTTTTCAGCGCAAATACCTCAATACCCATCTCTCAAAATTGGTGGATAGTGTCGATAATATTGGACTGGATGAAGTTGATAAACTCAGACTTTTGCTAATAAAAATAAAGATTCTTCGTCAAGATGATTCAACTCACATAGATGAGGTCATTAGCACCGTCAGCGCCCTTGAGAGCAGGTTAGCCTCCGTGAGTGAAAAAGGCGCAAAAGAGCAGCGACTGGTTATCGCATTTAAATACGAACTAGGTGCCTTGCTACTTAAACAAGGTAGAACAGAGGAAGCTAAATCATACTTTCAACGTGCTTTAAAGCAAATTGAATATTTACCAGAGGACGAATCGCTCACACTCACCAAAGCCAAAGCTACTTCACAAATCGCATCTATCGCGTTAGATGCAGGTGAAGTGCAATTTGCACAAACGCAACTCAATCAGTCACTGCAAATATTGAATAGTTTAGTGCCTTCGCAGCAGTTAGAGCAAGCCTATAATATATTAAGGATCAATGTATTTAGAGAGTTGGCTAAGGCTTCTGCATCGCAACAAAAATCGAGTGACCTATTGCTTCAGGCCAAAACCATTCTTGAAAAGCAGCTGAGCCAAGACCCCAATCATTTAGTGTCACAGTACAACTTACTTCGTACCTATATCAATTTGGCTGAGTACAGTACAAGTCGAGCGCAAGCAATGAACTACTATCATCAAGCTGACGAGCTGGCGCGTAAGTATGCCATTAAAGACCCTGATAATGTATACGTTCAAGTTGCTCAACTTCTTTTGGCTAGTCGATTAGGAAAAAGTAAATTAGCACAGGGTTACCTCGTCGAAGCACAAGAACACTTTTTAGTTGGCCTTGATATCACAAGAAAATTGCGCCAATTGAACGCGCAAAACACAGATTGGCAAGGCCATAGTATTGAACTGTACACAGCTTACGCGGGTTACTTTGAGGAGTCTGACCAACCAGAACAAAGCACTGTGTACTATGAAAAAGCATTACAAGCGGCCACCCAGCTGGCTGCCCAAGATACTGACAATTTGGACTTCAAGAGCCTATTGCAAGGAGTACATTCTAAAGTTGCCTCTCATTTGTATGACCTAGGCGATAAAAACGGCGCACAATCGCACTTAGAGCATGCTCGGCAGCTTGCTTTTGCTTTAACGCAAATACGCCCGAGTAATCATGGGTACCAATTGAGTTATCGTAAGAAGTTATTCAACCTTGGTTATGTAGCCTCTGAGCTAGATGAGATAGAAGCCGCGTGCAATTACTTCAAGCAAGGAAAAACATTTTCAGAAGCGTATCTAAAGTCAAATACGAGTATTAAATGGCAAAAAGCAAAAAACAAGTTTGAACATTATATTGAATTATTGAAGTGTAACTAAAAAAGCAACAAACTTTGATAGCATTAGTTGGAAGACGTAAAACATTGTGCTGAAACTTTATCAAAAGTTGTTATACCGCAATTAGTTATGAAGTGACTCCTATTAGAGTACGTCATACAATAGGCGGCCATAAGGATACAACAGCAACGACAAAGGGGGTATTGATGTGGTTTGATAACAAACAAGCCGTACAAGAAGCGTATAGATTTATTAAGTTTTTACTTAGAAAAAAGGCAATTACGGACCATCGAATCGATACCGAAGCACTTATTCAAGAGACTTTATTGAAAGTGATTAAAGCAACTAAGCAAGAAGTCGAACTGAATAAAGAGTCGCAACCGGATGCGCAGAAGCTCAATGCCCAAAGCGATTTTAATCACGTTTTGAAAGCGTATACATACCGCGCTTTTGAAAGCGTTTATTTGGATATGGGTAGCAATGTAACGTATAGAAAAAAATCGGCTTCCGAACAGGCAAAAGCACCTGATGAAGGCCGGTCAGTGCAAATCATTCATTTATATGAAACCAGTCAAGGCGATGACAAGGCGAGTAACATTTTTGAGTTGATGCCGAGCAGCCAACCAACGCCTGACCAAGTAACCAAAATGGATAAAAATGCACGATTATTTATAAATTTATTGTTAGAAACAATTGCGCAAGAAGAAGACAAACAAAAGCAAGCGCTATTCTATGACTTTTTTTCCTTATCTTTTAGGCAAAATGCGCTGACGCAAAAGCAGCTCGGAGAGCGACATGGATTTAAAGGGAATGCGGCAATTACATATATTTCTAGATTTGTAACAAAGTTGGCAAAACGCGTTGAAGAGTCGGGACTAAGCCTAGAGTTAGGTGGCAATCCACAAACAGATTTCGACGTTTACTTTCTCACTCACAGCAATACATTAAATGAGACGATATCAGTATGAATAAGGTTAAGATCACAGACAAGGTATTAGAGTCGCTAGAAGATCACCTCATTGCAAAATCAATTACCGAGTTTGAGTACGAGGATAACAGTGCACTCACGCCGCAAGAAATGGCAATTATTGAACACATATACAGTCAGAATAAAACTACTCAAGTAGCCGATCATGAGCGCAGCTTCGAAGTACAGTTACTTGCTGCCAGTGCAGATCAAGTGAGTGTCGATAAACCATGGTGGGACTTTGACACCATTATCAATGACACATTTCAACTCGCCGTATTTAGCTCTTATGGCCAAGATCTCAGCAAGTATGTCGACTTTGAACTCAACCCACTTAAAGGTAAAGAGCGGGAGTTTAATGACTACTTCGATACATTTAGAGGCACGAAGCAAGGCATTCGTATTTATTGGGCTAAGAATCGCCGTCAAGTGGTGATGGAAGGCGAACTCGTGCACTCATTTGAAGGGGACTGCGTCAGCGGGCAAGGTAAAATTGTATCTAGTGAGTACTTTGGCAATGGGCATTTTAAGTTAATGTTAGAATTTTTCTCCTTAGCAGGCGAAGAACAGCCATAGTGCCCATTTGCTGTGAGCACCTTATTCATTGTGGGCACTGCCGCCCACAACGATGTGTCACTTGTCATTTCTGATAAGTGACTCTCTCCTGCCGACAAGCGGTATAACCGCTTCTGATAACGTACGATGTAACTCACGCGCCCACGCTTCCAAATACGTATCGATCCTAACCGCGACATACACATAGATACAGCACCCAGCCACAATATTTGGTTTGCCCCCTATTTTGAGTTACCAATAAAGAGAAAGCCGCGTAATGCCGCACAGCACTGTTAGATCAAAAGGTGTTACTGAGTTTCTGATCTCCTTTACAGCCTCATACGCTGCTGCTTACCATAACACTGCGGTTGACACTAAGCCCCCCAAAATGCAAACCCACAGGCTGCATAAAAGATATGTTGCCACACCATTGCGTCTAAGAATGTGTCCATCAGCATGCTTATTTAGCGTTATTCGCGGGCTTTTGATAAAGGGGGAAACTCAAGGTTTCAGCATGATACACGCGTCGACGATAAAACCATACATGATGATTAAGCGTCAAAGCTCACATGTTATCTTGGCGGAAAAATGCATCAGATATTTGAAAATTAGAATACCGCAGAAAAACTAATGAACAAGCCAGTTGAGTTATTGAATAAGTAATAATCTGTGCTTAATTATGAAGCAGATGGTGCCCGGGGCCGGACTTGAACCGGCACGCTGTTACCAGCGAGGGATTTTAAATCCCTTGTGTCTACCAATTCCACCACCCGGGCATCGGATGTCTATAAAATAGATACTGTGGAAGTAAATGGAGGCGGAACCCGGAGTCGAACCGAGGTAGACGGATTTGCAATCCGCTGCATGGCCACTCTGCCATTCCGCCATACTCTTAGAAAAGAGTTGGAGCGAGTAACGAGGTTCGAACTCGTGACCTCGACCTTGGCAAGGTCGCGCTCTACCAGCTGAGCTATACTCGCATTTTCACTTGTAAACAAGTGGTGCCCGGGGCCGGACTTGAACCGGCACGCTGTTACCAGCGAGGGATTTTAAATCCCTTGTGTCTACCAATTCCACCACCCGGGCATCGGGTCGCAAAAGCCAACCTTAAAGTAAAGTTGGAGCGAGTAACGAGGTTCGAACTCGTGACCTCGACCTTGGCAAGGTCGCGCTCTACCAGCTGAGCTATACTCGCACAATAAATGGTGCCCGGGGCCGGACTTGAACCGGCACGCTGTTACCAGCGAGGGATTTTAAATCCCTTGTGTCTACCAATTCCACCACCCGGGCATCGGGTTGCTTTCGCATGTGGATGTTGTTGAGAAAATGGAGGCGGAACCCGGAGTCGAACCGAGGTAGACGGATTTGCAATCCGCTGCATGGCCACTCTGCCATTCCGCCATACTCTTCAAAAGAGTTGGAGCGAGTAACGAGGTTCGAACTCGTGACCTCGACCTTGGCAAGGTCGCGCTCTACCAGCTGAGCTATACTCGCATTGCAATTAAAACCTTTAAACTGGCCTTAACAACATTTCGTTTTGATGACTGTTGTCTCTCAACACGGACGCATTCTACAGAACTTCTTGGATGCGTCAATATAAAAAATGAATGTTTTTAACTGTTTGCTTATTTTTTATCTAAAGCGTACTGTAATTGCTCAAGATCAGTTAAGATTTAAGCAACTCACCTCTGGCAGCAAACAAATATTGCAGCATAGACACAATGGTAAGTAAGGTCGCTATCGCTAATAACGCATAACTTAGCATAATCATCCAAGGTGCAAATTGCCAAATCAGGCCAATAATTGCCAGCATTTGTGCTGCTGTTTTGAATTTGCCCAAATTCGATACCGCCACACTGGCACGTTTTCCAATTCCAGCCATCCACTCTCTCAAAGCTGAGATGACGATTTCGCGACTAATAATAATAACAGCAGCCAAAGTAACAAGCACATTTTGATAATGTGCAGCAATAAGTACCAGCGCAACACTGACCATGACTTTGTCAGCAACAGGATCTAAAAACGCACCAAACGGCGTAGATTGATTTAATTTTCGAGCCAAGTATCCGTCGAGTATATCGGTGATAGACGCCAACCAAAAAATAAAGGCGGCAGCAAAAAAGGCCCATGAGTATGGCAAATAAAACACCACGGCAAATACGGGGATGAGAAACAACCTAAATGTTGTAAGCGTGTTTGGAATATTCCACATAACTACTTAAAGAATTCTTTTTTTATATGTTCGCACGAAGCATTAAGCTTTGTCATGCAAATGATTAAATATCTTTTCAGCCAACTCAGGGCTGATCCCAGGCACTTGCCCTATTTGTTGTAGATTTGCTGATTTTACTCCCTGCAATCCCCCTAAATATTTGAGTAAGGCTTGGCGCCGTTTACTGCCTACCCCTGCAATCTCCTCTAATACTGATTGCGTTCTTTGTTTCTGTCGCTTGTTGCGATGCCCAGCGATAGCAAATCGATGCGACTCATCTCGAATATGCTGTATGAGATGCAAAGCAGGTGAATCGCTTTGTAGATTAATGGTTTTACGCCCACCGTCAAATAACAAAGTTTCTAAACCTGGCTTACGGCTCGTCCCTTTTGCGACACCGATCAACATGGGTAGCTTGTCCAAATGCCACCCTTCAAAGAATGCTTCCGCCCTAGCAAGCTGACCTTTACCACCGTCAATAAAGACAATATCAGGCACCTTTTGCTCATCAGTAATTTTGGCGTAACGTTTATTCAAGGCAAAGTCCATTGCTGCGTAATCATCGCCGGGCGTAATCCCAGTGACATTATACCGACGATACTCTTTTGTATTGGGGCCTTGTCCATCAAAAACAACACATGATGCGACAGTATTTTCACCCATTGTATGACTGATATCAAAACACTCCATACGATTGATGTCGCTCAGTCCTACGGCTTCTTTCAACAAAGAATATCGCTTGCTAATTGCATCTTGCGCACTTTGCTTAACCATAATGCTATTGTGTGCATTTTTATTGGCCAATGACAAATATTGTGCCCGCTCTGCACGAACATTAACCCTTAGCTGTACTTTCCTTTTCGCTAGCTGAGTCAAACCATTCGCCAGCTCGGTGCGTTCCTCAACATCAAACGGCAATACAATGTCATTGGCGATACGAGCATTCGACCCGTTAGAGATATAATATTGGCCAATAAAAGACGTCAGGATTTCATCATCATTGGAATCTTTGGGTACCTTCGGAAAATAAGTTTTGCTACCCAATATTTTATGATCTCGGATCATCAGCATATGGATTGCACATAACCCATTGTGTTGTACAAACCCAATCACGTCCATTTCAGCAAAGTTACCCGCCACAGACTGCTGTTCTTGCATTTGCCTAAGTAACGCAATTTGATCTCGATACTTTGCCGCTTCTTCAAAGTTTAACGATAAGCTTGCCTGCTCCATCTTTGTGACCAAGGCCTCGATAACCAAATGAGACTTACCACTGAGAAACTGCCTGACGAGATCAACTTGATTTTTGTACTCATCGTCGCTCACTTTCTCTACACAAGGCGCTGAGCAACGTTTAAGCTGATACTGCAAACAGGGACGACTTCTGGCACGATAATAAGCATCTTCACATTGGCGAACAGGGAAGATTTTTTGCATAAGCCGCAAACTTTCAGATACAGCGCCACTGCTTGGAAATGGACCAAAGTACTCGCCTTTCTGCTTGCGCGATCCTCTGTGGAATGCCAACCGAGGATGACGATGATCGGTCAATAAAATATACGGATATGATTTGTCGTCGCGCAGTAAGATGTTGTATCTGGGCTGATACTTTTTAATAAGATTGTTTTCTAACAGGAGCGCTTCGGTTTCGGTGTTTGTTAACGTGACTTCTATGTTGGCAATATTACTGACCAAAACCTGCGTTTTGCTGTCTGAAATATTGCTACGAAAGTAGCTGCTAACACGCTTTTTAAGGTTTTTAGCTTTACCAACGTAAATAACCTGATGCTCACTATCGTACATTCGATATACACCAGGCTCAGTTGTCAGCGTCTTTAAAAACGATTTATGATCAAATACAGCCATTAAATGGTTAACGAGAACTATCTATGTCGATCATTTTATGACGAATTGCCAAATGAGTCAGTTCAACATCACCACTGACATGCAGTTTTTCAAACATTCTGTAACGATAGCTGTTTACTGTTTTAGAGCTCAAATTTAACCGCTCAGCGATATCTTGTGCTTTTTCACCCTTGGTGATCATCAACATTATTTGCAGCTCTCTATCAGACAGAGACTGGAAAGGGTTCTCATCTATCTTACCGCTAAATTGTGCTAACGCGATTTGTTGGGCAATTTCAGGTGCGATATAACGCTGACCCGAATTAACTGAACGAATGGCATTGATCATCTCATCGGGACCTGCACTTTTAGTCAGATACCCATGCGCACCAATCTGCATTACTTTGCTTGGGAAAGGATCTTCACAGTGCACAGTTAAAACAATCACTTTTACATCTGGACAGTAGCGACAAATCTTTTTCGTTGCTTCTAACCCGCCGATCCCCGGCATGTTCATGTCCATTAATACGATGTCAGGTTCATTCTGACGGCAAAAAGTAACCGCCTCTTCCCCAGTTTTAGCCTCTCCGACCACCTTGAAACCACGCACATCATCTAAGATGCGTTTGATCCCAGTCCTCACAAGTTCATGATCATCAACTAAAAGTACGTTAATCAATGGAACATCCTCACGCTAGCCCTTGGTAATTAAAATCTTTGCGATTCGCTTTGCGAGATTAACACATAATTCCGCAAAGCATAATCAATTACATCATTCCATTTTATAAATATACGAATTTACTATTAATTCGTCGTTAAACATCTATCCCTTTTCGGAAAAGCGGTTCACCCATAATGCGATAACACCGTCACCCGTTACATTACATGCAGTGCCAAAGCTGTCCTGAGCAAGATACAACGCAATCATTAACGCGATAGCACTCTCGTCAAACCCTAACATGGATGTCAGTAAACCCAGTGCAGACATCACTGCACCACCCGGTGCACCCGGTGCTGCAATCATGACTACGCCCAACATGAATATAAATGGCAGCATGTCAATCAATGATGGTACAGCCATGGTCGGTGACAAAAACATTACAGCCATTGCACAGGTCACAATTGTGATTGTGGAACCAGATAGATGAATTGTAGCACATAAAGGAACTGAGAAATTCGCGACTTCTTCAGATACACCGTTCGATTTACTGGCCCTTAATGAGACAGGAATCGTCGCTGCGCTCGACATCGTACCTATCGCTGTAAAATAAGCAGGCAGCATATTTTTGACCAACTCAATTGGGCTACGTTTCAACATTATACCAGTCACAACAAACAGTGTTGTTAACCACAACCAGTGCATCGCCACAGCAGCAATTAACACCACACCAAAGGTGCTTAATGTATCAACAACCGTGCCAGCTACGGCCATTTCCGCAAACACACCCGCAATATAAAACGGTAATGCAGGGATAATCACCTTAGCCAACAATGCATCAATGACATCGCGGCCTTGATCGACAACATCTTTTAACTGCACTAAATTTAACTGGCTGATGCCAATACCAAAAATAAACGCCGCAGCAAGCGCCGTCATGACACCCATAATTGGTGGGATCTCTAGCTGGATATAGCCTTTGAGTTGCGCACCCTCTGCTGCTTCATAGGCAACGCTACCTTCGAAAAAGCCCGTCGCAACCAAAACTAACAAAACGGCCAATGTCCCTGCAATCACCGTTGAGCCATATGCAAAGCCCACAGTTTTACCCAGTAAATGCCCTGATGTCTTAGGTAATCCAGCAATACCAGAAGCGATAAAGAACAAAATAATTAACGGAATAGTAAAGCTAATTAATTGACCAATAATTACTTTTGCGGTGTAAAGTAATTCAGTTATACCCAGAGGCAGATACAAACCCGCCAAAATACCACCTAATATCCCGGCGATAAGTTTTATTATTAGAGACATGTTTTGCCCGATTCATATTAGTTTGAGGCCCTTTTTATCATGTTTTTACCTCTAAGGTATACAAATACGATACTTTATCTGCATATGGTTTACCTCATTTCACCTGAAATTAACGCAATCTAACGAGAAAGAATTGTCGCACTTATACTATTATTATTAAATTAACACCTCGTTCGACTGAGTATTAGTTTTTCATCATGTTAAGAAGTACTAGCTACATCTGTGCGCTTGTGTTGTCAATGAGTGTATTCGCAGAAAAAGCAACCATAGATATCCCCTTTGTACCAGAAGCCGCAGTGATTGATGGCCATGTACAAGAGGCAGTATGGCAAAAAGCAAAGACAATCCAAATTGACAACGTCACTTGGCCTCACGATAACATCGCCAGCCCAGTAACAACCAAAGCCCTAGTCTATGAAAATGGCAATTCGCTATTTGTCGCATTTATTGCCAAAGACCCAAACCCAGAACAAATTAGAGCTCACTACCGGGACAGAGACAAAATTTGGAATGATGATCTTGTTGGGCTCAAGATAGACTCTCTTAACACTAGTCGAAACGCCTATCAGTTTTTTATCAACCCATTAGGTGTACAATTAGACTCAATTGAAGATGAACTCACCAAAAATGAGAACGCGTCATGGAATGGTATTTGGTCTAGTAAAGGCGTGATTTCAAAAGCAGGCTATACCGTAGAGGTTGAAATACCTTTGCGCGTCCTAAATTTTGACGATAGCCAAAAAATCAAAACCATGGCGATGGAATTTCTGCGCTTTTTACCCAGAAATGAACGCTTGCGCATTTCAAATATGCAACTAGACCACAGCAATAGTTGTTGGATATGCCAAATGCCTCTGTTCAGTGGGTTTGAGAAAGCCAAGCAAAGCAGTAATATCACCGTCACGCCTGCGCTTGCCATCGCTAACACACAATCTCGAGATATTGATGGCGATACGGTACCGGATTTCACTGATGAAACAGACTATGAACCAGGCCTTGACGTAAAATGGGCGATCACCCCAGATACGACCTTAAACTTGACGCTCAACCCCGATTTCTCACAAGTCGAAGCAGACACCGGTCAATTAAGTGTAAACAATAGCTTTAGTTTATTTTTTCCTGAGAAACGGGCCTTTTTTCTTGAAAATGACGATTATTTTTCATCTCATCTGAATCTAGTACATACCCGTAATGTGGCCTCACCAGACTATGGCGTTAAACTCACGAGCAGCAAACAAGGACATACTTTTGCCGGATTTGTGGCCAATGATGAAATCACAAATGTATTGATACCCGGTAACTTGGGTTCGAGTATTGTTTCACTTGAACAAAAGAGTGAAAACGCAGCGTTTAGATACCGCTATGATGTAGATAACACCCTGTCTATTGGCGCCACCAGCACGGTGAGACAAAGCGAAGATTACCGCAATCAAGTAGTCAGTATAGATAGCAAATATCGTCCAACTAAACATGACACGGTAAAGCTGCAGGCAACCGCGACGGATACGGAATATGACCAACATTTTATCAACGAATTGTGCGACGATGACCCTCTAGAACAATGCGACAAAGACGAAAGCGTTTTACGCGTGCTCAATGATGAAGACAAGCAAGGTATGGGATACCTCGCAAGCTATGAACATAACCGTAAGCACTGGCGTGCATTTGCATCTTATAGAGCATATGAATCTGCGTTTAGGGCAGATATGGGATTCTTATCACAGGTTGACTTCAACAAATTTGTCACGGGTTTTGAGTATCGCTGGTATGGAGAAGACAATCATTGGTGGAATCGTGCAAATTGGTATACAGATTGGGACATCACACACAATGAAGACGGCGAGTTACTTGAAAAAGAAGTACAGTCGAGTTTCAAGCTACAAGGTCCATTACAAAGCATCATTGAAATTGGTGTCGATCATCGTAAACGTACCGGTCTAAGGCATGATGAGTCTTCACTGGCCATCGATGGCAATACCGATTTATTCACTGAAAATACCCAATGGGCGTACTTTGAAATGAAGCCCAAAGCAGGTGTGTTTGCAGCGCTAACCCTAAATACAGGTAATCGAGTGGACCTAGCAAACAATCGGTTGGGACAAAGGTACTTGGTCAAGCCCACACTTAACTTTAATCTTGGTCGACATTTCGAAGTAAAATTACGGCATACCTACGAGCGCTTCAAACATCAAGGAGAAGACGTTTACACGGCAAACCTGTCTGATGTGCGCTTCACCTATCAATTTGGTATCAATAGTTATGTCAGGCTGGCGGTTATCAATTTGGACATCGACAGAAATCAACAAAAGTATATTGACGATGTTGATAGTACTTACAAAAAGCTGAGCACACAGCTGCTCTATTCTTATAAGTTAAACCCAGAAACAGTGCTTTTTGTTGGTTATTCAGACAGTGGATATCAGGATGATGACCTGACAAGTATCACCACAGACAACAAAACCTTTTTCGCCAAATTTAGTTACGCTTGGTTACTTTAAATACAACACGCTGTTAATTACGCTGAGTAATTAACAGCTTATTTTATATTCATTCTAGCTATAAGCTTTTTTAATATATCTTATAGCCATTCTTTACTTCTTGTTTTGTTTTCTGACCAGTAAAGTGTGACTATATTCATTATTACTTAATAATAGTCCTAAGCTTATTCAAGGGAACACTATGTCTAAAGTATTTTCAGATAACAGCCTAGCGATAGGTCAAACGCCAATCGTGAAATTAAACCGTGTTACGGGTGGTAACGTTTACGCCAAAATTGAATCTCGCAACCCAAGTTTCAGTGTAAAGTGCCGTATTGGTGCGTCGATGATTTGGGAAGCAGAAAAGCAAGGTCTTTTAGGAGAAGGCAAAGAGCTTATCGAGCCAACTTCTGGTAATACCGGTATCGCACTTGCTTTTGTTGCTGCATCTCGTGGTTACAAACTGACACTGACTATGCCAAATACAATGAGCCTAGAGCGTCGTAAGCTACTAAAAGCCTTAGGTGCTAACTTAGTACTAACTGAAGGTGCTAAGGGTATGAAAGGTGCAATTGAAAAAGCAAACGAAATCTTAGCAAGCGACCCTGAAAAGTACGTGTTACTGCAACAATTCGAAAACCCTGCTAACCCTAAAATTCACTTTGAAACAACAGGCCCAGAAATCTTTGACGCACTAGAGGGCAACATCGACTATTTCGTAGCTGGTGTTGGTACTGGTGGTACAATCACGGGTGTAAGCCGTTTCTTGAAACAAGAAAAAGGCCTAGATATCAAAGCAATTGCTGTTGAACCAACGGATTCACCTGTTATTTCTCAAACACTTGCTGGCGAAGAAACTAAGCCAGGTCCACACAAGATCCAAGGTATTGGTGCTGGCTTTATCCCAGGTAATTTAGATCTAGAATTAATTGATGGTGCCGAGCAAGTATCTAACGAAGATGCAATTGCCATGGCACATCAACTAATGAAGGACGAAGGTATCCTCGTTGGTATTTCATCTGGTGCCGCGGTTGTTGCAGCGAAACGTATCGCTGAAAAGCCAGAAAATGCGGATAAAAACATCGTGGTTATCCTACCGAGTGCAACAGAGCGTTACCTATCCAGCCCAATGTTTGCTGATGAGTTCAGTGACCAAGAATTGGTACAATAATAATTCTCTTCTAAGGCCAGCAAATTGCTGGCTTTTTTCATTTTATTTGCAAAAAACTCGCTCGCCTTTTTCGGTTTTCTTACTAGACTAAACTATATCCGCTCAGCCTCATATATCGCGATTGTAGGGTGAGACGCATGTGCAACAACAAATCATACCAGTATCTGGTCAAAAATTTGGTTAAATCATGACTCATTAAAGCGTACGTGTAGTATCTCGCGTCAATCGCAATATAAGATCAAGCAGACGGGCTGCTGATTTAAGTACCTTATTTGTGTAAGGATAAATAAAAATGAAAATGCTAGTTTATCTTATATTAGGTTATATGGCCCTATTTGCATCGCCTTCCCATGCCAGCCTCCAAGTTGGTTTTTTTAAAGCTGGGCAATATCAGATGATCATGGGAGAACCACATAAAAATGGTTATTTGTTCAGCAAAAACCCTTCTAAAGAACAACTCCATTTGGTCACTTTAGACTGGCCACCTTACATCGGTGATCAGCTTTGTAATAAAGGATGGGTTTTCCAGTTTACGGTATCTTTACTCGTCAATCAGGGCTACCCCGTCTACATTGAATTTTTGCCTTGGGCAAGAGCTGTCAAAGCAGCTGAATCGGGTAAAGCTGATTTACTGTTTCCCGAGTACTTTATTGAAGATGCGTCTCCTTCAGATAATTTTGGGGGTAAAACGCGACGAGAGTTACTGGCGTTATCAAATGCTTTTCCAGGCGGTGAAATTGGCTTTCTCAAAAGGCGCGGTGAAGCCGACAAGTTTGAGGGCAATCTTAATGATTTGAAAGGCACCACCATTGGCGTAGTCCGAGGATATCAAAACACCCCAGAATTTGACGCCATGATGGACAATGGCGAATTTATTATTGTTGAAGCGGTTGATGATTTGCAGCTGGTGAAGTTACTGGTTGGTAAGCGCGTTGATCTCATTATTGGTGACCCAAAGGTTTTGCGCTTCACGGTAAGCTACTCTGAATTATCAAAATCTGAAAAAGTGACGCTGCTACGCGGGCTTGAGGACGTAAAACCAGCACTGCGCTACAACAACTTATTTTTTGCACTGAGTAAAAAGAAGCCTAAGTGGCGTGCAGTGCTCAATGATATCAACAAAGGGCTCTACTTATTCAATAACAGTGGCGAAACTGAACGCATTATTGAAATTGGCAGCACGGAATGTTATTAGCATTAAAGGGCATGAACATGCCGCCCTTTAATTGATTCCGATATACTTATGTACCTGAATAGACAACCGCCAATTCTTTTTTACACACGTGTCTATGGCCAGTTTAGTCGCTTTTGCTTTTTGGCTGATTGGCTGTAGGTATATCAGTTTTGGCCGCACACCGGTTTGCTCGAACAAAGCTTCTAATTCATCAATATGTTTTTGCATCGCTACCGGGTGCTTAATTTCATCGGCACGCTGCATAGCAGACGTCAGTACTTCATATCCGCCACGCATGTTGATTTTTGGTGAGACCGTCACCCAAGTCTCCTCAGGTACGAGAATTTCAAAGGTGCCACTGGTCTCTACTTGTGTTGAATACCCGGCTTTGTGGAGCGTTTCACATAGTTCCGTTAAATCATACATACAAGGTTCACCGCCGGTGATCACAATATGCTTAGCAGTGTATTCACGCGCATTGAATAGCTCTACAATCTCTTGGGCAGTCGCATTTGCCCACCACTCAGAGTCAGATTTTTTTTCTACCGTTTTGTCCAAGCTTACCAAGTAGGTCGGATTTACGTCCCACGTTTGCTTAGTATCACACCAAGCGCAACCCACAGGGCAGCCCTGTAAGCGAACAAAGATTGACGGCGTCCCCGTAAAACTTGCTTCACCTTGGATGGTTTCAAAAACTTCATTAATTTTGTACAAACTAGCTCCAGACTACTCAATATATTTTGCGAAAATAACCTGCTAAAATTGTCATTTTTTCAGCGGCCGTGTAGTATATCGCGCCCTGAAGCAAACCTCTATTAAAATCGAGGCAAAACCTGAGGCATTCATCCGAGGTACCCCTTATGAGCGAAAAAGTCGTTGTTATCTACTCTGGAGGCATGGATTCTTACACTGTGCTTAACAAAGCCCTAAAACAGGGTCACGAAGTCTATGCGCTGTCTTTTAATTATGGGCAACGACATGTTAAAGAGCTAGAAGTAGCAAAAAATGTCTGCGATGACTTGAATGTGCCACATAAAATTGTTGATATTTCAGCAATCAATCAGTTATTGGCTGGTTCTTCTTTGACGGACGACATTGAAGTGCCAGAGGGACACTACGAAGAAGAGAGCATGAAAAGCACCATTGTGCCAAACCGCAACATGATTTTACTCTCTCTTGCAGTAGGTTATGCCGTGTCACTGAAGGCAAACAAAGTATTTTATGGCGCCCATTCCGGTGACCATGCTATTTACCCAGACTGTCGGCCAGAGTTTGTGAAAAAGATGGATGACGTATGTCGCATCGCAAACTATGACGAAGTGGAAATTGTTTGCCCATATTTAAATAACAGTAAAATTGACATTCTTACTGATGGCTTAAAGATGGGCCTAGACTACAGCCAAACTTGGACCTGTTACAATGGTCGCGAGAAGGCATGTGGAAAATGCGGTGCTTGTCAGGAACGTTTAGAAGCGTTCGAGCTGAACCAGGCCACAGATCCTCTGTCGTACGAATAACCTTATCTGCGTACCCAATAACTCTTTTGGGTACGTTCTTTTTCTTGCCCTCT
The DNA here is from genome assembly GCF_021530565.1 of Pseudoalteromonas sp. SMS1. Taxonomy (GTDB): domain Bacteria; phylum Pseudomonadota; class Gammaproteobacteria; order Enterobacterales; family Alteromonadaceae; genus Pseudoalteromonas. Next base: position 55,240 of record NZ_JAKGBI010000002.1, read on the forward strand.
TGTCGCCTCTTCAACTTATGCGCCTTATCGCCTTACCTGACAGTTGTCACTATACCTACAACAATTATCAACTATGATTAGAGTAGATAGGCTTAAGGAGATATATGTATGTCGGGCACGACGATGGTATTTTTAATCGTACTTGTAAGCGTTGGTTTTGGTGTGATAAGAGACTTGTATAGTAAGTACTTACAAGCTAAAAAGATGAGTGGATTAAACAAACAAGAAAGTGAACAGCTAAAAACTGAAATCGAACAGCTTAAAGAAAGAATTGCGGTTTTAGAAAAAATTGTCACCGATGAAGGCTATCAGGTAGACAAAAAGATTAAGAGTCTCTAGTTGTATTAGTGGCGCCAGTTTAAACTGGCGCCACACGTTATGAAACTGTCTGACACGTGGACTTTCCTATATCGGCTTTATCTTGCTTAGATACACCAAATAGGATACACAATACCTTAATACGTTTAATCAACTCAAACCCTATCATGCACCCAAGTACAGTCAATGCAGTGATGATGATGCTTTCAATACTCGGGGCGATCTCGAATGGTTTTAGCCAATAAGCACACACAATAATTAATGTTTGATGCAGCATATACCATGGTAAAATCGCCGTTGTCGCGTAGCGTAAGGACGGACTTGGACGCGTCAAATAAGTCGCGCAATAACCGATTAATGCCAAAATCCAGGCCCAGTGGTTTATACTCACAATCATGCCATAAAAACTTTTCACCCAGATATTGGTCTCGAAATGTTGAGACAAGAAATACAAATACTCATACTTGTCCAATAAAATAAGCGTATAGCCTATGAGTGCAACAAACATCAGTTTGTGTCGATTTTTTACAACACTCACTTTTAGATGTCTCAACAATGCAAAGAGATACCCCATCAGAAACACTGAAAAAAACTTGCCATGATTATACCAATCATCGAAAAGCCCATGAGTTGAAGGATATGCATGTTTTAGCGTCATCCAAACCACAAACAAGGTGATAATTGCCACCCCCAATGCCATTACGGCAGAACATCTAGCTTCAAGTATCGTCAAGAACGCTCCCATGGGGACTACTCGTACCCCGAATAGCAGCACCAAGCAATAAACCCAAAGATAGGCTAAAAACCAGAGATGATTCCAAGTCAATAACCCTATTTCTGATTGATATTGCGCCAACAAAGATGTATTGGGATTGATGTAAGCAAGCCAAAAATCAAAAAAAGACATCGAGATTTGCCCTTTATCTAACAGCTCAATGTACATTTGCGGTGCCACCAACACATACATACCAAAGAGTAATGGCACAAATAGGCGTAGAGTTTTCGCCTTGACTAGCTGCCTAGTGCCCATTCTTTGGTGACAAAAAGCTAAGACAACCCCGGAAATGAAAAATAACAATGACATACGCCATTGATTACTAAGCAGCATGAAGTTTTGTAGTAACTCTGACGTGTATGGGCTTTTTATGTGCCAGCTCCAGTCTGCCACATAATACATGCCGACGTGATACAAAATGAGTATACCGAACACCAAAACCCGTAGCCAATCTAAGTCCCATTGGCGCGCAAACTGCGAATTTGTCATAGTCACTCCTAGCATGTTATTTTTTTATTGTGTTTATGTAGTAAACTCAGTTAACCACCCATGCTATTGAAATTCATGAATATAGTGATAAGAGGTGGGAATAAGGGACGAACTGTAATGTGGTTAGAAAAAACAATACAACAACATACGACACTGTGTGGGTACATTGCCGCTACGATATACATATTTATCAACAACACGGTGAATGCTTTATCTACTTGGACCGAACACAACCGTAAAGGCATATCGACGACACAGCTATGGGAACCCTTTGTATGGGAGTACACAAGTGCACTTTCACTGCTTGTACTTATCCCAATGTTAGTTGTCATATTTCAGCGCTACCCAATTAAAACAACGCCCCCTCTGCAGCAAGTGATGATCCACATTGTCTCATCGTTGTTATTTTCTTCATGTCACGTCCTACTTATGGTGGGGCTGCGCCACTTGGCATATATGTCGATGCAGGGAAACTATGATTTTGGCAACTATTATCAAGAGTTTTGGTACGAATACCGAAAAGATGTACTGTCGTACTTATTCATATTCTTTATTTTCCATAGTGCAAGGTGGGTACTTGAACCAACTCCAGCCTATGAACAAAGCCCGGCTACGTCACATCAACCTCCCACTCAGTTTTTAGTCAAAAAGCAGGGGGAGGAACATGTTATCAAAGTCTCCGAAATAGAGTGGTATGAAGCTTCTGGAAATTACGTCAACTTGCACAGTAACGGTCGGATTTACCCGCTACGTGAAACATTAAGCAGCCTTAGTAATCAATTAGCCACTGCACAGGTGACTCGCGTACACCGCAGATTCGCCGTTAACAATCACAAAATTAAGTCTGTTCGATTTGTATCCAGCGGGGATGGCGTTATTACGCTAAAGTCAGGCGCAGAAGTGAACTTGTCTCGACGATATAAAAGTGATTTTAAACTTGCGCTTGAGACGCCAAAGACATGACCCTTACTTTTATCACCATAATAAATACCTTATTCCCAAACTAACGCCAATTAATGAATGTTAAAACCAACGCCATCTAGACCAAATATATTTAAATTTATTAATGATTTGAAACCATTTGGTAGCGTACCTTTTCCAACAAAATAGCCAGAGGTTAGAAGTTATAATCTATAACGAAATTGAATTTAACGACGCATAAATTACTTATTACTATCCGCATCCCTATAAGTATTTAGTCTCAATCTAACCACTGACTAAACATCATTTTGAAATCAACTCGCTAGGATAAATAATGTTGAAACCGAACTTTGTGGCAGCATCAGTTAGCCTGATACTCGCCTCAACACCTGTATTTACACTTCAAGCTCAAGAATCAACAGACTCTGAACCAGAATTAAAGCCTGAGGTCATTGAAGTAACAGGTACAAGAAGAAGCCTGCGCAGTATTGCCGAAAGTACGGTGCCAGTAGACATTATCAGCCTTGACGAGATCAACAGCTCTGGTCAACTAGAGTTGAGCCAAGTTCTAACCACTTTGGTACCCAGCTTTAACTTTCCAAATTCACAACTTGCAGATGGAACAGATCATGCGCGTCCAGCTGTATTAAGAGGTTTGGCACCGGATCACACTTTGGTTCTAATCAACGGAAAACGCCGTCACTCCAGTGCTCTATTGAACCTCAATGGCACGGTTGGACGAGGCTCTTCAGCTGTTGATTTAAACATGATCCCGACAGCTGCCATTAAACGTATTGAAGTGCTTAGAGATGGCGCTGCGGCACAATATGGCTCTGATGCGATTGCTGGCGTCATTAACATCGTACTGAAAGACGCAGATGAAGGTGGCTCATTGAGTTTTACTTATGGTAAGTATGATACTCAAATGGCTGGTGCCAAGCAGCTTGCAGGCGTATCTCAAAATGACAGTGGCGAGCTTGCTTTTGAATTAGGCGAAGACCGCACCATCAGTGATGGTAATACCAGCACTATTAGTGGCAATATCGGTTTACCTCTTGGCGAGGCTGGTTTCATTCATCTTTCGGCAGAAACACGAAATAAAGCGCCTTCTAATCGCTCAGGCTTTGACCCACGAGAGCAATACGCGCGTGATGATAATGGCAACCTAGACCCGCGAGAATTTGATGCGCAGAGATATAATCACAGATTTGGTAAAGCCGACATCGAGGATTTCGCCTTTTTCTACAATGCTGGCTACGATTTAAACGAAGATACAACGCTTTATTCATTTGGTAGTTACTCTGAACGTGAAGGTAATTCTGGGGGCTTTTTCCGACGCCCAAAAGATGGCCGAAATCTGACCGCTATTTACCCTGATGGCTTCTTGCCACAAATCACAACAGAAGTAGAAGACTTTGCAGTTGCTATTGGTCTAACGACTCGAATTTCGGACTGGGACATTGATAATAGCGCAAACTTCGGCCGCAATGAGTTTAACTTCGGCGTGACAAATAGCTTGAATACGTCGATGGGCGTCGACAGCCCCACAGAGTTTGAAAATGGCGCACTAGTTTACGATCAACTCACATTCAATGTTGATGCCAAAAATAGTTTCGACTTTGGTTTATACGAAGAAGTCTATATTACTATCGGCGCTGAATACCGCCATGAGTCATACCAAATAAAGGCAGGAGAAGAAGCATCCTACTTGACCATGTTAGATGCACAAGGCGTCCCCATTGCAGCCGGTGGTGCACAAGTATTAGCAGGCTTTTCTCCCGCCAGTGCCGTTGACGAATCTCGCAATAACATCGCCGTATTTACCGAGTTTGATACATATATCAACTCAGATTGGAATATCGTGTTAGCAGCACGCCTTGAGGATTATAGTGACTTCGGTTCCACCCTCACTGGCAAATTTGCGAGCCGCTACACCGTGAACGATGAGCTCTCTTTTCGTGGCGCACTCAGCACAGGGTTTAGAGCACCGTCATTAGCACAGTCTTCCTATAAATCTATTGCAACCGTTTTTGAAAATGGCGTACCTAATGAAGTTGGCCTATTTCCAGTTGATACAGCCGCCGCTGAAGCGCTTGGTGCGCGTCCTCTAGAAGCTGAAGAATCGGTTAATATCACAGCAGGTTTCATTTATAACACGGGTGACTTTAGCCTTACGCTAGATGCTTATCGGATTGACATTGATGACCGCATCGTCATGTCTGAAAACCTAAGTGGCGATGCCGTAGAACACATTTTGGTGACAGCAGGAGAACACAATGTACAACGTGTTCGTTATTTTACAAACGCAATAGACTCTCGAACTCAAGGTGTAGATATCGTTGCTACCTACAACTTTGATCTAGAGTTATATGGCACTATAGCCCTCAGTGCCGCATTGAATATCAATGATACTGAAGTCACTCATGTAAAAGACAACCCGACTGAGCTCGCTGAGTTAGGTAACCAATACCAATATTTTGCGCGCCGTGAAATCGCCCGTTTTGAAGATGGTACACCTCAGGATAAATTAAACTTAGTTGCAACATGGCAGCATAAAGATTGGACCGTTATTTTAAAAGCAACGCGATATGGTGAAACGGCGGACTCATCAAGCTCGGTAGAAAAAGATGAGGTGCTTGATTCAAAATGGATTACAGATCTAGAAGTTGCCTATCATATTAATGATCAATGGCGTTTTGCTGCAGGTGCCAACAACTTATTTGACCAGTACCCACAGGATACCGTCGGTAATATAGGCTTTAGTAATTTCAACCAAATATTCCCATACTCCGCGTTTTCAGCTTACAACACTGACGGGCGCTTTGTGTATGGCAAAGTGTCGCTCAACTTTTAATTAATACTGCGCACGCCAGCATTCTATCAATGAAGCTGGCGTGTTCTCATTTTTGAATAACCAATACCTATCCCACCAATACATGTATTATTCAATCCGATATTTAACTTATTAATAAAACAACCTCCAGATATACCGATAACTTCTCTCAATTAAGCTCCTTATAGTAAAATAGCATATACATCGAGTTAAAATCCCTCTTGTTATTTGTTTAAAATTTATGCTATTAATAAATTAATAAGAATAAAATTCAAGATAAGACTCTTCGTCTTAACTTGTAGACAAGCGAAGGCAATGGCATTAAGTAGTGGTGAAGTTTGCCTATATTTAAATAGAAGGATATTTATGATGAACTTAAAACTAAGTAAAAAAAGCATTAAGAAATTAACCGCAGATAAAAACTCATTACCTGTTGAAGCTACACCAAGAGTGGGTGGTGCGGCAGTCAGCGAGATTGTTTGTAATTCAGATGGTATCTGCTGGACACAGCGTGGAAATGGCAATGCATGTGAAATTTATTCGCACGATTGCCACTAAATAGTAAGCAGCTTCAAGCCTTCTTTTAGAGGGCTTGATCAGCTAAAGGCTATAAACGTTTAAAACCATATTTTTAATAAGTTACATTTAAAATGCGTAAGCAAATTAATTAAATCGCGCCCCAATCATACCAACTCCCCCTTTTTAAAATACATTGAAAGAAAGATTAAGGATGGTATCGTAGGAGCTGTAGAGCCACCACCACGATACATCATGTTTAAAACAACTAGGTCGACTCTACAATAAGTATCCTTCCAACCATTTTTAATTATCACGCCATTTAAAAGCCCCAATCTAATGTATAGTCTAAGTTTCGAATAAAGTTATTTAAACTTAGAAAACACGAACAACGTATGTAAAGCTGAGGGAGTATTTAATTCTAAGACGACTATGAATTCATTTAGATAGAATTCAGGTAAATGCATATTCATAAATATTGCTGTATATAGGTGTTTAATACCTCGTGGGGTGCCAAATACGCTATCGCTTGTCTATTTACATAAGCTCTGCGATTTCAGTAATAAAACGGCTAGGCTGTTGAGGAGAAAGTATATATGTTTGCTTCTTCGCCCTCGTCAGAGCCACATAGAATAAACGCCGCTCTTCAGCATGGGGAAACGCCTCAAGTGGCGCTAAGAAGGCTTCAATGATGCTATCTGTGTTTTGATTGGATGGTACACTTGTATCTAGCCCAATGAGAATTGTGTAATCAGCTTCTTTGCCCTTTGCAGCATGAAATGTCATCGCACGAATAGTTAGACTGTTAAAACGCGAAGCCAGTTGGGTTAATTGTCCCTGGGGCGGCAACTGTTTGTGATAACGAGCCAAAATCATAACCGAGCTGTTTGATGGCGCGAACATTTCTAATTCTGATAGCTTCGTGTGTAATGCGTCATCTTGATTTTGAGCTTCTATCACTAATGAGGGAACATCAGAGACCACTTGCGCCCGAACCTGCTTAACAATTTGCTGCGGATTTTGACAGACAAAGTTACTGGCCAAATTTAACAGATCTTGAGGATAACGAAAGGTTTTATCTAACTGCATAACCGTAGATGGACCAAAATGCTGTGAGAAATGGGTGGTTAATGACAAATCGGCACCACTGAACCGATAGATGGACTGCCAATCATCTCCAACGGCAAATAAATGGCTCCGCCGATGCTGTGCTAAAATAGCCCTCACCAGCTCAGCCCTGGCAGGCGAGATATCTTGGAATTCATCCACTAAAATATGCACCCAACTACTTTCAAACTTGCTGTTTTTAACATACTTAGTTGCACAACTGATCATGTCCTCGTAATCTATCGCCTGCTCATTATTAAGATACAACTGATATTCACTCAGAACCGGCCTAAATACCGCCAAATAATGTTCAAACTCGGCTTCGACCTGTTGTAAGCTCCCCAAGCTACGCGATTGCTTAAACATGCCTATCAATTCGCTAAATTGTTTGACCAACCGAGACATATTGGGCGAAGAAAAATCAATATCAGCACTGTCTTTATCTGCTTTAAAGTTACGCTTTAGAAGATCTAATAAATTGCGATTAAACGTCCTGTCTTGGCACAAAGACTGAAGCGTCTCGAGGATAAATTGGCGCCTTTGGCGTTCATCGTTGCTCAATTGAGACAGTTTAGGTGTCTTCCCTTCTACAACAGTCAAAATATGAATACCAAGACTATGAAAGGTCCTGCATTCAACTGATAGATTTGCCTGTCGCAACCTTGATTGCATTTCGTTGGCAGCCTCTTTGCCATAGGCCAACATCAATATTTGCGATGCTTCTGCAATTCCAGCGGCGCTCAAGTACCCTGCTTTTGCAATCATTACACTGGTCTTACCGGTCCCGGCTCCAGCCAGCAGCAACTGCCTTTCATCCACAACAACGCATGCACGTCGCTGTGCAACGGTAAGCGGTTGACCTGCAACACCGTCAAAAAAAGTTTCATAGTCGAGCAGCTGTTTCGCAATGAAGGCCTCACGAAAGTCTTCAATATCTTGAGGCTGCCACGTATGCACCTCTTCGAGGGTATAGCGAGATTGCGCTAAGTAAGCTTCCAGCCGTTGATCTAAAGGCCAAGTTAACCAATGGCCCGCCAGTTCCTGAGCCATACCCTTTGCCGTTTTTAATAAAGCATGAGATAAATAGCGCCGTTCTAACAGTGACTCTAACTTAGCGATACTGTTTCTGAGTTTGGTGATATGGGCATTGAGCCAAAGTTTTTGCAACTCAAATTGCGCGATCGCTCGATCGCCTTGCCTTATACGCACCTTAATCCGGCCCTCTGGCATCCATATTTGCAATTTAGGTGTGATTTTACCCTCCAGGATACGAGGAGGCTGCAACTGCATTTGCCACGTATATAGTTTCTTTCCATGTTTCCCCTCAATGACAATTCCCTTCGTCGAGATAGTCATTGCGGTTATCCCATCGGTGATCCTAGATAGGGTGTGAACTATAAACTGCATGCAAATTTCATATTAATCTTGATGTTACGAAGAGTTTAGGGGAATCTTTGTCACCTGTCATGCGCTATCCAGAGAGTTCTTTAATTTATCTCTCCGATCGCGAAAATTCTGACCACAAAAAAGGCCGGTAATCACCGGCCTATTTAGCGACTTAGTCTAACCAGAAGTCTTTTCTGAACTTAATACCAAACTCGCTTCTGTCGTTACTGCGCATGACACCAACGAAACCAGATTGCTGCAAACGGCCCACATCATAAACTTCGTTAAAGATATTTTCGCCATATAGCGTAACTTCTGTATCACCTTCACTGTTTGTGTATGAGATGTTGAACCCAAACAGCTCACGAGATTCAATGAACTCGTTAGGGTTATTCACTGATTGACCTTGCATGTCAGAGCGGTACGAGTAACTTGCATTGACAGCAACTGTCGCGCCAGACGCCATATCAATAAAGTAAGATGGTGCAACCATAACAGTCCAACGAGGTGTTAATGCAGGCGCATTTCCTACTGTAATACCTTGTACGCCTTCATCAACATGAGTAATTTCTGAGTCTAAGTAACCCACTGAGCTACGGATACTGAAATCATCCGTGACCGCAACAGTCGTTTCCAGTTCAATACCTTGTGCTCGAGACTCACCGGCGTTTTCGATGTAAGTATTAAAACCATTTGAAGGATCGTTAAATGGTAATGCTAAGTCGGTGTAGTCTGTGACAAACAATGCCAACATCATGGACACTCTGTCATGTACCTGACCTTTGAAACCGACTTCGTAATTTAATGCTTTGGTTTCATCAAACGAAACAAATGCGTCCGCACCACCGAAAGGACGAGGTGGGAAACCACCACTTTGATACCCTTTTTGGATTTGTGCATAGACGTTCATATCAGCGTTTAATTGGTATGCAGCGTTGACATCCCAAGTCACCTCATCAAATTCTGCCTTAGCGCCCTTTGTAAAGTACCCAAAATCAGCGAATGCATCTTTCTTATCTTCTGAGTAACGTAAACCACCACCCAAACTTAGCTTTTCAGTAATATCAAAGCTCGCGTTAAAATAGGCCGCATATGAATCCGTTTCTTGGTCGATACGAAATCTACCAGTGTTCTCAGGCGTGCTGAATGGACTGAAGACATAAGGTTTAGATTCGGTGAATCCATCTTCATTGAAGTAGTAAAGACCTGATACAAAGTCCCAAGAGTCAAATGTACCATTTAACTGGAATTCTACAGATACCTGATCTGCCCCACCTTCTTCTGGGAATTCAGATAAATGCAAAGGTGAAGCATCGTCATCTAGTCCACCAGTGTAATCTGAACCACGCTTGCTGGTGATGAATTTAGCGGTATAAGTATCATTAATCTGCCAATCAGCGATGATTGATGCACCCCACCCAGAATAATCAGTGCTCTCAATGCCTGCTACCGTCGTACCTAGATCATCAGGATTTTTAGGTAGTAAGCTTTCATTTAACAGAGGAAAGTCACCATTATTTGGGTCATTTGGATCTAAACCACCTGTTAACTCAATCGTATAAGGAGATTGTCCTGACTCATTATCCACGGCATCAACGGCAACATTCAGACTGAAATCGCTGTTTGGCTGCCATTTAATCGCAAAGCGGCCACTCATTTCTTGCTCTTCACCGATTTCTTTTTCTGGTGCTTCAAGATTGATCGCATGCCCTACCCCCTCACGCTCCTTATAAGAAGCGTTCGCTGTAAAGCTCCATTCATCGCTAATTGTTTGGTTAGTGTAAATATCAGCCCCAACTCGGCCACGAGAGCCTACTTTTGACTCAACGCGAACAATATCTTCGGCGCCAGGCTTTTTGGTAATGATATTGACTGCACCACCTAACGTATTACGGCCGTATAGCGTCCCTTGTGGCCCACGTAACACCTCAACACGTTCAATGTTTGGCAAGGATAAATTAGAGCCCATTTGGCGCCCAAGGTATACGCCATCAACATATACACCCACACCAGGGTCAGTCGTAATAATATGATCTTGTAAGCCAATACCACGAATGAACACCGAGGCATGCGCTGCATTACCCACGCCATATCGAGTAATATTTAAGTTTGGAACAAATTTACCTATGTCATCTAAGTTGCTCATGTTGCCTTTTTCAATGGCATCAGCACCAATAGATGTGATCGCTGTTGGTGTTTCGAACAGACTCTCAGTACGTTTACGAGCCGTCACTTCGATTTTTTCAAAAGTGTTCTTTTTTGCTTGTGCTTCATCAGCTGCAAAGGAAGGGAAGCTTACTGCCGACAAAATAGCAGCACTTAGTGCAGATAGACCAACGCGTGGTAAAACTGTTCTCATATTTTCTCCAAAGGAATCGCCGTGTGTAAATTCAACCTGAGGAAGGTTGAAACTTATGCCTTGCTAAAACAGGCATAAAAAAAGATGCGCATTACGCATCTCTTTCCTCTGGAAGGCCATTATAGATATTTCGCATATGAATTGAAATAAAAATTTCATAAATATTTTCATACACAAATTTATTACTCAATTAATACCTAAAGAACACATTAAAATCACAAAATACTCCCTGAACAGAGATAAAAAACCAAAATCCTTGGCTATTTAGATAATCTAGCGCATTGTGAAAGTAAACAAAAATATACTGCTTTAGCAGCGGTTGGCTCAGTCAAAGAAGAGGCTATCAAGATGAGTAATCATATCCCTTATTGGGAAATAAAAAACCCGATGAATTTTAAAATTCATCGGGCTTTCTTATTTGGTGCGAATGGGGGGACTTGAACCCCCACGAGCATAGCTCACCACCCCCTCAAGATGGCGTGTCTACCAATTCCACCACATTCGCAAATTTGTTAGTTTGGTACGTCAGAATTCTCTTCTGTAGCAGGCACATCAGTTCCAGCTGGTACTGTCGTCGCCGCTGGCGCTTCTAGATTTTCCCACTGATCTGTTTGTTTAATTTGACCCGCTGTTAGGTTACCTAACGCAATACTTAGCACGAAAAATACCGTTGCTAGTACTGTTGTAGTTTTAGTCATAAAGTTGCCAGCACCTGATGAACCGAAAACCGTTGCAGACGCACCTGCACCGAAAGACGATCCCATATCGGCACCTTTACCTTGTTGGATTAGGATCATACCGATCAATGCTAATGCAACAACTAAATAGACAACCAAAAGAATCTCGTACATTTACTTATCCTTTTGCACTCTCACAGATAATCTTAAAGGCTTCTGGCTTTAGGCTTGCTCCGCCGATTAAACCACCATCTATATCTGCTTGTGCGAACAATAATTCACTATTACTTTCATTCACGCTGCCACCATACAAGATTTGCAGCGATTCAGAGATTTGAACATCGTAACTTGAAACCAAATCTCTTATAAACTTGTGTACTGCTTGTGCTTGCTCAGGAGAGGCTGTTTTACCAGTTCCTATAGCCCAAACAGGCTCGTATGCTATCACAGACTCACTAAGTGATGCTACACCTAATTTGTCGATTACAGCTTTTAATTGAGCTGAAACAACATTCTCAGTTTGACCATGCTCTCGTTCTGATTCTGTTTCGCCTACACATAAGATAGGGATCAACTTATCAAGTTGGGCTTGCTCAAACTTACCGGCGACATCTTCATTAGACTCACCATAAATACTTCTTCTTTCAGAGTGACCTACAAGTGTATAAGTCGCGCCTAATGCCTTTACTAGTGAAGCCTGAACTTCTCCAGTATACGCGCCAAGCGGATGCTCTGAAACAGTCTGCACACCAGCGGTTACGCCAGAAGCAACCACGTTGCTTAAAAGTGCAGTCGGCGGAATAACAACTACTTCAACATCGTTATTGTCGATGTGATTAACTGCCTTGGCAATATTCTGAACTAGCTCTAATGAACCGTTCATTTTCCAGTTGCCAGCGACCATTGGCTTTCTACTAAACATTCGATACTCCGCGTTAGAAAGCGGACGAGATACTAACGTCCCTCGTCCAAAGTTACAAGAAAAAATTTAATTTTTTGGTTTAATTGCTCACTGATTCAACAACTTCAGCAATTTTTTGCGAAAAATCCATGACCTGCTTTTCTTGTTCCGCCTCTACCATGACGCGCACAACAGGTTCGGTGCCAGATTTACGTAATAATACGCGACCTTTGCCATCCAGTTCTTCTTCAACTTGTTTGACCATCGCCTGAACAGATTCATGCGCAACCGGATCAGTGCCTTTCGCGTATCGAACATTGATCATATTCATTGGGTACTTGGTAAAACCTGCCCCAAGATCTTTCAGTGTTTTATTTTGAGCAACCATCGCAGCTAAAACCTGTAGACTAGAGATGATGCCATCACCCGTTGCGATCAGGTCTAGGTTCAGTACATGGCCAGAGCTTTCTCCACCAATATTCCAACCCTCTTGAGTTAATAGCTCGAGTACGTAGCGGTCACCCACTTTACTTCTTAGAAATGGAATGTCTTGCGCTTTGAGTGCGTTCTCTAAACCCATATTCGACATAACGGTACCGACGACACCACCTTTCAAAGAACCATTAAATTTCGCTTGTAATGCGGCGATGTATACGATGTCATCTCCATCGAACACACGTCCATTGTGGTCAACCATCATCACACGGTCACCATCGCCATCGTAGGCAATGCCCACATCTGCTTTGTGTTCAAGCACCTGGCGCTTTAATGCATCGACATGTGTTGCACCACACGCTGCGTTAATGTTCATACCGTCAGGTTCACACGCTGTTGCAATAACTTCTGCACCAAGTTCCTGCATAACTGAAGGTGCGATGTGATACGTCGCCCCGTTTGCGCAATCAAGTACAATTTTAATTCCCTCTAAAGAAAGGTCTTTAGGGAATTGACTCTTACAAAACTCAATATAGCGACCACTCGCACTGTCTAACCTGCGCGCTTTACCCAAATGCTCAGACGGCACACAGGTCATTGGTTCATCGAGCATAGCCTCGATTTCCAACTCAACACTGTCCGCCAACTTTTTACCATTACCAGCAAAGAATTTAATGCCGTTATCATGATAAGGGTTGTGTGATGCACTGATCACAATTCCAGCTTCAGCTCTGAATGTTTGAGTAAGGTATGCAACTGCAGGGGTTGGCATTGGGCCAAGTAAAACGACGTCAATGCCCGCTGCAATTAAACCAGCCTCGAGAGACGTTTCAAGCAGGTACCCTGAAATACGGGTATCCTTGCCGATAATCACTTTTTTGGTGCCAGATTTAGATAAGACTTTACCAGCCGCCCAACCTAACTTTAAGGCAAATTCAGGCGTAATAGGAAACTCTCCCACGAGTCCTCTCACACCATCTGTTCCAAAATACTTTCTTGTTGTCATTTAGTTACTCCATGGTTTGCTGCAGACCAAACCTGCAACACATCATTGGTTTCTCTTACATCATGAACGCGTATGATATGCGCACCTTTTTGCGCGCATAACAGCGCACCGGCTAAGCTTGCTGCCAAACGTTCACTTGTATCCCGATTTAATAAGTTTCCAAACATCGATTTACGTGACAACCCTGCGAGCAAAGGCAGGTCTAGTTCACTAAATTGATTAAATTTTCCGAGCAATTCAAAGTTGTGGGGTAGTGACTTACCAAAACCAAAACCCGGATCTAGGATAAGTCGAGAACGATTAATACCAGCACTGTGACATGCTTTAATTCTCGCCTCAAAAAACGTTTTTATATCATTTATTAAATGATCATACTGAGGGTCTAGCTGCATAGTCCTGGGTTGACCTTGCATATGCATTAAACATACAGGCACATCTGGAAACTGTGCCGCGACATCCAAACATCCATCTTCTTGTAGCGCCCGAACATCATTAATGATGTCAGCACCCGCTAAGATAGCTTGTTTCATTACCTCAGACTTACTTGTATCTATTGATATAACACAGTCAGATTTGGCTCTAATTGCCTCTATAAGGGGGACTACCCTATCAAGCTCTTCTGTAAGAGAAACATCTGCTGCGCCAGGACGCGTAGATTCACCACCGATGTCAAGTATACTCGCACCTTGCTCCAAAAGCGTTAAAGCCTGATTGACAGCGCTATCATTTTTATAGAACTTACCACCATCAGAAAATGAATCTGGAGTTGCATTAACGATACCCATGACTTGTGGGCTTTGGAGATCAAGAATTCGACCTCGAGGTAAAGAGAGTTGAAACATAATTCGCCTTCCTGTTAATTGTATCTAAGCATAATTTAAATACCCCTACCAGTTTATTGACCAAAATCACTCACATAGAGTGCATATTAAGTGGTTATAGATACAAAGTATGATAAAAGATACAAAAAGGCCTCGAAGGTTTACCTTTCGAGGCCTATATTCCTGCGTAGACATTTTACCTTTTATTAAGGCTTGTCATCAACCTCTGTGTTGCTTGGTGGCGGCACATCCGAGCTGTTTTCGTCGCTCGCAGTCACCGATGCTCCACCATTTAAACCATTGTCTTTGTCAGACTTACGGTCATGAGCATCTCTTGGTGGACGCACTTCTTTGCGCTCCATAAGGTCATCAATTTGTCCTGCATCAATCGTTTCATATTTCATTAATGCATCTTTCATCGCGTGAAGAATATCCATATTATCTTTCAAAATTTGTTCAGCGCGATCATAGTTACGCGTTACAAATGACTTGATTTCTTCATCAATGAGTTTCGCTGTTTCTCCTGAAACACCAGACATTCTAGAGCCGCTGCCACCCATGTACATTTCACCTTGCTCTTCCATGTACATTTGTGGACCAAGCACTGGACTTAAGCCCCACTGCGTTACCATCTTACGTGCTATGTCAGTCGCTCGCTCAATGTCATTACTTGCGCCTGTCGTGACTTTTTCATCACCGTAAATAATGGCTTCCGCAATTCGACCACCATATAAGCTTGATAGCATAGATTCCAAGTGCTCTTTTGAGTGACTTACACGGTCTTGCTCTGGTAAGTACATTGTTACACCCAGCGCTCTACCTCGCGGAATGATTGACACCTTATACACTGGATCATGCTCTGGTACCAAACGGCCCACAATCGCGTGCCCAGCTTCGTGATAAGCAGTCATCTCTTTTTCTTTCTCAGACATAACCATTGATTTGCGTTCTGCGCCCATCATGATTTTGTCTTTTGCGGCATCAAACTCTGCCATGCTTACTTTACGCTTGTTACCACGGGCAGCAAATAGGGCAGCTTCGTTTACCAAGTTAGCTAAGTCTGCACCAGAAAACCCAGGCGTACCACGCGCAATTAGTGACGCTTCGACGTTCGAATCTAGCGGTACCTTGCGCATGTGAACATTCAGAATTTGCTCTCGACCTCGGACATCAGGTAATCCAACAACCACTTGACGATCAAAACGACCAGGTCTCAATAGCGCAGGGTCTAATACGTCAGGGCGGTTTGTTGCCGCGATAACGATAATCCCCTCGTTGCCTTCGAAACCGTCCATTTCTACTAGCATCTGGTTAAGCGTTTGCTCACGTTCATCATGACCGCCACCCATGCCAGCGCCACGTTTCCGACCAACGGCATCAATTTCGTCGATGAAGATAATGCACGGTGCTGCTTTTTTAGCTTGTTCGAACATGTCTCTTACACGAGAAGCACCTACACCCACAAACATCTCAACAAAATCAGAACCTGAAATCGTAAAGAATGGAACTTTTGCTTCACCCGCAACAGCCTTCGCAAGTAAAGTTTTACCTGTACCAGGAGGGCCCACCATTAACACACCTTTAGGAATGTTGCCGCCTAATTTTTGGAATTTTGATGGGTCTCTAAGGAAATCAACAAGTTCAGTTACATCTTCTTTTGCTTCATCACAGCCTGCAACATCTGCAAAAGTTGTTTTAACTTGATCTTCGCTCATTAGGCGCGCTTTGCTCTTACCAAACGACATCGCACCTTTACCGCCACCGCCTTGCATTTGACGCATGAAGAATATCCAAACACCAATAAGCAGTAGCATTGGGAACCAAGAGATGAAAACGTTCGCTAAAAATGATTGTTCTTCAGGTGCAACACCTTTCACGTTAACGTCATTTTTGAGTAAATCGTTTATGAGATCTTCATCATACAACGGCATGATTGTTTGAAAACGCTCTCCATTGTTCTTAATCCCTGAAATAGTACCAGCCGCGCGGTCAATATTTGCTTCTCTGACCACGCCACTACGGACTTCTTTTACAAACTGTGTGTAACTTGTTTGACGATCAGATTGCTCGCCACCATTGAAACTCTGAAACACTGTCATAAGCACTACTGCTATAACAAGCCAGAGAATTAAGTTCTTCGCCATATCGCTCAAGGGGTTAACCTCTTGTATCCAATTTATTTAAAATCATCTTAAATGCACCTCAACTGTACTACAGTTTGTATCCTGTCGCCACTATATATACTTCTCGTGATCTAGGTCGAGACGCTTTTGGTTTACGGATCTTTACAACTTTAAAGGCATTACGTACTTCCTGTACAAATTGATCAAAGCCTTCACCCTGAAACACCTTCACCGCAAACGCACCATTTGGTTTTAATACTTGATGGCACATGTCCAAAGCCAATTCGACCAAATACATACTACCAGCCTGATCTATGACATTGTTGCCACTCATATTAGGCGCCATGTCAGAGAATACCACGTCGATGTTTTTACCACCAATCCTGTCTAATAATGCATGGAGCACACTTTCTTCTCGAAAATCGCCTTGTAAAAAAGCAACCCCAGGCAATGAGTCCATTGGCAAAATATCACATGCAATGACCTCACCTCTGTCCGTCACTTGTTCAGCTAAGTACTGAGACCAACTTCCAGGTGCTGCACCTAAGTCGACAACATGCATACCAGGCCTGATAAGTTTATCTCTTTGCTGTATTTCCTCTAGTTTAAACACGGCACGTGAACGATACCCCCTTTTTTGGGCCTCATGTACAAACGGATCGTCTACATGCTCTTTTAACCAGCGCTTTGAGCTCGCTGAGTGCTTTTTATTTGCCATATTCACTGCAACTCATTAGTAATCTTCTTTAGATGGCGTTAGAATGTCGAGAATTCAAGCCTTAATTAGTAAATTGTACCAATATGACATTATCAAATAAACAGAAGCAACACCTGAAAGGGTTAGCACATGCCCTTAAACCAGTCGTTTTACTCGGTGGAAATGGCCTAACAGAGGGTGTGTTGCTAGAAATTGAACAATGTTTAGAAATACATGAATTGATCAAAGTTAAAGTGCCAACAAATGATCGTGAAACAAAACAGCTGATTTTTGATGCTATCGTCCGTGAAACTGGTGCACACAAAGTTCAGTCGATAGGCCATATCGTTGTACTTTATCGCCAAAGCGAAGACAAAAAAATTATTTTGCCTCGCAACTAATTTTTATGCAGTTGAACCGCTATTGCGGTTCAACATCTCGTGCGATATCTATCGCTTCCTTTAAAAAGTCAGTCGTCAACTGATTGATCAAACCACTTTCTGCATTCAGTAACAAACTAAACCCAATACCCAGTGAAGGGATGACAGCGACGTCCGTACGATAACCTTGCACCCACCCACTGTGGTAGTACACAGTCTCTCCTTCAAAACTATAAATTCGCCAACCGAGCCCATAATGTGCTTGGTCAACATATTTTTTCCAAACTCGTCTACGCAGCTCACGTTTAGTCAACGTAAACGGCCTTGATTGAATAGTAAGTGCATCAAGAGATAAAACACTCGGGTATAAGCCAAGCTGCGCTTTTAACCAAATCACCATGTCCTCTGCACTGGCATTTACACCCGCCGCGGGCGCAACTTTATAATAATGCTTTTTGAGCTTTGCAGTGTGCCAATATTTGCGTCCCTTTACATGTGGAAGCGCAAAATTGTCGTCTTTGGTCATATGCTCATAGCCCAGCCCTGCCTCTTTCATTCCCAACGGCTTAAAAATAAACTCATTTAACCAAGTATCATAACTCAGTCCAGTCGCCTGATTTA
Organism: Pseudoalteromonas sp. SMS1; assembly: GCF_021530565.1. GTDB lineage: Bacteria > Pseudomonadota > Gammaproteobacteria > Enterobacterales > Alteromonadaceae > Pseudoalteromonas. The sequence continues at coordinate 73,605 of NZ_JAKGBI010000002.1, forward strand.
TGACATTTCCAATGAGGCTGAACATCACGTTTTGATAGCCATAGCAAATACCGGGTCGACAAAGACGGTTAACTTTCAACAGCCTTGGATATATATTGTCGTACGCCATTCTGGACTCAATTAAATTGTCATAGGCATTTGGAACTAGGCCACTAGAATGGCTCAGCAGATGGTATACTCGCAATGGTGCATATTGACTCTCTCGAAAGATTGGTAAGTAATCTGCAACATATTTGTCGAGATCTACTTTTTCATCTGCGGCAAGTTTGGCGGTGAGAGAGCCTGCAAATGTTTTAGAAACCGATGCCAAGCGAAAGCGGGTTTGGCCATTGACAGGACGTCCCTTTTTAACTTTTGTTTTGCCATATCCCTTTGCAATATCACCATATTTTACATGGGTGATACTCAAAGCCGCGCCGGGAATCGATTTTTCTTTTAGTTTTTGTCGGACTTGCTTAGAATAGTCGCTTACAAAATGCTCCCATGCTTTTGCTTTTTTAAGTTCATCTCCCTTGGCCGATATGGCAAAGGTTAGCATTAGTAAGCATTTTGAAAAAATAAATAGTGACTTCATAATGACTCAGTTCATTAACACGCGATGTTATGATATCACGAAGTAAGTTGCTGGCTCACGACATACGTTAAATTTAAACAAGAATCTTTATTGATCGGTCCTTACAGTGTAAAGCGCGTTACAAACTTGAACAATTTTTAGCTGTCGATAAACATGAGTAACCATGTAAAATTTAGTGCAAAATCCACATAATATGATGAAAAATAGTAATTTGAGGTGTTTATAATGCGAGGAATCCTTAGCTGTTTTGCTGTGATAGGCTTAACTGGATGTGCCATGACTCAACCGCTTGCGCCAAAGTTGACAGTTCCTCCTAAACCACTATTACAGAAATCAATATATCAAATAAGCTACACAGCAGAACTTGAGTCTGCGCGTATTAAATCGGTCCAGCTTCCTGCACACACCGTGAAAAAGCAAGACACCGTATTTATTGATGCAACCAAGGTAACACTAACCGAACAATTGCGCTCTGCACTTGTAAAAATGCTCAATAAGAAAGGCTTGCAAGTCGACATGCAACAAAATACAGATTACCGATTAGTGATTCAGCAAATGGATCTCTCGTTTGATAGAGACAAAGTTTATGTCCTTAATAAGCCCAGTACTGATCACCCCTATATTGCAAAAATTTCGCAAACCATCCCCAGCAAACAGTGCAGTAATATCACCGCATCTTTGAGCATGCGTCTCACCCACAACGACTCAGCGGATGTAGTGTGGTTTGCAAAATCGTCGGTTGATAGTGCAGGTTTTCAAGGGATCCCCCTGCAATACTCGTTTACCGAGACACAAAAAGTGGTTAATGAGCAAGAGGTGGTTTCATTTATCGAGCAACAGAATTTAGAAGAAGCCCGTCAACAGAGGCATGGTTCGCCAGTTGAGATCCCTTCATATATCGTTCAACCAGATATTACACCACTCATTAAGGTAGCAGGTGCGTGCAGCAAAGATGAAGTCAGCGAACTCACACCAAAAATGATGCTAACATTAACGCGAAACCTAATCGATAAGTTAAATGTTCAATAGCAAACAAACTCATACACTTAATTACACAATTATCCCTTTAAGCAATTATAATTGTGAGATGTTTTAAAATTAGTATGGCTTTGAACAAATACGAGTATCATCGTCCATAGTGATACTATTTGAGTATGTTAAAGGAGAATTTTCATGGAGCAGTACGGTACGATATTACTCGTTGAAGATGATGAATCACTTGCACAGTGGGTTGCGGATTATCTCAATAACCAAGGTTACACGACGCACTGCTGTCATCGCGGCGATGAAGTCGTGTCTATGGTAAAACAACATAATCCTGACTTGGTACTGTTGGATATTATGTTGCCAGGGCAAGATGGTATTAGCGTATGTAGAGAACTTCGTCAGTTCTACAACAAGCCCATTATTATGCTAACAGCCAAAGATGAGGAAATGGACGAAGTTATCGGTTTAGAAGTGGGGGCAAGTGATTATGTCATTAAACCCGTTCGACCAAGAGCGCTGCTAGCAAGAATCAAGGCAAATGCCCGAGCAGCGCAAGACTCGAACCCTCAAAATGACGCGAGCAGTACTGTCTTGACAGTTGGAAACTTGAAAATTGATACTCAAGCTCGAAAAGTACTAGTTGCAGGACACGAGATTTCTATTTCCAGTGCAGAGTACCTGCTGCTTCATTTTCTTGCATCAAATGCTGGTAACGTTGTATCGAGAGATGCCGTATTTAAAGCCACCAAAGGGAGAGAGTATGACGGTCTAGACCGCAGTGTGGACGTTTTAATCTCGGCACTGCGCAAAAAGTTTGATGACGACCCGCAAAATCCTGAAAAGATAAAAACGATATGGGGTAAGGGGTATTTACTAGTCCCAACGGCTTGGTAATACTGGCTCAGTTGCGCAATCATTGAGACCGGCCAAAAAACGCCTGCTCTTGAAGCTATTATGTTGTTCTATATAGAGTGAATGTGTGAGAAAACTATATTTATCTTTGCTTACCGGTGTGATCATTTCCATCATCGTACTTGGGTGGCTAATAGACACGCTGAACGAACAAACCTCTCCAGATGATGATAGCTTCTTTTGGCAAGCAAAATTACTTGTTGGCATCGCAAATCAGGCCAGTTCAACGCCAGTTAACGAACGTCTCGCGTTTGTCAAAAAAGCAGGGGAAGATTTCGCACTCACAATATCTTACCACTCTGGCGCCTCATTGGCGTTACCTTCAGAAGTCACAGAACAAATGTACCGACCTCAAGGCTTGCTGATTGACTCAGACGAGGGGTACTTCTATCTGCTCAAGTCAACACCACAACTCAAGCCTGACTATATTGAGCTGCAATTAGAAAAGCCGCCTGAGCGAAATAGTTACGATGTTTTGCTAACCCTTGCATTTTATTCTGGCGTATGCGCACTTATGTGGTTTGTTTTGGCTCCCTTAGCAAAACGCCTCTCCGTTTTGACACATGCAGCCAAACAATTCGCCAGCGGTGACCTCAATACCCGAATAGAAGTAAATCACTTTACTTATATCAAAGATGTTGAACTCACTTTTAATCGAATGGCAAACCAAATCGAAAAGCTGTTGGCTGAAAACAAGCTGATGGCCTCCAGTCTTTCGCATGACATTCGTACCCCCGTTGCGTGTTTACGATTTGGCTTTGATGCAGCTATGGAAGAAGATGACATACACGAGGTGCATCAATTACTGCAGCGAATGGAAAAAGATTTAGACCAGATGGAGGATATGCTTTCTAGCTATCTGTCATTTGCAACGCTAGAACAAAAGTCACATCTATTAAAGTTTGAGCCGATTAAGCTCAACGGATATATTGCAGATGTGGTGACTCAAATGCACCCTAAAATGTCTAAAAAAGGCATAACGGCAAATATCTCTATAGACCCTGATCTGCGCATCGAAGCTGACTTGCATTGGCTAGCACGTGCAATATCAAATCTACTAAGCAACGCGTGTGATTTCGCCAACATGCAGTTATTTGTCAGTGCCAAGCAGCATGAACATGAAATTGAAATAAATGTAGAGGATGATGGCCCAGGAATCGAACAGGAAAACTGGCGTAAGGTGTTTAATCCATTTTTCCAGGAGCAAGGACATCGTAATCGAGCGGGAAAAAGCTATGGTTTAGGGCTAGCCATCGTTGCCAAAGTGGTAGACTGGCATCACGGTAAAGCTGCAGTTAGCCGCTCAGAGTTGCTTGGCGGTGCAAAATTCACTTTAATCTTACCATGTAAAGCTGTGTCTCAAAACGTACAGGACACCTGACACCAATTCATAAAAACACGAAAAAACACCTATTTTTCAAAACTTTAAAACAAAAAACCAGATTGCGAACTGGATATTTATAGCTACGCGTCATTTTAAGACAAAATCTTGCGCTAGATCAGTGCAGATAAGGCTTTTTATTTGCTTTCATTTACAGTAGATTGTTGCGGCCGTCTTTAAAAAAAGAGAAATATAAAAACATGAGCAGTATTCGAGGAGAGTTTAGTTCTCGGTTTGGATTTATAATGGCCGCCGCAGGCTCTGCTGTTGGGTTAGGCAATATATGGGGCTTTCCTACACAAACTGCCAGTAATGGTGGCGCAGCGTTTGTGTTGGTGTATTTAGTGCTGGCTTTTTGCTTGGCATATCCTGCATTAATGGCCGAGTTGATCATCGGTCGTCACGGCCAAGCTAATGCCGTCGCTTCATTACAAAAATTGGCAAACAACCAAGTTCAAAAGCGTTTTGCTTTTATCGTGGGCTTTGGTGGGATCGTGTGTGCAGGTTTAATCCTAAGCTTTTACGCCATTGTTGCTGGCTGGATGTTTAGTGCGACCCTCGAACCTATTTCGGTCATCGCTGGTACAGAACAAGCAACCACCTGGTTAAGTGAGCAGTCACTTTCAAGAGATTTACTTTTTACTGCTGCATTTATTATTTTAACGGTCGCCATCATTAGTAAAGGCGTTGAAAATGGCATTGAAAAGTGGTCTAAAAGGCTTATGCCTGCGCTGCTATTTATTCTCTTTGCGCTCATTGCCTATGTACTGACACAAGATGGCGCTATGACAGGCCTTAAAGCCTACCTTGTACCCGACTTCAGCTCTATTTTAAACCCTACTTTGCTCGTTAGTGCGCTCGGACAAGCTTTCTTTTCATTGTCATTGGGCACAAGTGTCATGATCATTTATGGCTCATATATTAGTAAGCAAGAAAACTTGGTGTCTCTTGGGGCCTACGTCACCTTAATAGATGTGTTCATTGCATTCGTTGCGGGGATGTTGATCATTCCAGCTATGTACGTCGCGCAAGCGCAAGGCGTTGAGATTTTCTCAGCATCAGGTGAGCTGCTGTCGGAAGACACTTTGGTATTCCAAGTGTTACCAGCGCTTTTTGAAAGCATGGGTGGTATTGGCATTTATATCGGATTTGCATTCTTTGCCTTGATGAGCATCGCAGCACTTACCAGCTCAATTTCGATGTTAGAAGCCCCTGTATCTTACGTTGTTGAAAAGTTTGCGCTGGCTAGAATACAGGCTACATGGTTGATAGGAATTATCGTAAGTTGTGTGAGTGTCACGATTATCTATCACTTTTCTGCTCTGTTTGGTTTCGTTGTGCAGCTGACAACCCAATTTGCGCAACCATTACTGGGTATGCTTTGCTGTATTTTTGCAGGCTGGATTTGGCATAGAAGTAAACTGCTACAGGCGATTAAAGAAGGTAACGAAACCGTAGAAAATACGTTGTTTTGGAAGATTTGGCCTTGGTATATAAAGTTTGTGTGCCCGCTGGCAATTGGCCTGGTGTTCATCAACTCTTTGTAAAAAAAGCGCTTCAAATGAAGCGCTTTTTTCTTTTAAATTAGCCTAGTTGCTGAAGCTGCATGTCTATGTGCTCAATGCCATCTTCAAGATACACATCCCCCATAGGCTCAAACCCAAGTTTACAATAAAATGGCTGTAAGTAGCTTTGAGCGGCAATGTGTACCTGTGAGTCTGGGTAGTGCTGTTTAACACACGCAAGCGCTGCATGCATCAATGTGTAACCCATACCGGAGCCTCGACTCTCAGGAGTGATTAATACACGCCCTATCGCAACAACGGTATCACTCTTTGGATAGCATCTCGCGTAGGCTTTGAGGCAACCTTGTTCAAGAAACAATATATGTCGCGTATTTAAATCGCGGTCTATGTCGTCAATCTCAGGGTAAGCACATGCTTGCTCTACAACAAATATGTCGACCCGGGCTTTAAACATCATAAAGATTTCATCGTGGCTTAGCTCACGATAGGTTCTTGCTACAGGCTCTAGCACCGGGTTCTTCTCCATTAGAAATCACCACTCATCAAGCAAATAAACGCTCTAGCTGGTCACAAACACGTGACAAGTTAACCTGATCGTGTTCAATCGTTAAATCAATATACCCATCGCTTCTGAATGCACGATCTAACTCAATCAGGACATGAGTTTTATGGGCCTCAGGTACGAAGGATAACTCAACCTCTTGAAGCCCAAACAATGAATGACTACTCGGTCGGTATTCAATTTCTTGATAACAGCCAGATGTTGACTGAAAGCTAGAAGCCCTTAAATAGCCCTTTTCTACATCAGCTTTAACTAATTGAAAGCCTAACTTGTCCATCGCACTCAATACGGCTTTGACCGCTTCATTTGGATATACGTGTAATGCATCTTTATCGGAAGGGTCTAGTGCGAGGTCTATATCAAGGCCCGTTTCGATCCAAACATGACAATGATTATAGGGCGCATTTATTTGTGTAATCGGGGTTTCTGAATGCAAACGTGCTTCGAACGGCACGACCCTTTGTTCTCCAGGTGCAATAGTAAACTCTTCAGGAATACGCCACTTTTCAATTACATGATTTGTGAAATACTCGCCTTCGTCACTTTCAACCTTTACCTTGGTCATTAGTGCAAGCTCTAATCCAGAGATTTCCTGCTCTACATCACCACCCATTACAATAATTTGTGCTTGAAACTTTTGACCTGGGTGTAAGTGCTCAGTTTCCAATACTGTATCGACTTTTGCAGCACCTACTCCAACAGATGCTAAGAGTTTTTTAAACATCATTACTCCTCTCGAGGATGTTCCGTTAAGGCATCTTAAACACATTTGTGGTTGCTTGTCAGTGAAAATATATCGATTTTCATCAAAACACGCTGTTTAAGCCTAATACGCATACAAAGTTTCATACTGTTTTGCCCATAATTTGTTTATAAAACAGATTGATTTGGTAGAATCGTGCTATCTAGCACAACCAGCGTGACTTATGGAACTACTTTATTTTGCAATCGCTTTCGCTTGTGGGTTTTCGGTTTACCAACTCAAGCTACCCCCGTTAATCGGATTCCTAATGGCAGGCTTCATTCTCAATCTTATGGGCCAGCAAACCACCCCTTTACTCTCTCAATTAGCTGATTTGGGTGTCACCATCTTATTGTTTAGTATTGGCTTAAAACTCAGAGTCAAAAACTTAGTGAAACCACAAGTGTGGGCACCTGCAACATTGCATATTATTTTAAGTAGCGCCTTCTTTGCTTCATTATTACTGCTGTTAGGCTTGATGCAGCTTCCCTTGTTCGATCAACTCGATCTACAAAGTGCATTACTGGTAGGGTTTGCTTTCAGTTTTTCGAGCACTGTTTTCGCTGTAAAGGTGCTTGAAGAACGAGGTGAGATGGCCAGCTTACACGGTAAAATCGCCATTGGTATCTTGGTCATGCAAGATATTTTTGCCGTCGTGTTCTTAGCCGTCAGTACCGGTAAAGTGCCAAATATTTGGGCACTGGCACTTATTGCTGGCTTGTTTGTCTTCCGTTCAGTGATGTTCTGGGTATTAAGCCGCTCCAAACATGGTGAGCTGCTACCTTTGTTTGGATTCTTCTTTGCACTTGTTGTGGGTTACCACGCCTTCGAATTTGCGGGGCTAAAAGGCGACCTTGGTGCGCTCATTATTGGTATGCTATTTGCGCCACATAAAAAGGCCAGCGAATTATCTAAATCATTGTTAAATTTAAAGAACGTGCTTCTGGTTGGCTTTTTCCTCAACATTGGTCTCAATGCCAGCATTTCAACTCATGCACTTCTTATTGGCTTATTATTGGTGCTCGTCCTGCCAGTTAAAGTTATGCTCTATTATGTGCTGACTAATCGCTTCAGATTGCGAGCTCGTACGTCACTACTGAGTGCCTTTACACTCTCCAACTACAGCGAGTTTGGGCTTATTGTCTGTGCCGTGGCAGCCAGCAGCGGTCTTATCGCGCCAGATTGGTTGGCCGTCGTCGCGATTGCGGTCTCTTTTACCTTCATCCTCGCGTCTCCACTAAACAAACGATCAAATGAGCTATATGTAAAATTTGAACATATTTTACTGCGCTTTGAGAGCCCACACCGTTTAGAAGAAGAGCTCCCTGTTAACTTAACCGATACGCGCATCGTTATTTTCGGCATGGGTCGCATAGGCACCGGCGCCTATGAAACAATTCAAAGCTCTCACCCTGGCTCTGTAGCAGGGATCGATATCAAACCAGAAGTGGTAGACAAACATATTCAGCGCGGCAGACGCGTGCTGTTGGCCGATGCCACAGACCCTGACTTTTGGCAACGCGTGAATCATTCAAGTGTCGAAATGGTCATGCTTGCCATGCCAAAACATATGCAAAATATCTATGCCTTGGAACAGCTGCAAGCTTCGGGTTATAAGGGGCAAGTCACTGCTATCGCAAATTATCCAGACCAACAAAAAGAATTGGAAGATATGGGGGTTCACTCAACTTATAACTTCTATTTGGAAGCGGGTAGCGGCTTTGCAGAGCACGTAAAAGAAAAATTATTCTAATTTTATTCTTCAAGTTCTCAGAACCTTAAAAGGGTACTGAGAACTATTTTTATTTTCCTGTCATATACTTACATCTAGACGTCTAAAATCACTCCCTATTTTCAAGCATTTTTTGTAATAGTGCGATTTACAAAACTTTACATCGAAGTTAGTAATTCGACCGCGAAAAAGAGTACACTGGCTACGTCATTTAGAGAGCGTGTCTCTAATTTTTGTACTTAAATCTTATACTTAGTATATGGTTTTAGGAACAAACAAAAAATTCTATTTAGATAGTTAATGAGGGTTTGCATGAGCAAAAATAAGTTAAATTCGTACTTTCCAGCAGCTGTTGACGATGTCAATGCAGCCCCGTTTTCCGACATTCAAAAACGCTTGGATGACATTCAGGACTCAGGAATGACAGCGCTAGCCATTAGAAATATTTTATTTCATAAGATGCTCGATTTACACGCCGTGCCGCAAGACCATTTTTTACGAAATGAGTCTACCCCTGACAGACTGGATGACCCAAGTTTAATAAACAAATTAAACGAGTTAGGTTTTCATCGCACAGCACGACGTGTCATGCACTAACCGTAGAAACGATTTCTGAGGAGCCTACTCTCCTCTAACCAGGCTGGCAATGCCCGTCGCCAGCCTATCTTCCCTTTTCATCTCGCATCTTCTTGCGCACCGTAAACGTCGGTCTACACGCCTTTAAGCAGGCCACAACAGGTTTAATATAAATGGCCAATAGAGAGTCATGTCCGGCATCGTATTTACCAACCCCGATTGAAATGTTTTTCGCTTCGGAAGCCCTGACTAAGCTGCCGCCTAAACGGTCCCATATTGCGAGCGCAGATCCGATATTGGTATCAAAATGTTTTGGGTTATCGCTGTGGTGTATCTGATGTTGAGCCGGGCTAATAAACCAACCTTCTAGCTTATCCCCCCAACTGAACCAAATATGTGAATGGCGTAGGTTAGACCCACAGATATTAAACACAAATACAAACAGATTCGCGCCTAAAATATCAAACATACTCAGTGCCGCGCCAAAAAAGAAGTAGCCAAGCCCGACAACAATGCCTTGTGTGAGTGCCATCCGACAAGCATAAAAATAGCTTTCTATCGGGTGTGAACGATAGATGGTGAATGGCGTCAGCACTTTTGCGGAGTGATGAACTTTGTGGATTTCCCATAAACAAGGGACTTTATGTAATGCTAGATGTAAAAGATAGCGGGTTAAATCGTCAATCAAAAACAGCATCAACGTAAACAACCCAACCACAACAAACGGTGGCCACTGAAGATGCAACGAAGGACCAAACAGGGCTTCCATAAAGTCTGAAATGGCAATCGCTACAGGCACCATGGTCAATACAATGGGCGCAAAACTCAGTGCTTTAATAATCCGATTAATAATAAACAAGCAGTAATCCTGCTTAGCACTCTCATGAAGCCACACTGACTTGGGGAAAAGGAAATGCCAAAAGCCTTTAAATGACCTAGCTTGAGTTGTTGCACAATACACAAACGCAGCCATCACACCAGCGGAGGCTAGGTATAACCAAAAGATACGCTTGTTCGCGTCTACAAGATAACCAGGCAAGGTACTAAGACTTTGCCAAATCGTTTCAAACATCTAACGTAAAAGCTCCGTGAGTTTTCAAAAAAGGCCACAAATGTGGCCTCATACAACAAATTCGTTAGATTAAGTGTTCAGTTAAAACTGATACTTATAACCTACCGTAAACTGTCTTGGCTTACCCGGGCGAGCACCATAAGGTCTACGACTGACAATCTTATCTTCATCTAACAAGTTATCAACCTTTAGGTACACTTGTCCGTACTTGTCAAAGTCGTAACTGGCCGAGAAATCAACTGTCGTCGATGAAGGGACTTCTTGACCTTCTAAGTACAAAGTGAACTCATCGGTCCCCACATTCCAGCTTGTGCCTGACGCTTCTTCCATAGCGCTAACGTATTTAACCGCTAATGAAGTACGCCAGTTGTCTGAGCTCAAACCAATATTGAAGCTAACTTGATGGTCAGGTAAATACGGCAGAGGATCACCGCTTTGTACCTTGCCCCACTGAGCAAATTTCGTGTAGCGCTCGTTCTTGAACTCGCCTTTAGTGTAGGTGTACACAAAGCCATAAGGTATGTCTAATTGCAAATTGAGAGGATAACGTTGACTAAATTGCGCTTCTAGACCATAGACGTGCGCCGCGCCACCGTTAAACTCAGCATCTTGTTGGTTGATATCACCACAATTTGACTGACCGCAACTCTCTTTCAGATTACTATAATCATTAAAGAAGCTGACAACTTCAAACTGCGTTACCCCATCGTTGTAACGGCCACCAAACTCATAGTTGGTACTTTTCTCAATTTCTATTTCAGCTGGTTGCGCTGGCGATGCAGGAGAAAACCCGCGATGTACGCCAAACAAGATACCGGCATCTTCACTCAACTGATAAAAACCACTCACCCCAGGCAACCAAATTCGTGTGGTTTTGTCTTGCCATTTATTTGGGTTGTTGTTGTCATGGTAATGCATGTCCATTAACTCACCACGCACACCCACCCCAATTGTCAATGCGTCAAACTTAATTTGGTCTTCAACATATACTGACAAAGCTTGAGTATTCTCAACATTAAGCGTCGTAAAGCGCTTGCTGCCTTCAACGAGAGAAGATACACCAGACTTCATATTATAGCTTTCTTCGAAGTGCTTTCGCTCAATTTCATCTTCATGGAAGCGAACACCAAAAGAGATGTCATGCTCTAAATCAAACAGGTTAAGCGTCACATCACCATCGAATTGAATACCCTGTGAGTAATATTCACGGTCATTGGTACCCATTGTCAAAAAGTCCGTCGCACCAGGGACAATGGAATCCTGTTCGCCTTTTAAAATTTCATACAGACGCTGATTATTGTCTGATTCCAGATTGTACAAGACTTCTTGTGGCGACTTCCCAGAAATGCTATTCAGCTTTAACCATGCGCGTTCATAATCATTACGGTAAATACGCGTAGTTAAATTTAAATTTTCGCCAGATACATTATGTGTGAACATAATCTGCTGATGTTTGGTATCCATTTTCGCAGGGGCTGTTGCTGCATAACGACGATATGGATTTTCAGCAAAATCGGCTTCCGTCAAACCTAGGTAGGTCTCATCCGATATCTCATCTGCATAGCTCAATTTCAAGCCAAATGTATGCTCTAAATTATCTTGCTTTAAGCGATAATTGAACTTGGCAAGAATATCGTTCTTGTCAAACCCCGTGTCTCCGCCACCATCAAGTTCTTTAAAACCATCTGCTTGAACATTCACCGCTTCAAGTAAAAATCCGATGTTGTTAATGACCGAGCCATAATAACCATGCGCTTTTGTGTAACCGTCACCACCAGCTGCAATATCAATTGCGCCCTCTGTGAACTCAGGTACCTGACGTGTCACTAAGTTCAGCGCGCCAGCTATCGTTTGAGGGCCATGCTTAATTGCGGCGGGGCCTTTAAACACTTCAACAGCAGTCATTCGGGTAGTTTGCGGAAAATAGTAAGCGGCAGGTGCCGAGTATGGCGCAGGGCCAATCAACACCCCGTCTTCCATAATCGTAATTTTTTTACTACGCTCGGGGGTTACGCCACGAAAGCCAATATTTGGTCGAAGACCATAACCATCTTCTTCGCGGATATTCACACCAGGCACAGAAGACAACACACGATGAATATCATCGTATTCGTACTCACCTAACTTTTCTTCAGTCAACAGTGTCGCAGAGCCGGCTTCCGTTCTTAATTTGTCGTAATGACTGATGATTTGAATATGCTCGATATCATCCTGGTCATTGTCTTGGGCATAAGCGCTCGGTAGTGCAATCGCAACCGCCAATGCCAATAGTGATTTATTCATACGCGGGTACTTAGTCATTGTCACCTGCCGATGTTTGAGGAAGTTCCAGTGCCAGCTTATTGATAAAGTCATTTTTAAGCTCGTCAGTCACGTTTTTAACTTTGGTATGTACTTCAGTTACTTTTGCAGTCTCATCTGCAATAGCCTGCTGCAGCGAACCATCTATAGCAAGCAGCGCCGCTTCAGCTTCTTCAATGCCAGCTAACATACGCTGTTTCACTTCAGTGCCATCCTCAGCATCAAGGAAGTCGTCAAATCCCAAAGTGTTGTCAGTATTGCTACCCTCTCCGGTAAAGATTTGTTTAAATGCGCGGAGATTAGCAAGTAAATTTTCTTTTGAATGCGCTGAGATATCAGACTCAACATCTTGTGGGCAGCTTTCAAAGCCACAACTGTTTACAAATAGCCCAAGTGGCGTGCCAAGTTTCTTGTCCTTCAGCTCTTCAGTCATATAGAAAAGGGCTTTAGAGATCTCGTTCAAGGCCAAATGAGGGGTGTCAAATGAAGAACCCGGCTCACCCGCATTTAATAGCTGATTAGCAAAGCCACTGTCACCTTGCCAGCGAGATAAAATTTCTGCGCTGTTATCTACGATGTCAGCAGATACCGTGTGCGCAAATTCACATCTGGCCACCTTTCGCTCATTGATAGTGCGTCCATTCCAAGGCGCTAATGCATCGTTCTCAAAGGTACAGTTGTGATCATAATTGGTATTGAACAAGGCATGTTCGATTGCAATTAATCCTTTGCGGTCTGACGTGCGTGTTTTAATGTCATAAGGAAGGCTTGCGTTGCCATTAATAATACCTGCTTCATGATACACCACATCTAGGTCAATGCTGCAAAGTGCGCCACCAGCTGGCCACGAGTAAATATTACCCTTTAATTCTTTGCCATTTGTCAGAAGTGGACCAACCTGCATTAACTCAACATACTGCCAACTACTCATCGCTGCACGCCAACTGTCTTTTGCTTGCTCATGGAGGCTATCTGTGTTGTCTGCTTGTGCTTTGGCTGCACTGCAGTATTCGCCAATTTGAGCTTGTTGGGCTTGAGCATAACTATGGAATTGCGTTAAAGCTGGACTCAATACATTGTTCACTAAATTGGCGACCAAGGCAGCTTCATCAAATGTGGTTGGCTCAGTGGGTGTTGTTGGATCGGTTGGGTTAGTCGGGTTCGTTGGGTTCGTTGAACCATCATTGTTCACAAACTCTGAACCGGTTGTACTAGAACTACTTTCACCACAGCCGCTCAAAAGCAATGACACTGCAACAGCAACTGCGCTCAAAGGTTTTAACACTCTCATTGCGATTCTCTTTTTTTGATACCTATAAATACAGCAAAAGGTTAGCCGCTCTAGCGACTAACCTTTTCATAAATGTAAAGTGAGTTGATTACCACTTTTCAACATTTTCAGCATCGAAGCTATATGCTTCAGCAATAATTGCACGTGCTTTTTCAAGGTCTGCAATATACGCATCGATCTTGTCAGCTTCAAGCACTGGCGCGTCACCCATTAGAGTATGGATTTCAGCGAATTTTTCAGCACTTACCGGTGAGAATGGGTTGAATTGGAAGTTCAATGCAAAGCCTTTCATTTCACCCCAGTACTTCGCAACTTTCTCAAATTTACTTGCATCAAATTCACCTGACTTAATTTGAGTCAAGTTGCCATCTTCTTTAGCAATTGTGTAGTTGATGTAGTGGATAACAGTCGCTGCGATTGATTTTTCCCAGTTTAGGATTGCCTGATCACGGTACATTTCAAGCGCTTTTTTGTCGTCTTCGCTCCAATCAGCCACGTTTTTAGAGAAGTTTGCGTTGATCAGCGCACGACCTTTAATGAACGCAGTTTGTGCTGAACCAGAGAAGTCCGTCGGGTTTGCGTTGCCAGCAGTTCCCTTGTCACGCTTAGATGCGTTGGTTGAGTTACCAAAGTTGTACTCTGTAAGCAGGTTGATTTTACCGTCTGAGTCCGCATCGTGATATGCAGAGCTTGAGATTTGCTCGTCACTGAACTCTAGGTAGTGTGTCGCTGCGCCGAAGTAACCATAGCCTTCGTCAAACTTGTGCTCAAGTTCTGTGTACGTCTTGCCTTCAGCTAGCACTGTATTGTCAGCAGACTTATCACCAATTGTTAGCTCGTCTAAGTAGTCGTCCGCACCTTGAGACAGTGCAACGGCACCGTTTAGGTGTTTTTGAATAAGTTGAACTAAGTCTAGGCCTTCAGGTGTTACATATAAGCTGTTAAGCGTGACCGTCGTTCCGTTGTGTGTAAACGTATTAGTTTCACCATTTTCAAACTTAGTGATTTGCGCTTCAACAAGGTCTAGGTAATACAATACCAAACCTTCTGGTGTTGATGGGTGACCACCGAATTCAGACCAACCAACTAGTGAACCGTTTTCTTCCCACGCCTTATTCATGTAAGTCGTGTCACGACCAGCTATCTTACCGCCTTCACCAGCAACTTTCTTAAGGCTAGAGATCTGACCTAAAGTGGTTTGTTCAGCATCCACACCCGATAAGAAAGTCAGTGCGTTATCTTGGCGAGATTCGTCAGCTGGCATCAAAATACCACGTACATCCGCTAAGATTTTTCTTAATTCTACAACATCGTTAATGCCTTCAGGACCCGTTTTCAAGGTGCCTAGTAGCTTTTTCGCTTCAGAGATAGCCGCTTGACGAGAAACCTGACCAGAATATGACACTGAAGATACACCATTATGGCCAAATTCATAGGTGTTCACACCTGCTGTTGCTGCCATATCAGTAATCGTAATTACGATTTCTTGCTCAGTCTTTTCACCTGCGCTGTCTTGTGCAGAAACAGTCAGCGTTACTTTCTGCTCAGCTTCTTGTTCAAAGTTGAGTGCATTTGCTGCCTTAAGTTTAAGCTGTCCTTCAACAATTTCAAAGCGTCCATCGCTTACAGTATAAGTTAGTGCATTTAGTGCGTCTGAGTCATCCGCAAATGTTACACCAGCTACCGCTTCACCTAACTTGTCTTCTTCAACTGCTACAGTGCCTAGCGTAATTGTTGGTGCTTTATTCGCTGGCGGAGTTGGAGTTGTAGGCGTTGTTGGGTTGTCATTGCTACTCGAGCCACCACACCCAGTTAAACCCATTGTTGCAGCTAAAACTGCAGTTGCAAGCAGAGACTTTCTTAATGCCATTGGACGTCTTCCTATGAAAATTATTTGTATTTGCATTTTCTTAACGGGACAAAGTATACACAGACCTAAATAGCAATCAATATTATTTGCGTTGTTAAAAGTATGCGAATAGAAAGGTGGAGTTAAGATTAAATATAGAAGAGAAAATGAGAGTCACTAGCATTAATAAATAAAAAATTGTAACTACATGTTTTAAAATGAAAATTAAAAATCATTTTCAGGAAAGTCTGCGATATCAAGTTTTTTCAAGTAGATGATGATTGATTTATAGTTCGAAAAATTCGAACTATAAATTTTTTTCCCAAGCCTCTTTAACAAACAGATATCCTTGTCGCCACACCGTTTTTATCTTTTGGGGACTATTTGCATTGTCTCCAAGTTTCTTCCTGAGGCAGGATATGCGCACATCGATAGTACGGCTATTCGCTTGATAGTGCTGGCCAATGATTTTTTGATAAATTTCTTCTCGGCTTACCACTTTTGGAGCTCGCGATGCCAATAACCAAATTAGATCAAACTCGTGGGTTGTCAAGCTAACTAATTTATCATCCAGTAAAACTGTGCGTTCATCTCCTTTAATGGTTAACTGTCCAAAGCTCAGTTCACTGTGTGCAGACTTGGCACTGCCCACATTAACGCGTTGAATTTTACGGTTGACTGCGTCTAAACGTGCTCGCCATAGCCTCGGCTTCGCATTGGTTGCAATCACATCGTCTGCGCCCAGCTCTAGCAACAAGCTTTGTATATCATCATTATTATCATCCACCGACACCAACACCGGTGCCTGAAAATAAGATTTCAATGTATTGATAGTGTCAAATCTTGCACTCGTTGCAATTGCCTGATCAATCACAATACTGCTTACATTTCCTTGACTGCTTTGATGATTTACATGCTCCAAGTTTTCTAACAGCATAGTTTGAACATCAAAGCCCTGGCCTTGCAGTGCGGCTAATGGGGCCGCCAAACTATTCATTTTACTTTCCGCGATGAGAACCGTATGCACTACTAAACCTCGCATTTGATTTATATTTTTGCGAGTCTACAGCCGTTAACTGAACTTCAGCTTTACGAATTAAATATTCCTTTTGCTACCGAAAATAATTTATTAATTACCGGATCTTGGAGCCTTTTCTTCTTTGCCACCAAACCTATATCAATTTCTTCAGACTGTAAGTTGAGTTGCTGCACTTGATTCTTAAATGGGCTTTGCGCCAATACTATTTCAGGTACATAAGCCACACCGAACCCCAAACTTGTCAAAGCGACCATCGCCTCATGGCCAGAAACATGCGCGTACACCTGTGGTTGAATCGACATCCGTTTGAAAAAGCGGTCGATTCGCTCCTTTAATACCCCTTGCTCCGGCACAATATATGGAAGCTGCGCCCAGGGTAAAGCGCCTTCACCACATTGTGCTAATACATCAGTCAGGGGACATTGCATGGTCGGTGCGATAAATACTAAACGCGATCGTCCAATTGACTGATACTCGATCCCCTGTGCTAGATTAGCGGGTTTAACGGCTACTGCCACATCTGTCAAATCGCTTTGCACCTGAGATATTGAATGTGCAGGATCGCCTGTCATTAAATTTAATTCAACGTGCGGGAAGTCCTTTCGATAACGTGCAAACAAATCATAGATAAAGCTATAGGACGCCGTCACGGAGCAATACAAACTGAGTTCACCCGTTAAGGGTTGCGACTCATCTTGACATTCACTTTTAAACTGCCGCCAACTGGCTAGCGTTGCTTGGGCATAATGCACAAATGCTTTTCCTTGTGGCGTCAAAGAAACACTGCGATTGTCACGGATGAATAAAGCAGTGCCAACCTCGCTTTCGAGCTGCTTAATTTGACGACTTAATGTAGGCGGACTGATATAGCAGCGCTCACTGGCGCGTGAAAAGTGCAGCGTGTCTGCCAATGCTAAGAAGTAGTTAAGTTGTTTGTGATCCATCTTCAATGCCAGTGTATTTCATAATATGAAATACAATAATTTAAATATATCATTTTACGCAACCAATATATGCCCCTATCTTAGTTCTATATCGAAAAACAGAGTAACATTAAGAATCAAGCAGGATCTGACATGGCGAATTATTTCAATTCTTTATCATTGCGAGAGCAACTCGCACAACTGGCACAATGCGAATTTATGGACCCTTCTGAGTTTAGTGAGGGTGTCGATGTCTTACTCGGCAAAAAGCTGGTCATTGTTGGCTGTGGCGCACAAGGCTTAAACCAAGGTCTGAACTTAAGAGACTCCGGCCTGGACGTGTCATATGCACTGAGACAATCTGCTATTGATGAGAAAAGACAATCATACTTAAACGCCAGTGACAATGGGTTTATCGTAGGCACTTATGAAGAATTAATCCCAGCTGCCGATCTTGTACTAAACCTAACGCCTGACAAACAACACAGCGCGGTTGTAAATGCAGTGATGCCACTAATGAAACAAGGCGCGACACTCGCCTATTCGCACGGATTCAACATCGTTGAAGAAGGCATGCAAGTACGTGACGATATCACCGTCATAATGGTTGCACCTAAATGCCCAGGCACGGAGGTTAGAGAGGAATACAAACGCGGCTTTGGTGTTCCAACATTGATTGCTGTACACCCAGAAAACGACCCGCAAGGAAAAGGACTTGCTCAAGCAAAAGCATACGCTGCGGGCACAGGTGGCCACCGCGCTGGCGTTCTTAACTCTTCATTTATTGCAGAGGTTAAGTCCGACCTGATGGGCGAACAAACGATTTTATGTGGCATGCTACAGACAGGCTCTTTGCTGTGCTTCGACAAAATGGTTGAACAAGGTATTGCGCCAGATTACGCGTCCAAGTTGATTCAATACGGCTGGGAAGTTATTACCGAAGCGCTTAAGCATGGCGGGATCACGAATATGATGGACCGACTTTCAAATCCGGCAAAAGTCAAAGCATTTGAATTAAGTGAAGAACTTAAACGCTTGATGACGCCCCTATACAACAAACATATGGACGACATTATCAGCGGAGAGTTTTCTACTGGTATGATGGCCGATTGGGCTGAAGGAGATGCTAAGTTGCTGGCTTGGCGTGCAGAAACGGCTGAAACAGCTTTTGAGAAGCAGACCAATACCGAGCAGCATATCTCTGAACAAACGTTTTTTGACAAAGGCATTCTGATGGTCGCAATGGTTAAAGCGGGCGTAGAACTGGCTTTCGAAACAATGACGGCGGCGGGCATTATTGATGAGTCAGCATACTATGAGTCGTTGCACGAAACTCCTTTGATTGCGAATACCATCGCACGTAAGAAGCTATTTGAAATGAATCGTACAATCTCAGACACAGCTGAATATGGTTGTTACTTGTACAACCATGCATGTTTACCTCTATTGAAACCATTTATGGAACAAATTCAGAGTGATGTGATTGGCGCCGGCCTAAGTGGTGATGACAATTACGTTGATAACCAACAGCTGATTGCAGTAAATGATGCGATACGCACCCATCCTGTAGAAATCATCGGCAAAACGCTACGTGGCCATATGTCTGCCATGAAACGTATTGTGTAAAGTAAAGTTCGCTTGTTAGAACCAAGGCCCATTAGTGCAAACTATGGGCTTTTTTAATGCTTTTTCATTATGTTTTAAGGCAATTACGATAAAAGTATATGTGTTAATTATTGACCATGCTAAAATTATCGCCACACGGTAATAAGTACTAGTAGGCTAAATGAGTAACACAGGTTTAACAATCACGCAGAAAATCACCATTTTAGGCAGTGCAACA
Organism: Pseudoalteromonas sp. SMS1; assembly: GCF_021530565.1. Taxonomy (GTDB): domain Bacteria; phylum Pseudomonadota; class Gammaproteobacteria; order Enterobacterales; family Alteromonadaceae; genus Pseudoalteromonas. The sequence goes on from NZ_JAKGBI010000002.1 coordinate 92,915, forward strand.
GCTATTCTTGTCGCCAGTTTGATAGGATTTATCTCGGTTTACCAATCAAAGGCCATGGTCGAGACGAGAATGCTTGGTTCTGAACTACCCAGTAAAGTTGAAAGCATCACTAAGTCCCTCGAGCAAGAGATAGTCGTCTTAAAAAATGCCGCCAAACAACTTTCAAGTAATCGATTTATCATTGATGCCGCGAAAAGCGGTCAACTGGACGAAAAATTATTACTTGAAGAATTGAACAGATTACAACGCCAATATGGGTTAGCAACCGCTTCTTGGGCCAACAGAGAAGATTATAAATATTGGAATCAAAATGGATTTTTGCGCGTTCTAAACCAACAGCAAGATGGCTGGTTTTTTGCCTTTAAAAGCAGTAATCAACCCTATTCAATCAGTATTTTCCAGGAAGCTCCTGGTGACGTTAAAATGTTTGTAAACCATCAGCAAACGAATGGGATAGGACTCGCCGGGCTCGCCAAAAGCATTGACGACATGCAAAGAAAACTGGCTAACATGCGTATTGAAAAGAGCGGATTTGTGTTTGTGGTGAATAATCAAGGCACTGTCCAATTGCACCCTGATGCTAGCCTGGTTGCTAAATCAACATTGAGCCAATTCTACAGTGATAACGCAGCTTCTCAGCTTTTAAGCGGTTCACAACTGAACATCCTTCAGTTAGAAACCCAAGGTGAGCCTGTATTGGTTGCAGCCAATCGGATCCCGCAAACGGATTTATATGTCATTGCGCAAGTGCCTCAAAGTGAGGTTTTCTCGCAAGTAAATGACTTACAATGGCAAATCGTCACGTTTGCATTATTCATTGCCCTCATTGCAAGTATTATCAGTGTCCTACTTGCGCGTACACTAAGCGCGCCTCTGTTAAAAATGGCGGATGTGTTTAAGCAGCTAGGCAGTGGTGATGCTAACTTAAGCTATCGCGTCCCAAACTCAGAACAGCCTGAATTGGCAGCGCTTGGGGACGGATTTAACCAGTTTATCGGCAAAATAGAGTCTGCTATCACAAACGTAGCAAGTGAGAGTCGTGATATCCGTTCAGCCAGTGAGCAAGTGTTCGCGCAGTCACAACGTAACTCGCAATGTTTAGACGAGCAGAAAAATCAGACGATCTCTGTTGCAGCCGCCATCAACGAAATGGCAGCCACCGTGCAAGAAATCGCGGGAAGTGCGAACAATACCGCTAAGTTAACGCTGGCCAGCAAAGAGAGCTCAGAAGAAAGTCATGATTGCGTTCAAACCAGCCAAGAAACCCTACAAGAGCTGGCGACAGATATTCAAAACATGGCAACACAGGTCGCCACGTTAGCAAGCAAAACTCAATCTATTGCGAATATCTTGGACGTGATACGCGCGATATCTGAACAAACCAACCTGCTTGCGCTCAACGCGGCGATTGAATCAGCTCGCGCAGGGGAGCACGGCCGTGGGTTTGCAGTGGTTGCGGATGAAGTCAGAGCGTTGGCGAGTAGAACATCACAATCCACTGATGAAATTCAAGCGACGATCACTGAACTTACCGCAGCTTCCGACTCAATTGTTGAACAAATTGCACTGTCGTCTAAACAAGCAGAGCAAAGTGTTAGCCAAATGCAAACCTCTGTTGAGCTCATGGACAGAATCACAGAAACAGCCAATCAGATAAATGATATGACCACGCTGATTGCGACCGCAACTGAAGAGCAAAGCAATGTCGTCGTCGACGTGGGTCGCAGTATCGAGCAGATCAGCGTGATCAGTGATGAAGTGATGAATGAGCAGCTCAATACAGAACAAGCGATTCAGCAACTTGCTGATTCTGCGAAAGCTTTGGACAAATTAGTGGCGACTTTTTAGGTCGCCACTGCACAATTAGTCAGCAACGCTTTGTAACAATTTTTTCTTTATTTACTCCCAGCATTCGCTACGCTAGTAATAGATAAGCAGTTGGGAGTAATTTAAATGAAGTTAAGTTATCAAAGTGTGTATTATGCTTTTACACTGCTCGTATTCAGCCTTGTTTTATCAGGCTGCCAAACTACGAGCGCCCCGCCAGCCAATATGTCCCTACTCGATAACGCCCCATTCAACACGTTGCCTGTAGAAACCCAAACAGAAATTTTTTCCCTAGACGACAGCATCATAGCCACGCTCAACAACACCTTTAAACGCCATGAACAGCCCGAGCTTAGACGCGCTGAAGTCATCCTACAATTCTTACTGGATAACGGTGATGACACACTGTCTTACATGAGTGATGCCAACCTCACAGCGACGCAGGCTTATCATAATTTGAATGCCAATTGCTTATCATTGTCCATTCTGGCCTATAGCCTCTCCGATTACTTAAATCTAAAAGGGCAATTTCAAAGAGTACATGTTCCGGAGTATTGGGCTAATAGTCGTGGTTATAACTTCCTCAGTGGCCACATTAATTTAAAAGTGTATGAAGACAGAGCAAAATTCATAGGCAAAGATGTACTCCATACTTCGCCCAAGACGCTGACGATTGATTTTGACCCAAATAGTCGACAACAGGCATTTAGAACGACTGAAATCACCAAGGATCGTGTCACAGCAATGTTTTACAATAATAAAGGCGCGATACACATGGTTGAGGGACGACAAGACCTTGCATTTAGTTACTTTAAAGCTGCCATAGACATAGACTCGCAATATTCCAGTGCGTGGGCGAATCTCGCGATCCTATACCGTATTGCAAATAAACTCACTACCGCCGAAGATATGTACAATCAGGCACTTGCACTCAACCCAGACAACAACACTGCAAAAGGCAACTTGGCGGTGCTGTATGACCTGACACAACGCTCGGATCAAGCCGAGCAGATCAGAACGCAGCTATACCAACTCAGACGAAAAAACCCTTATTATGTGATTACCTTAGGACATGACGCACTTGAACAAGGTAACGCCCTCAAAGCCATTCATTATTATCGTGAAGCCTTAAAGCTGGATAAACGCTTACATGAAGGACACTTTGCACTTGCTAAAGCATACTACTCGCTAGGAAAGCTTGAGCAAACTAAGCGACATCTGCAAAGAGCATTGGCGCTTTCAAAATTTAAACATAATCAAATTCAATATAGAGGGAAGCTGGAGTGGTTAGATGCCGTGGCTAAAAACTAGTACGCTGATACTACTTTTCACCGCTCTATGTGCTGAGGCTTCAACACTCACCCGAGATATGATCATTTTGACGAGCATTGAGTTTGAAGGGCGTCCTTCGGGCGCCCCCACCCCTCATCGCAGTGCACATTACATCTACAAGCAATTTGAGAAGGAGGGGTTAGCAGTCGAGATCCATTCTTTTCAATTTAAACAAGGCTTTTTCGGTACTGGCACAGGGCATAATGTCGTGGCCACCCAATCGTGTAACGTTGCACAGTGCCGCCCTGCTCTAGTTATCACAGCCCACTATGATCACTTAGGTCGCAAAGGAAATAAGCACTACCCTGGTGCAAACGATAACGCGACTGGTGTGGCTGTGATGATGGACATAGCCAGACAATTAAAAGGCGCACAACTCGAGCGAGATATCATATATCTCGCTACCGATGCCGAAGAGAGAGGCCTTCATGGCGCAAAGCATTTTGTCTCGCAACTGGGCGAACAATCGGTATTCTTAAACATCAATCTGGATATGCTAGACATTCAAAAACGCAATACACTTTATGCCCTCGCATCTTTTGATATGAAGTCAAAAAAGGGCGCCATTGTACGTCATTTTGAGCGTTATGAAGTGGCACTTAGTATGTTCTTCTCTTCAAAAAGAATGGCTCGGAGACTAAATGAGCCGCAAATTGATTGGCTACGTGCCAGCGATCATTATCCTTTCTATCGAGCCAAAATTCCTTTTATTTACTTTGGCTCAGGGGTCGATGATAACCATCACACAATTGATGATTCATTGGCAGAAATTAACTTCGAAAAGCTCACATTAGTGTCAAAATCAATGACCGGCTTAGTGCGTTCGCTCACAGCCGCAAGCGACGTTGTCACCAATTGAACCTTTTGTCTTTTATTCAACTTCTTGACTTGCCACTCTAATTTAGCTGCTTGCACTTTACTGAGCCCAGACAGCGCAATGATCAATTTTAAAGGACCTTTTCCTCGTAGACTTTTCGCTCCTTTTCCACTGTTGTGCTGAGCAATGCGACGGTCCAAATCGTTGGTGATCCCCGTATACCAATGACCCATGGTATTTTCTACGATGTAAAGCAGCCAAGTAGTATCGGGATTTTTTTTGTCATTCAACTTATATTTTCTCGCTATTAGAAACTTTTTGTAAATTACGCGGTCGAAATGCACAATCTACTTTACCTTCTTTATGCAATCTGTATCATTCGTAATAACCAAAAATAAGGATACACACATACATGCAGTACAATAAACTCCTTTTACCTTGGCTAACCGCCGCCATAATGAGTGTTTTTTTGTCCGGTTGTTCTAGCTGGGTTTATAGGATCAATGTTCCTCAAGGTAACTTCCTAGAACAGTCTGATATAGACAAACTAAGAGTTCAAATGACCAGAGAACAAGTTTTGTACGTATTAGGTACTCCTGTGGCTAAAGATGCATTTGACTCTAGCAAATGGCATTACAACTATGTCTTTAACATCGATAGGGACTCTGAAATGCGTAAGCGTTTAACTGTTTACTTTGAAAACGATAAACTAGTCAATGTCAGCGGTGATTTTGAAAAGCCAGCAGATTTTGATACACCGCTAGATCAATAATCTGAGTGTTTCGTTGGGCAGGCCTATACCTGCCTACCCGCCTCTAACATCCATTAACTACTCATCACTGCCAAGCACATAGTCACTGTAAACAGTGCCTGTATTGCCAAGCTTAACCAGCTCATAGCGCCTAAACAGCGGAGTGTCAAAGGAAGCTTAAGCGTCGGAAACAACTTCCGACTTTTTAATAGTCGTGCAAGTGCAAATATAAATAAAGTCACACTCGACAACAGTATAATCATAGAGAGCTTATTGTCCCGGCCAGCATCAAAAAACAGGGCCATTTGTACCGGCAACAACAAAACGACAAGTGCCTTGAGACTATACACCCTCAAAATCCTTTGGTACTTTGCTTCGTCACTTAATTCAATAATACCGCGCTTTTCTAGATATTTTTTCGCACTGACAGACTGGTTTTCTGAGGCCAAGCGATAAGGTGTGCAACCAGATATATCTGCAAGCCGAGGATCGACCCCCATTTCTTCGACCAACTCCAACATGGGTTTAGAATTAGACAATACGGCGTAATGCATCAAATTACGCCCCAGATCATCAAGAGAAATTGCGCAATGAAAGCTGCGTAACGCCTTTGCCGCACTGACGAACCCTTTTTCAACGATCCACATCATCGCCGATTTGCCGGCATTGTCTTTGCCATGGCCTTTTGCGCCTTTTTCGATGAGTGCTAGCATACTGGATTGTTTCGCAGTCCCAGACATTACCTGTTCCAGTAACGCATTGTCTAGTATATGAAGTAATTCATCCTCATTACACAACAGGTTTAGCAACCCATCACAATCCTCCCCTTCGTTGAGCCTTTTAACCGCTTCGAGTTGCGTCTGAGAGAGATTTTGTAGTGCATGTTGATAATAGGTGGCAATGCTTTCTCTGGCTGCGTCAGAGCCGTTTATCCAAAAATCACAGGCTTGTGTGGGAGTTAGCTTAAAGTCATTTGCTAACAGCCAAGAAAGTGTTTTGTGCTGCTTGTTTTTCAGTAATAGATCCACAAATGAAACTTTCGATTGTAACTTCGCTTGTGTTTTAATATTAGAATACTTGGACAACCCCCCCAAGAGCTTAAGTATTAGCTCATCCTTAGTCATCCCGGCAGCAGCAATATGTTGCAAAAGTCCAGCTACGTATTGGTGCGCTTCTTCGTCATACTCATCAATATGCTGAAAAAAGCAAGATTCAAAGGGGTCCAATGGCTGAAGCCAAGCGACGTAAAAAATGGGGGGGAGTACCTGCGATACCACTCCTTGCTCATCCTTTACAGCTTCACATTCTGGCCACGCCTCTAAGGCGTCTAAAATAAAGGCGCCATTATCTTCAACAAGTCCCTTTAAAAGCAGGGGAAACTGAGAAGGCCAAATTAAAACTTGCTCCATGGATGCACAAACCATTTATTGATCAAAAGATAGATGTTCTAGAAAGTATGCAATCATTTGCATTGCTTTTCACACTGCCGATGATACCAATTGTAAAATCAAAATGCTGCGAATATCTCACACTATTTACAATTATTATTGGTCGAACAATCAGCATCATTTTAGTAGACTGTGTTCTACAACTTCTAGAATATTTATCAGAAGTTTACGCAAACTGAACAGCATACGACGAGAGGCCATATCAATGGGTGAAGAGAAGTTAGAAACGTGGCAGATAATTTTAATTATTGTCGCCGTACTTGGCTACATTATAGGCAACATTACACTGTTGAAATACGCGACCAAATTTAATGTGAAAGACAAATTAGACAAGCAAATAAAGCCTGATGAAGCTGAAGATAAGCAAGACACACCCCAAGACAAGAAAAACTAAGGCAGAGACCGTAATTATAGCGCCACTGCCTTATTTATTCATCATTATCCGACTAACCAATGCGCCATCAGCGCGATCACTGGCAATGTCACAAGCGTTCTTAATATAAACACCGCAAATAATTCAAAAATATTGACCGGTATTTTACTGCCCAATAGTAACGCGCCTACTTCAGACATGTAGATCAACTGTGTCACACTCAACGCTGCGATAATAAAACGTGTCACATCACTTTCGATGCTACTTGACGCCAAAATAGAAGGGATGAACATATCTGCGAACCCTACAACGATGGTTTCTGCAGCTTTTGCTGCTTCTGGTACTTGTAGCAGTTCTAAATAAGGAATAAAAGGCTGACCCAAGTATTGGAAAATAGGCGTCTCTTCTGCAATTATCAATGCAAAGGTGCCTACCGCCATAACCACAGGTAACACTGCAAATAACATATCCAAGGCATTACATACCCCTTCTTTAACAGTGCCACTAACGCCCGGCGCCTTGTGCGCTTTATCTAGCGCAACATCCAATGAGTGGCCAAATAGTGTCTTACCTTGAGGTACTGTCTCTGAATCTTCATTGTGAGTAGAACCATCCACATACACATTTTTCTTAAAACTCAGTGGAGGTAACCTCGGCACAATGATCGCAGCAACAATACCTGCTGCACACACAGTCAAATAAAACGGCGCAAATAAGTGTTCTAGTTTAACTTGGCCAATAACCACCAAACAAAATGTGATGGATACCGCCGAGAATGTAGTCCCGATAATAGCGGCTTCGCGCTGTGTATAATGTTTGTCCTCATACTGGCGAGACGTCATCAATATGCCGACGCTACCGTCACCTAACCAAGAGGCAACACAGTTTACGGCGCTGCGTCCCGGAACGCCAAAAACAGGTCTCATTATTTTCGTTAATAATGTTCCAACCAACTCTAACAGACCAAAATTAAGCAATAACGGCAGCAACAAACCGGCTAATAGGAAAACGGAGAATAAGACAGGTAAAAGATCGTGTAAAACCAAAGCCCCAGTTGCTTTAGAGTGTATAAGCTCTGGACCAACTTGGAAAAACGTCATGATGATAAACGCCATGCCAAATAGCCTAGTCACAACCCATAACCAACTGACATCAAACAAGTGTCTGACCAAATCTACTTTCAGTAAAGGCTTGGGCTTAAACACTTTGACAACAACACTTAAAACACCAGTTATACAAACAATGGTCAATATCAGTGCATGAATAAACGGATCCGTCCAGCTTTGCAGTATTTTAGACATCTTGGCAATTGGGATCGTCATCCCCTCGCCTTCTGGAACAGGCGTCATAAAGAGGAAAACGCCTATCAGTGATGGCACCAAAAATGCGAACCACGTTCGCCAATTCACTTGTGAAGAATGCGTTGTATCTGACATCATTTCTTTATCCACAAAAAAAAAGAAAAGAGCAAATGCTCTTTTCTGAACTACTTTAGCGGTTTGTAATTATATACTTAGTCCGCGGTTTCTTAACGCTTCAACAAGCCCTTGTTGAAGTGCCTCTAAAATTGCTGCATCTAATACTTTTTGCTCAGCGTCAAACCATGTCAGTGAAGTTTGCTCGTCGTCCGTCGTACCCACTTTAATCGTGTAGTCACCATCCGGGATAGCCAACGTCGGCGCTTCCTCACCCCAGATAGAATCCCAAACACTGTTTTCTGGCGCTGCATACCTTACAAGAACTTCATTACTGTCGTCATCAATTCTGATCACGGTGAAGTTCACTCGCTCTAAGAAATTAGAAAGCCTTTCCATTACTGTATTTCTATCTGCAAGCGTAATCAGTGCGGCGTTACCCGCTTGATCAAAGCCAAGGTCAAGCGATAAAACCCCTTGTTGCTTACGTAGTTCAACTTCCAGCAATCGATACTGGTAGTCAAATTCAGCAACGACCTCATTAATAGCGCGCACTTCAAGTTGTTGTTGCAATAAATCATTCAGTGGCACTTCATCGCTTTCATAGCCAACCAGTTTTGCCTGTAAAGAAGCAGTTCTTTGGTGCTCCTTTTGAGACAAGGTAAATTCGAAACGCTGCTTTGAAATCTCTTTTTCTGTTTCCCAAAACCAGCTTTCTTCAGTTTGGAACAATGAATACCAACCTGTTGTTAATGTTCCTTGATTACGGTTATCTTCACTGATATTGGTTTCGTGATTCGAAAGTACGCTTTCTACCGCTCGCCAGATAAACTTATCTAGATGTTCAATACCATCATTTTTGTCAAAATAGATGCGTGCAACATCTTCTTTGTCTTCAGCCCAGCTACCTTTTGCAAGCGTCAACACCTGCTGTGGTGGGCGATAGCTTTTCGCTTTCTGATCATTGTCATAGGTAGCAACACTCATTTTAAACTCTTGGTCTTGATAAGGTTGCTCAAGATCTGCTGGAACTTGCACAGCTTCGTGAACTCGATAGTTTTTCTTTTGATGAGCGTCGTTGGTGAAAACACTACAACCTGATAAACCAAGTACAACGCCTAACGTTAGCGCTTTAGGGACCCAATACTGCACTAATAAAACTCCTTAGCAAACCCATTGTATAATTATTCTTTCACTTAAGATTAAGGAATGCTGAAATGGTTCACTGCCAAACGTAATAATTTTTACTTTCACAGTGACAGATAAATTTCGAAAAAATTTGCACTATGTTACTTGGCAAACCTTGCAAACACAAGAATTGAGCGGCTGAATTGTCTTGTCGTCTTTTTCTAGACATGTCTGGGCGGTGGGACTCGCAGTTAAACTGTGATAGTATTCGCCTTCATATAACTAAAAATCAGTCTCCAAAACTCAATTTGGCAAGGGCTCACTAGGATGTCGGAATGACTACTTTTACTTCACACCAACTTGTTTTAACTGCTATCGGGGAAGATAGATCCGGTATAGTCAGCGAACTCACCCAGTTAGTGAGTGAATGTAACTGCAACATCATTGATAGCCGAATTGCAATTTTAGGTAACGAATTTACTTTTATCATGTTGCTATCCGGCGATATGGCCGCAATTAGTCGTGTTGAGCACACGCTCCCAGTCAAAAGTGTAGAACTAGGTCTACTGACGATGATGAAACGTACATCAAGTCACACTGAAAGTGAATATGGTGCTGGGTACACTTTGGAATACTCAGGGATAGACACTCAAGGGACACTTAGTCGAGTGACACGCTTTTTTGCAGAGCAAAATATGAGTATTTGCTCATTAAAATCAGATACCTATGAAGAGCAAGGCGAGATGCATATGAACTGTCTTCTGGAGTTTAATACGCCTTGCGAATTAGACTTTGATAAATTTAAAGAAAAGTTTGAAGCACTGTCTGGTATTTCAAACGTACACTATGTTTTCAGACGCATTCGCTAAGGATCATAAATGAACACATTACAAGCAGGTGATAACGCACCTAGTTTTAAACTTGAAAATCAAAATGGTGAAACGGTAGAACTGAGTAAACTGCTCGGCGACAATCAGGTACTGGTCTACTTTTACCCGAAAGCGCTCACACCTGGATGTACCGTTCAAGCAGAGCAACTGCGCGACCACAAGGCGCAGCTCGCCCAGCATAATACCGTTGCTGTTGGTATCAGCCCAGATCCGGTCAAAAAGTTAAAGAACTTCGAGACTAAAAAAGAATTAAACTTTGACTTACTCTCAGATGAAGACCACGCAATTGCAGATGCCTTTGGTGTTTGGGGCTTAAAGAAGTTCATGGGTAAAGAATATGATGGCATTCATCGCATCAGTTTTTTAGTTGGACAAGATGGTAAAGTCAAACACGTATTCAATAAGTTTAAAACCAAAGAGCATCATCAAGTCGTTATCGACTACCTCGCAGAACAAGCATAATAAAAAAACCCCAGCTATCACGCTGGGGTTTTTTTATTGAACAGTTACATGCTTAAGCTTGACGCGCTTCAAGCATCAAGCGCTTCATATCTCTCACTGCTTTTTCTAAGCCGTCAATTGCCGCACGCGCGATAATGGCATGACCAATGTTGAGTTCATAAATCTCTGGCATCTCAGCAATTGGCTTGATGTTGTGATAATGCAGGCCATGCCCAGCATTGACAACAATACCTATACCATGTGCATACTGAACCCCTTCACGAATACGCTCTAACTCCGCTTTTTGCGCATCATCAGACTGAGCATCTGCATAGGCGCCGGTATGAATTTCAATGTATGGCGCCCCTGTTGCTTTTGCCGCATCGATCTGTGCCTTATCCGCATCAATGAATAGAGACACTTTGATACCCGCATCAGCGAGCTTCTGAACAGCTTCGGTTACTTTTTGCTGATTACCTGCCACATCTAAGCCACCTTCCGTTGTGAGCTCTTCTCGCTTTTCAGGGACAAGGCAAACATACTCAGGCTTCACCTCACACGCGATATCCAACATCTCATCAGTCACTGCAATCTCTAAATTCATGCGTGTCTGAATTGTTTTAGCCATCACATATACATCTCTGTCTTGAATGTGGCGGCGATCTTCACGCAAATGAATTGTAATGCCATCTGCCCCAGCATGTTCTGCAACCGCGGCTGCATGTGCAGGATCTGGGTAGCTAGTGCCACGGGCTTGTCTCAATGTAGCAATATGGTCTACGTTAACACCCAACAAAATATCTTTCATTGTTCTACCTTGGTTGAAATAGTTCTCTGCTTTTTAGCGGCTTACTTCCAAGCAGTGGTTTTAATAAATAACGGCTCAGTGCTTTAGCCTGTCTTCTTGCGGTGTCCGTTTGGTACTCGCCCTGAGCAATAGACAAGAGTGTATTGCCAGAAAAGCTGCGTTGAATATCCTCACTTGGACAAAAACCCACTTCCCTTACAAATTGATAGTAACGAGACGCTTCAATCGGGTCGCCAAACGCATCGTACTCAAACTCGATGCCAAAGCCCAATTCACACAGCAGTTGAAATTCATAATTACGAAGTATGAGCTCGATCCGTTCACTGACAGAAGCCTTATCATGTGCATTGGATTTTATCATCGTTTGATTGGCTGTAAATAATTGTTTTAGATGAGTTTGATACAGCTCGAATGCATGGTCTAAAGGTTCATTAGTTGGGATGACCCGGTGCGACAGTTCATTCAAGTAGAAGCTGCAATAGAGATGTATCCCTTTGAACATAAGCGGGGGAGATTGGATCTCAAAGTCGTTGAGGTATTTTAAGTCGTACTTGCCAGCATATCTAACTAGCAAGCACGTAAAAGGTTGCAAAGACCCATTTTGTCTCAGTGCACTTTTTCCTTTGATGCGGGCCACCATGGAGAGCTGCCCGATGCCCTCGACTAGCATATTGAGCATCACTTGCGAGTCCCGATAAGGTCGCCGATGCAGCAAATATGCCTGCCGAAAGTCACTGTCCAATCAGTCTTCTCCGTAGCCTAAGCTGCGAAGTGCACGTTCATCATCAGCCCAACCTGACTTCACTTTAACCCAAAGTTCTAGGAAGACTTTATTATCAAGCATATCTTCAAGATCTTTTCTGGCTTCTCGGCCAATCACTTTGAGCTTTTCGCCCTTGTTACCGATCACCATGCGTTTTTGTGACTGTCGTTCAACTAATATCAACGCGTTGATTTGCCAAACACCATTGTCTTGCCACTTAAATTGTTCAATCTCGACCGTTACCGAGTAAGGCAACTCGTCGCCCATAAAGCGCATGAGTTTTTCACGAACAATTTCTGCGGCTAAAAAGCGCATAGAGCGATCGGTGACATAATCGTCTGGAAAATAAAATTCGCATTCCGGTAAGCGGTTTTTAACTTCCTCTTTGACCATGTCGATATTCTTACCAATTTTGGCAGAAACCGGCACAATACCAATGAATTCATGCTGTTCACTAAGCCATTGCATATGGTGCAAGATAGCCTCTTTGTCTTTAACCTGGTCACTTTTATTCATTACAACCAAGACTGGACGACCGCTTTCTTTAACCTTGTTCAGCACCATCTCGTCGTCTTGATTCCACAGAGTGCCCTCGACAACGAAAATAATCAGCTCTACATCACCGATTGAGCTGCTTGCAGCTCTATTCATAAGCCGGTTAATCGCACGCTTTTCTTCAATGTGCAATCCAGGTGTATCCACATAGACAGCCTGATAGTTGTCTTCGGTATGGATCCCCATTATACGGTGTCTGGTCGTTTGAGGCTTGCGCGAAGTGATACTCACTTTCTGTTCAACAATTTTGTTCAACAGCGTTGATTTACCGACATTTGGGCGACCAACAATGGCCACCATGCCGCAATGGGTATTAGGAGTCATCTTTTAAAATCTTCAATGCTTGTTCAGCGGCTTTTTGCTCAGCTTTGCGACGTGAGCTACCGACAGAGATAATACTATCCATCCCTTTAACAGAGCACTCAACCGTGAATGTCTGATTGTGTGCCTGGCCTTTTGTATCAATGACTTGATAAGCAGGTAAAGGCAGCTTACGTGCTTGCAAATACTCTTGTAGCAATGTCTTCGGATCTTTCTGATTATGACCTGGTGAAATTGCCTCTAAACGGCTGTGATACCATTTTAATACAAGCGTCTTACAGGTCTCGATGTCTGAATCCAAAAACACCGCGCCAATAATCGCTTCCACAGCATCAGCCAAAGTAGACTCTCGGCGATAGCCGCCACTTTTGAGCTCACCGGGACCTAAGCGTAAGTAGTCACCCAATCCAAATTCAACACCAAACTCAGCCAGTGTTTGACCTCGAACCAGCGTCGAGCGCATGCGGCTCAGGTCACCTTCTCGCGCTTTTGGAAACTTGTGATACAACGCGTCAGCTATGACAAAGCTTAAAATAGAATCGCCTAGAAATTCTAGGCGCTCGTTATGTTGACCTTTATGGCTACGATGCGTCATGGCCTGCTCTAGCAAGCCCTGATCTGCAAAATCGTAGCCGATTTTTTTATATAATTCTGTGACGTTCTTTTTCATTGTTACTGAATATTACCTAGGCGCTCAAAGCGAACCCCTGTTGGAACCCAGCTTGGCAACAAGCTATCTGGGCCATTCTCAAAATCAAAACTCATCCAGATGAATACAGCTTTACCTACTAAGTTCTCTTTAGGAACAAAGCCCCACATACGGCTGTCTTGGCTATTGTTTCGGTTATCGCCCATGGCGAAGTAGCTGTTTTCTGGTACGACCCATTCGTCTCGGCGTGTTCCAGCTTGCTGGTAATAACGCTCTGACAATTCTAAAGCTTTCGGATTAATTAAAATGTCGTGTTCAACATCTGGTAAAGATTCTGTCAAACGTACTAGTGGCATGGAGCCTTGCTTAAACTCATCGCGATTAACAATTTCTACGTCAATCTTATTGAATTCACCACACACCAACCCATCTCGGTTTTGCTCACCCTCTTCACACTTTGGATTAATGAAAAGTTGGCGATTGCGATACACAATGCGGTCGCCTGGTAAACCGACAATACGCTTGATAAAGTCAATACGCTCGTCCAAAGGATACTTAAATACAGCGATATCACCACGTTTGGGGTCTTCAACATCGACAAGCTGAGAACGCCAAACGGGATCTTTAATACCATATGCGTATTTTTGAACGAGGATGAAGTCTCCATCCAATAACGTTGGCATCATTGAACCTGACGGAATTTGAAAAGGTTCGAAGATAAACGATCTAAATACTGTGATCGCCGCAATCATTGGAAAAATAGACTTCGCACTATCAGTTATGGCAGGCACCGGCGCAATCTGATCAATGACATCTTGATCCAAAGGCTGCTCTGAAGCACCTTGGGCAAGCGCAATACGCTCTTTACGCTTTGGCGCATAAACTAAGTGATCTATCAACCAGATCAGGCCCGATCCCAAAGTTAACAGCACGAGAAAGACCGAAAAATAACCTGCCATAAATAATAATTCCTGTTACTTACCTACTTTTAATATCGCAAGGAACGCATCTTGAGGTACTTCAACATTACCTAGCTGTTTCATACGTTTCTTACCTTCTTTTTGCTTCTGCAAGAGCTTCTTCTTACGACTCACGTCACCACCATAACACTTGGCGATTACGTTTTTACGTAACTGTTTAACGGTAGTACGTGCAATAACATGATTACCAATTGCAGCTTGAATAGCAATATCAAACATTTGTCTTGGTATAAGCTCTTTTAACGCTTCTGCCAATTGACGGCCACGGCTCTGAGAGTTATCGCGGTGCACGATGATCGCCAAAGCGTCGACTCTATCACCGTTAATCAGAATGTCACAGCGTACCATGTCAGATACTTGGAAACGCTTGAAGTTATAATCTAATGATGCAAAACCACGACTAGTCGATTTCAATTTATCAAAGAAATCCATTACCACTTCAGCCATAGGTAATTCATAAGTGACGGCAACCTGATTACCATGGTAACTCATCTTCGTCTGCATACCGCGTTTCTCAACACACAAGGTGATGACATTACCAAGATACTCCTGAGGTACAAGAATATTTGCTTCAACGATTGGCTCGCGAATTTCAATAATGTCATTAACCGGTGGTAAATCAGACGGGTTATCGATTTGAATAACACCATCTTTGGTTTCTACTTCATAGACCACGGTTGGCGCAGTGGTGATAAGGTCCATGTCATATTCACGCTCTAGACGCTCTTGGATGATCTCCATGTGCAGCATACCTAAGAAGCCACAGCGGAAACCAAAGCCCAGTGCCGTAGAGTTTTCAGGCTCGAAGAACAAAGATGCGTCGTTCAAGCTCAGTTTATTCAGTGCATCACGGAAGTTTTCATAATCATCTGAAGAAATCGGGAACATACCTGCATAAACTTGCGGCTTCACTTTCTGGAAGCCCGGCAGTGTTTCTTCTGCTGGCGTTTTTGCAAGGGTTATCGTATCACCAACTGGTGCACCATGGATGTCTTTAATACCTGCGATGATAAAGCCAACTTCACCACTCGTTAGTACACCCGTGTCGGTTTGCTTAGGCGTGAAAATACCAATTTTATCTACGATATGAACTTGATCCGTAGACATAATTTTGATTTTTTCACCTTTACGTAGTTGACCGTGCTTAATGCGCACAAGTGATACAACCCCTTGGTAAGGGTCAAACCATGAGTCGATGATCAAAGCTTGTAGAGGTTTATTCACATCGCCCTCTGGCGGTGGGATCTCCTTTACAATCTCTTCAAGAACGGCATCAATACCAATACCGGTCTTCGCACTACACTGAACCGCTTCTAGCGCATCAATACCGACAATTTCTTCGATTTCTTCTGCAACACGCAGAGGATCAGCCTGTGGTAAGTCAATCTTATTCAGAATTGGAACGACTTCTAAGTCCATTTCAATTGCTGTGTAACAGTTAGCAAGTGTTTGTGCCTCTACCCCTTGACCGGCATCGACAACTAATAATGCACCTTCACAGGCAGCCAAAGAACGGGATACTTCATAAGTGAAGTCAACGTGTCCTGGTGTGTCGATAAAGTTTAACTGATAAGTTTCGCCATCTTGGGCTTTATAGTTCAGGGTGACACTTTGCGCCTTGATCGTAATACCACGCTCACGCTCAAGCTCCATTGAATCCAGTACTTGCTGCTGCATTTCGCGGTCTGACAAGCCACCGCATACCTGGATTAAGCGGTCCGAAAGTGTCGATTTTCCATGATCTATATGGGCTATAATTGAAAAGTTACGGATATGCTTCATATACTGGATTCTAAACTTCTGTTATTCACAAATAGAGATTAAACGCCGATTTTACAATTTATTTGAGTTAATCACCATCTATTTGCGTTACTGGAAGGCTAATTGGATAAATTTTTATCACTTTTACGTCGTGTTTTAAGCTTTGCCCCTTCTTTTTGGCGACCAAAAAGCCCACACACGCAAAAACCACGGCACTGGCGATTTGACCAAGCTCAGGGAGCGAGAACAAAAGTAAGGCACCAAACATGCCAACAAACGCCATAATCAATGGTAAGAGATACACCCAAAGCGCATGCTGTACAATTTGGCTATCATCCAGCGCGAGTTTAACTTTTTGTCCAACTTGAAGTGGGTGTGTAAGAGGAATAGGAAGGGCTTTTTTATGCGTGCCAAAAAGTTTGCTAAATACTTGTGAGCCACATTTGCCATTGCAGCCCTCACAGGCTGGTTTTTGCTCCGCCACCAGCCATGCAGTATTATCTTTAAGTTTAGAGACAGTCAGAGTTTGCTCAATCATAAAGCACGCTTGACTGATTCTGC
The DNA here is from genome assembly GCF_021530565.1 of Pseudoalteromonas sp. SMS1. Taxonomy (GTDB): domain Bacteria; phylum Pseudomonadota; class Gammaproteobacteria; order Enterobacterales; family Alteromonadaceae; genus Pseudoalteromonas. Next base: position 109,735 of record NZ_JAKGBI010000002.1, read on the forward strand.
GATAGACTTGGCCGTTTCAACTGGCACTTTACCCACCACAGAGACATCATAAGCACCAGCATTATGAACATAAACAGTGGTTGCACCGGATGTTAATGCACCACTCGCCCGCTGGCCTGTTAAAGGCCTTTGCACAAACACCGAAACTTCAACTAAGCCATCTGAAAACAAGAAATAATCAGCAAGCTCATTATTCAAATCTAGCTTATGTCTATCTGATTTTAACAGCTTGAACCCTTTCGGAAGCCACGATATTTGCCAATTATTTTGTTGCTTAGCCTGTGCTTTTAATTCTTTACTGGGTGCAGGCTCTGGAAACGCACGCTCGTGCAGCTCCAACAGCTGATTTGCAGGTTGCTCTGTGACACTAATATGCGTCAATTGAAGCTGTTCTAATACTTCTGAGCGTTGATTGACATAAGCGGCTTTTAACAGAAGTGCAGATTGTAGATCCACCCACAGCCAATAGTTGTATTTACTTTCGTCTTTAGCCACCAGCCTAACAAGTTGTGCTGGTCGGCCCGCTATACGTTCTTTACCACCCAACACAAATTCATAGCTTTCATCGAGCGTATCAATATTGCGAAGTAAGACTTCAGGAATTGGCCCAGCAATCGCATCGGTATTAACCGAATAAGGCTCTGTTTGAGGCTCAAAATAAGTGACAACATCGTCTACACGCACTACCTCGAGCCCTGCGCCATTTAACAGCGTTAGAATTTCTAAATCCGTTTGCTCTACCTGGCCATGGATCCACCGATAGGGTTCCATGCCTTTCCCTTTAACAACTACGAATGAGGCGTCGAAGTTTCGCTCTTGGACCGCCAAAGACATGTCTTTGAGCAATTGTCTCGCGTTTATCGTTTCGTTGGCATATACCTGAGTTGCTATAAACAAACTCAGTACTACCGAAAGCCATTTCATCAAGGTTTATTTTTCCTCTTGCTGATCCTTTTCTGCTTCAGCTGTATTTTGCGAAAGTGCATGTGCCATACGAGTCTGGCGCTGATGCTCAAGAACTAGGGCGCCGATACGCTGTTTCTGTAACTCTCTTAAACCTTGCTCAGCGGATTGCATGGCTGGTTGCTCTGAAGAGAAACTTACTGGCGCAACAGAACCTGTTAAAGGTGTTGATTGTAACACAGGTGAGTGGGTATCTACCGCATTTTGTGGCATGAAGTTATTTACGCCCACAACCGTACACAAAGCGACACTTGCCGCAATCGCAACTTGCGAAATGGGGCGACGCCAGAATGACATCTGCACGACATTGCTTTGCTCTTTTGATGTTTCGGGTATGGATTCAGTCATGTTGTAAACTGGCTCATCAGCAAGTGCAGCAGCGACCCTTGAAGTGATATCAATGCACGGAGTCGACTGTTCTTTTTGACGCATTACATCGCCAATAAGTGCATAGTGAGCGAATTTTTCAGCATCAAGCTGTGCTTGATTATGCCCATTTAATGCACATTCTCCGTCTAAAATTTCCGACGTCACTGCTTCATTGTTTACATTAAACTTTGACTGCGTCATTTAATTTTTACCTATGAGTGGGTTAATATTTTTATCTATAGCTTCACGAGCCCTAAATATACGGGACCTTACCGTGCCGACTGGACACTCCATAATCACGGCAATTTCCTCATAGCTCATACCTTCAATTTCTCGCAAAGTAATTGCTGTTTTTAGGTCATCGGGCAATTCTTCAATCGTGCGAAAAATTACAGCCTTGATTTCGTCGCTAAGCAGCAAGCTTTCTGGTGATGCATTCGAACGCAATTGCTCTGCACCATCATAAACCTCTGCCTCCTCGGCATCTATATCACTGGCAGGCGCCTTTCGGCCCTGAGATACCAAATAATTTTTAGAGCAGTTAACCGCAATTCTGTATAACCAAGTATAAAAAGCACTGTCCCCTCTAAAATTGGGTAAAGCTCTATACGCTTTTATAAATGCTTCTTGAGCCACATCGGCCACATCACCTGAGTTAGATACATAACGAGATATCAACGCCGCTACCTTATTTTGATATTTGGCAACCAGTAGGTTGAAGGCGTTTTTATCTCCTTGCTGAACTTTTCTAACTAATTCTAAATCCAAATCCTGCTCGTTCATTCGAGCCGGTACTCCTCTTTGTTATTACTTATTTTCGCGCATTGTTGCCATCATTTTACAGCTAGTCTGACTGCACCATGAATAAAAAGTTCTGTTTTTTTAATATTTTTTTTAAAATAGTACGTATTACTTCGTCCTAGACGATACACAACGACTATTTTTAACGCTAATAAAGCACGCGTTATTGATATATGATGATAGTTCACATTGTAGTTGTTATAAAACTTTAAACGCTAAGAACCACTAACATGAAGAAAAAAATGCAGCATCAGACAGATGTTATTATTGTCGGTAGCGGCGCCGCCGGACTCAGCCTCGCCCTTTCATTGGCCAATCACTGCCAAGTTACTGTAATCAGTAAAGGAGATTTAAAAGAAGGCTCAACCCTATATGCTCAGGGCGGTATTGCTGCGGTTTTTGACAAAAAAAATGACAGCATAGAGTCTCATGTTGAAGATACGCTAGCTGCTGGCGGCGGGTTATGCGACAGAGAAGCTGTACATTATACAGCCTCTAATGCCAAGAAATGCTTGAAATGGCTTATTGAACAAGGTGTGCCATTTGATATGGAGTTCGATAGCAAAGGCAAAGAGCGATACCACCTCACCCGGGAGGGCGGGCATAGCCATAGGCGTATCTTGCATGCCGCCGATGCAACAGGTAAAGCGGTGCAAACGACGTTAGTTGAGCGTGTACTCGAAAGCCCCAATATCTCCGTGCTTGAGCAGTATAATGCCATCGACTTAATTACAGATAAAAGCAGTGACTGCGCGCGTGTAAAAGGCTTGTATGTCTATAATCGCAAGCATAATTGTGTAGAGTCTATCGCGGCGAAATTTGTCGCACTCGCAACAGGTGGGGCGAGTAAGGTATATCTATATACTTCAAACCCTGATGTCTCAAGTGGTGATGGGATCGCAATGGCATGGCGTGCAGGGTGTCGCGTCGCGAATATGGAGTTCAATCAGTTCCACCCAACCAGCTTGTACCACCCAGAGCTACAAAACTTCCTGATCACCGAAGCGATGCGCGGGGAAGGGGCGCATTTAAAACGACCCGATGGCACTCGCTTTATGCCCGACTTCGATGCACGTGAAGAATTGGCACCGCGTGACGTTGTTGCCAGAGCAATCGATTATGAAATGAAACGACTCGGCGCAAACTGCGTATACCTTGATATCTCTCATAAAAACAAAGATTTTATTATTGAACATTTCCCTACGATCTATGCCAAGTGTCTCAGCGTCGGATTAGATATCACTAAAGAGCCCATTCCTGTTGTTCCAGCAGCTCACTATACCTGTGGCGGTGTCATAACGGATTTTAATGGCAAAACAGACATCAGTAATTTATACGCTGTGGGTGAAGTTGCGTACACCGGTTTGCATGGTGCAAATCGAATGGCCAGCAACTCTTTACTTGAATGTATTGTGTTTGCCCATGCTGCGGCACAAGATATTCTTGCTCATATTGACATACAACCTCAACTGCAAGCGTTAAAACCTTGGGATGAAAGTCAAGTCAGCGATTCGGATGAAGAGGTTGTCATTACTCACAATTGGCATGAATTGAGATTATTTATGTGGGACTATGTTGGTATTGTTCGCTCAACAAAACGTTTAGAACGCGCATTGCGACGCGTGGAATTGTTACAGCAAGAAATTCAAGAGTACTACGCAAACTTTAGAGTAAGTAATAACTTACTTGAGCTTCGTAACTTAGTCCAAGTGGCTGAGCTTATTATTAGGAGTGCACTGGCAAGGCCTGAAAGTCGCGGGCTTCACTACACCATCGACTTTCCAGAACAAAAACAAGACCCAAAACCCACGATACTTGAACCTAAAAGGTAGGCAATCAACGGAATGATAGTGCAATGCGATTAAAGTGAGACCAACTTGCTTTGTCCATTGCACTGGCTATGAACCCCACTCGCCGAATACCCTGATCCGTTTTTACACTCACTAACAGCCAATTGGTGTACCGCTGCGCAAAAACAACCTCCCCCTGTATATCCAAGGCCCTACCTGTAAGATGTAACCCGCATTCTCCTTCTTGAACTAGTATTACTCCAGCGCTTGGCATCAATTTGACAAGACGGTGTTGCGCATCAATAAAAGCAATCACGCAAAGTACTGCACTCAGCCACCAAAGCTCAGGCAAAACCAGTAACAGGACAAACCACAGGCATAAAAAAAAGACCACAGTGAGCTTGTGGTCTGGGTTATTCTTTTCAAACTCAATACTATACGCGAACCCGGTCAAGGATAAACTGTACCATTTGACCTAAGTCGGTATGTGGGCACTTCTCATGTCCCATGAACCATGCGAACAAATCCGGGTCTTCTACTTCTAATAAACGCTGAAAAACCATTTTGTCTTCATCACTCAGCTGATCGTATGCGTCTTCTACAAATGGTTCTAGCAAAACGTCAAGCTCTAGCATGCCACGTCGACATGCCCACTTAATACGTGCTTTAGGATACAATTGGGCCATATTACCGGCATACCTCTTGTCTTAAATTATTCTAATATCGTACTCATTATAACCGATACTTGAAGTGCTTGAAAATTCTATGTGTCTTTGTTTGATAGGGATCATTCGTTAATGATGGTATCCGTTGGATGCAACTTCATCACGATTAAGAATAGTTGTCATTTGATCTTGCTTTTGCCTATCTCGCCCCCCATTAATCAGGTAACATGTCGCAAAATAAATTCTCAGGATCAGTCAGATGGCCAAAGCATACCCACTCCCTTTAAAACTGCTCTCAGTATCAGGGCCTGATAAACTCAGCTACCTTCATGGTCAGGTAACACAAGACATCAACCTGATTAAGGAAAATAATTTCTTGTGGACAGGACACTGTAGCCCGAAAGGCAAACTTTGGTCTACGATGAGACTTTTTTCACTCAATGATACCTACCTATTATTAGGTTCAAAATCAGAAACAGAGGCTTCACTTCGAGAACTCAGTAAGTACGGTGTGTTTGCCAAAGTTGATATTTCCCAGTCTGACTATCAATGCTTTGGCATAATGAGTGATAATTTAGATCAAGTGTGTGATTCCTTATCCCTACAATTCAACGATGCCGACAATGCATGTGCGTTCGGCGAAGGCAAAGCCCTTAAGCTAGATAAAACACGCCTGATTCTTGTTTTGCCAGCAGACCAAACACTCCCCGATTCACTGCCATTAGACACCGACTCTACCACGTTTGAAATAGGCGGTATTCTGGCTGGCGAGCCTCAACTTGATGACAATGGCATTGACGAATTTGTGCCACAAATGGTTAACCTGCAAGCTTTAAATGGTATTAGCTTTAAAAAGGGCTGCTATACTGGTCAAGAGACCGTTGCTCGCATGCGCTACCTTGGCAAGAACAAACGTGCCATGTTTATTTTGCAAGGTGAGTCTGCAGAACAGCTCAATGTACAAGATATTGAAATGCAGCTTGAACAAGACAACTGGCGTAGAGCGGGAAAAGTAGTACATCAAGCTTATGATGCAAATACACAGCAATACTATGCGTTAGCCGTTATGCCAAACGATTTACAACAGTCTGCGGTATTGAGGCCAAAAGACAATGCCTCAGTATCGCTACATATCAAGGCGCTGCCTTACTCTATAGAAGATAATTAACGGAAAAACTATGAAAATTGCCCAAAATACAGTGGTTAAAATGCATTACTCTGTTTTGGATGGCGACCAAAACAGTATCGATAACACATTTGATGAAGAGCCACTTGAGTTTATTATTGGAACGGGCTTTCTAATTAAAGGCTTGGAAGATGCCCTTATCGACAAACAAGCCGGTGATAAAATCAGTGTTACTGTTGAACCAGAAAATGGCTATGGAATTAGAAACGATAACCTCACACAAGCTGTGCCAAAAAGTATGTTTGAAGGCATTGACGTCGAAGTCGGTATGCAATTTCGTGCAACTACAGATGAGGGTGAACAAGCAGTCATCGTCATTGGTGTTGAAGACGATGAGGTCATTGTAGACGGCAATCATCCGCTTGCTGGGATCACGCTACACTTCGACGTTGAGATTGTAGAAGTGCGCGAAGCGACACAAGATGAACTGGCCCACGGACATGTACATAGTGAAGGTGGCTGCGGTCACGACCATTAAAAAAAGCGCCTATAGGGCGCTTTTTTCATCTTCGCTCACCTCGACGTCGAGAGGCTGTTCTTTCACTTTGACTTGTAATGCCTCAAGTAAGCCCTGTTGATCGGCTGTACCTAAACGATATTTAGTGCCGTCATTCATACTCACTTCAACCGCTTTGAAACCGGATACACTGTACACCCATCCATCATGAGATATACGCATACCGATGCCGTGACGAAATGAGTTTGTCACCGCCTTTACTTCATCAATATCATCAAAGTTTAACGTTTTCTTTGCTAAGCCTGGGCCAAACCACCAGCTCAACTTTTTATCCGTGCTGTCAACTTTGATGGTTAAACCATAAAAAGCAAAAGCAACCAGTAACAAAATAATACCAAAGGCCAACACCCCGACATTATTTCCCAGTAATACTACACCCATGACGACAAACGTACTTAGCCAAGCTAAAATACCCCAGATCGCCCAAGCGAGTTGTGTTTTATGATACATATTGCCTCAATCAAAACTATATACAAACGTGATGCCTAACTCAGTATCTACTTTACGTTTGTCTTCTTCAGGCTGAGAATTATAACGGTAAGTATAAGAAACCTTAAGCGATAAGCCTTCAATAACTTGGCTAATCAGTGATGTTTCTGCAAAGCCGCGTCCACCTAAGCCAGAAACGGATTGCGCATAGCTAAAGTCCTGATTAAATCGCGTACGCTTAGAAATGTTACGTTCCCACTGAAGTGATAGCCTCAGAAGCTCACCACGCTCTACGCGTTTTTGTCCAGGTTCAAGCGCGGTATCATTCTCAACTCGATACATTGATATACCCGGTCCAATTGTGAAATCGACCGTATTTTTTCTGCCTTCGAACAACCTATTACCATACCCAAGCGCAAAAGTTGCTGTATATTCTCGACCATTAAACTCATCTACTTCGTAATCTCCATAAAGAAAAAATGACTCGTTATCAACGCCAAATTTGTAGCTGGTCTGAGCCGAAAAGAAATAGCGAGACGCAGTTTCATCATCTACGCCTGTCTCGGTATTTTCTTCGTTGGCATAATGGCCATCGAGCTTGAACTGGTTTCGCCAATGTTGAAAATCTTGGTAAAGATTACTTTGCAGTTTAAAAGATGAGTTTTTAGTATTACCACTATTTGCTATAAACCCGAACTCTATATCTCCATATAAGAATTCACCTTTGTGCAACTCATGGATCTCTTCTTCTGATAGTTCCCCGTATTTATGGAAATCTTCAAATGGGTCTACGGCATATACTTTTGTACAAACGACCAACACGGGTGAGCACAAAAGCAACTTCACATTTTTCACTAAACAAACTTCTCTTTACTGTTGCTTCCACACCACATGGCAAAATGGAGCGTCTAGATCACGGCTGATGAGTACTTTTGCGAATACATCGTCACCGTCTTCAAACTCAATACCAATTATCACCTGAACAAAATGCTCACGCTCTGCTTCTTGCTCAAAAGCAACAATTGCAGTCCAACTTTCATCAATATCGCTTTCTTCGATAAAGCCAAATTCTTCTCGATATTCATTAAACAGGTCAATCTCTTCTTGGGAAAGATTGTCAGGTGCTAATTCCAAAAAAATATCGTATGCCTGATGGGTTACCTCTTCAATACTACTTAGTCTCGCTGACATAAACGTAACTCCAAAATTTTTTCATTATATTAATCATATCAAAACCACAATTTCATTTTCTACAAGTATTAGGTGTATTGAATAAATTTAACGCCAAAGTGCAGATTTTAGCGCAAAGAATGCTAACCTGAACACAAGCTAAACAGATAAAAACAATGAATATCTGCTTGAATATCCTTCGTCTCAAATGCAATACTGAGTAAAAACTCCACTTACATAACTCAGAAGAACAATAAGGTTATAGGATTGGTTATGATACACATTGACGTACAACAGCAAGTTGCCCACGTGACCCTTTCGCGTCCAGACAAGCAAAATGCATTAACGCTCTCTATGTTTCAATCACTGGATACCATTATTAAAGAAATCCGGAAAAACCGCCAGATTCGTGCCGTTATCATAAGGGGGGAAGGCGAGCATTTCTGCGCAGGGCTTGATGTGCAAAGTGTCATACAGCACCCGCTTCAAATCGCAAAGCTGTTATTTAAATTCCTGCCTGGTAATCAAAACCTAGTACAGCGCGTTGTACTCGGATGGAGAACACTGCCAGTCCCAGTGTATGCAGACATAAAAGGGAATTGTCTCGGTGGTGGATTACATATTGCGTTGGGTGCCGATTTTAGAATTGCACATAGCGATGCACAATTTGCCATCATGGAGTCTCGTTGGGGCCTTTGTCCAGATATGGGCACAAGCATTGTTTTACCCGGATACTTAAAGCAAGACCAAGCTCTAAAACTCGCATTTGAAGCCAAACGCATTGATGCTCGAACAGCAATGCAAGCTGGTTTACTTACCGCCATTGATGACGACCCCAATGCATTTATAGCCAAACATATAGACGCTTTGAGTCAACACTCTCCAGATGCACTCGCCGCAATCAAAGTGCTGTATAATCAAGCATTCCAAGCGCCTTCAAGAACATTACTTTGGCGCGAAACTTGGTACCAATTGAGGTTACTCGCTTCAAAAAATACTCGTATTGCAATGAAAAACGGTGTAAAAAACAGTGAATTTTGCGTATATAATGACCGTGCAAAATGGAAATAGCATGGCACAATATTCTGCACAACTTACTCTATCCACGCGTGTTCAATGTATATTATAAAGTTTTCACTTGGGATTTTAATTGTTTTTGTCTGCCTTTGGTCCGCGAAGATGATAGTCGCATTTTATGCGCTCTCAATGCCAGCCCCCTTACTCGGTATGCTCATACTTTTTGGATTATTGCATTGGCGACTTCTGCGACCTGAGTGGTTAGACTCTGCCGCGCAAAATCTCATAAAATATCTCGCATTTTTCTTTATTCCTGTTGGGGTTGGCGTTCTTAATCATCTAGACTTACTCCTTGAAAATATCTTCTTAATTAGTATTTTACTATTTGCCCTTCCCGCTGTTGTACTTGTCGTCGTCGGTAAGTTTTCAAGTAGAGGCCGCTACCGTGATTAGTGTATTTGCCTGCCTCCTTACGGTTGGCCTGTTTACGTTTACTCGCGCAGTACATAAATGCTATTCAACCCCCTTGTTAAACCCTGTACTGTTGTGCATTGTATCGATAGCTATACTCCTTGTTGCCAGCAATGTCAGTTACACTGACTATTATTTAGCAAGTATGCCCATCAACGTGCTGCTTGAACCCGCGATAGTTGCACTTGCTTACCCACTCTACTCGCAATTTACTGCTATTCGCCCAGTGTTAATATTACTGATAGTGAGTGCTTTTCTCGGCATATCGGTAGCAACGTTGATGGCATACATGCTCTGCTTACTTTTTAACGCCGAGCCAACTTTGGTCGCATCGTTAATGGCCTTGTCAGTGACAACTCCTATCACACTGCTGATCACAGATGCACTTGGAGGGCTACCCAGCATCGCTGCTGTCATGGTCATACTCATCGGCATTGTTGGGAGTGTGTTTGGACTGAGCTTGTTGCAGCTATGTAACATATCGCAACCACAAGCTAAAGGCATTGCTTTAGGGGTGGGCTGTCACGCAATTGGCACCGCAGCGGCAATGGAGTACGATCCACAAGCTGGTGCCTTTGCATCTGCAGCAATGATTATTAGCGCCATTATTAGCGCTTTCTGGGTTCCTATATTCTTTACTATACTCAATAGTTTAAGTGGATAAAAATGAAAACACGCTTTACAAGGAGCATAACTTGATCGAACAAGAAATCGCCCAATTTGAAAAGTATTATGACTTAATTCGTAATTATTTACTCAATTACAGTATGCAGCTGCTGGGGGCTGTTGTCATCCTAGTGTTTGGCCTTTGGCTATCTAAAAAGTTGGCTGACACCACGCGCAAATTAATGCTCAATCACAATGTGGATGTGACACTAACCAACTTTGTCGCCAATGTCGTAAAAGTACTCATCGTCACGATGTTTATTATTATTGCACTAGGAAAAGTAGGTATCAGTGTTACCCCATTTGTCGCAGCGATTGGTGCCGCTTCTCTAGGTGCTGGTTTAGCAGTACAAGGGATGCTCTCTAATTATGGTGCTGGTCTTGCCTTGATTGCTACTCGGCCATTTGTGGTCGGAGACACCATTAGCGTCAAAAATGTCAGTGGCCAAGTGAAATCTATTGAGCTTGGTTACACCATCTTAGTCAATGAACAAAAAGTAGAAATCACGGTGCCCAACAAACACATCATTGGGGAAGTTTTACATAATTCTTTTAATTATTCTCATATTGAAGGTGAAATTGGCATCGCATATAACGCCCCAGCAGATAAGGCGATTGAAGTTATCGAGTCCATCTTACGAAACGAAGACTACGTCGCGAATGACCCTGCACCGCAGGTTGGTATTGAATCTTTTTCTGATAGCGCAATTGTGATTAGCTATCGCTACTGGACCCCGACCACTGAATTGATCGAAAATAAATTAAACATCAACCTCGCCGTCTACTCAGGGATCAAAAACGCACACATAGAAATTCCTTTCCCACAACGTGTGGTCACAATCAAGTCGGATCAACCCACGCCTAAATAACAATTTTTTAAAACGGCCTTGCACACGCAAGGCTGTACCCTATTAAATTAAAAAGCCATTGATTAACCCCGCACATAGTTCTATGCTGGATACGTTTTGTTCACAAAACATACAACATGTAAGGAGAAAAACAATGGAAAAAAGCAAACTAAGTTATTTGCTTGGAAGCAGTGCCCTGCTCATATCGAGCATGCATTCATTCGCTGCAGATTGTACAAACTTGGCCACATGGCAACAGTCCCAAGTTTATCGTGCAGGTGATCAAATCCAACACCAGAATAGTGCTTTTGAGGCACGTTGGTACAGCCAAAATGAAAACCCTCAACAACACTCGGGTAACTATAAAGTTTGGAAAAGCCTTGGGGCATGTAGTGGAAATCAAAGCCCTGCGGTGACATTATTAACGCCCGCAGAGGGCAGTGTTTTTAACCCCAATGACAGCGTTGTCTTATCTGCAAATGCAACGGATTCAGATGGCGCAATAGCCCAAGTTGAATTCTTTGTTGATGATGTGTCGGTGGGGCTCGACAATCAAGCCCCCTATCAAGCAAACTGGGTTGCGCAATCAGGGCCACATATCATTGCAGCAATAGCCACTGACAACCAAGGCGCGCTGAGCACACAAAGTCAAGTCACTGTCAGTGTGCAAGACAGCACAAACAATACGCCACCCGCGATAGATCTGCTCTCACCAACCAATAACAGTCAGTTTACGCTTGGCGACACGGTGAATATTCAAGCTGTCACCACTGACGCCAATGGCACAGTGACGAATGCAACCGTATTTATAAATGATACACAAGTAGCCTCATTTACAGATGGCACTATTGATTACAATTGGGTCAGTGATATTTCAGGTCAAGTGCAGGTTAAGGTTACAGCCACTGACAATCAGGCAGCCAGCAGTAATGTGGTTTCAAACATTCAGGTTGCAACACCTAGTCAAGGAGGCTGCTCAGGCCTAAAAACATACCAAGCAGGTAATGGTTATCAAAATGGCGAGTTGGTTAGTCATAATAATCGTAAGTACCAGTGTGACGTAAGTGGCTGGTGCAGCTCAAACGCACAGTGGGCCTATGAACCAGGCGTTGGACAACATTGGCAAGATGCTTGGACTGATCTGGGTATTTGTGCGATTGCACCTGTCGTTACTTTCAATACACCCGGTGCAAATAGCACAGTCTTGCTAGGCCAAAGTGCTGCGGTTTCTGTCAGTGCGAGTGATGCGGATGGCACAGTCACGCAATTGGATATTTTTGCCGATCAAACACTACTGGCAAGCTTTAACAACGGTAACGGAAGTACCAACTGGCAGCCCACGTCGCTTGGGGCTGTCACGCTTTCTGCAACTGCGACCGACAATGAAGGGAATGCCGCCTCTGAGCAAATTTTTGTCAACGTTACGGATAAGCCCGTCGTCGTTGACTTACTGCAACCAACATCTGGCACTCAGTACACCATTGGCAGCACCATCAACATCGCAGCTGACGCGCAAGCGCTTACAGGAACAATCGCGAACGTCAGCTTCTACGCAAATGGTACCCTGCTTGGAAGTGACTCGTCCGCGCCATATACCTGGTCATATACTGCCGCCGCGCTAGGATCACACATCTTAACAGCAGTTGCCAAAGATAGCGCTGGCAATCAAGCAACGAGTACAGGTTCAACAGTAAATGTCATCGACAAACCAATTGGCAAAACACATAAACTCATCGGTTACTGGCATAACTTTGTTAACCCAGCTGGCTGTCCTATCCCACTCGCTGAAATCTCACCAGCTTGGGATATCATCGACATTGCATTTGCTGAAAACGACAGAAACTCAGATGGCACGGTGCACTTCAAACCGTTTGAAAAAGACATCCGCTCCAATTGCCCTCCTATTGACCCCGTACAATTCAAAGCTGACATGCAAGCGCTGCAAGCACAGGGTAAAGTGTTCGTTCTTAGCTTGGGTGGGGCTGAGGGGACCATCACACTGAACACGGATGCCGATGAAGCAAACTTTGTTGCAAGCTTAACCAACATTATCCAAGAGTGGGGATTCGACGGGTTAGACATTGATTTAGAAAGTGGCTCCAACTTGCTACATGGCTCGCAAATCCAAGCGCGTTTACCAAGAGCAATTAAACAAATCGAACAAAATATGGGTGGAAACATGGTCCTCACTATGGCGCCTGAGCACCCATATGTTCACGGTGGCATGATAGCGTATTCAGGTATATGGGGTGCCTATATTCCGGTTATCGATGCACTACGTGATACGCTGGACTTGCTTCATGTGCAACTATACAACAATGGCGGTTTACCTAACCCATACGAGCCAGGCAGCGCACCAGAAGGTTCTATCAATATGATGGTTGCGCATGCAAAAATGCTGGTTGAAGGTTTCGACCTAGCCAATGGCACGCGCTTTGCGCCACTCAGAGATGACCAAGTCGCTATCGGTTTACCGTCAGGGCCTAAATCAGCCAACTCTGGACAAGCGCCAACGGCAAATATCATCGCAGCTTTGGATTGCCTCACCAAAGGAATAAGCTGTGGCACTATCAAACCCGCTTTCAATTACCCTAAATTTGGGGGCGTCATGACATGGTCAATTAATTGGGATAAATATGATGGCTACAACTTCTCGAAACCAATCGGCGACAAACTTACGCAAATGAATCAAGGTAACTGATGAGATGCCACATGATAAATACAAAATAAGCTGTTAACCTTTTTTGTTAATGGCGAATAAGGAGTCAAGTTTCTTGGCTCCTTTTATATTTATCGTCTTATTTACAAGGAAATTGGTACTCTATTAGAGATTAGAGAAAGTAAAGCAGTAAAAAAAACAATTGTAAATTAGATACTTTTAAGTCTGATAGGGGTTTCATCAAACTGGCTCTCCATGATAACAGTCATAAAATAAATGCAGTTGAAAAAGAAATCTAAAACCAGACATCCGATTCATCATACTCATCAAAGAAGCAATGGCTTACGACCAATGGGCTCATTAACCTCATTGTCTGCTTATACCCTTAAATGACTTGCTTCAGATTGTGATTAAAGTTGTTTTGATTAAGCTTTTCATATAACACAGTTTCCACATCAAAAAACAAGTATGCTTTATTACCGTTGTATGGGTACTGCTTTTCTTTCGTTCAGCCTTGATTAGGGAGGAATAGATAGGCTTTACCATTAAAAGAAATTATCGATTGGATGCCACCTTGATTCAAGTTCTCTGATGAAACGCCGAAGGTGAACAACGCAGCTAACTATGGATCCGCTACTTTCAGGTTACACACTGAGTCAGATACCGGTTTAACAAAATAGCCTTACAAACTGTTCATACATATTTAGTTTGTAAGGCTTTATTTCCTGTCAAATATCGACAGGCATAGTTATTGGCAGATCATCAGGTGCCACTTTACTGTTTAACTTGCCCAGGTATTGGCCCATGAGGCACATCTACATGCGGATTTTGTCCTCGCTGACGTAGTAGATGATCCATTAGTGTAATCGCCATCATCGCCTCAGCAATTGGGATCGCTCGGATCCCTACACACGGATCATGGCGTCCTTTAGTGACCATCTCAACGGCTTCATTGGACGTATTGATACTTTGACCGGGCACCGTAATACTGGATGTTGGTTTGAGCGCAATTGACGCGATAATATCTTGCCCTGTGGAAATGCCCGCTAACACACCACCCGCATGATTGCTCACAAAGCCTTCAGGTGTTAGTTCATCTCGATGCTCAGAGCCTTTTTGCTCGACCACATCAAATCCGTCACCAATTTCAACACCTTTAACAGCATTGATACTCATTAAAGAGTGTGCAATTTCAGCATCAAGTCTATCAAAAACAGGCTCACCTAATCCCACAGGCACATTTTTGGCGACAACTTTCACTTTAGCGCCGACCGAATCCCCCTGCTTTTTAAGGTCACGCATGTACTCATCTAGCGCTTCCAGCTTACTGGGATCTGGGAAGAAAAATGCATTATTCTCAACCTCTGACCAATCAAAAGTTGCGGCTTTGATCGGGCCCAATTGAGACAGGCACGCATGAACTTCAATACCATGAACTTGCCTTAAATATTTTTTAGCAATACCGCCTGCTGCGACGCGAATTGCTGTTTCGCGAGCAGAAGAGCGGCCTCCACCACGATAATCTCTATGACCATACTTATGCCAGTATGTGTAGTCACCGTGACCTGGACGAAACACATCCATGATCTTACTATAATCTTTGGAGCGTTGATCTGTATTTTCGATTAATAAACCGATACTTGTACCCGTTGTTTTACCCTCAAAGACACCTGACAAGATCTTAATTTCATCCCCTTCTCGGCGTTGCGTGGTATATCGACTCTGACCTGGCTTACGCCTATCAAGATCAACTTGTAAATCGGCCTCTTCAATCTCGAGTCCCGCTGGCACGCCATCCACAACACCACCTAGCGCTGTACCATGGCTTTCACCAAACGTCGTGACTCGAAATATTTGGCCTATACTATTGCCTGCCATTAACTTTCCTCATTCCTCGTTACGGTTTTGACTCTCTGAGTCAACTTGAGCTGTTGCAGCCCAACTTAGCAAAGGCAAGTATCATGATACCTGCCTACTCTTGCCGTACCAAGCCAACCACAGTGATAATTCACGCAGGCAAAGTACAACAAGTATTAATCGTTAAAATAAGCAACCAACTCTTGTTTGCTTATCATAAACACGCCGAGCCCACCTTGTTCAAACTCTAGCCAAGTAAATGGTGCGCCTGGGTACAATGCATCCATATGTACCATAGAATTACCCACCTCGACAAATAGAATCCCATTGTCTGTTAAGTGTTCAGCGGCATCCCTCAATAAAATACGTGTTACGTCAAGGCCATCATCCCCAGAAGCAAGACCTAACTCAGGTTCATGGTGAAATTCATCAGGAAGATCTGCCATATCTTCTGCATCAACATAGGGGGGATTGGCCACAATCAAGTCGTACTTTTGACCCGGCACACCACTAAAGACGTCTGACTGTATCGCAAATACACGGTCATCCATCATATGGTCGTGAATATTCATTTCAGCAACAGCCAAAGCATCAAAAGAAATATCAACAGCATCAACTTGTGCATTTTCAAAATGCTTTGCCAATGCGATTGCGATACAGGCAGACCCTGTGCACATATCTAAAATACGTGTTACTTCACTTGGTGTTTGTATCCAAGGTGCAAACTGCTTGGTGATAAGTTCAGCAAATGGTGAACGCGGCACTAACACTCGCTCATCGACATAAAATGGCATACCCGCAAACCACGCTTGATTTGTCAAATAAGGCACTGGAATACGCTGCTCTATACGCAGCTTAATAACGTCTACAAGGCGCTTCTTTTCTGTTCCCGTTAACCTAGATTGCATCAAATCTTTTGGGGCATCTACAGGTAAATTCAGGGTAGGTAGGAGTAAATTTACCGCTTCATCCCAAGGGTTATCAGTGCCATGACCATAAAACAGACCATTGGCGACAAACTGACTTGTTGTCCAACGCAGCCAATCCTGCATGGTCACTAAGTCTCGGTAAGCCTCTTCAGCGATTTCGTTAGTTATTGCTAATTCACTCATGATTATTCTCACACTTTGTAGATAGCGGCATTGTAGCGGTTTTTAAGCTAGGTTTTTATGCTTTTTTTATTTAAAATGCACGAATGACTAGAGATTATCCTGAAGTAACTATGGCCTCTGATGACTTTGACCTTTTCCGAGAAGCAATTTCCGGTACACACCAGCTGAAACAAGATACTGTCGTGCATGAGCGTAAAGCAACACGCTTCAAAGGCGAGGTAATCGCTGAGCAAAAGAAACAACATCAAGCTGAGTTTTTCTTCTCAGATGAATATGTACCAGACCTAGATACAAATGGCACAATCAATTACGTTCGCCCTGGCGCCGACAAATACCTTGCTAAGCAATTGAGACGTGGTGACTATGCGCCAGAACTCATTTTAGACATGCATGGTATGAATAAAGAAACTGCAAAGGATGAACTCGCAGCTTTGATCCATGCCTGTAAAAAACAGCACATAAGCTGTGCATGTATTGTGCATGGTATTGGAGAGCGCATTTTAAAGCACAAAGTGCCCCATTACTTAGTCCAACACCCAGATATATTGGCAATGCACCAAGCACCGCTTGAGTATGGTGGTAAAGGCGCGATTTTAATCCTCGTTGACCTACCGCAAAATTTAGAGTTTCGTAGATAGAAGTTAACAACGGTTAACTTCACCCTTCCCAGAATCACACCAAGCTAGCCTATTGTTTACAAATACGCTATATTAGATTGGAATCATACACAGCTAGTCTCCAACTTCGCTCGCATCATTTCACTGCAAGGTGTCCGCGAGATTCAGCTGACATTATCATTATTTCTGATTTATCCTCAGGTTAAACATGAACGACTTACTCAGCACAGATCTGACGATATTACTCGTCGAGCCTTCGGTGACCCAACGTAAAATCATCGCAAACGAACTCAAAGAAGAAGGGGTCGAGCAGATTGATTTCGCAGAATCAGTCAGTACCGCTATTGAATCTTTAAATTCTCATATCCCCGATCTCATTATCTGTACACTTTACCTGCCAGATGGTGATGCGCTGTCATTACTGGATTATGTGCATGCTAACTTCAGCGATCATCAATTGCCATTCATGTTGGTATCAAGTGAAACGCGTAGGCAACAACTAGAAGCATATAAACAATCGGGTGTCGTTGCTATTCTACCCAAACCGTTTACTAAGGAGCACCTAGGAAAAGCCATTAACGCCACGTTGGACTTACTCTCTCCTCAAGAACTTGAACTCGATCTGTACGATATTCAGGATTTAAGGATCTTGGTCGTGGATGACTCGACACTGGCTCGAAACCACATTCAACGAGTTTTGAGAAATTTAGGTGCAACGCGAATTTCTGAGGCTGAAAATGGCGCGCAAGCCCTTGCGGTTTTACAAGAGAGCATGTTTGACCTCATCGTGACTGACTATAACATGCCAGAAGTTAACGGACAGGAGCTGACAGAAGCAATCCGCCGGTCCGATGAGCATGCCCATGTGCCAGTCCTTATGGTAACGTCTGAAGCAAATGAAACCCACCTAGCAAATGTTGCGCAATCAGGTGTCAATGCAATGTGTGACAAACCGTTCGAACCAAACATCGTCAAACAACTTATCTTTCAGATGCTTGAACAAAATTAACTAAATTATAGTTAAATATGTCATTTCAACTGGTTAAATTCACTACTGTAAAATTTAACCAGTTCCTCCTCAAAATTAAAACCCTTATACTTTCAGTAGTTTAAAATTATTTTTTGAACTGGCACAACCTTTGTAATAGTTATTACGACTAAACAAACAAAGGAAGCAAGACAATGAACGTATTCACAAAACTAATGACCGTTGGCCTTTTGACTGGTATTTCAGCAACTGCAAATGCAAGCACCGTTAACAATGACTTGCTAGATGAAATCCAAAGTCGTGTTAGTGAAAACATTCAATCTAGTATCGTCGAATTAAAAATTAACACCAAAAAGGCACTGGTGGATAGTTTCATTCGTATTAATGAGGATGCTGAATCAAACCAAGCTGGCTCAAATGAAGCCAAAAAGGAAAAGTAATATGTTTAGCGAAGTTACCTTAATCAGCCTGTTAGCAATGCCCGTCGTGAGTTTGTTGTTGGCGTATTTTTCTATCGAGACAGTTAAAGTGATCAGTCAAAAATGGTTTTTGGGTTGAGTATGATGAGAACAGCGGTACTGAAAGTAAAAAACCCGCACGAAGCGGGTTTTAAAACGATGACTTATAAGAGCTTATAGCTGACCTTCGTTTTCAGATAGGAACTTAGCAACGCCTTCTGGGCTTGCGTCCATACCTGATTTACCTTCAGTCCAACCTGCAGGACAAACTTCACCGTGCTCTTCGTGGAACGCAAGTGCGTCAACCATGCGAAGCATCTCATCGATGTTACGACCTAGAGGAAGATCGTTAACTACTTGGTGACGTACGTTACCTTCAGCGTCGATTAGGAATGAACCACGGAAAGCAACACCAGCTTCTGGGTGCTCAACATCGTATGCTTGACAGATTTCGTGTTTAACGTCAGCAACTAGGTCATACTTAACTGGACCGATACCACCTTCGTTAACTGGCGTGTTACGCCACGCGTTGTGTGAGAATTGTGAGTCGATTGAAACACCGATTACTTCAACGCCACGCTTTTGGAATTCTTCATAACGCTTGTCAAAAGCGATTAGCTCTGAAGGACAAACAAAAGTGAAGTCTAGTGGGTAAAAGAATACAACTGCTTTTTTACCTTTAATACGCTCATGTAGATTGTAGCTATCTACGATTTCACCATTACCTAGTACTGCTGCTGCTGTAAAGTCAGGAGCCTGACGGCCAACTAATACACCCATTGTTTTCTCCAAATAGTTAGGTTTTATTCCAATATACAAATCGTATTGTAATTTGATTCTAAATATTGAGGCGCTGTTTGCGAAAAACAACCCCTTGATAAAATTTGCCTAAGTTTATTCAGCTCTTACCCAAAATAACAATCGAAATATCCGATAGGTGTAATCTATAAATTCGATGGGACCAACCCGTCGATATAAAAAAAGCTCCTTTGGGAGCTTTTTATTGAAATCTTAATCCATAATATCATCAGGCATATCGGCTCTGATATGCTGCCACAACTCACCTGATTGGTGACCATACTTCCGGATCAGTGAAATTGCACGGTCATGATCTCCTTGCTCAGCAAGATCAGTGAGGTCTCGATAAAAATCTCTCGTGATTTTTCTGATCTTAGGCTCTGAGAAGTAGTGGCAACCAATTTTTGAGTACAAGCCTCTAAACCCATTCAAAATCAGTACATAGATTTTATTACCACCAGCTATCGCCAATTGATGATGAACTTCATAGTCATAATCAGCAAATGCTGCTGCAGTGTCCGGTAGCTCTTTATACTGCGCCAAAATCTCTACAACTTTTGCACCATTTAACTTAATCGCCGCACGCGTATAAATTGAACTGATATTTGTTCTTGCTGACAGCAACTGATCTGTCAGCTCGGGAACTTTGTCTTCATCAAGACGCGCCAACGCTTCTAATATATTTAGCCCTGACGTCTCCCAGAAATTGTTCACGCGCGTGGGTTTACCATGCTGAATCGTCAACCAGCCGTCGCGCGCCAAACGTTGCAACACTTCCCTTAAAGTTGTTCTAGTCACTCCGATCAATTCTGACAGCTCACGTTCCGCAGGCAGTATAGAGCCCGGTGGAAACTCACCATTCCAAATCGATTCAACTATATATTCCTCAGCGAAACCCGCTGGGCTCTTGGCTTTAAAAATTCTCATTTAGCACCACTTAAATTTACAACTTAAGGCGTTGTATACATGAACCACATAACTTTTGGTGACCAAGCGATTCATGACAATGCAACTCGTTAATCCACTGATTGTACCAGATGGATGTAAAGTAACAAGCGTAACCTCAAATTCTGCTTATTTCGTCTAAAAAATACAATTTTCCCAATGAAGATAATGTATTTTAACCGTCCCAGTGGCTTACTTACTGCCTACCATGCATGAAATTACAATTTCACAGAATCATCACCTACATCTCGTGTCCTGATCAGCTATCTCGCGTTTAATATTGTCCCAAAAACATTGCGATGATGATCATACACCGCCATAATAGCGACAAAAAAAGGAGGCAATATGTTGGATAGATTGGCGAGCTTTTCTCGCTCTACCGCCGCTTGGGGTATTTTGTTTATGAGTGCCCTTTTATTTGAAGTTGTGGCTTTGTATTTTCAGTATGCCATGGGGTTAGAGCCCTGCGTTATGTGTATCTACCAACGCACAGCAGTCTTGGGGATATTAATCGCGGCGTTGATCGGCTTATGTGGCAAAAGCCATTACCTTGTCAGGTTAATTGCGACCGCTGGGTGGGGCATATCTGCTATTTGGGGCTGGCTACTTGCCCGCGAACATCTTGATATGCAAACTACCACCGATCCATTTGCATTTACCTGTGCGTTTGAACCAAGTTTTCCGGTTCCTTTACATGAATGGATCCCTTCCTTTTTTGCAGTAACAGGCAGTTGCTCAAGTATAGATTGGTCGTTCGCAGGATTATCAATGCCCGGGTGGATGGAAATTATTTTTGCAGCCTATGCCTTAAGTTTCATAATCTTCGCACCGGTTGTGATATTCAAAAAGTAAATTAGAGAGATCAATGATTTTTAGATTAAGCCAAGTGTCAAAGCTGTCTCAACTTAATTTGAGAGACAAACAAAAAGTGAAAGCAATTGCTTTGAGCATGCTCAGTGCAAACGAGAAAGTACTCCTCGCTGTGTGCAAACTACTGCTACTAACCCCTTTTTTTATGGCACTCGCTTATTTTGAAGGTTTTTATTTGCTACCCGTATTATTGATTGCAGGACTTGCATACCCTCTATTGACTGTACCAATTGAAATTCAATTCGCGCTGAAATATTTAGATAAGGCGCTGGTAGAGTTTGAGCAGGGCAAAAGCTAGCCCTGCTCACATCCTTACTCAAACACAATATGCTGTTTGAGTTTATCAACAATCCCCTCACCGATCCCTTTGACACGGGTCAGGCTTGCCAGATCTTCGAAGTGCCCCAAGGCTTCTCTGTTTTCGACAATGGCCCGTGCTTTAGAGAGGCCAATTCCCGGTAGCGTCACTAGCTGCTCAACACTGGCGGTATTGATATTAATGATTACCTGACTTTCGACTAATTGGGCATCCGATTGCGCATCTGCAATATTAAAAAAAGCGACCACAAACAATATTAGCCCTACACTCCATATCTTTTCTAACCGCATTAAATCCCTCCAATAAAATCCGTTTTAGTAATTTATGCCTGAATTGGCAGAGATAAACATAGGTTTTCAAACGCTAGTTTGTAAATGTTCTAGGAATATTTTCATTGTATTTTTTTCATCTTCAGCGTCTAATTAAACGACTTAAGGTTGCAAAAACACAGATTTAAGTTTACTGTATAAAAAAACAGTGTTTTATGGAGGGTGATCATGGCTGTAGTTGTAAAATATGTGGTTGAAAGAAATGGAGTAGAACGAATGACTTTTACTAGCAAAAAAGAGGCGGATGCCTATGATAAAATGCTGGATGTCGCAGAAGCTCTGGAAGGCATGTTAGAAAAAGTCGATGTACCACTGAGTGAGCAGCAAGTAGAATCGCTCGCTCTCGAAATGGCAAAATATAAAGACGACTTTATATCTGTATTAAAAGGCAGTAAACCAACCGCAGAAAAAGACGTCAAGAAGCCGGCCAAAAAAGCCGAAGAAGCTAACGACGACAAGGTTACCGCAATAAAACAAGCTTAATTTGTTGCCGCGCCATTTATTACTTATTCGTCCCACAAAACGCAAAATGCCCAACTCAAGTTTGGGCATTTTTAGTATTGCACAGCAATTGTATGCGTTATTTCAGCACTGCTGCAACTGCATCTGCAAAGTAATCAATGTTACTTTGGCTTATGCCTGCAACATTTACACGGCTAGAGCCAACAATATAAATAGAATACTCTTCACGTAAACGATCTATTTGCGCTTTATTAATACCTAAGAAAGAGAACATCCCGTGTTGACGCTCAATAAATGAAAAATCATGACCGGTATTACGCTGTGCTAGGCTATCTTTAACAAGGCTACGCAAGCCATTAATGCGGTTACGCATTTCTGCTAGTTCTTCATGCCAAAGCTGTGTAAGCTCGTCACTCGAAAGAATCGTATTTACGATGTCAGCACCATGTGCAGGTGGCATTGAATAAATACTACGTACGACACTCAGTAGTACAGAATTTGAAATATCCGCATTCGCACTATCTTTAGAGATAATTGAGCATGCACCAATACGCTCTCTATACAAACCAAAGTTCTTGGAGCAAGAAGAACAAATGATCATTTCTTCAACAGTTTGTGCGAGTAAACGAAGGCCATTTGCATCTTCGTCCAAACTGCTACCAAAACCCTGATAAGCAATATCAACAAGCGGGGTAAAGCCAACTTCTTTTGCCAAATCAGCAAAAATTTGCCATTGCTCTGCATTTAGATCCATACCACTTGGGTTATGACAACATGCATGCACTAAAACAACATCACCTTTTGGCACTTGCTTTAATGTATCGATCATCTCATCAAACAAGAGTCCTTTGTTCTCGTAGTCGTAGTAAGGATACTCTTTTACATTCAGGCCAGCCGCTTCGAACAAGCTAATATGGTTAGCCCAAGTTGGCGTGGTAACCCAGACAGTCGCATCTTTATTGCAACGTTTAATGAATTCTGCTGCAACACGCAGTGAACCCGTGCCACCTGGTGTCTGAGCTGTACGCACACGGTTTGCTAACAATGATGTGTGGCCATTACCCAATAAAAGCTCTTCCATCTTAGCGCAAAAATCTAAGTTGCCAGCCAACCCAATGTAAGACTTTGTTGTCTCATTTTCTAGGCGAAACGCTTCTGCTTTTTTTACCGCTTTAAGAACCGGTGTAGCACCCTGCTCATCTTTATATACACCAACACCCAAATCAATTTTATTAGGGTTATTGTCTTGTTTATAAGCTGCCATTAGGCCCAAAATAGGGTCTGTTGGTAGTGGTTTTAGTTCTGAAAACATGTGTATTTCTTTTCCTATTAAAACTGGTACGCAAAAAAGAACAGACAGATTAACGACGTGATCCACATTGTCAGTCTTGCCCTGTATTTTTAATGTATCTAGCTAGATACCGCGTAAGAGCCATGGGGTTAAAGTTGCCACCAATACTAACACAAATTAACAAGAACACGAGCCTTGTTAACGAGGAAGGTAATGCGTTATTTTCATACATGCAGCAACCAGTACAGATAAATTGTCAGCAGTAAAAAAGTCTTTACTAAATGCTTCCGCATCAATGATCCCGACACACTTATACTCGGCATCAAGTAATGGTAAACAGACTTCCGATTGTACTTTTGGATCGCACGTATAGTATTCACCACCTTGCGCGATGTAAGCGGGAATATCGTTGATGATGCGTGACGTTGCAGACATCACAGTTTGAATGTTATTAGAGGTTGCCGCAAATTGCTCATTTATTGGGAATAGAGGTCGACTTGGTGCACCTCTATAGGCAAGTTTCAGTAGCTGTTTCTCACCTTCAATGTTCCTCGACTGGTAAATGCCAAACCAGTCAACACCCGTTTGTATGTGAACAAACTCAACAACCGCCTGTAACTTGCTTAAAATCGTATCGTTTATTTCGTTCTTCTCAATATGATCGTTCAGCAAAAATGGCGCTTCTTGTAAGTGACCAAATAAGCTACAACTCCCCCCCTCACCCAACTCTGGAATTTGATAAGACCATATTGGTTGACAGTTTGCAGTCGCTAAGTATGCATCTAATAATGCAGCCTTGCGCTCAATTAATGTGGGGTCGAGCGTTGTTTCTGTTTTATCTAGGTATGCTGAAATCATTTGGCCATCCAAACATCTATATATCTAAAATCAAATCTATCATGCAAATCACCATGTGACCATAGGGATTTGCAAATTTTTATGTATTTAGAGCAACAGACAGGGATACAGGAAGAAATCTTACAAAAAAGGCGAAAGTATTAAAGCAATGAATAAACGAGCGTGACTTCATTTCCGGTAGGGTTATAAGAGACGCTGTCAGCTATCTCAGACAAGAGTTGTACACCTCTTCCGTGTTCTTCCGATGAATACTCTGGAGTATAACCAGATGACGGTGTAAACCCGCAACCAGAGTCACAAATCTCAAAAATAATACAGCTTTTTTCAGGGCAATATGTGGCAGAAACCTTAATCGACGCATCGGTTAGCCGAGACAATGCGTCAGCCCTTTGCGAATAGTATTCTAAAAAGCCATCTTCTTGATTTTTAAGCTCCGAACTCAGTCCCAGCACACCATGATCCAGTGAGTTGTTATAGGCCTCTGAAAGTAGTAAAAATATATTTGATCTATGGGCATCGACACCCTCTACATTACTCAACACATTGACAATTTCTAGCACTGGATCCGTGCTTTTCATCTGCTCAGCATCTAAAGAGACAGAGACGTCAAACGGAATAGAAGAGTAATGCGCTTTTGTTTTATTTTCTTGTATCGCTGGCAGACAATTTACAATTGCGATACTTAGGTCATCCTGCTGCTCCGCATGCTCAGAGTAGCTTCTCACACAGTTAATCACTTCTTGAGTTGAGATTGCTGATTTACTTCCTAAGGTATCAATCAGGCGATGTTCCCCAAACATCTCTCCGTCAGGACCCTCACTTTCTATGATGCCATCTGTAGCCATGACCAATCGAGTGCCCGTTTCGACCTCAAAATGAAGAATCGTTCTTTCGAATTCATCTTCGTCCAAAATTCCCAGCGCCATATGCTGAGACTCAATGGTTTTAAGGACACTTCCTGCGCCGTCAATCAAGTACAGGTCCGGTATCCCACCAATCCACGCCGAAATGTTTTTTCCAGAGCTGCTGATTTCAATAATCGCTGCTGCGCAAAACATATGACCAGGTAATAGTGTATACAAAGAACTGTTAAGCTCAGTTGCTATATCACTGACAGCCATGCCTTTTTGCACCATCGTGTAAAAAATCCGTGAGGCCGGCAGCGCACCAACAGCAGCAGCTAACCCATGCCCTGTAAAGTCACCTAGCAAACAATAAAAACCACCGATGGGACTTTTCGCCATCAAAAACATATCACCGTTAAACATGGATGCTGGCGATAAGTGAAAATCACAGATAGATTCAAACTTTTGTTGGCCAGAAAGCGCATTTCTAAAAATGTGCTCTACTATCTCGTGCTCTCTTTCTGTTTGATTGTAGTGATACTGCAGTTGTCGCTTCTGCTCGTTGGCTTCTTTGCTTAATTTTCGAGTGCGAGCATGCGCACGTATTTTGGCAGATAAAATAACACGGTCGAACGGCTTATGAATGAAATCATCTCCCCCAACACGTAAACACTTTTCAAAGCTCGCGTGATCCTCCAAAGCGGTAATAAAAATAATGGGAAGGTAGACATCTCCTGCATATTCTTTAATTTTGGGTGCCGTTTCAAACCCATTCATCACAGGCATCATCACATCCAACAACACAATGTCCACTTCGTGCTGTTTAAGCAACTCAAGCGCCTCCAGACCATTATTCGCCACCAATACATCATAATGCTGGTGCTCCAACATGGTTGTTAGCAGCCTGCAGTTGAGAGGCTGATCATCGACAACAAGAATTAACATGTTCTAATGATGCACAATCAGTCTATTTCAAACTTTTTGTCGAATCTTGATATCTGCAATATCTTCTTTAATTGAGGTCTGCAGTTGCTAATTTGTATACTCCCAACAGAATCCCCAAGCGTTTTCTTCATATTGAGCAACATACCTAATGCGGAGCTATCCATATAGTCTGTGTCTCTTAAATCGACGACTACTTTTTCAGTTTGGTCGTTCACCTCCGCATAAGCTTGGCGAAATGATTGCACTAGGTTAAAGTCGAATTTTCCTTTAATTTGAATCGTTAAAGTCTTTCCATCAGCTGAAGCATTTTTGCTCAGGCTCATCGCAAGCTCCTACTCAAAGTTTTGTATTGTTATCCATCTTTCTGTTTTAAATATAATCGTATTAAACAAATTCGCCAAAAAAATATAACTTGGTAAATCACTTTTTGCTACTATCGAAGCAATGAAATTAGTTTGGAGTATAGAATGTCAGATAGCCGTTTAGTCTTTTCTACTGAGTTTGGCAGAATCAAACCTGAAGATGAACCACAGCAACCTGAAGTAAAACGGTTTAAAGATGGGCATATTCGCATAGAACGTCAAACCAAAGGCAGAAAAGGAAAAGGGGTCATGTTGGTTGTCGGTATTGACCCCTCTGAACACGACTTAAAAAAACTCGCCAAGCTACTAAAAAGTAAAATGGGCCAAGGCGGAGCCGTGAAGGAAGGAGTAATTGAAATCCAAGGGGATGATCGTGAAAAACTCAAAGGCTTGTTAGTTGCCCAAGGCTTTAAAGTGAAACTAGCAGGGGGCTAATTCCCTGCTGCTCTCATAATTTCCTGTTCCTGCCCAAATACATCTTTTTCAGACAATGGGGCACTGTAATAATAACCTTGCACAATATGGCAATTATTTCGCTTTAAAAACGCCACTTGCTCAGCTGTTTCGACGCCTTCTGCAATGACTTTCATGCTCAGCTTTTGTGCCATCGCGATAATAGCAGCGGTAATTTCCATGTCATTCGTATCTTCAGGGATATCTTTTACGAACGAGCGGTCAACCTTAAGTACATCCACGGGGAAACGTTTTAGATAACTCAGCGAAGAATATCCAGTGCCGAAGTCATCAATTGATAGGGACACCCCGAGCTTTTTCATCTCTTTTAGTTGCTCTATCGCCGCCTCGACATCTCCCATCAACATACTCTCAGTCAATTCAAGGTGTAAAAAGGCGGGCGGTAGCCCTACTTCATTCAACGTCTCTGATATCGTTTCAATTAAATGTGTGTCTTTAAACTGTCTTGCCGACAAGTTAATTGAGATCTCAGCAGTGTACCCTTTGGATCTTAATAACGCTGAGAATCGGCAGGCTTCTTGTAAAACCCAAGTACCGATTTCAACGATAAGACCGGTCGCTTCCGCAATCGGAATAAACTTTGTCGGTGGTATCGGGCCTTCCGTTGGGTGGAACCAACGAATTAAGGCTTCATAGCCAACAATTTTATTGGTTCTACTATCAATTTGTGGTTGATATTGCAATGAAAACTGCTGACTCTTGATCGCCTGACGTAACTCATTTTCTATGTGTAACCGTTCATTGGCTGCAGCATTCAACTCTTGGGAATAAAAGTGGAATGTATTACGCCCTTTTGCTTTTGCTTCGTACATGGCTAAGTCAGCATGCTTAAGCAACTGCTCTTCTTCTTGGCTGTCAAATGGCGCCAGCGTAATACCAATACTGGCACTGACGATCACCTCATTATTACCTAACGAGATGGGTTCGCTGAGCGTCTTTTGAATGGTATGTGCAACATCCATTGCGTTATCGCGTTTACTGATACCGCTCAAAAGTACGGCAAATTCGTCTCCGCCCAATCGCGCGATTGTATCTTCCGCTCTCAGCCGTTGTTTCAACCTGTCTGCCACCTCAACAAGTAATCGGTCACCGGCGTCGTGTCCCAGCGTATCATTAATTCGCTTAAACTCATCGAGATCAAAATAAAACAAAGCAAACGCGTAATGCCCGCGAGATGCCAACGCCATTGACTTACGCAGCTGCATGCGGAAAAAGGTGCGATTCGCCAATCCCGTTAGCGTATCGAAGTAAGCCAGCTCCTCCATTTTTCTTTGGCTTTCTTTTACAAATGAAATATCTTGTGCTGAGGCGACGTAGCTTGAAATGCGCCCCCCATTTTCTCGTATCGGAGAAATGCTCAAGCTAACCCAGATTTGCTCGTTGCTACTACTTTGCAATAAGGTATCACCACGCCAATAATTCCGGCTTCTAAGATCAAAATCTATATCATCTATTAAGATTGCCATTTCGTTCGAAATAATACTCAGCAAGGGTGAATCTAGAAAATGAGCTTCCGAGAAGCCTGTCATCTCCACCATCTTCGGGTTGACGTACTCAATCTTGAACCGTTCATTGGTAATCACCACACCAGTGCCTGAGAAAGCCACCGCTTTAGACAAGCGATTGGCGGCTTTTTCTGCAATTTCTTTTTCATTGATGCGTTGATTGAGGCCATTTACCAATTTTTTGATGTCGTCACTCATATCATTAAATGACGCATTCAGTAGACCTATTTCATCGTCACTATCGGACAGCTTTGGATGATCCCACTGACCTCTACCGAAACTAATAAGTACTTTCACAAGCTGGTTAATACGTTTCAATATGAGGTGATACAGCACTTGGTGAAGCAACATCGCTACAAAAATGGCATACAGAATAAAGAGTCCAAAAAACTTCACCTTGAGCTCTTCTAGCGCATGTAAGGCTGTATCTCTACGCTTATATATTCCAACATACCAATCAAGGGCACCTAGGTGCATAACATTGGCAATATGGCTCGTTTCAGCATAAATAAATTCATCCTGAAAGCTTGGCAAATTCACTTTAATTGCGGTATCGATAACCTGCTGAATCGACTTTGGTAATACCTCTTTGTTGAGCAGCTCTGAATCTGGGGTTGTTTTTAACAAACTGGGGGCTGAAAGAATACGCCCTTGCTTGTCAAAAATGATAAAACTTTGCTCTGCATTCGGTTTCGGTAACCTAGCAAGTAAAGTCTCTAATTCAATGTCACTGCCAGTAAACCCCCGATACGTATCACCTTCGTACAGTGGGACCAAAATGCTCACGACCCACTTGTTCCATACTGGATCGTGATGTACATCCGACCAAACGGCTTCTCGAGTTGGGTTTAACTCTTCCAATAACAATGGTTGAGCGTGCATATTTGCATGTCGGCTTTGCTCATCATCTAATAAAACGGAGTTTGGCGGTGCGATTCGGACAAAATCTTCGGTCGTATACAAGTAAAAATTAAAAAAGTCTTGCAGCAGTATTGGCGACAAGATATTCCATAGAGACTCCGAGCTTTTAAATAAAGCCTTGTCTTTTTCAGACAGATTTTCTTTGAGCATGTAGGCTGCCGACATACCATTGACAGCCACGCTGTGCATTCTGCCTGATGCAGGGGTCAACTCTAGCTCACCTTCGTGCTCATTTGAGCTATCAGCGATGGGAAGTAGCCTTTTTGCCACGACCACATTTGTTTGCTGAGCGAGGTTTTTTTTGAGCTCTAAATATTGAGAGAATTGTTGAACCGCTTGTTCACTGATGCGGCGCAATTGCTTAAATTCAGCTTCTACTAGGTGTTTTTCTTCCGATTTAAGCATCAATGCAGCAGCGAAAACTCCCGCAATAACACAGACAGCTGAAATCAAAATTGATAATTTCACGCTCAGAGAGTTGGCTCCAAAGCGAGAAGGGGGACGGCGATTGCCCACGATAAAACCTTAACCTAGTTATGTTTTTTTTAATAAAGTGCTTTGAATATATCAGATCACGTAATTCGTAGCCAATCCATTTCAAGCATAAATTAAAATACCTTATTGTATTCTTACAATGTTCTGTGTTAATAATAACTAATATTACGAGATTGAACCCAAATAAATTATGAATTTAATTACGCGCCCATATTTTTTCTTTTTTAGCTTCTTTAGGTGAGGAGGCTTATCTGTTTGCGCGTAACAACGAATAGCTAAGCCTCCCGAAATCGGGAGGCTTTTTTTTTGGCAAAATGGGAGTGAGGACCATGACGCAAGATACATTAAATGCACTAAGGACAGAGATAAATGAAATTGACTCTGAGCTATTAGTCTTACTGGCAAAACGCAGACGCATTAGTCACGGCGTTTTAGAGTACAAGATTAACAACAATAAACCGATCAGAGATGAAGAGCGTGAATTGGCTTTACTCGAAAAGCTAATTAACTACGGAAAGTCATTAGGGTTAGACCCTTTTTATATTAATAATGTTTTCCAAGTCATTCTTGAAGACTCCGTGCTTAATCAACAAGCAATGCTTCAAAAAAGCTTGAATCCAGATGCTGTCAATGACACACATCGTGTTGCCTATCTAGGTGGTCAAGGTTCATATAGCCAATTGGCTTGCCATAAATACTTTAGCCGCCGCCCGGGTAAACTCGTCGAGCTTGGGTGCCAATCATTCGATGAAATCACAACCAGTGTTGAGCAGGGCAAAGCTGACTTTGGGATCTTACCCATCGAAAACACAAGCTCTGGCAGTATCAACGAGGTATTTGACCTTATGCAACATGCGCAAGTCTCTATTGTTGGTGAGGTCACTCATAGCGTTGAACATTGTTTGTTAGCCAAACCAGGCATTGAATTAAAGGATGTCAAAAAAATCTACGCACACCCTCAGCCTTTTGCTCAATGTAGTCGCTTTATTCAGAGCCTTGCTGACATTATCCAAGAAACCTGTGACTCAACCTCAAGTGCGATAAAAATGGCTGCTGAAACACCGCAAAGCGCTGCGATTGGCTCTGCACAAGCGGGTAAGAGTCACGGTTTGGAAGTACTTAAAGACGAATTGGCAAATCAAGCGGAAAACCACAGCCGTTTTATCGTTGTTGCCAGAAAGCCACTACAAGTGTCTGCGCAAATCCCCACTAAAACAAGTCTAATAATGGCAACTAAACAGCATGTTGGCTCTTTGGCTGATGCACTCATGGTATTCAAAGAACACAGTATCAACATGACAAAATTAGAATCACGCCCAGTCCCTGGCAATCCTTGGGAAGAGGTCTTTTACGTCGACCTACAGGCCAATATTGCTGAGAAGCATGTACAGCGAGCGCTTGAATCTTTAAAAGAGCACACGCAAACCGTGAGAATTTTAGGGTGCTACCAAAGTGAATCTCTTAAAGCGGTCGACCCAATTTAATGGTTTCAAACATAGCCTTCTAACATCGTAGGCCATAAAAAAGCTCCGTCTAGCGGAGCTTTTCTTTTGCGTAAAAACGCATGTTAAAATATGCCCCAGCACTGATCAGCCAAGTACTTTCGCATCATTCGCTTTATTCAAGATCCCTCTACTTTGTGCCAAAAAAGAATGTGCACTGTCAGAGAAATAAGTTTTCGCCATGTCAAACCCTTTGATAAGCTCTGCTTTGTTTTGGTTCTTGAGATTTTTTAAGGTTTGTGCAAACGTATCTTGGTAACTTGCCAATAACCCTTCAACATCTTCAAATTGTGCCAACATAATATCAGCATACAAATCCGGAGACTGAGCAAACAGTCGTCCAACCATCATCAACTCAAGCTGATATATCGGAGATGAGCAGCCTCTGAGCTCCTCTAACGTATGGCACTGGCGCGCCAAAAATTGGCCATAGACGAAAGTCGTCAGATGTCGCATTACCTGAATGATTTGCATGGCTTGGTCATGTTTCTTAGCTGCCATTGGCGCAATGTAACAACCCCAAATTTTTAACTGTTCAAGCAGCCCCTGATATTGCTCTGGTAACCGCCCTTCACACGCCACAACCGTTTGTTTGACCCAGTGTGATATATCTGGTCCAAACATAGGATGCAAACCAACTACGGGACCTTTGTGCTTTTCGAGCAAACAACTGAGCGGCTTTTGCTTTACAGAAGTAATGTCTGCCAAAATGCACTCTGGATCCAGTTCAGGCAAGCTCGCTACAACTTCCTCGATTGTATTGATTGGCACACTGACCAACACTAACTTCGCATCGCGAAGAATATCAGCGGCATTACTTTGTTGCGCCTTATCGAGCACTTTAACCACATAACCTGAACGCTTGAATTGCTTCGCAAATAATTGCCCCATTGCGCCTTCACCGCCGACAATCACAATCGGAGACAATTGAGGCGCAGCACAAGCAAGTTCGCTTTGCTGATTTTCATAGGCTTCACGCATCATTCTGCGCAAAATATCTTCCACTAATTCAGGATTAACACCTTTTTCTTGTGCTTGTTGTCGTCTTGCAGCAATCAACTCGGCCTCGCGATCTGGCGCATGCAATGGTGCGCCATTTTGCTGCTTTATCTTCCCGACCTGCTCGGTAAGCAAACGTCTTTTGGCAAGTAAGCTCACTAGCTCACTGTCACATGTATCAATGTGTGCACGCAGCTCATCCAAGCTTAAGTCTTCTCTCATCCCCATACCGTAAACCTTAATTTACACCAGTAAATATATAATTACACCCAGTCTAACAGGACGTTTGATATTAAGAAAGTACCTTTTTCGTTGGTATAACAATTGTAGGCAATGATCCACATAGTCAGGAAAAATAGTAGAAAAAAAGGGGGGAGACTTAAAACCCTAAGATCAAGGAATACATTATGTGGGGGGATTTTTGATACGATATTTGAAACCAAACAGGCCGCAAAAGCGGCCTGTTTGTTAAGCATAGGTAGTATGCGCGTATTAGTTAAGTTTTTCTTTAATACGTGCAGATTTACCAGAACGCTCACGCAAGTAGTAAAGCTTAGCGCGACGAACCGCACCACGACGCTTAACTGTAACGCTGTCAACCAGTGGGCTGTGTGTTTGGAAAACACGCTCAACACCTTCACCGCTTGAAATCTTACGAACAGTGAAAGATGAGTGAAGACCACGGTTACGCTTAGCGATTACAACACCTTCAAAGGCCTGTAGACGCTCTTTGTTACCTTCTTTAACGCGTACCTGTACAACTACTGTATCACCAGCGCCGAACGCAGGTACGTCTTTTTTAAGCTGCTCTTCTTCAAGCGCTTTAATAATATTTTGGTTTACTTTTGCCATTTTATTTCTCACATTCCTAGGAGTAACTGTCTTCTAGCCACAAGCTTCATGTTCTTGCTGAAATTCAGCAAGAAGCCTTGCTTGCTCCTCAGTCAGAGCTAGGTTACGCAACAAGTCCGGACGGCGTAGCCAAGTCCTGCCTAATGACTGCTTTAAGCGCCATTTTGCAATTTCTTTGTGGTTCCCACTGAGTAATACAGCAGGGACCTGCTTTCCATCCAATGTTTCAGGCCGAGTATAGTGAGGGCAATCTAACAGGCCATCCGAAAATGAATCCTGCTCAGCAGACTGATTGTGACCAAGCACACCTGGCACTAATCGCGCAACTGCGTCAATAAGTGTCATAGCGGGCAATTCGCCACCACTGAGAATAAAATCACCGATGGACCACTCTTCGTCTACATGAGACTCGATGATCCGTTCATCTATACCTTCATATCGACCCGCAACTAAAATCAACTTCTCAGACGTTGCCAATTCAGCAGCGCCTTGTTGGTCTAGTTTGCGCCCTTGTGGAGACATGTAAATTACTTTTGCGCCTTCACCAGCTGCAGCTTTTGCATCTAGAATGGCTTTTTCAAGCGGCTCTACCATCATCAACATACCTGGACCACCGCCATAAGGGCGATCATCTACAGTACGATGCTTGTCAGTCGCATACTCTCTTGGATTCCAACAATTGAACTCAATCAAACCGTTTTTCACAGCTCGACCAGTTACACCTTGCTGAGTAACTGCATCAAACATTTCAGGGAACAACGATACAACGCCAACCCAAAGTTTTTGCTGTTCACTCATTAAAATGCTGGATCCCAATCAACCGTAATTTCACGTTCTTCATGCTTAACTTCAACAATGACAGAATCTGTCAAAAATGGAATTAAGCGTTCAGTCTGACCAAATGCATCTTTTTTGTTTGCTTTCACAACCAAAACGTCATTTGAGCCAGTCTCCATAAGGTCATCGACATGACCTAAGTTATAACCTTTATTGGTTACAACCGTCATACCAATTAAGTCTCGCCAATAAAACTCCCCTTCAGGTAATTCAGGGAGCTGCTCACTATTAACGGCGATTTCAGCATTGGTATAAGCCATTGCTTCATCTCGGTCGTTAATGTTCGCAAATTTAGCGATGAAACCCTTGTTGTGGCGACGCCAGTCGCTCACTTCAAGTGCTTGCCATTTACCTTGTTGCCCTATCAACCATGGGCTGAAATCGAAGATCCCTTGGGGATCATCAGTAAATGAATGCACCTTAAGCCAACCCTTAATACCATAAGGGGCACCTAATTTGCCGACAACAAGTGTCGAGGTGTTATCTTGACTCATGGTTACACTTACGCCTATTAAGCCGCTTTACGAGCGTCTTTAACTAACTTAGCTACGCGATCTGAAAGAGATGCGCCCTGACCTACCCAGTGATCAACACGAGCAAGATCTAGACGAATTTTTTCTTCCTGACCAGAAGCGATTGGGTTAAAGAAACCTACTTTCTCGATGAAACGACCGTCACGCGAGAAACGGCTATCCGCAACCACGATTTGATAGAATGGACGCTTTTTAGCGCCGCCACGTTGCAAACGAATAGTTACCATACCGTCCTCTACATAGATTGACTGTTTTCATTAATAAGATATAACTTCCCACTACGGGAAGCTGGGGAATTGTACGAGTTTTTCTCAACAATGCAAGTATGTTTTAGATTTAATTCTCAATCTTGACACACATCAGCCAACTTAAGCCGATTGCACAATATAAAAAGGGCTCATACGGACCAAAAAAAGAAACGGATGCCAAGTATATACATCCGTTTCTAGCTTTGCTACGAAAACCTAGGCATGCGTGATTATTAGCAGGCCCAAGCGTTTTTCAGGGAGATTAAGCCTGATTAGAAGGTGTACTTCGCATTAAACGCAAAGTTACGCCCTGGCTGCGTGTATTGCTCGAGATTTGCATCTGCTGCTAAACCCGCAACGCTTTCATATGGGATGTACGCTTTGTCTAATAAGTTAAATACACCCGCATTGAATCTTAAGTTGCCAAAATCATATTCAGCGAACAGATCAATGGTACCCCACCCACTCGTTTTCACTTTGTCCACATCAGATACCTTTGTCATTCTCTTTGCACCTTTAAATGCCGTAGTGACTGACCAGTTATTAGCTTCATAGCGTGCTTTAACAAATCCATTCAGCGGACTAATCGAATTAAGATATGTGTTAGTTTCTTTGTCTTTACCTTTTGTGTAAGTAAGGCCAGTGTCTACTGCGATATTGTCGTTTAGCCAAACAGTATAATTAGCTTCAAAGCCTTCGATCTCAACCTTACCTACATTATGATATTGATAATAAGCTTTTGGCGGCATACCAGGGATAGGACTGGCTTCCATTCTTACAACTTTATTATCGATAAAGTCGTCAAACTTTGAATGGAACACGGTCACAGAGAATTGTGTTGAATCAAACCCTCCCTTGATACCTAATTCAAAACTATCGCTGGTTTCTGGGTCTAGATCTGGGTTCGGCAGAATTTGATAGAATGGCTCAACGCCATGACTTTGATACGCCAAATCATGCGGTGGGATTTTAAAACCACGTGCATATTGAGCAACTAAGTTCAAGTTTTCAGTAAACGAGAATACCACCCCCAATTTTGGCGATAACGCGGTTTCGCTAATATCCCCGAAATCGGTGCCATCATATAATGCACTCTCTTTTGCTTCCATGTCATAGCGATCTAAACGCAGACCAGCGTTAAGCGTTAATGTATCTGGGATCAAAGTAATGTTGTCTTGCACAAAGAGCCCCAGCATCGTTGTGTCTGCGCCTGGGAATGTTTTTTGTCCCTCATGGTCTATCAGCGTGTTACCTTGTGCATCTTTGCGCGATTTGAAGCGTGGCCTTGATGTTTCATAGCTGTCAAAATCAAAACCGTAAACTAACTGATGTGAGGAGAACCCTAGATCAAACTGTTTGTCTAGCACCAAGCGAGTCCCAAAAATAGACTGCTCAAAACGGTAATCATTGTAATCAGTATAAGGTCCTGTACGACTGCGGCTGCCATCGTTCCATCTCACTTGGTCGCTTACTTGTTCAAAATCCGTATAGTAAACTTGAGCGCTCAAATTGTCGTAAAGTGTCGTTGCACTGCGACTATCAAACTCCAATGAAAGCGACACACTTTCGTTGTCATCTACAGTCTCCACACGAGACGGCGTAATAATTTGTTCACTGTCTTGATCAAAGTAATCAACGGTTGCTAGTAAGCTTTCTGTCTCTGACAAGTTAAATTCAGATTTCAATAACACAGCATTGGATGTGTAATCAAAACCAGGTAGGGTTTCTTGGTAATTTTGTGTTTCTTCACCATCACGGCGTGTTAATTGGATCGAAGTGGCATTGAAGTCACTCAGCTTTTGGGCAAACGTGACGGTAGCACTTTTTTCCGCGTTAACCCCATAATACCCTAGTCCAACTTGTATATAAGTGTCTTTGTCGGATAGGTAGTCTGACGGATCTTTAGTCGAAATAACCACGATTCCACCTAATGCATCGGAACCATATAAGGAAGAAGCGGCGCCCTTGGCAACCTCTATTTGCTTTACGTTATCAACATCAAAGTAGCCACGTCCAATGATTAACCCACCCCCGCCAGAATAGGCATCATTTAATCGACGGCCGTCTTTTACATACACTACTCGGTTTCCACCGATACCACGAATATTGAGCGCTTGGGCCTCTCCAGCTGAGCCCGTCGTTGTTATCCCTGTTTGATACTTAAATGCACTATTCAAGTCCACTGCCAACTCACGTTCAATTTCTTGTTCGGTGACAACATTTACCGAGCCTGCAACATCATTGAGCTTTTGCTCGATACGAGACCCCGACACTACGATAACCTCGCTGTCTTTTTCAAATTGCTCAGCAACTGAACTTGGCGCAGCAAAGAAAGCTGCCGCAATACTTAGCGAAATAGTAGTTTGTTTAAACATTATCTTTTAACCTCAAACAGGAAGAACGAATAAATTTCGCTGTGCACTATAAAGGTATTTCCCACACAACTCAAATGATAATTGTTTGCATTTCTATAATCATATAGATTTTACATTGCATTAAATGTATTATTGCCGTATCGGATAAATGCATTCATAAAGGATTTATAAGTGGCCCATCAGTGCATCAAACAAGGTGCTGTAGGCCAAAAACTCAAGTAATTAACCGTGAGAAAAGTAATGAAACACGCAATATTTATAGGTCTTTTTCTGGCCGTATTGAGCTTTAACGCTGCTGCCGAGCGCATTGTTGTCGCGGGAGGTACCATCACTGATATCGTCTATGCATTAGAAGCTGGAGAGGATGTGGTCGCGGTCGATACTTCAAGTACCTGGCCACCGAAAGCGGTGTCGTTACCTAAAGTTGGCTATTACCGAGATTTAGCCGCTGAGGGGATTTTATCTCAAAAGCCGACCTTGATCTTAACGCTTGAAGGCGCGGGTCGTCCGCAAGTGTTAACACAAATTAAAAGTACGGGTGTGCCAGTCAAGCAGTATGACAAACCTAAGCAAGTGAGTGGATTATTTGCACTCATCAACCAAGTCGCGGTTGATCTCAATAAACAACCGCAAGCTGAAAAATTAATTAAAACTCTGAAGCAACAACTCCCCAATAAACCTAAACCATCCACCACCAAAGCGTTATTTATTCTTTCAGCGGGTGAAAGAGGTGTTATGGTCGCGGGCAAAGAAACGGTGCCCGATATCTTGTTTGGTTATACCGGTATAAAAAATCTTGCATCCCACAATGGTTTTAAACCCTTTAATAGAGAAGCCTTGCTAGTAAGTGACCCAGATTTTTTAGTTGCCCCAAGCCACGTCGTTTATGGTGCAGGTGGCCCCGAAAAGTTTTGTCAGCAAGCTGCGCTTGCTTTGATCCCTGCTGCGAAGGAGTGTCGTTTGTTGGTTATGGATTCATTGATGTCGCTGGGAATGACTACGCGTCTACCAGAAGCCATTGCCAAACTCGATTCATTTCATCGTAAGCAAGCACTATGAGCAACATTGCCCTCCCTATTTTAAATTCCAAACATCACCTGAAGT
Source organism: Pseudoalteromonas sp. SMS1 (assembly GCF_021530565.1). Lineage (GTDB taxonomy): Bacteria > Pseudomonadota > Gammaproteobacteria > Enterobacterales > Alteromonadaceae > Pseudoalteromonas. The sequence goes on from NZ_JAKGBI010000002.1 coordinate 148,187, forward strand.
GGTACTGGCTGAGCATGATATTACTGCTCAGCTTAGCTTGGCTGTCTCTTAGCAGTGGGCCAGTCGGCTGGGATTGGAAAATGCCAATTGCATGGCTGCTACCAGATACAATGACGACAGATATTAACGAACTCCAGATGAGTGTTGTGTCACAGATAAGGCTACCAAGGCTATTATTGGCTATCCTCATTGGTTCAGTCCTCGCTTGCAGCGGTGCCGCCACTCAAGCGCTTTGCCGTAACCCACTGGCAGACCCCAGTTTAATGGGTGTAACAGGTGGCGCTGCCGTTGCTGCAATCGCAGTTATCGCACTCGCGCCTAAAGTCAGCTTTATCAATGAAGCAATGGTTGCTCCCGCTGCTTTCATTGGCGCATTGACAATTACCAGCGTTATTTACCGCTTAGCTAATCATCAGGGCCAAGTTCAAATCACAACATTGCTCCTCGCTGGCGTTGCAATCAATGCCATTGCAATGGCAATCATTGGCCTGTTTAGCTTTTTTGCAGACGATAGCTCCTTGAGGCTCATGACTTACTGGCAAATGGGATCTCTGGGGGGAGCGAGCTGGTCAGCTATGACCTATGGTGCGCCACTTATCGTGGTCAGTACCATCATGCTTATCTTAAAAAGGCGTCAAATCAATGCATTAATGCTGGGTGAACGAGATGCGCGACATTTAGGGGTGAACGTAAAACGTTTAAAAACCGAAGTTGTATTCTTAGTTGCACTCGGTGTGGGGGGGGCAGTTGCAATGGCTGGCATGATTGGCTTTGTTGGCCTCGTTGTTCCTCACATCGCGCGCCTATTAGTCGGTCCAGATTTACGTAAAATGCTGCCTCTGAGCATGTTGCTTGGCTGCTTACTCATGTTATTAGCGGACTGGATCGCGCGTTTAATTGTTGCTCCTTCAGAGCTGCCTATCGGTATAGTAACAGCGCTTTTCGGCGCCCCTTTCTTTATTTATCAACTCGTAAAACAAAAGCGAGGTAGCCATGCTTGAGTGCAAGAATGTCGGTATTACCCGCGGTAATAAACGTATCATTCATGATCTTTCGTTTACAGCTAGCCAAGGAGAGTTCATCGTTTTACTTGGTGAAAATGGCGCGGGCAAATCAACCTTACTCAGTGCGATTTGCGACGACTTAAACTATTCGGGCGAAGTCTTATTTAATGGCAAATCTATGGTGCAATATGCGCCTCAAAAGCTGGCGACTCAACGTGCTATGCTGCTGCAAAACAACCGTGTAAATTTTGCTTTTAGCGCGGCAGAGCTCATAGCCATGGGGCGTTACCCATACCATGAAACAGCCCACGCGCAGGCAAACGAAGTCAATGATATTATCGGACAACTGGCACTGGAGTCACTGGTCGACAGAGATGTCACCGTGCTATCTGGCGGTGAATTTCAACGTGTCCAATTTGCAAGGTGTATTGCCCAACTCAATGCCCACCAAGCACATACAACCGGTAAGCTGATGTTGCTAGACGAACCGACTTCAGCGCTCGATCTGCATCATCAGCATACCACTTTAAGCAAAGCCAAAACATTTGCCGAGCAAGGCAATTGTGTTATTGCAGTGTTGCATGATTTGAATCTTGCATCTTTATACGCAGATCGAATTTTACTGTTACATCATGGCAATATTTACCATGATGGCGACCCAAAAGACGTTTTGCGCCCGGAAGTATTACAACCTATCTATCGAGCTGGCATGCAAATTAACTTGCACCCCAGCTTTCAAATCCCTATGATTTTTTCAGAACCGCTAACAGGAGCCTCCAATGCGTGAACAAGCCGCTTTTGAAGCACGCACCTTAGTAAGACAATCAAATGTCTGCGTAATTTCAACCATTTCAAAGAACCTTCACGGGTACCCTTTTGGATCTGTGTCTCCTTTTATGACGGATAACCAAGGTAGACTTATTTTCTATATTGCGGGAATTGCACAACATTCTCGCAACTTAACAGACGACAGCCGTATGTGTGCGACGGTATTTGATGCCGCCGATGAAGGAGATCAAAATGCGCATGCCCGCGTCACCGTCGTAGGAGACGCTGCGCCCGTGCCAGCGGAAGAAGCGGAAGCATTACTTGAACGCTACGAGCGCCAATATCCGGAAGCGATATCATATCGTCAGGCCCATGACTTTCGATTGTGGCGTATGGAAGTGAAACGCGTTCGCTACATCGGTGGATTTGGTCATATTTTTTGGATAGAAAAAGATGAATGGAATGCGCAAACACCGGAGTGGACACTGGAAGATGAAAAAAGGATGGTCGAACACATGAATGACGATCATGCTGACGCTAACCAATTAATGCTCAAATTAATTCATGGAGTCGAAGCAGATAACGTCGTTATGACGACCCTTGTTCCCGACGGTTGCTACCTGAGAGCCAACGATAAAAACTTTTACATTCAATTCGAAAATAATTGTTTAGACAGTAAAGCGGTTCGTATGGAGCTGGTCAGACTGACCAAACAGGCAAGAAAAGCATTGAATGCCGAAGCCACTCAAGACTAACAGTCTTATGGTTCGACCCTGTAGATAAATAAAAGGGAAGTGTCATCACTTCCCTTTCTCAATACTAATATGATTAGAATTTAGGGCCGCCGCCGCCAAACATACCCGGTGGCATCATACCTTTCATACCTTTCATCATTTTCATCATGCCGCCTTTGCCTTTCATCTTCTTCATCATCTTCTGCATCTGCGTAAATTGCTTAAGCAGCTTATTGATATCTTGTACTTGAGTACCAGAGCCAGCAGCAATACGCTTCTTGCGAGAACCTTTGATGATTTCAGGACGCGCACGCTCTTTTGGCGTCATTGAACTGATAATCGCTTCCATCTGATTAAAAGTTTTGTCATTGACTTGACCTTTCACTGCATCAGGTAGGTTGTTCATACCAGGTAACTTTTCTAGCATGGACATCATTCCGCCCATGTTTTTCATTTGCTTAAGTTGTTCTGCAAAATCTTCTAGTGTGAAACCATCACCTTTGAAAACTTTCTCAGCTACCTTTGCTGCTTTGTCTTTATCGACTTTGGCTTCAACTTCTTCGATAAGTGACAACACATCACCCATACCAAGAATACGTGAGGCAATACGGTCTGGGTGGAATGGTTCAAGTGCATCAGTACGTTCACCGACACCAATGAATTTAATTGGTTTGCCTGTGATATGACGAATTGATAATGCTGCACCACCTCGTGCATCACCATCTGTTTTAGTCAAAATGACACCGGTTAATGGCAGTGCTTCATCGAACGCTTTCGCGGTGTTAGCTGCATCCTGACCTGTCATTGAGTCAACAACAAATAGCGTTTCAATCGGATTAATCGCCGCGTTTAACTCTTTGATCTCATCCATCATGTCGCTATCGACATGCAAGCGACCGGCGGTATCCACCAATACGACATCAATGAATTTTTTCTTAGCGTGACTCACTGCATTATTGGCAATGTCTACCGGCTTTTGCGAAATGTCACTTGGGAAGAACTCTACGTCAACTTCTGTTGCCAGTGTCTCAAGCTGCTTGATAGCCGCAGGACGATATACGTCAGCACTGACCACCAGCACGGACTTTTTCTTTTTCTCTTTCAAGAATTTTGCCAGCTTACCAACACTGGTGGTTTTACCAGCCCCCTGAAGGCCTGCCATCATGACCACAGCAGGTGGTTGAGCATTCAGGTTTAGCTCTTCATTCGCTTCACCCATGGCCTTTTCAAGTTCTTCACGCACAATTTTAATGAAAACCTGACCAGGGCTTAGGCTTTTAGTAACTTCAACACCTACGGCACGTTCTTTAACTTGCTTTACAAACTCACGTACCACGGGCAGCGCAACGTCAGCCTCAAGTAACGCCATACGCACTTCGCGCAGCGTTTCTTTAATATTATCTTCTGTCAAACGGCCTCTGCCGCTGATATTTTTAAGCGTTTTTCCTAAGCGTTCTTGGAGGTTCTCAAACATGTATCGCTTCCACTATCTCGTAATTACGCAACATTATACTGATATGCGCGCCACTAATACAGTATTCAAGTTATACAAAGATTCTTTTTACAAAGTCTTTGCAAGCGACGAGGCTTAAAATACAATAGCCTATAAAAGGACCACGTAAAGTAGACATAAAGTTCATGATCATTATTTTGTCATTGTTGGCGAGCCTGTTTTACACACTGGCGACGGGGCACGTGCTTTCGCGCTTGTTTCACAAAGAAGGCCCAAGCCAAAAATTAACAGTCATCTTAAGTACTGTCGCAATTCTGAGTCACATGCTCGTGCTCGTGAACTCCGTATTTACACAGTATGGCCAAGATTTAAGTACTATAAATATCGCATTGCTTACTTGCTGGATTATCGTGGTCTCAGTGACAACCGTATCGCTTAAGTTCCCCGCGACTCTGTTATTACCTGTGGTATACGGTTTTGCTGCGATTTTACTGGTCGCAAGCCTATTCATTCCACATCACATTATTATGGACGACATTAATGTCGACTTGGGCTTAGTGACACACATATCACTGTCTTTATTGGCGTACTGTATTTTAATTATCGCTACGCTTTATGCCGTACAATTCTTCTTTATTGACAAGCGACTCAAAAGCAAAGATCTCGCGATTATGAACAGCCACCTACCACCACTGATGCAGGTTGAATCTCAACTTTATCAGTTACTCACTGTAGGTACCGCTTTACTCACCTTAGCACTCCTCGCTGGGTTTGTATTTCTCGAAGGGATGTTTGACAAAGCGTCTATTCATAAAACGGTTTTGTCGCTCATCGCTTGGGTTATTTTTAGCGCCGTGACCATTGGTCATCATCAATTTGGGTGGCGTGGAAAACCCGTCGTTTTTGCTGTTTTGGGCGCTTCAGGCATCGTTACTTTGGCCTATTTTGGCAGTCGATTTATACAAGAAGTTATCTTAGATAAATTTTAGAATAAGAAATGTCAGTCTGGAACTTGACTCTGATTCTATGCTGACGCTTAATAGCCTTTCGAAAGCAAATAAAGGATCCTCTGTTGGACGACATATCTACTAGCGCCTTGTTTATTATACTTGGCGTATTGATACTGATTTCTGGTTACTTCTCCAGTTCTGAAACTGGCATCATGTCGATTAACCGCTATCGCCTTAGACACTTAGTGAAAGAGAATAATAAATCAGCTAAGCGTGTAGACAAGCTACTGAAAAGACCCGATCGACTGATCGGGCTTATCCTTATCGGCAATAACCTCGTCAATATTGCCGCGTCCGCAGTTGCAACCGTGATCGGTATGCGCTTACTGGGTGATGCGGGTATTGTCGTAGCAACTTTTGCATTGACGCTCGTTATCCTAATTTTTGCAGAGGTCACACCGAAAACGCTGGCCGCGCTTTATCCTGAAAAAGTCGCTTTCCCAAGCTCTGTTATCTTAAAAGTATTGCTTAAAGTCTTGTTCCCTGTCGTCGTGACGGTTAACTGGATAACCAACGGCATGCTGAAGTTATTTGGTGTATCGCCAGAGCAAATTGAAGAACATAGCCTCAGTAAAGAAGAACTGAAAACCGTCGTCAATGAGTCCAGTGCAATGCTGCCTACCAATCATAGCAACATGTTGACTTCAATATTAGATCTAGAGCAAGTTACTGTGGAAGACATTATGATCCCACGCAGTGAGATCAATGCTATTGATATAAATGATGATTGGAAAGATATTACGCGCAGGCTAACCAATGCCCAACATACACGGGTGTTATTGTATCGTGACCAAATAGATGATGCCGTTGGTTTCATCCACTCTCGTGACGCTTTGCGATTGCTCACAAAAGAGCAGTTTGATAAGCCCTCTCTGTTGCGAGCCGTGCGTGAAATCTACTTTATTCCTGAAGGCACTTCGCTCAACACGCAATTGTTAAAGTTCCAACAGAATAAAGAAAGAATTGGTTTAGTTGTAGACGAATATGGTGACATTCAAGGGTTGGTTACGCTGGAAGATATCTTAGAAGAAGTTGTCGGCGACTTCACAACGACTCAAACCCCAACTCCCAGTGACGAAGTTAAAGTACAAAGTGACGGCTCTGTATTGGTTGATGGTGGCGCAAATATTCGGGATCTCAACAAAGAGATGGGCTGGGAACTTCCAACTGAAGGTCCAAAAACGCTCAGTGGACTGATTATTGAGTATCTTGAGGATATTCCTGAAAATCAGCTAAGTTTAAAAATTGCGAATTACCCAATGGAAGTTTTGGAGGTAAAGGAAAACATGATAAAGATGGTTAAAATTTTTCCATTGCAACCCACAAAGTCAGCTTCTTAGATAAGCGCAGTGCAAGCTGATTAACCTCAACCTTATGTCTATATATTGGGTCGCAACCGCGACCCAAACATTCCTACTTTATGAGAACAACCGTTCAAACCAACTTTTGTTTAAATCGTCTTCACATCGTTTTAGCTGTGCACCATAACGTGAAGCACGATGTTTAACTTTATTCGCCACTTGCATAAGCCATTTTTTCTTCTTGTAAGTACCTCTGCGATACCCACCCCAGCCTTCATGATAGTTTAGGTATTGCGCATACGCATTCCACTTAGATACGCCATTTACTTTATGCGTTTTGTAAACAAACCACCCCATAAAGTCTATCGCATCTTCAAAGTCGTCTCTATCTGCGCCAGAATTACCTGTTTCGCGAATATAATCACTCCAAGTCATTGTTTTTGCTTGAGAGTAGCCATACGCAGAACTTGCTCGACCGATGGGTATGAACCCAAGAAAATACTCCATCGGCGGTGCGGCATCATGCCTAAATGAGCTTTCTTGATACATCATGCTCATCAACACATGTTTTGGTGCCCCCCACTTTTCTTGTGCGTCCCGAGCGTCGTAATACCAATCTTCTTTTTCTTCAAAAATCTTACAAATATCATTAGGTTGCTTAGGTGGAGCAGTGGCGCAACCGGCCAAAACTAGCAGTAGCGGTAAAAAAATTATTTTTTTTTGCATTTTTTTCAAACTCACCTGAACTTTTCTAAATTGCTAAGGTCATATTACTTGAATGCAGCAGTTTAGCATTGTTTCATCCCTGATATTTTTGACGCAGCCAACTTGGCTGCGTTTTTTTATGCCTTGTCGAAATAGTCTTGTAAAAACGCGTTGAATGACAAAGTGTCACCTGCCAAAACCGCTTTTTCATCTTCGAATGATTGCACTGCCTGCTTGTTTAAGCTCGCTTCACTGTAGTATTGATAATCGCCGCGTAAGTGCGCTTCTTTATACTCTTGCGCCATACTTAGTGCTTGCTCTGAAGAATCGCCACCTGTCTCACGAAGTCTTGAGACCAATTGACCTGAGAACGTCTCATCCGGACACGCAATCCAGTTTGCAAGCTTGTTCACAGTTTCTGAGTACAGTTTGCTTCCGTGTGCTGAATCAAATAGTTGTGCAATACTCACAAGCTCTGAGAATATCTCATTACCCCACTGAGCAATCGTGATCTGCTCTTCACCTCGTTGCAATACCGTGCTGGTATCACGGCCTGTACTAATGACATGCTGTAAATTCTTGTCTGACTCTTGCTGTTCTTTCCAACTCATTTGTGGTGCATCTTTAAGCAAACAATAGGTCAAAAATACGTCTAAGAACCTAATTTGCTCGATACTGATCCCAGTATCAACAAACGGGTTTACATCGAGTGCTCGGATCTCGATGTACTCGATACCACCTCGAGATAAAGCCTGAGTCGGTGTTTCGTGTTTCAATGCATTGCGCTTTGGCCTGATCGGAGAATAGAACTCGTTTTCTATTTGAAGAATATTCTTATTCAGCTGCTTGGGTTCTGCCGAATGGAAGTCTGCAATACCTTCATAGAGATCAGAACGGCTGCGAATCGCGCTTTGTAACCCAGCCACATATTCAGACAAGCTGTTATACATGACTTTTAAAGATGATTGCTCGCTGTTGGTATAACCTAAATCGCCTAGCCTTAATGCAGTACCATGGGGTAAAAATAAAGTGCCCTTACCCTGCTTTTCAAAAGGTAGGTTACTTTGTTTGCCTTGTAGAAAAGAGCTACATAACGCAGGCGATGCACCAAATAAATAACTAATTAGCCAAAGCTCTCGCTTAAAGTTACGGATTAGCCCTAAATATTTATTCGATATGAAATCTTGTAATTCGCTGTCATCTTGTTCACTTTCTTTCAGTGACAGCCAAAACGACTCTGGAAATGAGGTATTAAAGTGGACGCCCGCAATAGCTTGCATCATACTGCCATACCGGTTTTTTAGCCCTTCTCTGTACAACGTTTTCATTTTACCGATATTCGAGTTACCAAACTGCGCTAAAACAATATCTTCTTGATTTTCGATAAAGCAAGGCATACTCATCGGCCACAACATTTCGTTGCCCATGTGTGCAAGCGTATGTTTTTGTAAATCTCTTAACTGTGACAGTGTTTGCTCGGCTGATGTACTTACAGGCGTTATAAACTCAAGTAAAGACTCAGAAAAATCTGTGGTGATCGCGCTATGTGTTAAAGGGTGACCTACACCTTCTGGATGCGGTGTTTTGGCTATCTTACCAGATGGCTGGATCCGCAATGCTTCTCGTTCTATACCTCGCTGAATGCCGGATAAAGAGGCGACAAGCGTTGGTGTGGCAAGCTTTTCTAGCTTGCTTGCAAAATTAGTTTGTTTCAAAAAAATACCTCGAGGCTCGGATCAAGCTTAAGTTATGCCATCCTCAATGGGGGCAAAATATAAATACTCAAGCCACAATTATAACTTTACCAAAATGATGGCCTTGCTCAACAAACGCGTGTGCGTCGCTTATTTCTTCTAATGGATATTCTTTACTCACAATCACTTTCAATTGGCCGGCCTGCACCGCTTGATACAGAGCTTCAAGCTGTTTTTTGTTTGTTTCAACCAGCACACCTTCGCCTTGTATGCCAATTGTTTGAGCATACCCTATCACATCATCTTTCGTCACGGTTGGAACGGTAACAAGACGTGCGCCCGTTTGTAAATTGTTCAGCAAGTTTTTAGCGACTTCTCCCCCCACTAAATCTAACAGCTGACCATGTCTTTTTTCTGCGAAAAATTCATCATAGCTTAAAGACGCGATACCAAGTTCAAGACCATCGACCAGCTCACACCTTGTCGTCACGGCCACTACATCAAACCCCGATGTTTTCGCTATTTGTATCGCTAAGTGCCCGACACCACCAGTAGGCGCATTAACAAATAAAGTACCTTGATTGGGCGAAAACTTTGCCAATGCTTGTACCGCAGTTAGTCCCGCTAAACAAAGACCTGCGATATCTGAAGAAACTTTCTCATCAACAACAATTAATTCTTCAGCACTTGCAGCAACATGAGAAGCATAACACCCTGGATTGGCTGCAAAGCCAACCATACCCAACACGGTATCGCCCACTTTCAGGTCCGAGACCTCACCGCCAACTCTTTCAATGATACCCAGCACATCATAACCTAGCGGTAAAAACGCGCTCGCCTGCTTTGCTTGCGCTACATACCCCAATCCACTGCGTGTCTTAATATCAATCGGGTTGATTGAAGAGGCAAGTACACGCACCCATACCTGCTGCGCTTCGAGTGCTGGCTGAGTCATCAGCCTAGCAATAAGTTGGTCTGCTGAACCAAATTCTGTTATGCCGACTTGCTTATATTGATTATTCATGAAACGCCATCAAAATAGACTAAATAGCCACTAAATCTACCATACAAAACGACATCCCCCCAATAACTTCATCGCGTTCTTGGGGGGATTCATAAGATTAACAATTAAAACTAAACGACTGTTTATAAAACAAACATAGCCAATCGTTTAGGGGGTTCGACTGAAACAGCTAAAGTGCTTCAAAATAAATTGCATCGTCTTTGACCGAAACGGTGATTTTATCAGCGCCGACAAAATCACCTTGCAATAGATTTTGCGCCAATGGATTTTCAATATACTGTTGGATTGCCCGCTTCAATGGCCTTGCACCAAATACGGGGTCAAACCCGCTTTGCGCTATTTTGTCCAATGCCTCGTTACTCACCTCAAAGCTAAAGCCATTGTCTCTCAAACGAGATGCCAGTTTATCCAACTGAATACTCGCAATTTGCTTGATATGCTCGGTCACTAACGGATGAAATACCACTGTTTCATCTATGCGATTGATAAACTCTGGCCTAAATTGGGTTGTGAGCACTTCCATCAGCTTGGCTTTTAAAGCCACATAATCATTATTGCCAGCTTGCTCCTGAATGACGTCTGAGCCCAGATTTGACGTCATGATGATCACGGTATTCTTGAAGTCCACGGTGCGCCCTTGGCCATCCGTTAACCTGCCATCATCCAGTACTTGTAATAGGATGTTAAACACATCAGGGTGCGCTTTTTCAACTTCATCCAGTAACACCACGGAGTAAGGTCTGCGTCTAACAGCCTCCGTTAAATAGCCACCTTCTTCATATCCGACATAGCCAGGGGGGGCGCCCACCAGTCGAGCAACAGAGTGCTTTTCCATAAATTCTGACATGTCAATACGCACCATCGCATCTTCCGTGTCAAACATAAAGCTTGCCAGCGCTTTTGTCAGTTCGGTTTTACCCACCCCAGTTGGACCTAAAAACAAAAACGAGCCAATGGGACGATTTGGATCCGCCAATCCAGCCCTAGAGCGACGTATTGCATTTGCCACGGCATTGACTGCCTCATCTTGTCCAATGACTTTATGATGCAACTCTCCTTCCATATTCAGCAATTTTTCTCGCTCGCCCTGTAACATCTTAGTCACCGGGATCCCCGTCCAGCGCGATAAAATCTCTGCAATTTCATCCTCAGACACTTGATTTTTTAGTAAGCTCATTTCTTGCATTTCAGCTTGTGATGCAAGATCAAGTTTTCTCTCTAACGCCGGAATACGACCGTATTGCAATTCTGACATGCGTTGTAAATCACTCGCCCGTCTTGCCACCTCAAGGTCTAAGCGCGCTTGTTCCAACTCAGCTTTGATGACTTGAGTACCTTGCAATGAGGCTTTTTCAGCGTTCCAAACCTCGTCCAGCTCTTTGTATTCACCTTCAAGCTGAACAATCAACGATTGCATTTCTTTACGGCGTTGTTGGCTCGCATCATCCTTCTCTTTTGCTAAAGCATTGTCTTCTAGTTTTAACTGAATGATCCGCCGTTCTAATTTATCTAGCTGCTCAGGTTTAGAATCTATTTGTAGGCGGATTGAAGAGCCAGCTTCATCAATTAGGTCGATTGCCTTGTCTGGCAATTGCCTATCGCTGATATAACGATGAGACAAATTAGCGGCTGCGACAATAGCTGGATCCGTAATATCTACAGAATGGTGTAATTCGTAACGCTCTTTGAGTCCACGTAGTATCGCTATCGTGTCTTCAACAGTTGGCTCAGACACAAACACCTTTTGAAAACGTCTTTCAAGTGCAGCATCTTTTTCGATGTACTGACGGTATTCATCGAGGGTCGTGGCGCCAACACAATGTAATTCGCCCCGTGCAAGCGCAGGCTTCAACATGTTGCCCGCGTCCATTGCACCATCCGTTTTACCCGCCCCTACCATCGTGTGAATTTCATCAATAAATAAAATGACGCTGCCTTCTTCTTTGGCCAGTTCATTCAGTACAGACTTAAGCCGCTCTTCGAATTCACCGCGATACTTGGCCCCAGCAACCAATGCACCTAAATCCAGAGACAATACACGTTTATGCTTTAATCCTTCAGGGACTTCTCCATTGATAATACGCTGTGCCAGTCCTTCTACAATGGCTGTTTTACCCACACCCGGCTCGCCAATTAATACTGGATTGTTTTTTGTTCTTCTTTGTAAGACTTGTATCGTGCGTCGGATCTCATCGTCTCGCCCTATGACCGGGTCCAACTTTCCCTGCTCTGCACGCTCTGTAAGATCAATGGTATATTTTTCGAGGGCTTGGCGCGTTTCTTCCGCATTGGGATCATCCACTTTCTGGCCACCACGAATCGCCTTAATGGCTTTTTCAATTTTATCCTGTGTGATATTCAACGCGCGAAATATATCACCTAACTCCCCTTTATCTTCACATGAAGCAAACACAAATAGTTCACTGGAGATATATTTATCTTTGCGCTTTTGTGCATATTTATCACACAAGTTAATGAGTGAGATCAGATTATTAGATAGCTGAACATCACCGCCCACACCTTCAACTTTAAACAGCCTCTCAATGGCTTGCGACAGTTTGGTGTTTAACTCATCAGCACTGACTCCTGCTTGGGCAAAAAGCGCCCTCACGCTCGAACCAGTTTGTTGCAGTAAGGCATACATTAAATGTACAGGTTCGATAAACTGATGGTCTCTTCCCAGAGCCAAAGATTGCGCATCTGATAATGCACTTTGAAATTTGCTGGTAAATCTGTCTAACCGCATGTGTTTTCACACCTAAGTAATCTAAACTACTTATTAAAATGGGTCCTCACAGAGGCAGGATCAAGTAGTAGATTTAATTTATTTGCGCCAGATCACAGTGGCCATTCGTCCACATTGCCCATCACGACGATAAGAGAAAAACCGTTCATGCTGCGTGACCGTACAGACATTGTCACTGTATATTTCCGTCACACCCAGCAAATTTAATTGCAACTTTGCGAGTAAAAAGATGTTAGCCAAAAACTTATCTTTTGATGTCGAGACAAATGCTTGAGAAAACGCCGGATTCTGCGTAACAAATGCGGTGTATACCTGCACGCCGACTTCAAATTCTTTTGGCCCAATTGCAGGCCCAAACCAAGCCACAATATCCGATGGCGTGGTTTTAAAGTGCTTAAGAGTGTTAGCAACAATTCCAGCCGCCAAAGGACGCCAACCGCCATGCAATGCTGCGACTTCATCAGCGTGTTTACTCGCCAATAAAATCGGCAAGCAGTCTGCCGTCATTATAGCCAGTGGCTTGCACCTTAAGTCGGTATAAAGAGCATCTGCGCGAACGACCTCTGACATGTCAGTATGTTGATTGACCACAAGCACATCGCTCCCATGTACTTGCTCCAACCAAACTGGCTCATCTGGTAAGTAGCTGTTTAACATCATGCGATTTTTGGTAACCGCTTCTGAGTTATCACCGACGTGATAAGCGAGATTAAAAGCGTCAAAAGGCGCTTTTGAGTGTCCACCCAAGCGGGTGCTGCTAACAGCACCGATTTGGCTTTGTATGGGCCAGCTTGGCAGAAACAGTGAGTTAGTACTCAATTTGTGGATTTTCCTTGCTGTCGCTGCGCAATATATCCGTCAGAGCTTGCATGTCCTCTGGTATTGGCGCTTCCCACGTCATCATTTCACCTGTGATAGGGTGCGCAATGCTCAGTTTAATCGCATGAAGCGCTTGTCGTTTGAATCCGCGTAACGTATCTAGGAAAGTCTCAGAAGCATTCTTTGGCGGACAAGGCCTACCACCATAAAGCTGATCACCAATTAAAGGGTGCTTTAAGTAAGCCATATGAACGCGGATTTGGTGCGTACGACCGGTTTCTAGACGAAGTCTAAGACGCGTGTGCGCTCTAAACTTTTCCGCAACACGATAGTGTGTAATTGCCGGTTTGCCCATCTCATGAACGGCCATGTGCGTGCGCTTGGTAGCATGACGACCAATTGGCTTTTCAATGAGGCCACCCGCCGTCATCGTTCCGTTACAAATAGCTTCGTACTCACGGGTAAAGTTGGTTCTCGCTTGCAGGTTTTTAACCAAATGCGTTTGTGCTTGAATTGTTTTCGCTACGACCATTAGACCTGTAGTGTCTTTATCAAGACGATGAACAATTCCTGCACGAGGTACATTGATGATGTCAGGGTGATGATACAACAGCGCGTTTAACACGGTCCCATTTGGATTACCGGCCCCTGGATGTACAACCAGCCCCATAGGCTTGTTGATAACTAAAATATCGTCATCTTCATAAACGATATCTAAAGCAATATCTTGCGCTTCATATTCACGCTCTGCTTCAATTTGTGTTTCGATCTCTACGAGTTCGCCACCAAATAGTTTTTCTTTGGGTGTGCTCAATGTTTGACCATTCACCGTTACTTTTTCATCCAATATCCAAGTTTTTATTCTTGAACGTGAAAAATCAGGGAACAATTGCGCTAATATTTGGTCTAGACGTTTACCGCCTAACTCGATTGGCACTTCGGCTTGTAGAGAAATTTGCTCTGACATGTGTAACTTTACCTAAATTACCAGTGCAAGCCTCGCTCGACTGGGTTAGAATCGCATAAATGCATAGTTTACTCGGTTTTACCGACTTGGCCTAGCCGAAGACAACGAAGGTAGTAAAATAAAATGATAATGAAGTTGGGAAAACGCGCTACAGCACTTTTAATAAGCGCATCTATACTAGGATTAGCCGCATGTTCTTCAGCCCCAGAACAAGAAGAAATAGAACGAGTACCAAATAAGTCGGTACAGGCACTCTATGAAGATGCTAAACAGACATTAGACTCTGGTTTATATGCAAGAGCCATTCAATTGTTGGGTGCTATTAATGCTCGCTACCCATTTGGTCCATACTCTAGACAGGTGCAAATGGACTTAGTCTATGCTTTTTATCAAACTGGTAATACAGATCAAGCTCTAGCAACAGTAGACCGCTTTATCCGCTTAAACCCCAATCACAAGAACCTAGACTACATGTATTACATGCGCGGGTTAATCAATATAAAAGCAGATGAAAATGCCTTTCAGGAATACTTTGGTGTAGACCGTGCAGACCGAGATGTAAGTAAGTCGCGCGTTGCATTCCAAGATTTATCCACTCTGGTTAGAAATTACCCAGACAGTAACTACACGCCAGAAGCAAAGAAGCGACTTGCTTGGTTGTTAAACAAAATGGCACGCTATGAGCTAAAGATCGCAACTTACTATTTCGAGAGGGAAGCCTATTTAGCCGCTGCAAACCGTGGGAAATATGTGGTAGAGCATTATTCTCAAAGTAGCTACTTGCTTGAAGCGCTGGATATGATGGAAAAAAGTTATGACAAGCTCGGTTTAACAGAATTAAGCGAACACGTTAGAAAAACTCGTGCTGTAAATCAACGATAAAAAATTGCTCGGGCATCCTTTGATGCCCGATGACCATTAAGGCAATTAAATCGCCTCTTCGTCTTCTTCACCAGTACGTATCCTTACTACACGCTCTACTTCGGTCACGAAAATCTTACCATCACCAATTTTGCCTGTTTGCGCCGTTTTTAAAATAACGTCAATCGCTCTATCGACATCTTCTTCAGCTAAGACAATATCTAGCTTTACCTTGGGCAAAAAATCTACCATGTACTCTGCACCACGATATAACTCGGTATGCCCTTTTTGGCGCCCAAAACCTTTTACTTCACACACTGTCATACCTGTAATGCCAATATCAGACAGCGCTTCCCTTACATCATCTAACTTAAACGGTTTAATTATTGCTTCAATCTTTTTCATGATTATCATGCTTCCTCTGGTAGTGGGTCGATTTTAGACAATCGGGCTGAGCAAGGCAAACAAAGGTATTGAATAAAATATTGAAAAAGCGCAATATAAAGTATCTCATATAAAAGTATCAGGAGCTTAAAATGCAGCAACAAAGAGGCATGAGCTTACTTGAACTGTTAATTACGATCGCTATTTTAGGCGTGCTTGCAGGCTTAACTTACTCGTTTACTCATTCAACCTTTCAGGACAATCGTGCAGAAAGTTTCTTGTTAGAACTGAAACGCAGCGTGACTTTTGCCAGAGCCAAGGCAACAGCAAGTGATGAAATTGTTATTTTATGCCCCGCGGTAGAAAGCTTACTCATCCAAAATAGAGACTTTTCATGTACGACAAACTGGAAAAGTAATCGTATCGTGATCTTTTTAGATCGTGACAACAATGGCGTATACTCCCCAAGCAATGACGACCTTCTGAGGGTAATGGAAAGAGTCAGCAACAATGACTCTCTTGATTACCCAGTCGCGTCTTTGAAGTTTGATTCAAGCGGTCGTTTAGGAAACGGTCAAAATGGTAATTTTATATATTGCCCAACAGGCGCCAATGCCCAAAACCAAAGTCTGAGCATTACCCAAGCAGGCACCGCGTTGTATACGGGTAACACGACTGACGCCTGCACCTTGTAATCACTAACGCCATAAACTTGGTCTCTTTGAAGAGGAATTGACACAAAGAGACCCTCATCGGTAAATATTAAGTCATTCATTTATACTTCTATTAGACTCACATACAAATAACGATGCCACCTTCATTGGCGCACCCCCATTTTGGCCTCTGACAGCCGACACTAGGCTTTCCCCTCAAATCAGCCCACATTGATACCTAGTAAGTAAGGGGCTGCCGAATTGCATCCTTCCTTAGCTAGGCCACATGTTTTTCAGCAAGGAGCACGACAGTGACAAAGTTATCTAGGCCAGTTACGGGGTTTTCACTTTTTGAACTAATCATCGTATGTTTGATCAGCGCAATTTTACTTTCTATCAGTATTCCTTCCTTCTCTGAGTTACTCATGCTAAACAGACCACAACGAGCACTCACCTCACTTGACCGACACCTAAGTTACGCCAGATTAAAATCAATTTATAGCGGCGAAAGAATTACGCTATGCCCTTTAGTTGAGGGGAAGTGCACAAGAGAGCTTTGGCATGGTGAATTAACCCTATTTATCGATAGGGGGAAACTAAAAGAGTTTAATGGTGCGGATACCACACTGAGAGTGATGGATCAAATCCCGGCGGTTGACGAGCTTACCTATCCTAGGCGGGCAATTACATTCAAACATACTGGTAACATATGGGGCCTAGGTAATGGTACGTTTGTTTACTGTATTGTGCACCATGACGGCACTAAATCAGGAAAAGCCCTATCACTCAGCATAACAGGGCGGACAACCTTAAAGGATACGCATCTGTGTGATTAACGCTCCCAACACTCATCGACACTGCCAGTACCTGTGTTGGTTTTAATCCCCAGATTATTCAACGATAAAGTAGTGCACACGGTATCGCCCCGCACAGGGCCGCTTGCTGCTGTGGCTGTAAGCGTATACCCACCATTCGCCACCACCACAGAAAGTGTGAAATATCCATTCCCACTCGTACTCGGTACACCGATGTCTGCTAAAGCACTCGCATATTCTCGGTTATCTACGAAATACTGCTCTTGCTTATTTGCAGCATCAAGCAATAACGTCATAGCTTCAGCGCGCGCGCCTCGTTGCAAATACCCTGTATAATTTGGATATGCAAGGGTCGCCAAAATACCAAGTATTGCGACTACAATCATCAATTCGATTAAGGTAAACCCTTTGCTTTTGTGCACTCTACTTTTCATCATTATCTTCTTTCTTGTAGATAAACAATTGTCTTGTTTCATATGTTATCTCCAAAGAGGTAACACCCGGTACATTTGCAGAGCCATCCGCATTTTTATAAACACCCGGAGGGTCAAGCCGTTGCGGTTCAATGCCATCCGCAGGGTTCCCACCAAACATCTCATCTACCGCATCTTCTTTGATCACCGTAGGGCTGATAATTTTCGCTTTTACTGACTTTTTGTTGGTATTCGGATCAACGTAAACGTCATAATGTGTTCTGGGCGTATCAGGTAACGTTGCTGTTGTACGATACCTACGCTTTTGAAAAACTTGCATGCCGTAATGCAAATGGACGATATATAAGTAACCTGTCCCTTCACCTATCGCACACTGATTTTCTGATACTGTTGTCGGCGAAAACGAAGTAAAATACGCAAGTCCACCGATTGCAGTTGCAGCCGATAACGACTTTTCACCAGAACCCAATGCAATACGCCACCCTTTCGCCAACCCTAATTCAGCTTCTTTATCAGTAAAGCTGTCATAACTGCTCAGGCTTGATTTAAATGGGTCGTTCGTCACATTCAACAGCTGCCCAGCCCGAATAGGAGCAGGTTCACTCCCAGACTTAAATGATTGAGTTTTTGTTCTTTCGTCTCGAAGCATAAACAAAAAGTTTTTAACGAATGTCGAGGTTGGCTTAGCGCGATTACCACTGCCAATTAAAATCCCTTCATACGGTACATCTCTGCGTATCTTAGTCAGCTTACCGTTCACATTCTCAATCGTGACCTTACTAAAATATGTTCGTGCAATCATAGGCCGATAAAAGAAACGCCGCTTTTGATTGTCTTGTGCACCACTGAGGTTTGCAAACATATAGTGTGTCCATGGCGCATCGTCATCATCAGGCTTGGCACTCGGGATATCTACACGCCATATTCCTCCTCCGGTATCCGCCGCATAAATTCTATCTACGTAACCATCATAATCAGAATCGAGTACGCTCACGTCTGCGGCAATACTGTGTTTGCCAGAAAACCCTGTACTCGGTGTTAAGGACCAAATTGGTGTGCCACTTTGTAAATCGACAATAAAAATACCGCGCCCTTTATTGTCTTCAGAAAAGGTTACGTTATCTTTATTCGTGTCATAACCTGCACCAAAAATCAAAACCGGTTTATCAGGCTGTGCCGTAATAAAAGAGACAATTGGCTTAGACCAAGTTTGACCAAGCTCTGCAAATGCCCCATTGCCACCTTTTATCGGCCCTCCCCACATGAGCTTGGGTAGATCGGGTACCGTAATATCGAAGGCATAGTACTCATTGCCACCTCGGCGCATACCCGCAATCAACCAGACTTTTTCTCCATCATCAACGACACCACTGTCATTTTTATCCCAAAAATAGACTGTTATCGGCCCATCCATGCCATATAGTTTCGTATCCTGTTGGCGGTTTTTTAATGGTTTGACAATGTCGAGCAATGAGTTCGGTATAAAAGCCCAACTCTCTGATACGGTATTGCCATGGTCTTTGAACATGTGTAAAAAGCCGGCATTGGTACCCACAATAACGCGCAAATCACCATTGCCATAGTCAATGCTCACAGGTTTTGAATGCAGAGGATCACCAAAAATGTCTTTGCGCCTATCTGTACGGCTGTTGTCTCCATCCGCATCATCGACGTCTTGTCCCCGTGACCAATTAATCAAGTTTTGTACTTCTGAGCCAGAACTTGCAAACTTAGCAGCCAAATTGCTTAATGACCCTTGATGCGCATTTAATGCCGTGTTGTAGTCGTAGTTGTATAGCTTACCTTTGCCAAAATCAGAATATAACTTGCGGTTTGTTTGACGATTAGAAAGCTGATAGTTGATGCCGCCTTCCAATACTACATTGCCATCCTTTCCGCCTGGTTCTGACCAATAGGTTGTCACACTTTTCCCTATTTGCCCTTTGTCATTAATCGCATTCGCAGTACTGCCCATACCATGGACAATCCCGCCAGTGACCTTCAGCTTTTTCAAATTACCGGTCCAACGGGTGTGCGTTTCTGGATAAAACATAGTGAAATACACTGAATCGCCACTGCGACTCAGATCTGAGCTACTCGTTGACACTGAGGGAGCAGAAAAGCTATCACTTTGCTCTCTGATTTTTGAGATAGTGAGTTTTAATGCATTAGAGAGCTGAGAAGCGGTGTTTGCATGCAAATAGTCGCCCCCGCCATCTACTTTACCCGTTTGCTCTAACAGGGTTTTACCCGAATTAGACATACCGGTACCAAAGCCAATGGTATACACGCGCGCAAAATCTTGTTTATCACTTGTAGTAGGATAAAGATCAACCTGCGTATCGTGAGAGCCCCGCATTAATTTAGCCAACGAGTTCAAATAGTTGTTTGATACTGAACTTGGGTATGAGCCAAAAGTTCTATAATACTCCTGACTGATCGCACTGTTTTTACCACTATCACTGGTTGGATCCCCGTCAGTCATCAAAATGATATTTGTTGAGGTATCACATCGCTCTGGCTCACCAACAACTGGCGCAAAAGGAGACTTGTAATAGCCGTTAGATTCTATCGACTTGTCTCGATTGTTGCCTCCATTATAACCGTAGTCTATCGCTCTGCCAGTTAGGTATAAGTATGCTTCCCAGAGCGTTTCAGATAATGGCGTATTACCACTTGCACGAAGGCTATTAATTTTGCTCACAACCACGCTGGGATCAGCACCGAGTCCATTCAAAACATAGCCGCCTGAGCTAGAATACAGACGCATTAATCCAAAATCGAAATCTTTGTTGTCATTCACCAAAGACACCATCGCTTCTTTGGCAACTTTTAATCGACTATCTCCACAGTTTGATGGGCGATATCGACCGTTTCTGTACTTATAACAGGTCTTATTTGTCTTCGATGTATCAAAGCAATCTACCGATCGTATTCTGAAGTTTCTGTACTCGTAGCAACGCTTCCCGTCATTCACATCCCAAGCCATGCTGCCTGAGGTATCGAAGATCAAGATAACACGCGACTTTTCGTTACCACCGACATCATGCTTTACATATAGCTCGATGTCTTCAGCATGCGCGGCGGTTAAGAAAGTCAGACAAATGAAAGTAAGTAATCGTCTCAACATTATTGGTTCGCCTTCACATCTTGAATTTCTTGCCCTATGCCGATAATAACCGTGACTTTATGCCTACCTTGATCACCATACTCCACTGAACTTTTCAGCTCAGTCATGTTACATACGACACCCTCGGTGTAACTGTAAATTCGCGGACAAGGAACCTCAAGTTGCCCTCTATTTAAGTTTCTTAGCTCAAAGTCAATCTTGCTGTTTACGTCCTTTCTATCAAATTTATGAACACCGTCATCATTCTCATCAATTTGGCCATTTTTTAAATGAAACTTACTGGCACCAAAAAGTTGCTTCTGCTCTTTTACTAAGCGTTGTACTTCACCCATTAAGTAAGCTTCTGCAGTTTCTCGCTCCTGCGCTGCATTGGTTATTTTTATATCGATGGTGCTGCTGCTCATTAAGGTGACAGCAACACTCGTTACCGCGACGATCAGTACCATAGATACAATGAGCACCATGCCCTGCTGATTGCGTTTATTTACCATGCTGATGACCCCATGTTATATAGTTGCACCGTGGTCGAAAACACCGTACGTCGATAATTATCAGTAAAGGTATGGACCACTTTATCCGAATCGCTGCCCAACGTATAAGTTTGGTTTTTTAGTGTAATACCAGGATCTGGCTCTAGAGATCTAACCAAGACAATGACTTGAACCGTCAATACACCTTCGGAACGCTCCCAGTCACTTGCCGTCATATCCACAACACTGCGGTAACTGTCTACTCTGCTATCGCCGTCGATATCAATACCAAACAAGTAGCGAATATCTTCCACGCCCTCAATGACCGTTTCGGTTGTCATATCACCATTAACGGTTAATCGCTTTCTTCTTAAAACGGGGACCGTAAGCGCTTTATTGTCTATCGTAATTTGCTGCTCTTCGATAAAATAGACGTGGTGACTGTATGGCCACAACGTGGCGTTTACATTCGGGAGGCCATTAAAATTAGGCCCCGATATAAACTGGGCTTGTTCTTGCTGGGCAATAAAGTAGTACTTGTTTTGGTCTACCACGTTATCGGTGATTTGATCCCCTTCTAAAAACTTTAGCTGTAGTACTTCGGTATTTTTTTTCGCACCAGTTATGCAACTTAGCGCACTGCCAGATGATGTGTAATTGGCGTAAATAGGCCTAAAGTTAGTCGGCACTGCATTTGGAAAGCTCCCGTTATTGAGCCCACCAAAACAGTCATCGTTTGGATTGGCTGGCCCCGACGAATTGTCTAGACTAAAGCCCTGATCATAAAAGGTGCCCCAAAATCCAATTTGCTCCAGATCTCTGCGCAACAAGGTTAAAGATAAACGACCGATCTCTTGAAGCTCTCCAATTGCCATGGTGTCCTTAGTCGTCACCCGCATACTGACATAGGTTGCCACGACACCACCAAGTAAAATCGCCCCAATAAAGAGGGATATTAATATCTCAACTAGTGTAAAACCACGTTGACGCATATTAACTCCGAACCAACACAAAACTGGAAATAGAGACAAGCCTGCGGTAGTCATCTTTTGTGCCGCAATTAATGGCTGTGGTGGTGTTATTTGCTTTGATTGCTTGCCTGCCGACCCAAGTTACCGTAACAGTGACATCGAATCCATCACCGTCTCTAACCGGTGAAATACATACGGTTGTATCATCCAAAGAACCTGTATTTTCTTTTGCTCTGATAGCTTGTTTCCACTGCTCTTTATCAAGATTAGCAATCGCCAAGTTAGTACAAAAGCTAGAGAAACAAGTTAAATCTGTAGTAAGTTGCGTGTCACTGGTAAATGTGCCACCGTAGTGATCAATGAGGTCAGGTGTATCGTTAGAGCGTATCCGCTGCATAATATCACCCGCGAGCGCTACCGCAGCAGCGCGTTGCATAGAATCAAAGCTGGCTTGTTTTGCCTTTGCTTGCAGCGCTACCGCACCCAATAACCCAAAACTCAGCACCATAAAGGCTATCACAACCTCTAACAGGGTGAAGCCAGCTTGGTTAAATTTTGGAAACGATCTACTCATGAAAAAAACTCAGTCTATGCACTACTATATATAGTATCGATTTTTTTCACTAACCAAACACCAACGTGATTAAACGGTCAATCAATGTGGGTCAATGGTTAATACAGTGATTTTAAACTTGAGTATGCCCTGCGGCTCACGATTACAGGCTCATCGACGCCCTCTAAAACAACTTTATGTGTCCCTGCCACACTTTCTAATTTTACGATGCTTTCCTTTTTCACGATGGTATTTCGGTGTACTTGAACAAAGTGTGTCGGATAATCTGCCAACAGCTTTTTCAAAGGGATATCAATGAGTGCGTCCCCTTTTCCGAAGTAAATGTGTGTATACCTATCATCAGTTTGAGCCACAATAATATCTGCAACATTGACCCATCGAATATCATGGCCAACTTGAAACTGAAGTTTGGCTAAGTCATTGGGGAAAATATGAGTCAATAGCTCTGCTAATTGCTGCTGATCGATTGGTTTAACTAGATACCCCGATGCATATACTTGGTATGCCTTCAATGCGTGTTCAGGGTAGGCCGTGACGTAAATTAATTTAACATCAGGATGTGCAGTACGTAAATGTCGACCTAATTCAATACCATCCATGCCCGGCATAGAAATATCCAAAACGACTAAATCAGGTTGGTTGTGTTCAGCTAACTCAATGGCTTGCTGACTATTAGCAGCTTCTCCAACACATTCAAAAGCCTCATACTCACTAATTAACCGCCTAACCCTGCGTCTTGCAATTGGTTCGTCATCAACGACCAGATATTTCATTCAAAGCTCCTAGTGGCAACTTCACTATGGTAGAGAATCTACCACTTTTTTGCGATGTGTTCAAAGTTGCTTCAGAGCCATAGTAAATCAGTAAGCGGCGCTTTATATTTTCTAACGCAATACCCTGACCGGATCGAGACCTAGACTGTTCATTATAGGGATTAACTACCTTAATTAATAACTTACTTTCATCTTGCGCAATATTAATATCGATACTTCCTCCACTGACTAAAGGTTCAATGCCATGTACCACAGCATTTTCTACAAGTGGTTGAATAATTAACGCGGGCACCATGACATTTAAGTTTATTTCATCCACTTGCCAGCTGACATTCAAGCGATGCTCAAACCGATACTTTTCTATCGCCAAATACCCTTTTGTCAGGGAGATCTCCTGAGCCAACCGGTGCTTCTTGCCACTTGCAAAGGCCACCTGCATCAACTTTGCCATAGTTAAAGCGGCCTCTTCGGCATCGTCCGGGTTTTCATGGCACAATTCCGCCAATGTATTTAATGCATTGTGTAAAAAGTGTGGCCGGATCCGCGCTTGCAAGGCCTCAAGCTCTGCATTAGCGGCATGCGCGATCGTATTTAAATTATCAATGTAAATTGCCATAAAATGCAGTAATAAAATCACCACAAACCCACATATTGCACTATTGTTAAGTACAAATTGCCAATCTAACGGAAAAACTGGGGAAAAAACGGAATACTGCACCAATATGCTCGTGAAGAAGCACACTGATTGAAATGACAGTAATACTGTGCCTAATTCTATTTTGAAGGTAAGTTTTTTAAAAAGTCTAGCCGCTAAGGCAATAAGAGCCAACGTAATAAATGCATTGGCATGAGTGAACAGACTCACTAACCCTAAGCTGAGCCAAAAGTCTTTGCCACTGGAAAGTGTGTAGATAAAGGCGACGGCTTGCGAGCCGATGATCATTGCTAGGATGCCTCGCTCCGAAAGCATCGCCTTTAGTAAACCATGGTCAATTGTCGACGAATTAACCCATGGAGTCATGATTTACCTCAGTTCCACAGGAACGGCAAACACCACATTTTCTTCTTGACCCGGGTTTTCAACAACGGTTGTACCACCTAGGTCTTTTAAGTGCGAAATAACCTGCTGAACCAAGACCTCTGGAGCAGATGCGCCAGCTGTCACCCCTACGCGTTCAACATTGTCAAACCATTGTGATGAAATGCTTTTCGCATCGTCGATTAAGTGTGCTTGCGTGCCCATTTTGTCAGCCAACTCACGCAATCGATTGGAGTTTGAGCTATTTTTAGCCCCCACGACAAGTAGCAAGTCAACTTTATCAGCCAAATCACGAACGGCATCTTGACGATTTTGTGTTGCGTAGCAGATATCATCTTTACGAGGCCCATGAATTTCAGGAAACTTTTCACGAAGCGCTTCGATCACATCCGCAGTGTCATCAACAGATAAGGTTGTTTGACTGCAGTAAAACAAGTTACTGGGCTGTTTAACTTCAAGAGACGCAACATCGTCAGGAGTTTCAACCAAATAAATTCCACCAGCGGCGTTATCGTACTGCCCCATAGTCCCTTCAACTTCAGGGTGGCCATGGTGACCAATCAAAATACACTCCGTGCCCTTACGGCTTGCTCGGGTAACTTCCATATGTACTTTTGTCACTAAAGGACAAGTTGCATCAAATACTTTGAGCTCTCGCCTTTTAGCCTCTCTTCTCACCTCTTGGGAGACGCCATGCGCGCTAAAGATCACAATACTGTCATCTGGTACCTGATGTAATTCCTCAACAAATACCGCGCCTCTGGCGCGTAATCCATCGACGACATACTTATTGTGTACTACCTCATGACGCACATATATCGGCTTTTCAAAAATATCCAAAGCACGCTCAACAATGCTGATAGCTCTGTCTACACCTGCGCAAAAGCCACGCGGGTTTGCCAACAATATTTCCATCAGTTATGAACCTCTAAGATGTCAACCTCAAATGTAACCACTTGCCCAGCCAATGGGTGGTTGAAGTCAACCGTCACCGAGTCTCCAGCCACTTCTCGAATCAACCCAGGTAATTCAGTACCATCCGGCTGAGTAAATGCAATAATGCTGCCTACTTCAGCTGGCGTATCAGTGCCAAACTTCGTTCTATCTAAATAGTAGATGTTATCCGGGTTTGGCATGCCAAAGGCGTCTTCTGGCTGCAACTCAAAAGATTTATTGTCGCCTTCTTTTAAACCCAACAGGCAATTTTCAAAGTTTTCTGTGAGGCTTCCATCTCCCATAAATAGCTTAGCAGGTTTGTTATTCACCTTTGTTGAATCAGCAGCAGAACCGTCTTCCAACTTAATCGAGTAATGAAATAACACTTCTGATTTTGGGCCTATGGCTTGTTCACTCACGCTTTTGTCTCCCGAGTATCACTCTTGTCACCGAAAAATGCATCAAATAGAAGTAGACCGGCGCCCCCAACAATTGCCATGTCAGCAACGTTAAAAGCGGGATAGTGCCAATCTTTATAGTAAAAATGTAGGAAATCAACAACGTAACCGAGAGTTACTCTGTCGTATAAATTACCTATTGCCCCAGCCAGTACGAGTGAGTAAGCACCACACAGTACCCAGTTGTTAGCACGCAAGTTCTTTAACCAAACAACCAATAAAATACTAATTGCGACCGCGATACCACTTAGGAACCATCGCTGCCAACCACCTGCTTCACTTAAAAAGCTAAATGCAGCGCCATAGTTATGCATGTAGGTAAAGTTAAAAAAAGGTAATAGTTCAATAGACTCGTAAAGCTTCATATTTGCCACGACTAGCGCTTTAGTGCCAAAGTCTACTGCAAAAAGCAGCAGACTTAACCACAACCACACTAGACCACTACGTTCGGTCAAATTGGTCACTTAAAACTCCTACGCAAACTTGCGTTGCTCACCTTCACCATCCACGTTTGTAATACAACGACCACACAGCTCAGGGTGTTTATCACTGCTACCTACGTCTTCACTGTGGTGCCAACAGCGATCACATTTCGCAGCATCCGTCGCGGCAACTTTAATGAATAAACCGTCGATTTCTGAAGAAACCGCATCTTCAGGCTTGCTTGAAACTACTTCAACATGCGCTTTTGATGTAAGTAGGACAAAACGTAGTTCGTCCTCTAAGCCCTGTAGCTTTTCGGCAAGCTCACCGCCCGTATACAACGTCACTTCTGCTTGTAATGTTGCACCTATCACTTCTTCTTTACGTGCATTTTCCATAACACGGTTCACTTCATCACGCACATTTAACAGTTCTTGCCAGAACGCATTGTCAAACTTACCGCAGGTAGCGCCTTCAATGCCAGCATACCAGACATCTGTAAATACAAACTCACCACGATCACCAGGTAACACTTCCCAGATCTCTTGCGCTGTGAAGCTTAAAATTGGCGCCATCCAGCGCGTCATCGCTTCTGCGATATGGTAGAGCGCAGTTTGGCATGAACGTCTTGCGTGGCTGTCGCTCTTTGCAGTGTACTGCCTGTCTTTGATTACGTCTAAGTAGAAAGAGCCGAGCTCACCGGTGCAGAAATTCATTAGTTTTTGCGTTACAACCAACATTTGGTAATTGTCGTACGCTTCTACGATTTCATTTTGTAGCTCAGCCGCACGCGCGACAATCCATCTATCCAACTCAACCATCTCTTCAATCGCCACTGAATCAGTCGCAGGATTGAAGCCACTTAAGTTAGATAGTAGATAGCGACTCGTATTACGGATACGACGGTAACGATCCGCCGAGCGTTTAAAGATTTCGTCTGAAACAGTCATTTCAGCGGTGTAGTCGGTTGACGCCACCCATAAGCGCAAAATGTCTGCACCAAGCTTGTTCATGATATCTTGTGGAGAAATCACATTACCTAAAGACTTTGACATCTTGCGGCCATTCTCATCAACGGTGAAACCATGCGTTAACACTTGCTTGTAAGGTGCATGACCATTAATTGCAACAGACGTCATCATAGAAGACATGAACCAACCGCGATGTTGGTCGGAACCTTCAAGATATAAATCAGCTGGACCCGTTAGCTCTTCACGCGCATCAACAACACACGCGTGCGTTACACCTGAGTCAAACCACACGTCTAACGTGTCTTGAACTTTTACGTATTGCTGCGCATCAGCTTCGTTTAACAAGCTACTTGGCTCTAGGTCATACCAAGCTTGAATACCCGATTGATCGACTAAATCAGCAACTTGTGCGATTAAGTTTTCTGTGTCCGGGTGAAGGGCGCCAGTATCTTTATCTACAAATAGTGCAATTGGCACACCCCAAGTACGCTGACGAGAGATACACCAATCTGGTCGGCCTTCAACCATGTTAGCAATGCGGTTTTCACCCCATGCAGGGATCCATTGCGTTTTCTCAATTTCTTGCATTGAGTCTTTGCGCAGATCCGCTTGATCCATGCTAACAAACCATTGTGGTGTTGCACGGAAAATGATTGGCGTTTTATGTCTCCAACAGTGTGGATAGCTGTGAGTGAGCGCATGATGGTGCATTAAAGCACCTTTTTCCGTCAATAATTCAATGACGTTTGCATTTGCTTTAAATACGTGCTGACCAGCGAAAATTGGGGTATCCGGTAAATACACACCATTTGCACCAACTGGGTTAGCCACTTCTAATCCATATGCTTGACCCGCAACAAAGTCTTCTTGACCATGGCCTGGCGCAGTATGAACAATACCAGTACCCGAATCAGTTGTAACGTGCTCACCTAAAATCACAGGAACGTTGAAATCATAGAATGGGTGAGCGACTTCAAGCTTCTCTAACACGTCACCTTTGCAGTAACCCAGCACGTGATAGTGTTTAAAACCGTAACGGTCTAAGGCATCTTTTACCAACTCAGAACCCAGAACAAGGCGCTGCTCTTTACCTTCGTCTTCAATTTGAACAAGTGCGTATTCCAAGCCACCATGCACAGCTACAGCACGGTTTGCTGGTAGCGTCCAAGGGGTTGTTGTCCAGATTGCGGTGCTGATGCTGCCTGTACCTTCATGCCCTTCAGCGAGTGCAAACGCTTTTTCTACTGCATTTACATCTGTAAATTCAAAACGCACATCAATTGCTGGTGATTGTTTGTCTTGGTATTCAACTTCTGCCTCAGCAAGCGCTGAACCACAATCTGTACACCAATGAACCGGCTTAGCGCCTTTGTGTAAATGGCCATTTTTGATAATACGACCTAATACGCGAATTGCATTCGCTTCAAAGTCATAGTTCATCGTTAAGTAAGGCTTATCCCAATCACCAAACACACCCAATCGTTTGAAATCTGTCTTCTGACCTTCAACCTGTTTACGTGCATATTCACGGCATTTTTCTCTGAATTCTGCAACAGAGACTTTTTTGCCTGGCTTGCCGACTTTTTTCTCAACTTGTAGCTCGATCGGTAGACCATGACAGTCCCAACCAGGCACATATGGCGCATCAAAATCAGACAACGTTTTTGATTTGATAATGATGTCTTTCAGAATTTTGTTTACTGAATGGCCTAGGTGGATATTACCATTGGCATATGGAGGGCCATCATGAAGTATAAATGGCTTTTTACCTTTTTTCGCAATGCGAATTTGACCGTATAAGTCTTGTTCATACCATTTTTTTAGCATTTTGGGTTCGCGTTGCGCCAAATTGCCACGCATCGGAAACTGTGTTTCCGGTAAATTTAAAGTATGTTTGTAATCGCTCATTTAACTTACTTTCCGTTCGGCTACCTAAATTTTAGAAAATACTGCTTTAGCTGCATCGACGTCCGCTGATATTTGCGTGGTCAGATGCGCTAATGACTCAAATTTTTGCTCATCTCGAAGCTTATGTAAAAGCTCCACTCTTATAAACTGACCGTAGATATTTTGGTCAAAATCAAACAGGTGTACCTCAAGTAAAGCACGCTTGCCGTTTAATGTTGGCTTAGTGCCTACGTTAGCTACACCTTTAAAAACTTCATTGTTGATATGGGCATTAACAGCAAAAACCCCTTGTACCGGGCTAACCTGTCTTTTTAACGCCACATTTGCAGTTCGAAAACCAAGCTCTCGGCCCTTTTTCCAACCATGAATAACGCGTCCAGAAATCGCATAAGTATGACCGAGCATTGCATGTGCTCTATTAAGGTCTCCCTCTGCAAGTGCTGCACGAATCAAAGTACTGCTGACTCGACTATTTTGTTGGCGAAAACTCTGCGTGTCTTTTACATGTACACCGAGCGCATTCCCAATTTCAGAAAGCATCGCAAAGTCGCCTTTACGCGCCTTACCGAATCGAAAATCATCGCCAACAGTGAGCGCCTTAACGCCCAATTTTTGATACAACACCTCACGTACAAAATACTCAGCTTCTAAGTTTGAAAACTTGTTATTGAAGCTGACACATATAACACGGTCTATCCCGATGTCAGCAAGCAGAGTAAGTTTGTCACGTAGTCTGGTTAATCGAGCGGGCGCCTTAGATTTAATAAAAAATTCCTGCGGCTGAGGCTCAAAAAGCATCACTGTACTTGGCAAGTTGTATTTATCAGCATCGGCTTTCAAACCCTTCAATACTTCAGTATGACCCAAATGTACACCATCAAAATTTCCGATGGTTAACACACAACCATAGTGATGTGGCCGAATATTATGGATGCCCCTGATCAATTGCATACAACGAGTGCCTTTTTGCTCGAGTCTTCAAAAAGCCCGATTATACCCAAGTTACCTAGAAATGCGAGCTATGAACACGTTTCATATTGACCTATTTATTAATCAAGTTGTTGGATTTCTTTAATTGTTGATATTCGGACCCCGAAAATAAACATGATTGAAAAATATATCGCCATAGCGACCGCTAACAGTCCACCCAACACGGTAATCTGCATCACAGTATCTTCCCCTTGCCATGTGAGTTGCTGAGACAACCAATAAACGCTCACAGACATAGTAATTGTTGCGACCAGCGATTTAACTGCAAACCACAAGGTGAAACGAGATACGCGATAAACGTTATCTTTACGAAGGGCAAGGTACAGTAACAAAGCGTTGCAGGTGGCCGAAAGTGATGTCGCCAAGGCCAGGCCCAAATAGCCAATAAACGGCGCCAGCGCCAAATTAAAAACCATATTCAACACCAGCGCTTTTATGCCAATTTTTACAGGGGTTTTGGTATCTTGACGCGCATAGAACCCAGGGGCCAATACTTTAATCAACATAAAGCTCACTAGCCCGACACTATATGCTGTAACCCCTTCACTTACCGCAGAGATATTATCTACGTCGCCACTCACAAACTCACCATGGCCAAACAAAACAGAAATAATGAGCGGACTTATTACAATCAATCCTCCCATTGCGGGTATGCCTAACAGCAAAACAAATCGCACCCCCCAATCCATTGTTTTCTGAAAGTCTTCTAATTTCTCATTGGCATGAAGCTTAGACAAAGTAGGCAGAATAACGGTTGCAATGGCAATCCCGAATAACCCCAATGGAAATTCAATCAATCGATCTGAGTAATAGAGCCACGCAATAGAACCGGTCATAAGCGCCGCTGCGATAATCGTGTCAAGTAGCAGGTTAATTTGGCTCACAGAGACTCCAAAAATTGCAGGTAACATCAATTTGCGAACTTTGACGACATTGGGCGCATGCCATGCAAAAGATGGCTTTGAGAGCATGCCTAATTTGGCTAAAAACGGCAGTTGAAATATGAGCTGAACTAAACCACCGATGAACACGCCAATCGCCAATGCATAAGCCCCCTGTTCGAATTGATCGTGTAGAAAAATGGCGGAACTTATCACACACACATTCAATAATACCGGCGTGAATGCAGCCACAGAAAAGCGGTTATATACATTGAGTACCGCACCACATAGTGCAACCAAAGAAATAAACAGCAAATAGGGTATGGTAAATTTGAGCAATTGGCTGGCCAAAGTAAATTTTCCAGCATTTTCACCGCCTTGCCACCAATCGATAAACCAAGTCGTACCGAACAAAGCCGCGATAACCGGTGACCCAATAACCCCGATGAGGGTAACAACGAGCAAAATAGTGCCCAGTGTCCCAGCAGCTTGCGCAACAAACAACCTAACTTGGTCATCACCGTGCTTCTCTTTAATTTCTGACAACACGGGAATAAAGGCCTGCGCAAACGCACCTTCGGCAAACAAACGCCTAAAAAAATTAGGGATGCGATTTGCAAACAAAAATACATCGGCTGCGAGCCCCGCTCCCAGTAAGTTTGCTACAACCGCATCACGTACCAATCCCAATATTCGAGACAACATAGTCATGGCACTGACTATCATGCCAGACTTAAACAACCCTTTTGCCACTTAAATTACCCAACTTTCCCACTCAGGGCGTCAAGTATGCCACAGACCTGCACGAACCCTAAAAGAAAACCGATATTCATGTCGATAACCTGACTCCAAAACATAAGGCTAGGCTTGGGTAGTCAGTTTTGCTACAATGCCGTTATTAATCGAGGGACTTTGGTTTCTTGATTCGTAGTCTGTTACTGCTGTTGCCGAGGGCCTAAGGTTAAGGAAATAGCCAAAACAGACAGATAGGAACATTTAATTTTCAGCCACTTTTTAGTTAGGCCAAAAATTACGTGTATTCCGCATGAAACATTTAGGTCGGACAGGTTATTTTTTATTGACATTGGATCATAAAACAGGCATAGTCCTCGGCCTTAAAACTAAGCTTATTTTTAAAAGATTGTTAGGAGCATACCTTGGCTAACATCAAGTCTGCAAAAAAACGCGCTATCACTAGCGAAAAGCGTCGTCAGCACAACGCAAGCCGTCGTTCAATGATGCGTACTTACTTCAAAAAAGTAATCGCTGCTATTGAAGCTGGTGATAAAGAAGCTGCACAGCAAGCATTCGCTGTTGCAACTCCAATCCTTGACCGCTACGCAACTAAAGGTCTAATCCACAAGAATAAAGCAGCTCGTCATAAGAGCCGCCTAGCTGCTAAAATCAAAGCGCTATAATCTGTGGTAATGGATATAAAAAAACCGACGTAAGTCGGTTTTTTTATATTTGTAATTCAACAATGTTTACGCAATTTCCAATTTAGGATAAAACTTCTTCAACATTGCCGCTATTTTCTTCGGCGAAAATGGCTTGACGACAAACCCTTTTGCTCCCCTTTCTATCGCATCTTTCACATTATCCACTGTAGAGTGAGCGGATACCATGACAACATTAATGTCTGGATTTATCTGTGCTAAATCAGCAATAAGTTCTTTACCGTCACCATCAGGTAATTCAATATCCAAAAATACAATATCAAAATGACGCTCTTCACACGCATTTATGCATTGTTTTGCCGTAGAGGCTTCTGTCACATTGTCGATTCCCAAATGCATCAGTGTTTGATGCAAAAAGCTTCTAACAGTTCCTACATCATCAACAATGAGAATAGAGATTTGTTGTTCCATATCCTTTCCCGTGGGCTAGTAATTAGAAATGCGCTATCATCTATAGCATAGAACTATTATAGAGTCCTGCAACCAAAAGGCTACACCTAAGCATGGCAATTAATCCAAAAAAACAAACACTCCTAAATAAAAGCGAGTTTCAGAAGCAACAAGCTAATAAAAAGAAAAAGCAACAGCTGTCTCAGCAACAAATGCGGCAACAAGCGCTGCAACAACAAGGTATACCAGCGGCGACCTCCGAAGCCCCCCCAAAAAAAGGAATTAAAGGGCTGATATTCTTAGGTGTTTTGGCTTTAACCCTAGTACTTTTTCCAAAGCCTCAATTGATTACTTATAAAAAGCTCGGGTTAGTGGCACAAAGCGTATATTGGCCAGGTCTACCTGGTGTCAAACCTGTTTTATTTGATTCAGCATTGCAGCCAATCCCAGCACTTGATAGAGATACCCTATATTTGTGTCAAGATATTTCAAACCCCGACACCTGTCAAAAGTATGCAATAATTAAGCAAGAGGGCTTCTTATCTGCACTCAAGAGCCTCGCAATGGATTAAAAAAACTAATCCGAAAATGATAAAATTACTCGTTTGAGGTGAGTAAAAAAGCGGCGCATAATGGCGCCCCTTTATAATCATTTACGGAGTTATTTTAAGATCATGGCTAACGAGTTTGACTGGTTACTAAACACATTACTACTAGTACTGGGATTTGGAGCTCTTTTCATCAACCATCGTACACTGCTACGCATTGCAGCGGTTATGGCATGTAGCTTATTGTTCGTTTTATTTAGTCTCGATCTTATGGGTACCTCGGTAATATCAAATTTAGGTTTAATATTGATCAACTCGTTTTATTTGTTTAAGGTTTTTACCACTGAGCAGTACGACGCGCATTAAACCTACTTGTTATGGCTGAGCAAGCACTGCTGCCAGCCATTTATCATTAATAATATCTATTAAATAATCATACATAAATATTCATTTTCCCTCCGACTCCCCCGGTTAATTATTTTGCGCCGGCCTATTTGATGCGAAAAAGTCTCCTATCACTTTTAGATCTCTATTCAAGTGACCCCTTGATAAGCTAGAATCGTGAAAATAGTTCTGTAATGGAGAGTCATTATGGCCATGACTGATGAGGAGCTCTTTTTAGCTTCTATGGGCGACGTTGTTCCGTTAGCACAAGATAATCGCGCGCAACTAAAACAACAAAAAAACCAACCGAGTGACGCGCAACTCGCTAGGCGTGTCTCTGCAACAAAAGAATTAGACTTTGACCCTAACTTTCTGTCTACAGAGTATGTCGACTTACTCGACCCGCATGATCAACTAGGATATAAAAAAGATGGCGTTCAAGAAGGTGTTTATAAAAACCTTCGCTTAGGTAAATACCAAATAGATGCGACTTTGGACTTACACGGAAAAACCTTTGTTGAGGCTCGACAAGCATTATTTGAGTTTGTGACTGACTGCCAAAAACGAAATATTCGTGTCTTATTGATACGCCATGGCATTGGCCTCAAAAGTAAGCCCTTTCCAGCGATTTTGAAAAGCTATTGTAATAAATGGTTGCAGGAAATACCTCAAGTGCTGGCATTTCATTCAGCATTGACATGCCACGGCGGAGGCGGCTCTACATACACACTGCTCAAAAAGAGTGATGAAAAGAAACAAGAAAACAGAGAAATACACGCTAAAAGATAATAGGTGTCTATATCCCCCTAGCCATTCGGGGCATTACGCCCCGCTGGTTTTATACTGAGCAGTTTGACAGGTTATTAGCTCACTAGCCTGAGCTTGATTAAACCACGCTGACACGCCCAAAGCGACCACTGAAATAACGACAAAAGAAAGTTTTACACCACCCTGACCGTTTTTCATTGTACTTTCCCATTTATTATTGTTTTTTTCCTAACATACTGAATCTTATAATGGGCCTCAAGATGTTTTTTTATACAGTAACTTTGTAAATTATAATTACTCTTACTTACATTCACTTACAAATCATGAAGTTAATAAGCTTTAGCACCGGCTTTGCAGTTATATGATTACTTTGCATTTCTTTTAGGCAACTGGGTGATGACGAATGGTGCCATAGGCACCAGCTCCAATTAATACCCTCTGTCCTGCATTACGCGGTTTTGTAAAGCCTGATTAGCAAAACATGCCCGTGCATTCGCTGCAATTTGCGCAACAACCGTATCCAAGTTAGTTACAGCAGCCACATGTGGTGTCACGGTAATCTTTGGGTGTTTCCAAAACGGATGTGCCTCAGGCAGTGGCTCCGTTGTAAACACATCTAAGACTGCGGCACCAAGTTCATTTTCGTCTAAGGCGTTTAGTAAGTCAGCTTCAACTAGATGTTGCCCACGTGCAACATTAATCAGCAGACATTCAGAAGATACCAGTGAGAATAACTGGGCGTTTAAAATACCTTGCGTTGCACTTGTCAGTGGCAATAAACACACAACATAGTCAAGGCCAGTAAGAAATTGTTCAAACTGTGCTTCACCTGCGTAACACTCTACATTAGACAAGTCTTTAAGTGTCCGAGACCAGCCTCGTACAGAAAAACCATGGCGACTGAGTAAGCTTGCAGTCCTACACCCGAGCTCACCAAGTCCTAGTATCCCGACAGAGTCACCAGCCACAGAGCGGCGCGGTTTCCAATAGCGCTCTGTTTGATTTGAAGTATATTCTCTGTGCCTCAACTTATACGCAAGGACATGTGACAAAACATACTCAGCCATATCAACGCTCAACTGCTGATCAACAATTCTCGTTACTTTTACTGAGCTTGGCAATATAGCAAGCGGGATACCATCCACCCCAGCACCATAAGATTGCACCACCTTCAAATTAGGCAGCTGCTGCCACAGTTCATCTGGCGCATTCCATGCCAGCACAAACTCTATATCTTCCATATTCTCACAGTTAGGCCACTGTTCAATTTTAGTTTCAGGTAACGCTTCCTGTAACTTCGCCATCAGTTTATCGTTGTTTCTACCTGTAATGCTTACCAACACCGACATTAAGATTAACCTCACCAATTTGTATTGTCGCAGCGATTATAACGCTCGCTCTGTTTTAGAAGATAGGGAGAATAGATAAATCGCATCACCATAAAACTGACATGAGTATGCAACATCAATGTCATAGTTGGTTCTTAATCTCTATAAAAACAGCCGTAGAGAAAAAATATGATCAGTGTCGATAAAGTGATCGAAGCCAATTTACCTCAGTTAGAAAACTCGCCCAAAGTAAAGGGACTTGTAAAAAAAGGGCTGGGTTACCTACTACATGAGCAGGAATTTGTCGCATTTGCAGATACTTATCCACATTTGGAAGGACTTGAATTTGTCGAGCAAGTATTAGAAGAATTGGATTTCGACGCTCGCTTTAAGCCAAAACAAATAGAACATATTCCCAGTGAAGGCAGTGTCGTCATCGTTGCCAACCACCCTATTGGTTCACTGGATGCGCTCGCACTGATCAAAGTGCTGGCTAAAGCAAGGCCCGATTTAAAAGTCGTAGCAAACCGTATGCTCATGTCCATTACGCCGATGCACTCACTCTTGCTTCCTGTTGATAATCTCTCCAACGCCAGCAGAAAACAAGAATTGGCCAATATTCAAAAGCATTTGAAATCAGAAGGCGCTTTACTCATTTTCCCTGCAGGTGAAGTCTCTCGCCTCGGCCCGACTGGGATAAAAGATTGTAAATGGAACAGTGGCTTTTTACGTATGGCTAAAAAAGCAAACTGTCCTATATTGCCAATTTTTATCAAGGCAAAAAATAGCCCTTTGTTCTATGGCACTTCAATGATTTACAAGCCTCTTGCAAGCTTGTTACTCGTCAAGGAAATGTTTAAGCAACGACAGAAATCTCTAGAGTTTGAAATTGGTGCAAGTATCCCACCTACGTCATACCGTTTAGACAATCTTAAGGACAAAGAAGTCGTCGCTTTGATCCGAAAACAGCTGTATCGCTTAAATAGCAAAAAAGCACTCCCCCTTAAAACACAATCCCCCATTGCAACACCCGAATGCAAAAAAGAACTGAAAAAAGCCATTGAACAATGCGAGCGGCTAGGCGAAACATCGGATGGTATGCAAATTTACCTTTACCAATATCAAGGTAGCTCCGCCATATTTAGAGAGCTAGGTCGGTTACGTGAAATTGCTTTTCGTGCTGTGGGAGAAGGCAGTGGTAAACGGCGCGATACTGACAAATATGATATGTATTATCAGCAGCTGGTGCTATGGGATGCCAAACAACTCGAACTTGTGGGCGCTTATCGTCTGGCAAGTGCACAACAAGTCATTAAAGAGCATGGCATTAAGGGGCTTTATACAAGTAGCTTGTTTGTATATAAAGAAGAAATGCAACCCTACTTTGAACATGGCCTTGAGCTAGGCAGAAGCTTTATCCAGCCAAAATATTGGGGGCGCAAGAGCTTAGATTATCTCTGGTACGGCATTGGTGCATTTATAAAACGATATCCAGAGCACCGCTATTTATTTGGCCCAGTGAGCCTATCGAATGCGCTCCCAGATAAAGCCAAAGCCATGTTGGTGTATCATTATCAGCATTATTTTGCTGATTTGCCCGAGCTAGCGATACCAAACAATGAGGTTAAACTGACTCAGTCTCAATTGCAGTCTTGCAAAACCCTTTTTAGTGGCACCGATGTAAAAGAAGACTTTGCAGAACTTAAGCATATATTGGCCAATATGGGCGCACAAGTGCCGACTTTATTTAAGCAATATACAGAGTTGTGCGAACAAAATGGTGCTAACTTTTTAAGTTTCAGTACCGACCCTGACTTTAATAATTGTATTGATGGTTTAGTGCTTGTTGATTTAACCAAGCTAAAAGCCAATAAGGCTAAGCGGTACTTAGGTGATAATATCTACCAAGATTAACGAATTCATTGCACGCCAAGGGTTGAACCTGTTGCTAGTACCATGCTAGCAACATTCTCTTACCAAATAATGTTGCTCGAATTGGTATAAACCGCTTGCATGCCCATTGCAATTTTTTATACTGGCGCACGGTCTTCATAACATAACAAGGCATACTAAGCGCCGCCAATGATTAAATACCTTATTAATGTCATCATCTTTATTGTTGTTCTATCTGCCGCCTTTACTTATCAAGAACTCGGCATGCTCGAAGATGACGGCGGACAATCGGCCCCTTATTTTTCATTACCAATCATGAGTGATGAATCTCAACGCTACAATATCAGTCAACTACAAGGCGAGCGCTCTGTCGTCTACTTCTTTGCACCTTGGTGCAATATTTGCCGTTACAGCATGCCAAATATAGATAAACTGCACCGCCTAGGCAAAGTCAATGCGGTGGCGATTGCATTGGACTTTCAAAGTATTGAGGAAATAGAAGCATTTAGTAAAGACTTAGATCTGAGTATGCCAATTTTACTAGGCAATCAAAAAATAGCCCAAGACTATAAAGTCAAAGCTTACCCGACGTATTACGTCATGGATCCCGAATTAAAAATTATTGAGCGTTCAATCGGTTATTCTAGTGAGCTTGGTATCCGCTTACGCTTGTAAAAAAGTGTATATTCATCACACACTTTATTACCTAAACCCCAAATAAATAAACGCTTTTATTGCATACACTGTCCAGCAAATTTAACTAATTTTATGCCAAAGGGACTCGACAATGTTTGCACCCACCGCTTTAAAACGCTTTACGTTATCTCCGCTCATGTTGTGCATGGCTGTATCAGCCAATGCACAATCGCAGCAAAAAGATATGGAACACATTGAAGTTATTTATAAGCGCAGCTCTATTACCTCAGAAATCACTGAAGACACCGAAAAATTAATTGAAATGCCTGGTGCCATGGGGGATCCATTGCGCGCTGTCTTTGCACTCCCTGGGGTGGTCGCTGCTGGCGGTTCAATGAGTGAGCCCGCAGTGCGCGGTTCATCTCCAAGTGACAATATGTTTGAAGTGGATTTTATGCCCGCAGGCTATATCTTTCATGATTTTGGTAGCTCCATTTTCAATCGTCATATCATCCAAGATTTCCAACTTTATTCTGCCGGTTATGGCGCTGGGTATAGCAATGCAACCGGCGCCGTATTCGATGTCACGTTACGCAACCCCAAATACCAACCAATCACAACAACCCTTGACTTTACGATGTTCAATGCTGGTTTTTTCGTTGAGGGTCAAGCGACAGAAAATACCGCATTTTATGTCTCAGGTCGAAAAAGTACCCTCCCCCTATTTTTTAGTGAAGGGGAAGAGTTGGAGGATGATGACGGTGAGCCAAACGGTATCATCGTCAATGATGCTCCAGATGATCATGACTACCAAGGCAAGTTTCTTTGGGATATTAATAGCAACAATACACTGACCTTTAACTTTACTGGTGCTGAAGACTCAGCGGCAGCTGGGTTCAATGAGCGCTCTGAGTTAGCTCAAAAGACACCAGAGTTCCAAGGAGATGCTAGATTTATTCGAGAATTTAACAGCCAAAATATCCTCTGGGATCATTACAATAAAAAGTTTCATTTACGCGTTGGGGTTGGCGCACTCGATCATTCAGGTCGACTAGAGTACGGAAAGCTAGCGACCAAAACATCAGGCTTTTTTGAGCAAGAAAGTGAAAAACAATTTACTTATAAAGCACGACTTAACTACTCACTCAATAGTGAACATAGATTCATCTTTGACGCAGCTTACTTTGATAATGAGACATCATATGAATACGATACGTTTCAATATCTTTGTACCGAGTTAGACCCTGATTGTGATCTTAAAAAAGGGGAACGTATTTCAGGAAAGCGCAGTATTGATGTGGACTCTGGGTTTGTCGGAGTGACTCATGTTTGGCAACCTAATGCGCTTTGGCAAACTGAAGTGGGCGTGCAGAGTCAACACAATCGTTATACAAACGAGACCTTTACTTCGCCTAGAGCAGCTGTGAATTACTATGTGACACCCGATAGTGTCATCTCTGCAAAAATTGGTCGCTATAATCGCATGCAAGATGTGGAGCATATCCTACCTGAAATTGGCAATCCAAAGCTTAAATCTCAAGTTGCCACACACAGTACGTTAGGTTTTAGACAAACGCTAGAAAATGAATGGTCATGGTCAGTTGAAGCGTATTACAAGACCATGGAAGACCTGCCACTTGCAATTGATGAGGGACCTGATGCGCACTTGCTGTACGACAACCAAGTAGAAGGCAGGGCTTATGGGGTGGATATTTTAATCAACAAGAACAAAACGGATAACTGGTACGGTTGGGTTGCTCTCAGTTACGCAAAAAGTGAACGTACTGATTTGCGGCGCAACATCACGCGTGACTACTACGCTGATACGCCATTGGTTTTCAACGCTGTGTTCCACTATGAAATCAATGCGCTTTGGCAAGGTGGGTTTAACTTTACGGCACGCAGTGGACAAGCTTACACACCCATTGTCGGTGTAAGAGAAAACCCAGATCATGAAGATCGCTTCTTACCCGTCTACGGTGACCCATTTTCTGAGCGCTTCAAAACCTACCACCGTTTAGACGTGCGTTTTGAACGTAAAACGCAATTATTTGGACTTGATGGTAAGTTAATTTTTGAATTAATGAACGCATATGGCCAAGACAACGTAGCATTTATAGATTTGGATTATGACAAAGTTAAATCCGTGAATGATTTATATATCAAAGAAGAAAACGATGATTTTGAAATGAGGCCTTCTATTGGTTTTAGCGTCACTTTTTAAGGAAAGGTGACCCGTTTATTTAATAGAGGGGTCATGTAATCCATCCCCTCACATAGCACTAACAAACAACCTACTCTCCTAAATAAGGCATGGCGAGCAAGTAATTGCCACTTGCGTTTTTCGCCAACGCCTTGCATGATCGGCGCGTTTAAAACCCTTGGAGTAAATTCATGCCAAAAGCTTGCGCCTATCACATTTTAGTAAAAACCGAAAAAGAATGCTTAGCGATAAAAGCGAAACTAGATAAAGGGGGTGATTTTAATAAACTTGCAAAGCAGCACTCGACTTGCCCTTCGAAAAAAAGAGGGGGTGATTTAGGTGAATTTAATAAAGGCGACATGGTAAAAGCCTTTGACGATGTTGTATTTAAAAAGCCGCTGTACGAAGTACATGGCCCAGTTAAAACCAAGTTTGGCTTCCACTTAATCAAGACCGTCTATCGTTCATAACAATCAAGCATCCTTAGCCCAATCTAAAAAACAGATTGCCCTAATAGGTTTTAATCAATTTTCATTACATTTAGTTGCACTATACTGAGTGTCATTGCAAATACTAAGAGAGAATTGAATTATGTTTACTGTTATTTTTGGTCGTGAAGGCTGTCCTTACTGTGTACGTGCAAAAGATCTAGCAACTCGTTTGAAAGAGTCGAGAGACGATTTTAACTTTCGCTACGTCGACATTAACAAAGAAGGTGTGAGCAAAGCGGACCTAGAAAAGTCAGCTGGTAAGCCTTGTAACACTGTACCACAAATCTTTATCGACCAAGATCATATTGGTGGTTTTGATGATTTTGAAGCGTATGCAAAGGAAAATTTGGGGTTATACCAGTAGGCAAAAAAAAACTTTTGTTTATTTTTTGGCCTATATCAAGCACCTACAAATTTAATGCCAATTTATACAAGCATTTATTTTTTCTTTACTGTACAATGCCGCCTCTTTTAAATTGTTGAGGCGCATTAATGTCAGAACCAGTAACGTTTGAATCTTTAGACCTTTCTCCTGCAATCCTTAAAGCAGTCGAAGAGCTAGGATATCAATCACCTTCTGAGATCCAGGCTCAATGTATACCGTTATTGCTAGAAAGAAAGGACGTACTGGGACTAGCGCAAACGGGTACGGGCAAGACGGCAGCTTTCGCACTGCCGCTATTAAACAATGTTGACGCATCCGTTAAGCAA
This sequence comes from Pseudoalteromonas sp. SMS1, assembly GCF_021530565.1. Lineage (GTDB taxonomy): Bacteria > Pseudomonadota > Gammaproteobacteria > Enterobacterales > Alteromonadaceae > Pseudoalteromonas. The sequence continues at coordinate 189,892 of NZ_JAKGBI010000002.1, forward strand.
CCACAAATTTTAGTACTTACTCCAACGCGTGAACTTGCTCTGCAAGTTGCTGAAGCGTTTGAGCAGTACGCAAAATACACCAGAGGCGTAGAAGTACTCGCGCTTTATGGTGGTCAAAGCTATGGCGTGCAGTTAAGTGCACTTCGTCGTGGCGCACAGATCATCGTGGCAACTCCGGGGCGTTTAATCGACCATATTAACCGTAAGACCATTGATCTTTCTAATCTAAATGCATTGGTACTAGACGAAGCAGATGAGATGCTACGCATGGGCTTTATCGATGATGTTGAAAACATCATGGAACAAACGCCAGAAGAAAAGCAAACATGCCTTTTCTCTGCAACAATGCCTAAGCAGATACAATCTATCTGCTCTAAGTACTTAGATAATGCAGAACAAGTAAAAATCACTCCACGTAACTCAACTGTAGACACAATTGAGCAAGTATACTGGCGTGCAACAACGCACAAAAACAAAGCAATCGTTCGTTTCTTAGAAGCGGAAGATTACGATGCTTCTATCGTATTTGTGCGTACTCGTAACGACACTGTTCAGCTGGCTGAACTACTTGAGCGTGAAGGGTTCTCTGCTGCACCGCTTAATGGTGACATGAACCAACAAGCACGTGAGCGCACAGTTGAAAGACTGAAAAGCGGTTTACTAGACATCGTTATTGCTACTGATGTTGCGGCACGTGGTCTAGATGTTGATCGTCTAAGCCTTGTTATCAACTACGATATTCCACAAGACAGCGAAGCATACGTTCACCGTATTGGCCGTACAGGTCGTGCTGGCCGTAAAGGTAAAGCTATCTTGTTCGTAAAAGGCAATGAGCGTTATTTACTACGTAACATCATGCGTCATACTCGCTCAGATATCGAGCAAGTTGAGCTACCAAGTGCAAAAATCGTTGAACAAAAGCGTATTGAAGCACTTCAGAACAAGCTAAGCATGTCACTTGATCACAAAGACATTGAGTTCTTCAGTGAGGTAGCACAAGGTCTAGGTGAAAAGCTAGAACTGAGCCAAGAGCAACTTGCAGCTGCACTTCTATGCCTAGCTCAACAGCAATCTCCGCTTAAAGTTGAAGAAATCAAAGTTCAGCAGCGTGAACGTCGTGATCGTGACGGCAATCGTGACCGCCGTGATGATAGACGCGGTGAGCGTGGTGATCGTGGTGACAGAAAAGGTCGCCGTAACACTGGCCCTATGGATACATACCGTATTGAAGTGGGTCGCGAGCACGGTGTTCAAGTTAAGAACATTGTGGGCGCAATCGCGAACGAAGCTGACATCTCAAGTAAGTTTATCGGTGAAATCCGTTTATTTGATGAGCACAGTACCGTTCAGCTTCCACAAGATATGCCAGCTGAAACACTCACACACTTCCAAGGTGTTCACATTTGTCAACGCCCAATGAAGATGACCAAGAGTACGCACCCAGCCGATCAAGCACGCGGCAATGGTGGTAATCGCCGTGAAGGTGGTCGACGTTTTGAAGAGCGTGGTGAGCGTCGTGACGGTGGCCGTCGCTTTGAAGAGCGTGGTGAACGTCGTGATGGCGGCAAGCGTAGCTTCCGTGACCCTCGCAGCGATAAGCGTCGTGACGGTAACAGAGATGGTAACCGTGACAACCGCCGTAAAAACAGCAACGAGCGTAACGAAATCAACTTCTCATAAGTTGAAACACGTATAGAAAAAGCCGCTTCTCAATAGCGGCTTTTTTGTTTTTAGTGACCGTTCGCAATAGCGTTGACACTTTCAAGCTTAAACTGACCCCCTACTGGTCAATATGCTGATTACAGTGCCCGACCCAGCCAATCTCTGGGATCAAAACGAAAATAACTGACTAACAGGTTAAATAACTCTGGGTTTTCTTGTTTTAGCTCATTGGGCTTTTCAATAAAAGTCTCTGTCAGCACCGCAAAATATTCTGCTTCATTGGTCGCCCCATACTCATGTATGACATGAGGCATATGATATGCCAACTGCATCTTTAGCTGATTGTATGCTCGACCCAGCACATCACCCCAATGCTGATAGCTGATATTTTTGGGTAGTTCAGGTGTACCATTGGTATTTCCAGCTTGTTGATCAAGTTGATGGGCAAATTCATGAAACACCAAATTGTGTCCATCCCCGGGTAATCGATTGCCTTCTAACACATCATGCCAACTTAGCACTAATGTGCCGCCAGGCCATGACTCGCCTTGCCTAACGGCAGTATGATAACTGATCAACCCGGCACTATCTTTATTTGTTTGCGGCGCATAATATTGGCTTGGATATAACAGCACTTCTTTCACATTAGGATAAAGCGGCCAGGCTTGATTAATCACCAAAAGGCAGGCATCCGCAGCAATAATTAAAGCCATTGGTCGAGTGACTTTCAAGCCATCCCTACCCAGTACCCTTTTCTCCCCTAAAAACCAGATGATATGCCGCTCCAACTTTTCTCTATCGTGGTCAGTCATATTTCGGTAGATAGGCATGTATTTTAACAGCACTTTTTTATCGGCATTCGACAACGTGTGCTGCTGATATTTTCTGTGCCAGAAAAACCTTTTTATCTCATCCAAACGCCAATAAACCACCACAAACACGACTAAAAAGACGAGTAACATTACATTTATCATACTTGCTCATTGCTTATGCTTTTTAATTTAAGTGTGTGCATATCGGCGCCTTTTCAACAAAAATTTGATAAAATTCGAAAAAAAGTACCAACGAATAATAAGTCATGTCGCTGCCAATTGAATCCATAAAAGAGCAATTTTTAAACACCATTTCAAAACAAGATGTTGTGGTTACCGCTGCAACCGGATCAGGTAAATCTACACAGTTACCAATTTGGGCGGCGACGCAAGGTAAAGTTTTGGTCGTAGAACCTAGGCGCATTGCCTGTACCTCTCTCGCAGAATATGTGGCGTCGCTGTGTGCTAGCCAACTTGGTGAAAAAGTAGGTTATGCCATCCGTTTTGAAACCGTCTTTAGCGATGATACAAACATCATTTTTGTCACGCCCGGCGTTGCTCTGCGATGGTACTTTGAAGACAAACTGGCCGCTTTTTCACATGTTGTCTTAGATGAATTTCACGAGCGCAGATGGGACATGGATTTACTATTGGCACTTCTCAAACAGCATAATCAACACCGTCTCGTACTCACATCCGCCACTCTAAATGCAGATAGATTGAGCCGTTATTTAACTGCCCCCATATTGCACAGTGAAGGCAACATGTATCCCGTGGAAGAGCACTTTATCGCCAAGGAGCCACGCATGATGCCCAAGAAAGAGCAGTTAACAGAGCGGGTTATGGCAGCTTGCACACACGCTCAATCGATGACACGTGGCGATATCCTTGTTTTTTTACCAGGCAAAGGGGAGATCTTGGCTTGCCTATCGGCACTCAAGCCTTTAAATGCACTGGTGGTCACTTTGTACAGTGGTTGTAGCAAACTTCAGCAACAACTCGCACTTGGTATCCAAACACAACAGCGAATCATCTTGGCAACCAATGTTGCAGAAACGTCTTTGACAATCCCTAACGTCACCTGTGTGATAGACTCTGGGCTTGAAAGACGTACGCACCTTAGAAATGGTAAAACCGTTTTAGGACTCGATGCAATTGGCCGAGACTCAGCAAAACAGCGCCTAGGTCGAGCCGGTCGTACACAGGCCGGGACTTGTATCAGGTTATACGGACAATATGCACCTCTTATAGAGCGCACACCACCAGAAATACAAAGAGAGGCGCTCACAGAGCTTGTCTTGGCTGCTGGTTGTGCTTCTAGTGGGGTTGATACCCTCGACTTCATAGACCCACTCCCTTGCGCTTCAAAAGAAAGAGCCCTGAAAGTTCTCTCTGATATTGGTGCATTAGACCAACATCAAAAAGCCACCGATCTCGGCAACTTACTATACCCCTTACCCATTGATGCCGAATTAGGCTACCTTATTGCTCGCATGCCCTCAGGTGCCCTAAAGCAAGCCGCCATTGATGCTATCTCTGTCATTTCTGTACCTGCTCGCGTATATCAACTGCCAAATAACATAGAGCAGTTAGAACAGCTTACTGCCCTTTTTCCAAATGGGTGCGATTTAGAGCTTATCATCGCGCTGATCAGAGGTAAGCTCGATGATTTACTTCACATCGAGTCAGACGCATTGGCCGAAGCACAGCAATTTAGCAATCAACTACGCGAGGCTTTCTCCGTGCCAAGCCTAGAACACGCGGCAAGCTATGATAGAAGTGCACTTATTGATGCCATGGCAAAGGCAAAACCTGATTGGGTATTTGTAAAAAGACAAAATCGTCGTGGTGGATTCGGCAATGGCGAAATTGAAGTGTCACCGTCTAAGACATCAAGGGTGTCAGAAAATACGGACGCTATGTTAGTATTAGACACTTTTGCACTTGCAGGTAAAGGTACGAAACAAGCAACGACTATGGCGACGATTGCCGCACCGATGTCTTTGAAGTCTCTCTCCGACTTAGGGCTCACAACCACCGCTTATACCAATGCGTATATGGATGACACGGGTATTCATATCGAGGCTCAGATGCAATATGCCGGTGTCAACATTGCCCAAAAAACCTTGCTAGCCGACGATAGCAATCTCATTGATGCCTGTGTTATGTTGATTGAATCAGGCGATTTATTCCCTGGTCTATATGCGACTATCAACACAAGTATTCAACAGCACTCTTTATATTATAAATATGAGAAAATAGATAAGAAAACACCAGAAATAAAACATTACCTTTATGACAAGATAAAACAACTTGGCATTAGTGAGCAGGCAGATTTAGAGTTAATTGAAGAAAGTGATTTATTATTTAATGATCTGGATGAATGGATTTTAGCGCCCTTTATAGAAAAGCACCCTATAAAAGTAACACTCCCAGAACTAGAAGTATCTGTAAATTATAATTTCTTATCAAAACGAATCGTAATTGAATACATTTCAGGAGCGAGAAAAGAAGCACCGAAACGCTGGGAATTGCCGAGTTGGCAGGGATTTAAAATTCAATATAAAAAGGCAAGTAAAGTTGTCGACATAAAATAAAAACGGCACTCAAAGCTTCATTTTTATTTATTAACAGCTAGCGGGGGGTTCGTGACCCCCTGCATGATGTGTCTTTCACCGTCACTGGCATATAGGTAGAAGAAATATCTGTATAACCATCATTATCAGTCACTCTCTTTTTAACTCTGGTGGAAAATTTGGGACAGTATCTCCCTAGCTCAAATACTTGTATCTACTAGAGTGTGCCCCCTGATAGACACGCTCCACCCAGCACTCTACTTTTGAAATCTGACCATCCCTATCCGTTAATAAATTACGGATAGCCACTCGTGCGATCGCGATTAAACCGAGCACCCAATATCCACCTTGCTTGCGCCATGCCGTCGCCATTCTCTGATGTTAGCAGTTTCATTGTGTGAGAAAGGTACAGATGCACGACTGGATAGCGTTAACTATCAGTGTGAAGCTCCATTATGTATTTAGCGAGAGGTATATTTGCCACCTGAATAACAGCTTGTATTACCTCTATATGCAGGTGAAGTTACCGACTGTGTATAAATTTACTGGCTTATTATCCGCGATAAGCATGCTGACTAGCTCCTATAAATACTAAAAATACAGCGCAAAAAAACATTTTAAATCCGCGCCAAAACATTAGCTTCATAGCACTTATCAACAAAAAAATTAACATACCGAACTATAAATACAGATTGAAAATTTGTAAGTTTTAACCATATTAATACACTTATTTTTACAGCGCCCTTTCATACTTTTTATTGACATAAAAAAACCGGGCAGAGCCCGGTTTTTAAAAATTTTCTAAAGACTGATTCGCTATTAGAACTTAGTTTCAAAGTTCAAGAAGTATGCACGGCCTTGTACGTCATACGCACGCGTATTCGTGTTAATACCAGTTGAACCATACTGCGAACCTTGAGCTAAGATTGCTGGTTGCTTGTCAAACGCATTGTTGATACCAAAGATTAACTTCGTATCGTTGGTTAAGTTGTAACCTGCTGAAATATCGTGATAAGTTACAGAACCAATCTCGTTACCCCATGGAATAGCGCTTTCTGTGTTTAAGTTATCAACCACTGAATCCCAGTGACGTAGCTTCCAACGTACATTTAAATCATCAAGTGCATACGTTAGGTTGATGTTTGCCTTAATTTTTGGCGTTTCAACTTCACCTAATGTAATGTTTTCTTGACCAGTAACTTGGCTAGTAGAAACAAACTCATCTGTATAAGTTGCGATTAGCTGAGCACCAAATGTACCGTAGTCAGTGTCTACACGGTAATCGATATCGATATCATAGCCTGAAGTGTTGATACGGTCTTCGTTAGAAGAACCAGTGTTAACGTCTGTTAAAACACCTCTTACACTACGGATATATGCACCGTTACAACCAACAGTCATATTTGGATCATCGTAACAACGCTCGATAACTGTACGACGTGTGATTGTAGTAATTGCATCTTCGATTTCAACATCGAAGTAGTCTAATGTGATTGATAGTTCATCAGAAACCTGCCATACAGCACCCAAGCTGAATGTCTCTGCAGTTTCTTCTTTAACGTCTGGGTTACCACCTTGGAAACCACCCGTACTTTGTCTCTCAACCTGAGTAAGAGTGAACTCACCAGTCTGCTCTAGTCTTGCTACAACAGCCGCATCTTTTAGACAGTTTGCACGAACAGTCGCTGACTTGCTATCACTTTGGTCTAGTTTTAAGCCGTCACAAGGATCGCCTGTTTGACGGAAAGTTTCACCACGACCACCATATAAGTTCGCGATGTTCGGAGTACGTACCGCTGTTGCATATGAAGCACGAAGCATTAGTGTTTCGGTAGGACGGAACTCTGCACCAAGGTTATATGTGAATGAAGAACCAGTCACTGAGTGGTCACTTTGACGCGCAGCTAAGTCAATACGTAAGCTATCTAAAACAGGGAAGCTTGCTTCTGCAAATACGTCTGTTGTTGAGAAGCTGCCTTCTGTTGCTTCTGCTTTGTTTGTAGAAGATGCACCAGTTTGAGCCAAGTCACCTGGTTGAGCAACACCACTTTCGTAGCGGTATTCTGCACCACCTGCAAATCCAACGTTACCACCAGATAGCTCTAGAGGTAATTCACCAGAAAGTACTGCAGAGAATACAGATTGTTCTACTTTACCATACACTTTTGCAGGAGAACGAACATAGTCAACCGCAGCCTGAGAAATTGGAGTATCGCCAAGGCCATCACTGAATAGGTTCAATGGAACACAACCTTGCATACGCGCAAGTTCATTCTTACAACGAAGTTCGCCTTCAAACTCTTCAACATCTAGAGCAAATGCGGCACGCTCTACGTTAACTTGACCACCGTTTTGCTGTGTTTGCGTTGTTTGACCGTATGTAGCATACGTGCTAAGCATCCAGTTTCCATCGATATCCCAATCAAAACCTACAGCAGCACGCACAGTATCACGCTCTAAGCTTGTGTCACGTGGACCGAATTCGATCATACGACGTACGAAGTCAGTAGTTTGGTTTAAATCTGTAACACCTAAATTCTTCAGGTTCGTGCGCAGTAATTCAGGAATAAGTGGAGAATCAATGCTCATACCACCTGGGCCACCTTTATCGTTGAACCAGATAGCGTCGTTTACTTTTAATGCTGTAGGTTCAATTGTAGAACCGTCAGTCGCAGCATTATTCCACTGGAATTCTGTAAACATAGTTACGTCGTCTGACACTTCTAGGTTTAAGCTACCAGAGACATATTTACGCTCAATTGGTGTGATAAGCTGACGGAACTGAGCACGGTTGAAGCGGTTGTTTGTACGGTCGTTAAGTGCACCGTCGAAAGCAGTACCGTCACCATTAAATGAATGCGCTTTACCTTCAGCATCATTGAATGTGATACGACCTTGTGGAGGGTAGCTTGAACCCAAGTAGATGATACCGTCATTAGTTGCAAATGCGTCGAAGCTTGAGAAGTCACGATCTAATGATTTAATACCTTTATCAGTATCATAACCCATTGAAATCCATGCGTTACCTGTATCCCAAGTATTACCCGCGGTAATGTTTACGCTGTGCTTTTCACGGTCACCTTCTGAACTAATACCTGTTTGGCCTGATAATTCAACCCCTTCAATATCGTCACGTAGGATGATGTTTACAACACCTGCGACAGCATCAGAACCATATATCGCTGATGATGCGCTCTTAAGAATATCAATTCGCTCGATTAGTTTCGCAGGGATAGCGTTTAAGTCAACACCATAACCCGCAGAAGGAATAGTACCAGATACGAAACGACGACCGTTTACAAGTACTAGGGTACGTGCTTCACCCAAGCCACGAAGCTCAGTCGTATTCAAACCTACAGTAGTAGTTGTGAATGCAGAAGTAGATTGGTCAGAACCTGTTAGTGCAACAGGAGACTTTGAAAGAATGTCTTGAATGTTCAAAGTACCAGTTTCGCCAATTTCTGCTTTACCAATTGTTGTAATTGGCACTGCAGTTTCAAGGTCTGTTCTTTTGATACGTGAACCAGTTACCTCGATGCGCTCTACTTTATCAGCACCATCTTCGCCTGCCGCCACTACTTGACCAGCAAACACTGCCGAAGAAGCTGCACCAAACGCAATCGCTAAGCGAACTGCTTTTGAAACTCTATTGTTTAACATTTGTTTTCTCCCTGGAGCTTTTTACAAAGCTTTTATTTTATTTTTTACTTCAATATAAGGTTAAGCACGTTGCTTTTATGTGTACCCTATATGAAACAACGCGGGTATAGTAACCACAAAGTAAAATCCCTTGCAAGCTTGTGAAATAGAGTTGCAACACTCAAAAATTGCAATAAAAACAACAATAAATTGAGCAATTTTAATACACGACAAGCGGATCACTCATTGCATCCTCAGGGCTAAAAAGTGCTTCAGGGTGTATACAAAGTGAGTAAAAATCAAACATAAAAAGATGGTAATCCCGTTAGCCACACGCAACACCCCACACGCAAAAAAAGAAACAAACCCCTTGAATACATTTAGGAAGCAATAAGTTTCACGGCGTTTTCAACAGATTGAAATTCGCGAAAACACGTGAACAATTTAGATCGAAGAAAGAAACAGCTAGATGTGAAGTTGCCTAGCTGAAGGCAGATCGTTTTAAGTCGTATATAGAAAAACACGAAAAAAACATAATATACAAAATAGAAACAAATTAATTTTAAAAAACAAAATAGAATAAAGAAAAAAAAACCCCGCTGATGCGGGGTTTTTAAGCAGTTTTTAATTAAAAAAGTCTGCGCTGTTACAGCGTCTAACTTTCTAATACAACTCTTAGGTACTGTTCTTACATACTTATAATGAATTTCGAATTTTTATTACTAACAGCTCAAAACTCGATTCATTAAGTCAAGCTTTGAATACCAATTCAAAGCTTGATACTTAAGCTAGATTAGAATGTGTAATCAGCTTGTAAGTAGAATGAACGACCGTATGCATCTGCATAACGTGGGTCATAACCAACTTGGTGACCTGCCGCAGCATTAAGCGTGAACGGAGGCTCTTTATCAAATAGGTTCTTGATACCGAAACCGATGTTTGCGTTATCACCCCAAGCGTAAGCTAGACGGTAATCGAAAGTCATGTAAACAGGTACATGTTTCTGGATTACGCTACCATCAACAGCGTTGTTCCAATCATCAGCTTGAGCAACATAGAAGCTTGTGCTTGCTTTTGCATCAGTGTAACCACTACGCGCTTTGATGTTGAAGCTGTGAGTGAAGTCACCGTGCGTGAACGTGTTGTTGAAGTTTACGATGTTACGGAAAGTAACTGCTTCGTTTGTACCAACTTGACCTAGGCTTGTATCCCAGATGTTGTCGCTACCTACACGTAGGCTTTCGCTCTCAATCATGTAAGTACCCATTAACTGAGACTTAAGCGTACCGAAAGAGAATTCAGTAGTGAAATCAAAGTGCCAGTCGATACCTGAGTTTCTAGATTCACCCACGTTGTCAGCAGCCTGGATGATAGCAACAACAGTGTCACCTGTACCTGGATCTACCTTAGTCGTGAACCACTCAGCATACGTTACTGGGTCGCCGAAGATCTGGTTTTGAGTTAGGCGAGTAACCTGGTTTTCCATCTGTACATTCCAGTAATCCATACCGAAACTTGTGCCTTGGTCGCCAGACCATACGAAACCGTAAGTATATTGCTTAGAAGTCTCTGGCTGAAGTTCCGCGTTACCTTCACGGTATACATCATACTGAAGCTTGTCTGTGTAACAGAATTGAGCAATTTCTTGTCTCAAACCTTCTGGACACTCGTAAGCTGATGCTGTAACACCAAACTCTAGACGAGGTGCCGCGATTTGACGCATTGTTGCCGCCTTGAAACCAGTACCGTATGAAGCACGTAGTAATAGTTCATCAGTTGGACGGTATGAAACACTTAACTTGTAAGTTGTGTCGTCAACGCTTTGGTTAACTGTTTGGTTACCAGTACGCTTCGAATCAGTGATTTCACCAATTTCGTCATAACGTAGTGAACCTGTCACTTCTAAGTTTTCAAGAACTGGAACAACTACTTCAACGAACGCACCGTAGCTGTCACGCTCTAGGTCAAACTCAGTACCAGCAGATTCAAAAAGAACTACTTCGTCATTCTGACCTTTACCGTTTGTTAGTGAGTAGCTTGATTTACGGTAATCCCAACCTGCCGCGATGTACACTGTACCAGCGTCAAGCTCAGCGATTGGACCAGACACTTTACCGTCAACTGCGAATAAATCTGTGTCAGTTGTTTCCCAGTTACCGTTGAACATTGTCGCTCTTACTGCGTCATTCTGCTCAGGAGTAAGGCTTGCTGGGTCAGCGAAGATGTCAACTTGACCAGAAGTTACTAGCGCCATGAATTCTTTTTCAAGTGGGTAACCAGTAATACGGTTTTGCTCACGCTCAGCGCCTGAACTTGTGATTGCGAAATCATAGTTCCACTCACCGAAGTCACCACGTACACCAGCTACGATATGGTTAGTAGTTGTGCTCCACTCATCAGTACGGTTACCGCCTGGAAGTACACGCCAGCGCGCTGCAACTTTAGTCATATCTGCCTTAACGTTGTCAGGCAAGTACTTAGTTACATTTTCTTGTACTAGAGCTGAATCTGCATCTAGTGAGAAAGTACCAGTTGGGTATGGTGCAATACGCGTTGTCATTTCGAACTTTGACGCAGACGCTGTTACATATGCTTCTGTTTCGTCATTGATTGCGAATGTACCTTGTAAGAAACCGTTTACACGCTCACTTTCTGGTTGGATTTCTAATGTGCTTGTGTAGTCAAATTGACAAGCATTACCAGACGGTGCACTTGTAGCGTGACAGTCACCGTTTGCTTCTCTGTACGGGTTTAGAGAATAAGTAGCTGTAACATTTTTACCATTTTCGTTGAAAACAAGGTCGCCATTTTCATCACGCGTATTGTAAGTTACATAAGCGTTACCAGGGATAGCGTTTGAAGAACCCGCGATAGCAATTAGGTTTTGACCTGCGTGTTCAAACTCAACGAAACCAGTTTTTGCAAAGTCACGGTCAACAGAACGAAGGTTGTCTTGTTGGTCGTAGCTTACGCTTGCCATGATATTGAAACCGTCAGAACTCAAATCACCGAAACCGCCTGTGAACGAGAAGTTTGAGCTAGAAGTATCTTTTGGCTTGTCGTGACGTGCTGCGATTGTGAAATCGGTCACATCATCTTTAAGAATGAAGTTAACTACACCCGCGATAGCGTCAGAACCGTATAGTGCTGATGCACCATCTTTTAGGATTTCAACGCGCTTGATCGCCGCTAGTGGGATTGAGTTGATGTCGATGCTTGAACCAGAATCTGAAGAAGCCATACGGCGACCGTTGATAAGAACTAGTGTGTACTCAGCACCTAAGTCACGAAGTGAAGCAGTTTGGATACCACCACCGCCACCACCTACAGATTCACCTGCAGCAGTGAAACCCTGCATTGATGGAATGTTAGCGATAAGGTCAGGTACAGATGTTACACCTGATTTTGCAATATCAGTAGCATCAATAACATCTACAGGTAGTGCACCTTCAAGATCTGTACGTTTGATAGCAGAACCTGTGATTTCAATACGTTCTACTTCTTGTGTATCTGCTTCTTCTGCAACAGTAACAGCTGAAGCTGACACCGCACCTAAAGCAAGTGCTAAGCGCACAGCCTTGGTTACTTGATTGTTTAACATTTGAATCTCCCTGGACCACATTTGCGTGGTTATAATTATATAAATGGCGTTAACCAAATTTTTTATTGTTGCACTTGCAGCAACATGGTGCAGGAATACTAAACAATCCAAACCCGCAGCGTCAACAATTTTATTTCACTTGTTAGTGTAAAAATAAACACAAGTTCACAACAATAGTTACATTAGGTACAAACCTAAAACAATAAACCCCTGTTTTTAATTAAGATATTTTAGATTAGCTCATTTTTTGAAAATTTCCAGATTAATTAAAGAAACATTCAAAACACCCCAATTAGATCAAAATGCTCAACAATAACCAATCAGAGTCAGTACCCAATTAACACACACATAACAAATAAACATTTACACCTTTAAAAACAACAACTTAAAAAGAGCAACTCTCTCAACACATGGACGTTACGTCATTGTTAACCAAAGAAATTAGATAAAATCAAGTAAACAAAAACTAAGATGCCGCCCTTGAATTTACATATTGAACACATAGGCAACGAAGCATTGATCTTTTACCCAATAAAGATACAAAAATAAGTTGTTTACAAATTGGTATAACCAAAAAGATGAATGAGAGAAGTTTATTTAGAAAAAAGTATGAGATATCTATACAGACAGGCTCAGCGTAGACACGGGCAGAGCAAGTGAAAAGTGCAGGCACAAAAAAGCCCCGAATAATCGGGGCTTTTGCATATCGTGGTAATATGAATTAGAAGCTGATGTTATAACCCGCAAACACTTCACGACCAATATGGCCGGCGCCATAAATAGATGAGTCCACCCAGCGGCCAGCGTCATCAAGTACAACACCTTTATCAAACAGGTTACGTACACCTAACGTCAACGTGCCATAGCCTTCGGTAAAGTACTTAGCATTTAAGTTATGTACTACGTAGGTTGGGTTATGGTTGCTGAACTCGTAAGAGAACTGGTTATTTGCAACTCTCAGTACTTCGTCTTCTGCTGTGCTAGCAACAATATCTGTCGTCCAGTTGATAGCGACGTTATCAATTGAGTAGTTAACAGATAGCTGTGAACGCCACTCTGGTGTTTCCGGTGCACCTGCAAAGTCTTGTGCAGGACCGCCAAAGAATACATCTTCTTCAGCCTCAAGGATGTAAGTTGTTACCTTCTTGAACTTGAATTCACCGAAACGCGTGTCAAGACGGTAAGATAGGTCTAAATCAAGGCCTTTACGCGACATGAATGCGCCGTTTTCATAGCGAGTTGTCACAATACCTTTAACACTGCCGTTCTCGAAGCGGTCTAAGTTAACACCTGGGTAAGCCTGTTCAATGTTTGATAGTAAACCTGCATACTCAGCGTTCATCAGATCTTGCACTGTAATTAGTGAAATTACATTGTCAATTTCAAGAGAGAAGAAGTCTAGCTTGATACCCACATCTTCAAACCCTGAGTAAACGATACCTGCATTAATATAGGTAGACTCTTCTGGGCCTAGGTTGCTATTGCCATTACGTAGGTTTTGTGGCGCAGATTTCTTACAATCTTCTGGCGCAGTACCATTGCGCTCACACTGAACATAATCAATAACTGACGGGTAACTTTCAGATGGTGCTGCCAATAACTCATTTAGAGACGGTGCACGGAAACCTTTTGAATACGATGCGCGAACCAGTAGGTCATCAACAGGGCGGTATTCTACTTTAAAGCTTGGTGTGCCCTTGCTACCAAAGTCGCTGTATCTGTCATAACGGTATGCAGCACTCACAATAAGGTTGTCAAGCACAGGCATTGCGATTTCATAGAATACAGCCTTTGTATCACGGTCTCCCGCTGCTGAGTTACCTGCAGAACCACCAACTAAGCCCGCTTCACTTTGTGCATCGTACTGTGAACGAAGTTCCTGATCAAAGTACTCAGCGCCAATGTAGTGTTGAATTTCACCACCAGACAGTTCACCGGCAGCGAATGACACACCACCAAAGATGTGGTTAAGCTCGTTTTGGTCTTCTACGTATACGGTAGTCGCAAGGTTGTTGTTCCACTCTTCTGAGCCTTGAACAATTGGGTTTTTGTCGTTTAATCTGTCGAAGTTGTATGCTAAGCCACCTAAGCTAAGGTAGTTACGACCTGCACGGCGGTAGTCAAGCTTCGCTTTGTGGTAAGCGATTTCATATTCAGCAGTTTCACCAAAGAAACCTTTAAGACCAATCATGTAATCTTGCTGGTAGTCCGTTACATTTGTGTCACGGTTACCAACTTGATACCAACGGAAGAAACCGTTTGTGCCTTCAATACCCGTTTCATTGAGTGGGTGGTCAGCAGCCATGTTTCTAATTGATGACGCAGGCGGCGCATAACGACCAAAAGAATCGTTGCGACTAAGCATTGCACGCGCATATAGCTCAAGGTCATCAGTTAAGTTGTAAGTAAGGCTCGTCATTACTGAGTCACGCTTTGTAGAAGCTGAGTTTGCAGCAACATCAGCAAACGAGTAACCACATACAGTGCCACCGTTAGATGTTCCTAGCTCACCAACGAAACCAGGTACAGTGTCTGTCAGTTCATTACATTTTTCAGAAGCAACCCAATTACCGTCAGGCGTTTGGAAAGAGGCACTTGAATAACTCACACCGACAGTTTCATCATAAATAGTGATTACGCCATCACCATTATCATCGTTCATTTGCTTTTTAGTGTAGTCACGGTCACGTTCGAAAATTGGCGTACGCGTTTGGTGGTCATATACAAACGTAATGTTACCTTTGTCAGAACTAATACCGAACGCCATAGACATTTGTTTGCTGTCAGCACCTTCTGCTTCAGGGCGACCGATTTGAATGTCGAAAGACGCACCTTCGTAGTCTTTTTTCAGAATAACATTGATTACACCGGCAATCGCATCAGAACCATAGATAGCAGATGCACCATCTTTTAGGATTTCGATACGCTCAACTGCGGCCATTGGGATTGCACTTAAGTTTGCAGCAGAGCCACCTAGAGAAGGAGAACCAGCCATACGCTTGCCATCAACAAGTACTAGCGTACGGTCTTGACCAGCACCTAGTAAACTTACTGTTGACTGCGACTGCCAACCTGAGCCCGAAGAAGGAGAGAACGAGCCGAAGCTGTTCGAAGTAACGCTTTGTAGTGCATCAGCAACGGATACACGACCTTGACTCTCAAATTCTGCACTTGTAATCACTTCGACTGGGCTTGCGCCTTCCATGTCAACACGCTTGATGCGTGAACCTGTAATTTCGATTCGTTCTACTTTCTCTGCACCTTCTTCAGCCATCGCTACGTTTGCGAAAGCAGCAGAAGAAGCCGCACCAAATGCCAATGCAATACGCACAGCTTTAGTAACTTTAGTGTTCAACATGTGATTCTCCCTGGGCTTACAACTGTTGGTAAGCTTGAGTTTTATAAGTCTTTAATACCGAGCTCTAATGGCCGGATTTGAAAATTCGCGGAGGATACTAATAGGGAGTCATGTTAAGCGTCAAACTTAGCACAGTTAACACTCACTAACATGAGGTAAACACTTAAAACCCCTTAATTTAATGAAGCCACAAAGTAAATAAACACTTACTTCAAAAAAGTTTAATTAATTAATTAATTTTACAGTCACGGTGCTTAGCATTCATACAATCAAAAATTAAATTCGAGAAATCAACACTTAAGAAGGTTAAAAAAAATATTTTTATTTTTTGTTTAAGTGCCGCTTTTTTATCCAAACCATAAGGCACAATACAATTCCTTTGCATAAATCACCTCTTGCATTTACATCGCGGCAAACGGAATTTTATGGAACGGCTAACCCCTGAGCAGTTACAGCGTGAATATTACAAAGCGATAAACAATCTCTTTCAGAGGTTTACAAGTCTAATGAGCGTTGCCCAGCCAAGTTGATGGCATTTTCATCAATGTCTGGCAACATTCTGTAGATAGGAAGAATTTGCTTTTCTATATAGTGGGTATAATCGAGTTGCTCTGTCTCACCGGTAAAGAGCTTAGGACCAGTGCGACTAATGACATACGCTATTTGACTGCCTTTACCAAGGCCAAATACACTGCCGTTCTGTGTCGCCTCCTTTGCGGCCTTCACGTGAGGTGGGATATTCTTCACATAAGACTCTAAAGGTTTGCCTAGTCGCTTTTTGTAAATAAGCTTGTCGTCAACTTGACCTGATATAATTTGACTAATAAAGTCTTCGGTCACTTCCAATACATCCAGATCGTCAAATAAAGCCCGAATAACGGCCTGTTGATATTCTTTGGCAATGACAGTCCAGTCACTACGCACCGTTTCCATACCTTTAAATATCAATTCGGGTGCACCCGCCTTATTCACTTGCCCAACATAACGCTTTTTCGAGCCCGTCTCCTGCCCACGTATGGTTGGCATGAAAAAAGGACTGTAGTGTGTTTCAAATTCAATCTCTAGGTGACTTTCGAGCGCATACTGCTTGTCGATAAGCTGTGACCAGCGTTGGTTGATCTCAATCATAAGGTTAATACCCAATTGCTGACACTGTGACGGAGTGTAACTTGGATCGACAGTTACAAACGTTGAGTCGGTGTCTCCATAAATGACGTCATAACCCATTTCTTCAATCCAGCGTCGCGTCGTCTGCATAATTTCATGGCCACGCATGGTAATAGAGCTAGACAGTCTGGGATCATAAAAGCGACACCCTTTAGAGCCTAATACCCCATACAAACTATTCATGATGATCTTAATGGCTTGCTGAAGCATTTGTTCTCCACCTAGCTTTGCAAGGTGTCTGGCGTGTGCGAGTTGTGCAACCAACTTAGGGAGATGATGTAACTCTCTCGAGAAGCGCCCATTGTTAAAGCCGGTAATCGCGCTTTCAGGCGCTTTACCCCCTTCAATTAACCCCATTGGATCTATACAAAAAGAGCGGATGATAGATGGGTACAGACTTTTGAAATCCAAAACCAGTACATTCTTGTACAGTCCTGGTTTTGAGTCCATTACATACCCACCTGGACTATCAAAGTTTAAGCCATGCTCACCAAGGTTTGGGGCAATATAACCACTGCGGTGCAATAAAGGCAGATATAAATTAGTAAATGCAGCCACAGAGCCCCCCATTCGCTCTAACTCCAGCCCTGTAAGCTTTGTTCTTGCGATGGCGAATTCTATTAAAGAGAGTGTGTTAAAGATATCCCATACTAATGCGCAGTCTTGTAAGTTGTAACCAGCTAGGGCTAATTTATCTTCATGGAACTGACGAACAATTTCTTCCAGCCGATTATCTTGGGAGATCAGTTTTGTCTGACCAAGTACCTCTTGGGCAATAAAGCTCAACTTAAACGTTTCGAAATGATAGGTCGCATTCTTCATGGTGTCGATGCCATCTATCACCACCCTGCCAGGGATCAATACGCGCGTAAAATGGCCTTTCGAGACGTGCATTGATTCCCCATCACGGCCGAGAGTTAACTCAACACCCAATGCCTGTGCTCGTTCATGCAATACAGCGCAATCAAACTCGATAACATTCCAGCCAATGAGTACATCTGGATTAAGTCTGGTCACCTCTTCACAGAATGTATGTAATAACGTCATTTCGTCTTCGACCCAAATGATGTCAATGTCACTCTCTTGCTCTGTGCCAATCATGATCACACGCCGCTCGGCTTCGGTCACCAGACCAATAGAAAATAAAACGCCTTCCCCACTACATTCAATATCGAACGATAATAATTGGAACTGAGGAGTGAACTCATCGCAGGCTTTTAACTTAGCATGGCGTAACTCAAGATAGCCTGATTGTTGATTGGGAGTACCCGTTACCCACACTCCTCCTTTGACATATCGTTCCATTAAATAGCGATCAGCATGACGAATATCTTCTTCATATAAAGGACAGACATTTTCGAGCGCCTCTTTCGCTCTATAAAAGCCACTTAAATGCGTAAAGTACACGCCACATACAGGTGACTGGTCAAAATGCTTCAATGACAATGCCACTAACTGATAATCACACTCTACGCTATCAAGCACCTGCCGCACACGAGCTGCATCATCGGTCTTTATAAAAAATACACAGCGCTCACCTTCAACAAATGCTTTGATAACACCATGCGCTGTTTTTAACCAATAACATAAACGTAACTTCCCACGATGAGAAACTTGTTGCCTAGATAAAATAAAGCCTTGATATACTGCTTGTGCCAAGTGTGAACCCCGCCTAAAATACACCCCTGTAATTATATCCATACTTTTTTGCTTAGGCGATCCACATGTTGTCAGATTCAATGAAAAAAACCGTACGTCATGCCCATCAAAATATCGCCAAGCAGTTGGAGGATTACCGTCCTCGCACGAGTCAAAATTATCTTGTAGCAGAAATCGCCAAAACGCTTGCAGGGGAATATCACAAATCCCAGCGTATTTGTGTGATTGAAGCAGGCACGGGCACCGGTAAATCATTGGCGTACTGCCTTGGGGCATTGCCGCTGGCATTGGCAAAGAAGAAGAAACTGGTTATCTCAACGGCAACCGTCGCCTTACAAGAACAACTGATTGAGAAAGAACTGCCCTTTTTCAAGGAACACAGTGGCATTGATTTTAAATTTGATTTAGTGAAAGGTCGCCAACGATACATCTGCGTACAAAAGCTTATGGCAGCGATCAATCAAGACGATACTCAACTTTCAATGATACCCACCACCTCAACGCCGCTGACTGATATGGAACAAAAGTGTTTGAGGGAACTCGCTAGTGCCTATCAAAATAAACACTGGGCCGGTGATCGTGATAGTTGGGCAGACACTATACCAGATAAAGTTTGGAACCTAATCGCATGTGATAAACATGCCTGCCAAAGACAAATGAAGTCTCATCATCTGTGCCCATTTCATTTAGCAAGGCAAAAAATCCAGCAAATGGACGTATTGGTCATCAACCATGCTCTGCTACTTGCTGATTTAGAGCTTGGTGGTGGTACCATTCTCCCAGAGCCAGAAGAGACATTTTACGTCATAGACGAAGCGCATCATTTACCACACATAACGCGAGACTTCTCATCTGCCGCAGCAACCATTAAAGGCACGATAGAGTGGCTGGAAAAAT
The DNA here is from genome assembly GCF_021530565.1 of Pseudoalteromonas sp. SMS1. Lineage (GTDB taxonomy): Bacteria > Pseudomonadota > Gammaproteobacteria > Enterobacterales > Alteromonadaceae > Pseudoalteromonas. Next base: position 209,263 of record NZ_JAKGBI010000002.1, read on the forward strand.
TACTTAAGTTCAGTGGGCGAATGGCCAGCACCATCGTATCTCAAAAGGCCATAGGCCAGAATTTTAAACTCAATGACGCAGCCAATGACGTCAGTAAACTCTTAAAATCTGTGCGTGATAGCTTGGATCAAGCTGGCTTTACTTATAATGACGACGATACCTATCGATTTATACATGGAGAAGTTCCTGAGTCACTGACAACGCAAGCTAAAGATATTGCTGATGCCACATTGGATGCATTAAGAGCGCTTAATAAAATGCACGATGCATTGACAACGGATGTCTCTGATGGAGACGTTCAAGGTTTTTTGGCCGATCCATTACTGGTGGAAAGCGGTCAATACATTAACCGACTCGAGCAACTTAATAAATTGTGGTTTAGCTATGCAGCCAAAGGGGAAAATACGCCTCATGCACGCTGGATAAAGCGTATGGAATATAAGCACCATCATGACCACTTGCTATGCGACTGTCCGATTGAAGTTGGTTTTTACCTCAAAGACAAGTTATGGCGTGAATGCGCGGGGGCGGTGCTTTGCTCTGCGACACTCACCGCATTAGGTAGCTTTGATCACTTTTCCAAAGAGAGCGGACTGGTCAATGAACCCGGCGTTAAATTTATTAAGGCAGATTCGCCTTTTTCCTATGCAACGCAGGCAACGTTGCACATCCCAAAGACCAAGGTAGAGCCGACGGATAAAACATTCAGCGACTTCCTCGCAGACGCGTTACCAACATACCTAGACAAGAATAAAGCCAATTTAGTGCTATTTGCATCTTACTGGCAGATGGAACATGTCGTCAGCACATTGAGAAAGAAAAAACTCAATATATTAGTACAAGGTGAGATGTCACGAGAAGCTCTGCTCAGCCGCCACAAAGCCGCTGTGGACTTAGGTGCAGGCAGTATTTTATTTGGCACACAGAGCTTATCAGAAGGGCTTGACTTGCCAGGAAAATACCTCGAAAACTTGGTCATTACCAAAATTCCATTTGCAGTCCCCACTTCGCCTGTTGAAGAAGCGCAAGCTGAATTCATTCAATCGAAAGGCGGAAATCCATTTTTATCTATCACGGTACCTGATGCTGCGAAGAAATTAGTCCAAAGCTGTGGTAGACTGCTGCGCAAAGAAACTGATTCTGGCCGCATCACGATACTTGATAGGCGTCTGATAACAAAACGTTACGGTAAAGCCATGCTTGACACGCTGCCACCCTTTGCAAGGCAAATAGATTGATAAATGCTTGAACTCGCTTTTGATCCCCTCACTTGGGCACTTTTATGTGCCGTCGCTTTAGCCGCGGGCTTTATTGATGCTGTTGCGGGCGGCGGCGGTATGTTAACCGTACCAGCTTTATTGACTGCGGGGCTTCCCCCGCACGTGACGTTAGGCACCAACAAACTGGCAGCCAGCTTCGGGTCACTTACCGCAAGCTTCACCTACTATAAAAAGCAATTGTTTAATCCGCGATTTTGGGCAGCCTCAACCTTAGCGACAGCCATTGGCGCCGTGCTAGGTACTTTATTGGTCGATAAGCTAAGTATCGAATTTCTAAATAAGTTATTGCCCATCATCATTATTATGGTTGCCCTGTATAGCTTATTTGGGAGCTTAAGCACCACCGAACATCACGCATTACCGAAAAAAAGCAGAGCACTCAAAATAAAACAATGGCTACAAGGGCTATCATTGGGCTTTTTTGACGGATTAGCAGGCCCTGGCACTGGCACATTTTGGACTGCATCTAACAGCTTATTATATAAAATGAGTTTATTGTTGAACTGTGGTTTAGCCCGTTCAATGAACTTTATTTCAAACTTCATTTCACTGATCACATTTGTGGCGCTGGGGCATGTAAACTTTTTGCTCGGGGTCACGATGGGCGCTTTTTTGATGTTAGGCGCTTGGATTGGCGCTCATTCAGCGATAAAGTTTGGAAGTAAACTGATTAAGCCAATCTTTAATACCGTGGTGATCCTGTTGGCAGGTAAACTCATTTTTGAGGCATACGTTGCATGAATCAAGCGTTTGTTAAACTTCAAAGCAAACTTGAACAACTCGCAGCCCAAGCGCAGCAGTTTGATCATGCAAAATGGTTTGACAAAAACCGCTATATTCAAAACCAGCCAAGCCTATTTGACAGTCACTTATTCCATACCAAAAGTTTACTCCTCGCTGACTACGTAGAAGAAATCAAAACTGCATTAAAGCACCTGCCGCCAGAACAAAATCGTCATGCTTATCAATTTGCTGTTGAGCAAGTGGGCGAGCAGATGCAAGCCATTATTAAAGTACTGAAATCGACGCCGGTGTGGGCAAAAGAAAATAAACTCAATAAGCCTAAAAAAGCGAAAGTTTACCGTAAAGCTGTGCAACGAATAATGCAATCTTCTCATGAACTGTATCAAGAGTTATCTCAAAACCATGAGTTTGAACGTCGCTTGCAAGAAATGATTAATATTCGAAAAGCCCAATTGGAAGGCGCAAATGCGGAGAAAAATGCACAGCTCAACGCTGAAATACTCGCGTTGCATACGCGTCTTGGTCGTTGCCGCAAAGCCATTTCTGCGACAGAGGAAAAAATTCAACAATTGGAAAAGCAAGGTAACCGTTAGACATGTTGTTTTACAACCCGATCTACAGTGACCTAGTACTTCCACAAAGACATCGCTTTCCCATCCTCAAATACGCCACGCTAAAAGCCCAACTCGATGATATGGGGTTAAGTCAATATATTGTTCAGGCAAATCAGAAAGCATCTTTCGAACAACTTAATCGGTGTCATGACACTGAATATATTGACACATTTTGTCAAGGAACAATGCACCCTCAGGATATCAAGCGTATGGGATTTCCTTGGTCGACCAAGCTCGTTGACAGAACTTTGCTTTCCGTTGGCGCCAGTATTGAGGCCGCACATACGGCTTTAAAGCTGGGCTTTGCCGCGAATTTGTCAGGAGGTTACCACCATGCATATGCCAATAAAGCAACTGGCTTTTGCATTTTTAACGATTTGGCAATTGCTGCGTGTGATCTCATTGCAAAGGGTAAAGCGGACACGGTACTTATTTTAGATTGCGATGTACACCAAGGAGATGGCACCGCGGCTATTTTGAAGGGACGACCCGACATCGTCACTTGTTCACTTCACTGCGAACAGAACTTTCCTAGACTAAAAGAGCAATCGGACTATGACTTCGCACTACCCAAAGGCACCCAAGACACCGTTTACTTGGATACGCTTGAACAGGCCCTAACATTGTGCACTCGCCTACACCGTCCCGACATCATTCTGTACAACGCAGGGGCCGATATTTTTAGTCAAGATGAGTTAGGCCACCTAGCAGTCACGTTAGAAGGCGTACGACATCGTGAAGCACTTATTCTCTCACATTGTTATCATCATGGTATCCCGCTGATGACAGCACTCGGTGGCGGCTATCAACGCGATTTAGCCCAGCTTGTTACTGTCCACAAACAACTATTTCAAGCTTTTATCCTCTCAGACTTCATGCAATAGACACTTTGTTGCCATCCATACTCACGGTGCTTATCAATAATTTTGACCCTAGAGTAAGTCGCACACATAGACTTTATGTTGTAAACTTAAAGGACCTACTGTTAGAGATAACGCCATGAAACTACATGATGATTTGCATAACTACTATGAGAAAGTTATGCTCGAAAAAATTGTAGAGCGAAAGTTACACGAAACATACGATGAAGATGTAATGGCTGATTTTTGCTGTACGGTCCTCAATCAACTGCCAGCTCGCTACATTCGCTATGATGTGGATATGGAATTTTATCTACCTCAAAATGAGCGACAACAGATGGAAGAACGTGTGGATGTCGCCATTGAAGTGGCCATCAAGCAAATAGCGAAAAAGAAACAATTTACATCATGAATGATCAGACTTCCCCCCTGCATGACGCACCGCAGCATGTTAAGCTCGCGGTAGATTTAATTATGTTACTTGAGCAAAACGAAGTGCCACCCGAAGAAGTCCTTCAAGCACTCGAAATCGTCAAGCAAGACTTTTTGAACAAAGCGCAATCTCAGTTAGAGCAAAAAACTTAAAATTAACATTTTAAGTACAAATATGTCATAGTATTTCTCTATTGTACGTCTTTTCAGCAGCGTAGATATCAGCATCACTTTAAACGCTGAATACTTCGCCAGCTGATTTGCCCCCTATGAGTATGACAACAAGGAAAATGATGAGAAATACTAAAGCTTTATGCTCACTCGCTTTACCCCTTACGCTATTAAGTGCACCTGTAATAGCAAATAATTTCGCCGCGCTCGATGAAGCCTTGCCGCCGAGTTATGTCATTAACGGCACAGAACCTGTTTTTGACTTTGATACCGATGGCTGCCTGCCTAGTGCGGGCATTAGCCGCACCGGCGCACAAAATGCAGGCCTCAAGACAACAGGGACACTTGGTGGCAGTTGCCGCGATGATCGATTTTTAAATACCTCTAATACCGTACACCGTTATGCCTGTAAAAACACTGAAATGGGCGTGTACTGTGGGCACTTTTACGCACTGTATTTTAAAAAAGACCAAGTATTCCCCTACTTTGGTGGGGGCCATAGGCATGACTGGGAATACGCCGCAGTCTGGACTCACGATGGCGTAGTTACCCACGGCAGCTACAGTGCCCATGGTGATTTATTCACAAAACCGGCCAGTGAATTACCGTTTGAAAATGGTCATTTGAAAATTGTCTATCACAAGGACGGCATACTGACTCACGCACTCAGGTTTGCAAAACACAATGAAATCGCAGAAAACAGCTACAACCGCTTTGTCACCCCCCCTATTATAAGCTGGTACGCGATGCGCGGAGATGGCGTGAACAACCAAATGTTAAGAGAAAAACTCAATGTGTATGACTATGGTTCCGCAACACTTCCTGTTAAAGACAGTCGCTTCTTGTACAACTTAAACAGATTCAAACCCGCTCACTTTCCGACTTTTTCCAACGTCGATGTAACAGACGTTCAATAACCAATCAGAGGGTCTTGTGTAGACCCTCAACATACTGCGTGACCTAAGCACTATGTAGCATATATTGACCATCAATCAGCAACTTGTACTGGGCAAAAAATTTGCTATCCGCTTCGGACTCTTCTGGGCATATAAAGTAAGCGACGTCATTGCGCACTGGTTGAGATTCTATATGGTGCCCATCCTCCCAATACAACACCGCATGCTTCACTAACTCCTCGAGGTAGGTGTGGTCCCACTGATAATGCACAAAACCGTGGTGGTCCGATAAATAGGGTGAATAATCCTGTTCACATGAGACACTGGCTACGCCATTTTTGTGATCAGCAAATGCCTTTGCATCTCTTTCTGCAGTCAACGGGTTAACAAAATAAGCGACGTCTCTACGTGGCGGCAATGCCTGAGGTAAACCAAATTTATCTCTTATTGCCGAGCATTCCACTACAATCCAAGATACAAAATGGGCACCTATTTGATGATCCCATTTTAAGGCGACAAACATTTCGATACTCCTTTCTATTAAACTTCAAATTTCAGGTGCTATGTCGTTTGTCCATAAACACATTCATCCTCTACTCCCTACAAGTCGTATTACCGCTTGATTACTAGAGATAGTCACACTCAACTTTCACCGTAATTAACCATGAATTTCAGTGCGATTATTTATAGTTTCAGGATGATTTTTCCATTTTTCCTGCTTGGATTTTAATCCAGCAAATAGACCATATACAGTTAAACTTTAAAAGATCTGCGCAGTTTTAACCTATATCAAATTCGCGTCATTTTAATGTATGGTTGATGTCAGCAATATGAATTTATTTATCACAGCTGCGAAAACGCTAGGCTAACGTATTTCATGCTAAAGATGACTTAAGCCATAACCATTACAAAATTCCCAATATATATACAGACTAAAATCGCTCAAATCAGTTAATTTTTGCGATTAAATTTTCGCCGGCAAATGATACGGCAATATTTCAAAATCTGCAAAATCGTTACAAGTTATTACCAAGGTGCAAACGAACCCCAAAAAGTCGCTTTTTATCGCGAAATCGAAAAACCTTTGCTTTTTTGGTGCTAGCAGTTTTTTTCTTAATCGTTACACTGCAATGAGTACTGTTAAACTTGGAAGTTGTCATGAATTTAACGCGCAGTTCACTGAAAAACCCTGCCAGTGTGATCGTTATATTGGTTTTGGTCATGGTGTTTGGATTACTCAGTATTTTTAAACTCCCTATTCAACTCACACCTGATATAGAACAACCGCAAATTACTATTTTTTCAGGCTGGAGACAGGCAGCACCAGAAGAAGTAGAATCTGTCATCCTAGAGCCGCTCGAAAATGCGGTCAAGAACACCCCCGGCGCACTTCAGGTCGATACCACAATCAATCGTGGCAATGGGTTTATTACTCTAACTTTTGATATTGGCACTGACATGCAACAAGCCATGTTAGACGTCCTAACAAACCTAAATCAAGCACCTCCCTTACCTCTCGATGCCATTGATCCCGTGGTGAGTGCGGGCGGTAACTTTGGTGGCGCAGCTGGCCAAGCGGCAACACTGCTGGTATTACCATTGGATGCAGGAGAGGAAGGGCTCAGCTTCGATATGGCACAATATCAAAAACAGATTGAAGAGATTGTCGAGCCTCGACTCGCTCAAATTCCAGGTATCTCTCGTGTGGATCTTGCGAGTGAACGTTCGCGAGAATTACGCATCACATTTGATCCACACAAAGCTGCCGCCCTTGGTATTAGCCTCAATCAAATTCGACGCACTTTGCAAGCATCAAGAGATACCTCTGCAGGCCTTGCCAATGTTGGACGTCGCCAATACACAGTGCGCTTCACAGGCCAATATGATTTGCAAGACATGCTTCAGATGCGCATTGGCTACTCCAATGAGCGGCCCATCTATTTAGGCGACATCGCCACTGTCGAAGAAACTTTCTCAGACCGCTTAGGCATGAGTGGTCGAAATGGACAACCAGCCTATTATATCCGTGTAGCCCGAATCAACGACGCCAACACGGTAGCATTGCTCGACAATATCAACATTGCAATACAAGAGCTTAATGAAGGCCCACTCAAAGAAGCTGGACTGTCTTTAGAGCTGAGCTTTGATGCTTCTGTACATATCCGTAACGCGTTACTGTTGGTAAAAAGCAACTTAGGTTTGGGAGTGTTGTTGTCGTGTATCATCTTGTGGCTATTTTTCAGAGGCCTCAAAACCACACTTGTGATAGCGGCAACAATCCCAGTATCTCTGATGGTTGCTTTTTTAGCGCTTAATATATTTGATCGCAGTATTAATGTTATCTCCCTCGCGGGTCTAGCATTTGCCGTCGGTCTTGTCTTAGATGCCGCCATTATTGTGCAAGAGAACATTGCCCGGCTAAAAACCGAAGGCATGGACAATGCAAAAGCAGCGCTAAAAGGTGCCACACAGGTTGCTGGTGCACTATTTGCCTCTACGGCAACCAGTGTCGCTATTTTTCTACCCATCATGTTTATGGCAGGCATCGAAGGCCAACTTTTCTCTGATCTTGCGCTCACACTCTCCATCGCCGTTATCGCATCACTTGTCAGCGCATTGACCGTCATCCCCATTGCAAACCGTTACCTACCTGATCGCAAACCCAAAGCCGATCCTTTTAAACGATATTGGCAAAAGCTCACTCAGTTAATCATGGGACTGACCAACACGCGAACCAAACAAATTTCTTGGATAGCAGGGCTGCTAGGTGGTTCATTGTTCATCACTGTGACCATGTTGCCTAAAACTGACTTTATGCCACAAGCCCCAACGGATGGCTTCTTTTTCTCACTTGTCACGCCGCCTGGCGCGAATATCACCTATATGGAGGAAGAACTTTTAAAGCGTGTGAAAGCGCGTCTAATGCCTTATTACAACGGTGAAAAAGAACCGGGGATAAAGAGCTTCAATCAATTTGTTTTTGGTTCCAATGCAGGTGGGTTCATCTATTCTGCGGATCCGCAACGTGTAGAAGAACTGATGCAAGTAACCCGGGAAGAAATACTCGTGGATTTACCCGATACGCAGGTTTTTTTATTTAGGGGGTCGATGATTCAAGTGTCAAATGGCGGCGACGGTCGAAACATTAACATAGACCTGACAGGCCCGAACATGGATGACTTAATTATCGGCGCTCAGACTGCTCTGAAAGCCGTCAAAGAAGCAATGCCCACTGCGACTGCACAACCTCAGCCCCGCTTAGATATGGCAGAACCTGAACTAAGGCTGCACCCTAATGACCGCCGTATTACGCAAGCCGGCCTCACTCGCCAAGATGTCTCTCAAGCCATGCAAGCATTCACTGGCGGGTTATTTATCAACGAGTACTTTAATGGTAATGATCGCATGAACGTGATCTTGCGCTCAACTTCTTGGGATTCACCAGAAGAATTGAAAGCATTGCCGTTAGTCACACCTGACTCAGGCGTTCAAACGGTTGGCGAGTTAGCACGTGTAGAGCGCACGGTCGGCCCGAGTCAGTTACGCCGTGTAAATGGTCGTCGTACAGTCAGCGTCGTGGTCACACCACCAGCTGATATGACGTTAGAGCAGGCTCAGCAGATCCTTGCCTCTCAAGTTTTGCCCAAAGTAAAAGAGGTAATCCCTGACAATGCGGGTGTGATTTTGGCGGGTAATGCACAAAAGCTGAATTCAGCCATTCAAGAGATGACCATCAATTTTGTGCTTGCTCTATTCATTTTATTCTTACTGATGAGCGCGCTATTCAAATCAGCCAAAGACAGTTTATTGGTTTTGCTCGTTATGCCTATGGCTGCCGCTGGTGGTGTCATCGCACTGTACATACTTAATTTATTCACCTTTCAGTCTCTGGACTTATTGACCATGATTGGATTTATTATTCTTTTAGGGTTAGTCGTTAACAATGCAATTTTACTTGTTGACCAAACTCGGGTTGCCGAGGCAAATGGATTGGCCAGGCAAGACGCCGTGCGCCAAGCCGTACTCATGCGAGCTCGACCTGTGTACCTCAGTACATTAACCAGTTTATTTGGTATGTTACCACTCACTTTAGTGCCAGGTGTTGGCTCAGAAATTTACCGCGGCTTAGCCACGGTGATTGTCGGCGGCATGGCGATAAGCGCCCTATTTACACTTATTCTAATGCCAAGTTTACTTCAGTTAGGCCGTGCCAAAGCCCCCTCATCCGACCAAGAGGGCAAACCAAAACCTAAGCTTAATTTAGTCTCTAATCAGTAAGGAAGTACCAATGCAAAATGCATCTTTTACCGTAAAACTGTTCTCTCTCGCATTGGCCTGTAGCACCGCTTTGTATAGCGTACAGAGTAATGCCGCGCTTCCAGTCACTGTCGAGCCAGTTACTCAAGCGCCGCTAACCAGTTCATTAGCCGTCAATGGGACACTCTTTGGCAAAAAAGACGTCGTACTCACCGCGGGGATTTCTGGTCGAGTCTTGTATGTTGCAGAACCTGGGGAAAGGGTCAGTCAAGGGAGTGTCCTTGTCAAAATGGATACTTTGCCTTTAGAGCTTGATCAGGCGAGGCAACAAGAAATGCTAAAACGAGCGCAGGTGAACCTAAAATTCCACAAACAGGAATTAAATCGCTTGAAACGCTTAGCCAACTCTAATAGTGCCGCAGCCACTCAAGTAGACAGTGTGCAGAATCAACATGACCTTGCGCTATCTGACATTGCGCTGGCAAAAATTGAACTCCAAGTCATTGCCGATCAACTGGAGCGTGCGACCATCCGCGCCCCATTTTCTGGTGTTGTCAGTGAACGTTTTAAACGTGCTGGAAGGGAGGTAAGTCGCGCTGACGAGTTACTTAACTTCGTCGATATTGACAACTTAGAGACGCGCCTATACGTCCCTGTGAAATACCTGCATTACGTCAAACCTGGGATCACATTACCGATTCAAACTGGTAACTTAGATAGGCCTATCAAAGCGCAAGCAATTGTGACGTCTGTCATTCCTGCAACCGATCCCCGCTCTCAAACTGTCGAAGTACGCGCCAAACTCGACAAAAGCGCATCACATACATTTGCTGTTGGTCAACTCGTAGATGTCACAGTCCCTCTTCGCTCAGCACACGCTAAAATGTTGATCAACAGAGATGCTTTAATTATTCGAAAGCAAGGCGTACATATTGTTAAAGTCAGTTCAGATAACACAGTTATGCAAGTACCTGTTGAAGTCGGTAAAGGCGAAGGTCGCCTTGTGGCTATCACGCCACTCGACGCCAATGCACTTCAAGTAGGTGATAGCATTGCCGTTCGCGGTGCAGAGCGACTGACCAATGGCCAAGAGGTAGAAGTCCAGTCTCTCAAGTAGTCATAAAAATACTAGCCCAATGAGCCAGCTTATGGACGAGCAATGGCTCATTTTTTAAAATTTAATCATATATATCATATCTTTAATATTTTTAAATACTGCTTATTTTCTGATTTAAGCAGGTTTAATTGGTTATCTTCCCGGTGTTTGTTCAAGCTACCAATACGCTAGACACAGGAGTAACCTCAATGCAAACAAACAAACGATTGAACACAACTCAATTGGGACTCATCGCCATTGCCATGCTTGGCGTAAGCATAACCACCTCAAATGCACATGCCGCATCCAGCGCTATCATGTTTGATGACTTTAGTTATCGTCAATTTTCTGAGGCTCAAAAGAATGGCTGGCAAATTCGGCATGAAACTGGGCACCCAGGCATCAAAAATGCCACTTGGTGGCAAGAAGGCATTAGCTTTCACCCCGACCCTATGGCGGCGGGGAACACCGTGATGCGCATCACAGCTAAAACAGATGGTACAGCGGAAAACACTCGCCATACGCAAATATGCCATAAACGAAAGTACCGCGAAGGGACCTATGCCGCAAGAGTCTACTTTAATGATGCCCCTCAGTACGGCCCTGATGGCGATGCGGTGATTCAAACTTTTTACGCCATTAGCCCACTTAAGGCCCCAATGGATAAGAATTACAGTGAAATGGACTTTGAATATTTGCCCAATGGCGGATGGGGTACCGAGCGCCTAGCTTTATTTGCCACATCTTGGGAAACCTTTCAATTGACGCCTTGGACCAAAGTCAATGCTTATGACTACCATATAGAGTCACTGCAAGGCTGGAATACTTTGGTACTTCAGGTTGCAAATAACACTTTGAAATATTATGTGAATGGCCACCTCTTTGCGACACATGGTGCTGATGTTTACCCAGAAGTCCCCATGTCTATCAACTTCAATCAATGGTTTGATCCCAATAAGCTAGTGCAATCTAACTTAATGAGGCAATATCATCACGACGTGGATTGGGTTTACTTTGTTAAAGATGAAGTGATATCACCCCGTGCCGTTGTCCAATCCGTGGCACAACTGCGTAAGGAGCACATTGCTCAAACAGATACCGTTCCGGATTGGGCTCCCAAGCAAGCAGATTACTGTAGTCTTTAATTTACTGTGTGGATCGGCACTTGGGCAAACCATGCCTCGACCCGTGCAATGAGTTGCGGACTATCACCTTGATGCGCAATTTCAAGCGCTTGCTTGGCAAATGTATCTGCAAGCGATTGCTCATTTAAATCTCGATACATGTCCGCTTGAGCAAGGAGCACCCAAATCTGATTTGGCCGCGCCTTGCTATCATTCGCAATCTCCATCGCTTGGGCAAAATATCGTTTTGCTTCTCCTAACTCATTTTGTGCAATGGCAATACGCGCCAACTCAATCAAAGCAGCAGTTTGGCCATAGCGCCCATGAAAACTCTTGTGGTAGTCGAGTGCAGCCAATAACCACCTTGTCGCCTCACTAAATTGACCTTGCAATCGCTTTATTTTGCCAAGCTCCTCGTATGAATATGCTATAAACAGTTTATCTTGGCTTGACTGCGCCAGTTGTTTTGCTTTTGCGATATACTCCTCAGCAACAAGTAACTCGGCTTGTCTATCTGATGCTTGTGGCCAATTAATCAATAAATAGCCGATCATTAAGTTTGCTCTCAGGTGCTCTTTTTTACTCTGAACACTGTCCTCAATTTGTAAACTGCCGCGCAGTAAACGGATCGCTTGTTCTAACTGATAGATATTTGCCAGACTGGCTGCAAGATAACGTCTCGCAGCGAGCATATTCGGCTGTTCCACCAAAGCACTGCGAAACAGGGCAATTGCAGCTTGGTAATCCCTTTGCAAATAAGCATTGACACCTTTCGCAAACGCCTGATTACTAAACGCACTATCATATTGCGTTGCTGTGATTTGTGTTGTTTGGCCATACTTTTGTGCCAGTAAATGACTCAATTCAGTCAATGCATCAGCAACATTTTGTGCGAGCACAACACCTTGTTGAGGCCCTAGATGCGAGTGCAAAGTATAGTGCAATTGCAGATCTTGCGGGTAACCTGTTAAACGCGTTTGTACGATGAGGTTTACATCGAGGGCCTGTTGCAGTTTGAAGAAATACTGAGGGCCAGAGGCCTCATGGGTTAAGTTGCTTCTATGTAATCTTTCAACAGCCAGTAAGACATCGTCCACCTCACTCACTTGCAGCAGACTTTGTAGTCGCAATGTTTGAGACAGTTGGTCCATCCCCTTGATGGGCACCCAGTCGTGTAATGTATCTTGCATGGCATTTTCGATGGGTAGAAAAGCCACCTTAGGCAACCGCGAAGAAGTGCTGAAATTTATACTCACATACACCATGCAACCTATGATTAAACACACCAGGAAACTAATGACTGGCCATTTTAGATGCACCTTACTTTTGTGTGCTGGGGGACTCAATACATCAATGTCGATAACCCAGCGGTATCCCAGTTTGGGAAAAGTTTTAATGGTATCAGGGCCTAACAGGTCACGAATTTCTTTGATCGATTGCACAAGCACTTGCTCTTGCACTACCACGTCACGCCAAACACAGTTCAAAAGTTCTTGTTTAGTCACGACCCGTTCACGGTTTGCAACCAGTATCTCTAGGACTTGCAGTGTTTTCGCTCGAATTTCTAGTATCTCTGCGGGCTCGGTATTCCGTAAATACACCTTACCGAGCATGAGATCCACTTCCTTATTACCAAATCTAAAGCGCATTACGAACACCATTTATAAAATTCAATGCACATCCACTATTAAATTATAAGCTTCTGTTTTAAATATAGTTTGCCTCAACTCGAAGAGACACTCAAGCCATCGCTTGTCAAGCAATTCAAATGACCCTAAGCAATTGCGAATTGATCTCTTTCCCAATCGTATCACGAAAAAAAATTAACCTATGTGCTACATTTAATGAGGCGTTTTCTGGCGAAATGATTGATTCACTCATTTTCAGTCAACCAGAACAGTAAAAATCAATTGCAATAAACTGCAGATTTAATCATCTGCTTTGCAGCACAGTCGCAGTAGTGGTTTTATAGGAGTAGTCGTCTGTCAAAGTAGACTTAACCATCAAGGCTAAGGAATAACGATGACACATTATACTTTTGGAAAAGAAATAACGGATAAGCCGCTCCCCAGCCAAGTTAAAGTCGCCATTGTCGGCGCTGGTATGTCCGGGCTTTACAGCGCTTGGAGATTACAACAAGAAGTCAATTGCCAAGATCTGGCTATTTTTGAGCGTTCAGATAGAACCGGTGGTCGACTTGACTCAGACCTCATCGAATTTAAAAACCTTCGCTCTAATGAGCCCAAAACCATTACAGTAAAAGAAGAACAAGGCGGTATGCGGTTCTTGTTTGATGGCATGGATGATTTGATGGCATTGTTTTTAAAATTGAATTTACAAGATGATATCGTCCCCTTTCCGATGAATAGTGGCGGCAACAACCGCTTATTCTTTAGAGGTGAGAGCTTTAGTGTCTCAGATGCGCAACAAGACGACTATGCTATCTGGTCACACTTATACAATCTAGATCAATCTGAGCAAGGTGTGAATCCTAAAGATATTGTCAATGTGGTTTTTAACCGCATCTTGGAAGCCAACCCGCAATTTCAACAACGACCCAAAGTAAGAGGGCCGCAATTTTGGCAAGACTTCAGGTTGCAATGTCAATGGAAAGGACAAGGGCTCAATCAGTGGACTCTATGGGACCTATACACAGATATGGGTTACTCGCAAGAGTGCATCACGATGCTTTATCGTGTGCTGGGTTTCAACGGCACTTTCTTATCTCAAATGAATGCGGGCGTTGCCTATCAGTTGTTGGAAGACTTCCCAGCAGGCGTTAAATTTAAGACCTTTAAAGATGGCTTCAGTACGTTACCCAACAAGCTCGTTGAAGAGGTTGGTACAGATAATATCCACTTGCAAACAACCATTGAAGAAATCGACTTTAATGAAGAATCTGGTTTGTATGAGTTGCGTTATGCGCATATTGACGCGCATGGCAAAATCCACCCCGGTCTGGTAAAAGCAGAGAAGGTGATCTTGGGTCTCCCAAGGCTTGCCCTTGAAAAACTGTTTGTCCGCTCTAATGTGATTAACCGTCTTGATCCAACGCGTTCGGAGTCGCTGTGGAATACGCTGCAATCAGCCAGCAACCAACCTTTACTCAAGATCAATCTTTATTATGAATCAGCTTGGTGGGGGCGCGGTACCACAGGTCGACCCGCCGTCGAGTTTGGGCCTAATTTTGCTGATTTGCCGACGGGCTCAGTTTACCCATTTTATGCTGTAAATGAAGAGCTTGCTGCGGCACTGATGTACGAAGAGCGCACCACACATCCATCCGACGCAGTAGAAGCAAAATTGGCGCGAATTGGCAACGACAAATATGAACGCCCTGCGGCACTGACCATTTATTGCGACTATCTCAACATCAATTTCTGGAGCAATTTACAAAATATCGGGGAAACGTATCATCACCCTAAACAAGAGCTCTATGTAGAAAGTGTACCTGATGATATTTACCCCGCATCTACCGCGGTGGTTGAGCAGGCAACCCGTTTCTTTAAAGATATCTTTAATACTCATTACGTACCCGACCCTGTTTTAACCAGTGCGCGTATTTGGGAAGGCAGTGTGCAGTTTGATATACCTGCAAGCCGCCAATTCGGCTATGGTGTACACCAGTGGGCAGTAGGTGCAAATGACAAAGAGGTCATGGCTACACTTGCAGAACCACTGCCGAATCTGTTCACCTGTGGTGAAGCATTTTCTGACTATCAGGGTTGGGTTGAGGGGGCGCTGCGCTCTACTGACCTAGCACTAGAAAAAGGCTTTGGCTTAAAGCCACTCAGTCAGGTCTACTTTGACTCTACCAATATTTCATCTTCGGACGCAATTAAGGCTGTCTATGAAGAGAACTCTAGCAAGCTTATTAATCAATACATCGAAACCAATTTTGCCGCCAGCGCAGCCCCCATCGAGAAGGCCAACGATGAGCAAAGTGTCATCGGCGTCAATCTAAGCTACTTCGATGTGAAATAAACATTTTTCATCACTTTTTGCAGCGATTAAATAATCGTTTAGTCGCTGCGCTTGCTGAATTAGGTGAGATTAATTATGACCACAAGTTTTAAAGAATATACTGTCGCAGACTATTTTAAAGATCGACTAGAAGAAATTGGCGTTGACCACATGTTTGGGGTTGCGGGCAATTACACTGCGGGCCTGTTGGATACCATTCTTGCAGATAGCCAATCCCCGATCACCATCAAAGGTAACGCCAATGAAATTTGTGCAGGCTTTGCCGCAGATGCCTACGCCAGATTGAAAGGACCTAGTGCACTGTATGTTACCTACAGTGTCGGTGCATTCAGCTTGCTTAATACCATTGCAGGCTCTTACGTCGAGCAAGTGCCCGTGATCCTTATCAACGGCGCACCGACCAACAAGGAAGACCAAATTTCAAAATGTGCCGGCCTACTCTACTCCCACACGACAGGCTACGAGTTTGTTGATATTCACATGTTTAGACCCATCACCGTGGCCGCAGAACGGGTTACCAACGCGCTACAAGCCCCATTTCAAATTGACTCCGCACTGACTGCATTATTGAGCGAGCAACGCCCAATCTACTTTGAAGTGACTGAAGATATTTGGCGCAGTCCCTGTCAAAGACCACAAGGTAGGATCAGAGAGCGTCAGAACGATACATTGACAGTGAGCTGCGCAAAAGAAGCAGCGCACGCGACCTTAGAACTAATGCTGTCAAAGCCGAAAAGCATTTTTTGGGCTGGGATTGAGTTACAACGCTTAGGGTTGCAAGATGAGTTCCTGAACTTATTGGAAATTATCAACCGAGCGCACAGCATGCCTGATGGTCATATTCACTTTGTCACATCCGCATTGAGTAAATCCGTTATTGCTGAAACCCATCCATGGTTCGAAGGTTGTGTCACCATGTCACCGAGTGAAGTCGAGCAATTAGTTGGTGAGGATGGCGTGCTGGTAGGTGTTGGCGCATGGACCACGGGTAAAGATACAGGCAATCAAGACATTCGCTCAAGCAATACTATTTTAGCCGCCCACCAAGGCGTATACGTGGGGGCGAATTTCTATCCCTCTGTGACGCTCAAAGATTATTTACTCTGCCTCACCGACGCATTTATCGAACTTGCCAAACAAAGCTCGGCCAACTTGACTGGCATTAGAAGAGCCCCGCAACCAACTAATCTGCAAACAGCTGATGGTTATTTAGGCTACGATAGCTTTTTTGCAGCCATGAGTAGCTGGCTAACTGAAGATGATGTACTCATCGTTGACGCAGGGTTTCCATTAATTGGGGCTCAAAGCGTTAAAATACCGGCCCGAAATGGCTTTGTTTCTCAGGCTGCGTGGCTGTCTATAGGCTACTCAGTACCAGCTGGCACTGGCATCAAATGCGCCTACCCAGATAAGCGTGCTATCGTGGTTGTCGGAGATGGGGCTTTTCACGAAACTTGCCAGGCAGTAGCTGATCAACATGCCTACGGCCAAAACACTGTCGTATTTGTCTTGGCCAACGGCATTTATGGTATTGAACAGTATTTAGTAAACCCCAACCCCTTCAGAAAACCACCCGTTGACTACCAAGACAAGCTACTTAACAACGTTTACAGCTATAACGATTTACCAAATTGGCATATCGCTAAGTTACCCGATGCCTTTGGTGGTAAAGGGATAAAGGTGTCTACGGTTGAGGAGTTATTGGGTGTAATGGAGGCAATACGTACGCATGACGATACCAACTATGTGGTCGAGGTGTGTATCCCCAAAGAAGACACCCCACTGAGTATCCGCAATGAAGCCGACAGCGCCGTCGGTGAAGATGAAATAAGTAACCCAGATTGGCCGCCTGCTGGCAAGTTTTAACCCTATGCCAGCCCATCGCGCTGGCTTTTTTATCAGCTGCAATTAAAAAATGACACAATCGTGATACTTTCGTGATAATTGAGAGAGTGTTTCACAATAATTTAATTGCATGCTTATTGATGTCAAATCCAAACAATAAGAGCAGATTATGAAAACACGCATACTATCACTCATCGCAGGATCTTTATTCGCTTCTGGCGCGGCAAACGCGGCATCACTGGAAGTCAAAGTCACCAACCTCACACAAGGTATCTACTTCACGCCGATTTTGGTCTCTGCCCACACGAGCGACGCAATGCTATTTAGTACAGGCGAAAAAGCCTCTGACGCACTTCAAGCAATGGCGGAAGGGGGTAGCTTAGACGGTTTAAGTGAAATCTTAACGGGTATCAGTGCTAACACTGTTACAAACCCAGCAGGTGGTTTACTGGCACCTGTCGCAAGCACGATGGCAACACTAGAAACCAGTGATGGCAATGACCGGCTCTCAATTGTCGCAATGATGCTACCCACTAACGACGGTTTTATTGGTTTAAATAGTTGGAAAATTCCATCGGAAGCAGGTACCTATCATGTCTACCTCAATGCTTACGATGCAGGTACAGAAGCCAATAACGAACTGGTTGTCGATGGTTCCGGCGCACCGGGTACTTTAGGGATCCCAGCATCACCTGGCGAAGCACCTGGTACGCAAGGTAGTGGCGTCACGAATACCGAAGCAAATCAAATGGTACACATTCACCGCGGCAACCTTGGCGATGATGAAGCAACGGGTGGTAAAAGTGACCTACACAACACCGTACATCGCTGGTTAAATCCTGTCGCTAAAGTTACCGTTACGGTTAAATAAGGGGGCACCATGAAACTGTCTAAATTCATAATTCCACTGGCTTGCCTAACGTTGGTTGCATGTAGTGACGATGATGATCCACCAGCAAACGTCGTCGACCCTACGCCGACACCAACTGAAGCTATGATTAAAATCACTGCAACAAATTTAACGCATGCGCAGCCACTGTCACCCATCGGTGTCGCACTGCACAAAGAAGGCCAATTTTGGCAATTGGGCGAAGCAGCCAGCGACGCACTAGAAGTATTAGCGGAAGGCGGTGACAACAGCGGGCTACTCGGCTTAGATGTGGTCCAAACTAAAGCGTCAACAGACAGCCCGCTCGCACCCGGCGCAAAAGCCGAGCTAATGTTAAGCCAAGACTCATTGGCAGACCAAAAATTATCAGTAATTACGATGATGGTGAATACAAATGACGGTTTTACCGGTCTTAATGCCTTAGATGTCTCTTCGATGAGTGTCGGTGAAGAAATGCGCTTTGTGACTTACGCCTATGATGCGGGCACAGAAGCCAACACCGAAGCCAGCGGCACCATCCCTGGACCTGCAGATGGCGGTGAAGGGTTTAATGCTGAGCGAGAGGCAATAAACAAGGTCGCGATGCACCCGGGTGTTGTTGGTCAAGATGATGGTTTGTCTGGCTCCGTACTAACGAGCGAGCACAAATTTGACAACCCACTCATGGCGATCACTATCACTAGAATGAAATAGCCTCCTACTCGCCTCGGCTCTCTAATGCGAGTGGCTGAGGCGAGTAAATGTCAATCATTATGTGGTTGGCTGGAGGTTAGTATATGCATCAAAGGGTACTCATTGTCGAAGATGATTTAGATATTGCACACCTATTGCGTGTCCACGTCAGTGAGCTTGATCTCGAAGTAGATCACCTTGCAAGTGGGGAGGGCGTTATGTCCCAGCTTACCAATCAAAATTATGCCATTGTACTTTTAGATATTATGCTACCAAGCGTTGATGGACTGACTTTATGTCGAGAGATTAAGACGCTACACCCTAAAATCAGTGTCGTGATGCTGACCTCAAAAAGCAGTGAAATGGACCGAATTATCGGCCTTGAAATGGGCGCAGACGATTACATTTGCAAACCTTTTAGCTACCGCGAATTTCAAGCACGCATTAAGGCACAACTGAGACATGTGAAGCTACTGCAAGCTCAGCAATCCCAGCAAAATAGCAACGAAACTCCGGCGCCCATTGTCGTGGGTAATTTACATGTTGATCCCCACTGCCATGAAGTCTCACTGCATAAACAACCATTGGATTTAACTGCCACAGAGTTCGAACTACTTTTATTTTTTGCCAAACATCCAAATCAAGTCTTTTCCCGCTCTCAGCTACTGGAGTCTGTTTGGGGTTATGACCACTTAGGCTATGAGCATACCGTGAATTCTCATATCAATCGGATTCGGACTAAATTGGAAAAGCTAACCGATAGCGCCATCATAGAAACTGTGTGGGGTGTTGGCTACAAGTTGAATTCAAAGCCACTACAACAGGAACTAATATGACACTTTCTCTTTATCATCGCCTTGCGATTGTCATCACCAGTGTCTTTATGATCACCGTGTCGGCTTTTGTTTTCTGGTCTCAAAATCTCTCTGTCGTATCCAGAGCACAGGCTGAGCAACAATTGCACCTTGGTCTCGCAGAACATTTAGCGCAAGACAACCCCCTACTAAAACAAGGTGTCTATGACTATAAGGCACTTGAAAACCTGTTTCACACGCTCATGGTTTTGGGTCCCGCTTTTGAATTTTATTTCGTTGATCCTAGCGGTAAACTGCTAACGTATTCGGCAAAACCGGGGGAAGTGAAGCGCCAAGCCATTGATCTTAGACCGTTGATCCAGCTTATCAATGAGCCAAACAAGCTCCCCGTATACGGCGATGACCCCCGCTCTTTAGCGCAGAGTAAAATATTCTCAGTCTCTCCGGTCTATAATGGCGACACACTTCAGGGCTATTTATATGTGATTATTGGCTCCGCTATTGCAGATTCAATCAGTGCCCAAATTAAAAGTTCAGAGCAACTCGTGAAAAACACCACTGGGCTTATCGTGATGGTGGCACTGTTGTTTGTCACTTTGCTACTTCTATTTCGAACCATGACACAGCCACTTCAAAAGTTGGGCGAATACATACGAAAAGTTGAAAAAAATAATTTTAATATCAAAACCGTGCCGATCTTAGACTGGCCGTCAAAAAGTAACGAAATTCATCACGTGGGGCAAAGTGTCAATGGCATGCTCGAAACGATTAACCAACAAATGACCCAACTCACCGCGATTGATGAACAACGACGTAAACTCTTAGCACATTTATCACATGATTTGCGCACGCCTCTGGCATCATTACAAGGCTATCTTGAGCTCATAGAGCGGCGTCCACCTGCTGGCCACCAAGAGCAAGAATACCTTGCCATTTCCCTAAAAAACTGCAATCAATTGAAGGGGCTAATTGATCAAATATTTGAGCTAGCTCATCTTGAGTCCGGTCAATCTAACGTTAATTTTGAAGTCTTCAATTTGGGGGAACTCATCTACGATATCATGGCCAAATTTGCGCTCAAAGCGCAGCAGGCGGATATTTCTCTAAGTGTGTTTCCAGTAGAGTGTGATTTCACCGTGTACTCTGATATCGGCAAATTAGAACGTATTTTAAGTAACTTAATAGAAAATGCACTGCGACATACCCCTGCAAAAGGCAACATTTGTATTTCAATTTGTGCCATTGATAACGCATACAACATTGCTGTTCAAGATACCGGTGTAGGGATCAGCCCCAAAGAGTTACCTTATATTTTTGAGGCAAGGTATCAGGCCAGTAACAGTAAAGGCTGCAAAAAGTCACATGCGGGACTTGGTCTGGCCATCACTGCAAGGCTGATTGATTTAATTAAATCAGAGATAAAGGTGAACAGTCGTCTAGGTCAAGGTAGCGAATTTGTTTTTCAGGTGAGAGGCGCGGCCTCGTCTACAGACTAGATACCGCGATAGAAAAGCACGCCTTAAGCGTGCTTTTCTATGACGCTTGAGTCTGAGCCTCTGTGTGTGACCGTGTTTGTTGTCCCAGTTTCTTCGCAAGCTCACTGCGCAATAAAAAGAAGCTCACAATGGCTTGAACATAAACCGTTGCGACAGACAACATCCAGATCTGCTCAATACTGAAATCAGCATGTGCTGCAACAACAATCAAGGACAGCGAAAAGAGACTTAGTCTCACAGCTGTACTGATCAATGCCGGCCAAGCATTGCCGAGGGCTTGGAACATACCTGAAGCGGCCAACACATATCCGGCCGGTACGAAATTAAAACAGACATAGCCTAAGAATACACTGGCCATATTGACCACATTGGGGTCATTAGAAAAAGGCCCCAAAAACAGCGTCGCGTTAAACATACAAACGACATTGATGATCAACATGAAGCCACAGGTAAGCAACGCACTTTGGTAATAGGTTTGGTAAACCCGCTCAGTTTTGCCAGCCGCAAAGTTTTGACCCGCTATCGCTGGCGCAGCAAACGCCACAGCGACCACAGGCAAAAAGAGCGCTTGCATAATCCGTGCTCCAAGCCCAAATCCAGCCTGAGCTGAAGCGTCGAAGTCACTTAATACCCAGTAGATTAAAGACATATAAATAAAGGTCAAAAGGGATTCCCCCCCAGCTGGGAGGCCTAAATTGATAATTTTCTTAATGCGATGAAGGTCCGGCGTGCAACCTCTCAAAGTACAAGTAAGGTAAGATTCTCTCAATTTAAAATAAGCCCCAAGTAATACGAGGCCGATACTCGCAGAAATAGAGCTAGCAAGCGCTGCGCCAGCAACCCCCATTTCAATTCCAAACCCCCAACCGGTGATTAAAATAGGTGATAGTATTGTGTTAATAGCTAGTGCAAACATGCTAATCATCATCGGCTGTTTTACAACACCAGCACCGCGCAGCGACGCCATAATTACCGTCATAGGGAATTGAATTAAAAGCGCAGGCAAAAACCAATAGAAATAACTCAAGCTTGCAACAAGCGAGGCCTCATCGGGCGCGATGTTCGCAAAATACCAACTCCCGCCGCTCACTGCCATACCTAACAATACAGCAATGCACATGATACTGATAAAAACACCCTGATTAAGTAATAAACTGGCTTCTTGTTTGTCTTTTTTACCAACAGCATGAGATACCAAGGTCCCCACACCCACATTCAAGACTTGTGTCAGCGCCATGACGAAAAAGAACAAAACGCCCGCACTGCTGACTCCCGCCAATGCGGCTTCGCCTAATTGACCAACAAAATATAAATCGACTAAAAAATAAAGTGTTTGCACAAACATGCCAAACAGAACAGGCACACTCATAGAGATTAGATGCTTATAAATGGGTCCTTGGGTGAGGTCTTTCATTTAATTTCCTTTTATATTTACGAAGCCAGGTGACTATGAAGCGTGAACGCCCTGCGTTCTCACTGTGCACTCGTTGACGCCTTTATTATTATTTTCAATGAGCTGAGGAAAGAAATAAGTCTGTGAAATACTGTGTATTATCCCATGCAATGTTACTCTTTCAGTTACAATTTAGCAATCTAATAAGTACAATTCATGGTCTGATTGGCCCTTGACGTGGGTAAGAACGCGTATCGCTCGATACACCTTGCGAATCAAATTATCAACCTCGCTTTCTTTGCGCCTGATCAATAGCCTTGCTCACGAACTCGCTACACTCTGGCTTACACATTCACTCCTGTTTCAATTGTTAAGGAAACAACATGAAAGCAGCCGTTGCACATCAATTTAAAGCGCCACTACGCATTGAGTCTCTCGCGCAGCCTGAAGTGAAACCCGGCACAGTTTTGGTAAAAATAGCCGCCTGCGGTGTATGTCATACAGATCTTCACGCCTGTCATGGGGATTGGCCAATTAAGCCTAAACTCCCTTTAATTCCTGGCCACGAAGGCGTTGGCACCGTCGTTGCGAAGGGGGAAGATGTTACACACCTAAAATTAGGAGATAAGGTCGGTATACCTTGGCTTCATTCAGCTTGTGGTCAATGTGAGCACTGTTTACAGGGCAATGAAAATTTGTGCCCAAGTCAAAAAAATAGCGGTTACTCGGTCGATGGCGGCTATGCAGAATACTGTCTAGCAAACGCCAATTATGCCGTTAAAATTCCTGAAAACTTAAATTTTGTGGACGCCGCCCCACTCTTTTGCGCGGGTGTCACCACCTACAAAGCGCTCAAAGTCAGTGGCGCTAAACCTGGCCAATGGGTCGCTATTGTCGGTGCGGGAGGGCTGGGTCATCTTGCCATTCAATATGCAAAAGCAATGGGGTTGAATGTCATTGCCGTTGATAGTGGCGAACACAAATTGTCACTTGCAAAAGCGCTAGGCGCTGACTTTTGCATTGACTATCACCTACAAAATCCGGCTGAGCAGATCCAAAACAAGTTCGGTGGCGTGCAGGCCGTCATATGTACAGCGGCTTCAAAAGCTGCGTTTTCCGGCGCCTATCACAGTGTCAAACGAGGCGGAAAATGTATCTTAGTTGGTTTGCCAAATGAGGATATGCCAATCCCCATATTCGATACCGTTTTGAAAGGCATTGGCGTGATTGGCAGTATTGTTGGTACCCGCCAAGATCTGATCGAATGTTTAGATTTTGCAGCGGCAGGTAAAGTTAAAGCCATTGTTCAAACTCAACCTCTAGAAAACATCAATCAAATTTTTGAGCAAATGCAGCAGAATGAAATTCAAGGTCGAATCGTTTTGACCATGGAGTAAAATTAAAGTATCCCAACTTGTGAGGCTGTGAGAGCAGCCTTTTCTTTTTTCTATGCCATCGTTTTTCCAATCATTTAACACACTCACCCGAATTACTTCTTGACCAATTAATAATCCAAACTATAATGACGAAAAGTCAAAATATGACGAATAGTCACAAAACGGTTGTACTGCGTGTTGGCAAGCTTATAGGTGTAGCGCACAAATGTGTTATGCTAGCGGCAGATTGTGATAGCAACTTAGTGATGAAATGTTTAAATTTGGCAGTGAAATCAACAATAATGAAGTGACTCCTAACAAGAGTAAAAAGCAAATCGCAATTGCAGAGCGCCATAGAGCGCTATTACTCATTGCGAAGGATATCATTTCAGCTGAAGGGTTTCATGGCTTTACAATGGATAAGTTGGCGTCAGCCAGTGGCTATTCTAAGGGCACAGTCTATAACCACTTTGCAAGCAAAGAAGATGTCATTGTAAACATTAGCTGCGAGGCATTAAAAACGCTGGCCCAAATGTATCGAAAAGCGTATGAGTTTGAAGGAGGTAGTCGTGACAAAGTCGTTGCACTTCACGTTGCCTACCGGATTTTTTCGCGTTTAGAGCCTGTTTTATTCATGTGTGTTTTAACGTCTAAAACCCCGTGGGTAGTAGAAAAAAGTTCGGCTGAAAATATAGAAAAACAAAATTTAGCAGAAGAGAAGCTTATTGAGATCGCGGATAAGTTTATCCTTGATGCCATTGATGGGGAAGACTTGACACTCGCACCAACGGCCAGCACGGATGCATTGATATTCGCCAACTGGGCTGTTGCATTTGGGTCAAATGCGCTACTCAACAATGCCACCAACAGCCAATGTATCGAGCGTATCGAAGATCCTTATTCGGTATTGTATAACGTCAATATTGTGCTTGATGGCATGAATTGGCAACCGTTATCCAGTCGTAGAGACTATAAAAAGGTCTGGCGAGAGGTTGAGCAAACAATTTTTGCCAATGAAACGGCTTATTTGGCACAAATAGGCCGCTAAGAATAAAGATAAACAGCCCGTTTATGACGGGTTTTATTTGAAGTTTAAGTGACGAATCGTCACTTTTTTATTTCAAATACATATTTCATCGTTTTTTCAGCAGTGATTGCTGATTTTTTTAACTATTATTGACGTTTCGTCACTTTATGGAGCTGTTATGGACGATCTATGGCACAGGCGTATTCTCAATTACCCTAAAACTTGGATAGTAATGTGTATGGTCTTTATTGCCGGCGCAACAATGGGGGCTGGTAAGTTATACTTTCGAGGTGATTACCAAATATTCTTTGACGATACCAACACACAACTATTCGAATTCCAGAAAATAGAATCTATTTTTAACAAAAGCGATTTGATATCTATTGTAATGGCGCCAAAACAAGGCGACATCTTCACCCCACAAACTTTGCATCTGATCAGAGCGCTTACTGAACAGGCATGGCAAGTGCCCTACTCTAGCCGCGTTGATTCTATTGCAAACTACCAACATACCTATGCGGAACAAGACGATTTAATTGTGCTCGACTT
The DNA here is from genome assembly GCF_021530565.1 of Pseudoalteromonas sp. SMS1. Taxonomy (GTDB): domain Bacteria; phylum Pseudomonadota; class Gammaproteobacteria; order Enterobacterales; family Alteromonadaceae; genus Pseudoalteromonas. The sequence continues at coordinate 234,783 of NZ_JAKGBI010000002.1, forward strand.
GATACCCCCTGAATTCACTTTTACGGCCAATGAAATAGCAGCAATAAAACAAGTGTCACTCAGTGAGCCGATTTTGAAACAGTCTCTAGTCTCCAGCTCGGGTAAGGTCGCCGTTATCAATATTACCGTACAATTGCCCGATGCAGACAACACCGAAAAAATGGTTGAGGTGAAAGCGTATGTCAATAACTTAGTTGAATCATATCAAGAACGTTATCCAGATATGGTATTCCATCAGGCAGGGATTGTTGCCATGAACTATGCCTTTATGCTTTCGTCCCAAGAAGACTTTGCTACCCTCGTGCCTGTGATGCTATTGCTAGTGATGATCTTTTTAGGTCTTGCGCTGCGCAGCATTGCTGCCGTTGTCTACACTTTAGTCGTCATTGTTGGTGCAGTCTTAGCGACATTAGGGCTTGCTGGATGGCTTGGCTTTTTCTTAAGTACACCCACGGTTAACGTACCGACAATGATACTCACAATTGCTGTCGCCGACTGTGTGCACATGCTGGCCAGCGTTCGCCACCATATGCGGCAGGGACTTTCTAAGCAGCAAGCCATCGAAAAAAGCCTTGAACAGAATTGGCTGCCTATCACAATTACCTCGGTCACCACTGCGCTTGGTTTTATCCTGATGAATAGCCTTGATGTGCCCGTGATCCGTGATTTAGGGAACCTATCAGCGCTGGGGGTTATCTTGGCAGGTACACTGTCACTTACGTTACTACCCGCGATGCTCAAAGTACTGCCATTCAAAGTCAACCCAAAGTCAAATACACATAGCCACGACCGTTATGACCAGTTTGCGCTGTGGGTCGTTCAGCATCATAAAATACTTGGGATCGGTGCACTGCTAGTTGTGTTAGTCAGCGCAGTGAGTATTACTAAAAACCAAGTCAATGATGAAGCGGTGAAGTATTTTTCTACTCAGAATGAGTTTCGCCAAGCCGCGGATTTTATGGCCGACAATATTAGTGGAATGAGCTCGTTGAGCATTGCAATAAACAGTGGCAGTGAACAAGGGATCAGCAGCCCTGAATTTGTATCGATGCTGGGTAAAGCGACTGAGTGGATGCGTGGGCAACCAGAAATACACCATGTACAAAGCCTCGCAGACACGCTCAAACGCTTGAATAAAAATATGCATGGTGACAATGATCAATTTTATACTTTGCCTCAGGATCAAGCACTATCCGCACAGTACTTACTACTGTACGAAATGTCTCTCCCTTATGGCCTAGACCTAAATAACCAACTTAATTTAGATAAATCATCACTTAAACTTCAGCTCACCATTGATAATCTGGGCAGCAAAGAAATGGTTGAACTGGAAACCCGATTGAGAGCTTGGTTCGAACTTAATGCGCCTCAATACGATGTCATGATTTCAAGCCCAACGCTGATGTTTGCCCATATCGGCGAGCGCAATATGGCCAGTATGCTGCAATCTTTACCAATGGCTTTGTTGCTGATCTCCATGCTCTTAGTACTGTCATTACGCTCTATTCGGCTTGGCCTTATCAGCCTTATTCCAAATATGGTACCAGCAATAATTGGGTTTGGCATTTGGGGGTTATACAGCGGTGAAATAAACCTCGGCCTCTCTGTTGTTGTCACTTTAACACTCGGTATTGTAGTCGATGACACAGTGCACTTTTTGTCTAAATATCAAAGCGCAAGAAAACAAGGCCAAAATGCTCAGGAAGCTATTCGCTATGCGTTTATCACCGTAGGTCGCGCCTTGGCCGTTACTTCTGCCGTGTTAGTAGCGGGCTTTGCACTATTGGGCACATCAGATTTCAGGCTTAACTCCGATATGGGACAACTCAGTGCTTTGGTTATTTTCATCGCGCTTATCGTCGATTTTATTTTATTACCTTGTATTTTGCTTTGGTTTGACAAGCACGCGTATGTCAACGCGAAGCGCACTAAGGTATCGCCCCCAGCGCTAAGCACGCCCAGTCCACAAGCTAATAACTAATCACAGAACAAATAGATATTGCGGACAACCTGCAATACCTACGTGAACAAACAGGAGTTAACCATGAAAATAGCAATAAAAGCCACTTTAATCACAGGTCTGATGGCGACCAGCTTGATGAGTGCATTTACAGGACACGCGGATCAGAGTAAGGGACTAGAATTGGCGAAACTACGTAAGCAAGCAGATAGCGGTTGGCAAGATTCACAGGCGACCCTAACCATGGAGTTAAAAAATGCAGCAGGTGATACCAGCCTCAGAAAGCTGCGCATCAAATCACTGGAAGTTAACAACGATGGTGACAAAGGCTTGACCATTTTTGATACACCTCGAGATGTCAAAGGCACGGCATTTTTGAACCATTCTCATGCTGCAAAACCCGATGATCAATGGCTCTATTTACCCGCCTTGAAACGCGTTAAACGCATCGCTTCGCGTAATAAATCAGGGCCATTCATGGGCAGCGAATTTGCTTATGAAGATCTCAGCTCGTTTGAACTAGAAAAATATACATTTCATTTCATCGAAGAAACCACACTGGGTGATCAAGGTGTTTATTTAATTGAACAAGTGCCCGTAGACCGTTACTCCGGCTACACAAAACAGCGCGTTTGGTTGGCTAAGTCTCACTATCAACCACTAAAAGTGGAGTTCTACGATAGAAAAAACGCGCTATTAAAAACGCTAGAGCTAAAAGATTATCAAAAATACTTAGAGAAGTTTTGGCGTGCCAATACCTTGGTTATGAATAACGTGCAGACTCAAAAAGCAACCACACTCACGACTACCAAATTAAAATTTAAGACTGGTCTTGAAGTGAATGACTTTAATAAAGCCAGCCTGAAGCGCGCGAGGTAAGCATGAAACTGACTGCATTGTGCGGTTGTGCCACTTTATTTGCTTTGAGTCATACAGCCCATGCAGAGTCATGGCAGCAAAGTGGTGAAGTCCAAATTCAGCAACGCGGCTTCTTCCAAAAAAGCCCTCACTCAGACAAGGCACCGAAGCATTGGCAAGGCGCCTTCATGGTGGAGCCCCTTTGGCAGAAAGTCACAGAGTCAAGCCTAACATCTGTCAAACTATTTGGACGTATTGATAGCCATGACAAAGCACGCACACATTGGGACATACGAGAACTGTCTTATCTCACTTACTGGGGAGACTACGAATTTAAAATTGGCATCGATAAGGTATTTTGGGGAGTAACCGAGTCACAGCACCTCGTAGATGTTATCAACCAGACCGACTCCGTTGAAGGGTTTGATGGCGAAGATAAGCTCGGGCAACCTATGGTGCAGTTTAAAGCCATCAAAGAAATAGGTACTTTTGACTTTTGGCTACTGCCTTATTTTAGAGCGCGCACACTGGCGAGTACCGAAGGAAGGCTCGCACTCCCCACGCCATTGCAAGATGCACAGTATGAATCAAGTAATGAACAACATACGCTGGATTTTGCAATACGCTACAGCCATACCATAGAAGATTGGGATATTGGTGTAAGCTACTTTAACGGTACAAATCGTGAGCCCTATTTACAACACAGTCTAAGTGGGATTACTCCGTTCTACGCGCAAATGTGGCAGTTAGGCACAGATATACAAGGTGTCTTTGGTGATTGGTTGTTAAAATTTGAGGCTATTCATAGAGATAGCCTCGAATCACACTTTGCAATGACCACTGGGTTTGAGTACACCCAAGTGGGGATTTTCGACACGGCGATGGATTTGGGGTGGATCGCCGAATACAGCTTTAGTGAACAAGAAAATGCCATTAACCAAAATGACGTCTTTGTGGGTTGGCGACTCGCATTCAACGACATGGATGGCTATGAAGTGCTGTTTGGATTAAACCAAGACTTAGATTCACAACACACTTTTTCGGCTAAACTTGAAGCCTCAGGGCGCCTAGGTGAAAATTGGAAATGGCAAATAGATGCGTGGGCGTTTGCGAGTAACAACCTCAGCGAGCCGCTATTTATATTTAAAGATGAGGACTTTGTTGAAGCATCTTTGTCTTATTATTTTTAGCATGTACGCAGAGAAAATAGGTGCAGGGAGCCCACTGAGTGCTCCCCATTTTGGGGTAAGTCATCCGCCCTGGTGATAACGAGCCAGTGATGTTAAACATGCCAATGCTTTTTGTGCATCTCGACAAGGCACAAAAATATGATCATGGTAAAACCCAGCCACGACATTGGCACTGATGTTTTCATTACCTAACGCGTTTGCAAACGCAGCGGTTAAACCAACCGCTTCTAAACTAGAGTGCACATTTAGCGTAATGCATCGGTAGCCACCCTCATACTTCAACCCAAGCGCTGCGGCATGCGGCTGTTGCATTATAATTGTCACCCCCTCTTGCTCTCTAAACAGCCCTTTGACCTGTTGCAAAGCCACCCTACCCAGGGCGGCTTCGTCAACGACCGCAAAGGCGAATTCCTCTGTCAGTAGTTCTGGTTCCATACTTGAAAGCAATACGGATAAGCGCGTTTCACCCACCATCACAATCCCCTTCTTATTTTTAAATTCGTATAAGGCCTTAATTCACTGCTTCTCTGTACTTTATTGTTCATCTTGTTTTTGCTTTTTCCGCTGTGTTTGTTTTGCTCGCTCTAAGTTTTTAAATTGAGGAGGCGGTATAGGAAACAGCGAAATAAGCGGCATCAACGCTAAGAAAAAGAACGCCCCTTTGGGCATTTTTTTGGCCCATTTAACCACTTTGTACAATGGAAAAGCCAAAATCACAATCGCCACTACCGTGTACATGATAACTTGCCAGCTCATTTATCTCCCTTCACAAAACCGAGTTCAACTGGTTATTAACTTGGGGGAAAAAGACTCACTTTCAAGAAAAGGACCTGAAATTATTGTCACTGCATTTTTTAGTACTAACTCAAGTGATTGATATACAATAAACCTGTGCACTACAAAAGAAAGAGGATTGGGCCGTGGCATCGATGCATCAGAGTAATGATCAACAAGAACAAGCAATTGCAGATTTAATTCTGGCAATCCGCAGTAAGGACTTAGATAAAATCCGCCATGCGTATGCAAAGCATGGCGACTTGGACCAAGCTGCGCAACTTAAATTCTGTTTCGAAACCGCCCTATCACAACCTAATAATTATGAGCACTATCAAAATATTGCTGCGCAATGCATTGTAGCGCATGGTTTACCATCGGGTGTCATTGCGGGTTTGAATAATAGTGAACGCATTACTTTTTTCATGCCTGCGTTACAAGCCAGTGAAGCTTATGCACAAACAAATCATCAAGGTAACACGTTTCTGCACACCCTGTTCGCCAATCCAGAGCTCCCCCTTCCACCATTCAACTTTATCCGTTCTCTACTTTTGTTTGAACGCAATGAGTCACTCGTTAGCGCGCTGAGAGTCCGCAATCAGCATAACCTCACACCAATTGAATGTTATTTTATTTATAACCTCAAAGACGCCCAACTACCTGAGCACGAACTCACGGCTCTATTTGCTTTAATTGAAGCAGAAAGGGCAGATCAATCCCAACCAGATATGAGCAACCTCAAACACATCAAGTCAGCCTTAAAAAGCGTAACGTATGATAGAGATGCTCGCCCATTGCTGGTCATTGCAAGCTATTATCAAACACCGGTAGAGGCGTTGTATAATTTACATTAAATGTTGGGCAGTAATTTTATATAAACAATGTGCTTGCAAGGGGTGCCCCGAGGGTAAATTAGGGTGTAAAAAGTCTTGTCCTACATTCTTCATTCCTAATCGGTTCATCAGTTTTTGGGAAGGCAGGTTAGACAATGCGGTAAAAGCATAAACTTCTTGCAAGTTTAGCGTTTCAAACGCAAACGTAAGCACAGCCTGTGCCGCTTCACGGGCATACCCCACTCCCCAGTAACGGCGTGCAAGTCGCCAACCAATTTCCATAAAGGGCCGATTGGGGTCAACTTGAGTTTGCCAATGCAATCCTACAAAGCCAATAAACACCTCTGGTAACCCTTCATTACGCACAGTCAGTGCCCAAAAGCCGTAGCCATTTTCAGCAATAAGCCCTGCGAATTTGTCCACCAAGACATCACTTTCTCTTGCAGACAAAAGCGCCGGGAAATAACGCATCACTTCAGGATCTGAGCTCATGCTGGCAAATATTTCTTTGTCAGAATCACACCACTGCCGTAACCTCAGGCGCGGCGTTTTTAACTCCGCGATGTGACCAAGCACAGGCTTATTCAACATGAGCAATATATTCCCGCGCCGTCATAGGAAAATACTGCACGTTATCATGCAGAATGTGCGCAGGGGATGGATCGACTACATCGACTGGTATCGCCTTATGCCTCGCAACATCTAAAGCCATTTGGGTGATATTGACACTGAACGATGTCCCCATAAATACTATCTTTGTCGCATCCCACATGCGCTTTTGTGCCTTTTCAATGCCATATAATTCAGTATAAAACTCATCAAACAGCAGTACATAAGGCTTATAAGAAGCATTCAACTGCGGACCTTTTGTAGAAATCTTAAATAATTCTAACAAAGAGGCGGTTAAATTGTTTTCATCAATTTGTTCCCATGGCGCAGCTTCAATTGACACCATCTCACCTTGCTCATGAAAAATTGTCATCTTATCAATTCGGCCATGAATAGAAATAAAGTCCTTATTGCCTGCTTTACCATCTAAGCCATCAATATTTTGTGTGATCAGATTTTTGTCTGCGAGCCATTGATGTACCGTATTGGGACCATGGTGCCGGTAGGTCACAAAGCGATGATAGTACCATTTTAAGAATTCGGCAGGGTTGTCTTGATACATGGCTCGAGTTGCCATTTGTTGAGGTGTATAATTTCTGCTGCCAATAGTCCAAAAGCCATCTTCGCCACGAAATGTCGGAATGCCACTTTCAGCACTTACACCAGCGCCTGTAATATAGAGAGTTGTCATGTCATTTGCTCTGATTCGATAATCATGGGAGATTTATCGTATCTTGTCGGAATTAACTCCTTGATGCAAATTGTAAAGTCTTTAATGTGCTGACGCCTTTTTCATCCACCGTGATTTATTTTTAATGCAAAAACTATGGATGCGTCCCCCCGTGGACTTATCTCTTTTACAGGCATATTGCACCGCTTCAAATGCACTTTTGCCGAAATCCATCGCTGCGATAGCCCAGTTTGCTCCCGAGCCAATGGCCCAATTTACTTCCAAGGGCTCAATAAAGCGTTTACCGTGCCTAATTTCTCCGTAAAACACGTTATCTCTTTTATCAATAAAGAAAAAGGTACATTCGATGGCTTCAAAACAGTTTTTTCGCCAATTACTTAGTAAGTGATAAATCTCTGCACAATTACCTGTAGCAAAAACATAGCCATTGTGAACTGGCTGACATTTTTGCGCATGGTGAGTAACAATGGTTTTTGCTGTTGAAGTTAAACTGTCGACGCAGATGGTTTGTGTGGGGTGATGATACGCTATCGTAGTCAAATAATACTCCTTATATGTCAAATAGCACTTAAGCTAACCTAACAATATCGCTAACAACAGGACAATTATGCCCTTATTCAGGAAATTATTACCTACTTTTGGATAGCGAATATCAACTAAAGTTCCTTCTTTAGTCGTACTTTACACTATGAAAAAGCAATATCACACAGATATCCAGCTTCACAACTGGAATTTTGACAAATAACTCGAGACACACATTATGTGTTTGACTTCATGCCCACACTCTCTGACAGACCAAAAAATCAAGTCAGTGCTAAATATCCAACAATTGCTGCTGCAGCAACTAAAATAGGGGCTACAATTGGCCACGGTAAATTGGATGGCTTACTTACAACCACAGTGTCTGCTTGTGGTGTATTTTCAGAAGACTGTGAAGGGCTAGGTTCTGTACTTAGGGGTTGTTCAGGTGCATTTTCGGACTCATTGTCTTCAGTTACAGCAGCCAATGGGAGTTGCCATTGGTACCCTTTTTTTGAAAACGTTTTAATTGCATCATCTCCAAATAAAGCGCGTAAATGACCAATATTTTGAAATACGACTTGCTCTGTCACCGTTCTACCAGGCCAGACCACCTCAAGGATTTCGCCCTTACTATGTACTTTTTCTGGTTGAGTAACCAGCAATGCGAGAATTTGTGCTGGTTTTTCTTTCAAAGAGATCTTTCGGCCATCTTTTGAAAGTGTCAATGCTTGACAGTCAAATTGAAAATCTTGGAATGCTAATTTCATTGTCCCTAAGCTTATAATTATAATTTTCACCAATGTAACTATTTTTACCACAAACTAGGATGTTAATTAAACCTGTTATTTCTCTATATCGTGAATAAATTTAATTTGTGGTTGTGAAACAGTCAACTTACCTACGTAACGGTTTTATAACAAAGTGGATATATAACACTTTGTTATATATCCACTTTACGCATATTGATTTATATATAACGCTTAAAAACGCAACTTATAACATGATGGCGTCATTATTAATGTTTGGCTCGCTTGCTCGTTTGCCCAAAAACGATACCGCCAAACTGATACATCGCCAAACTTAAAATAATTGTAACCGCGCCAATAAACAACCAAAGGGTTATCTGCTCACCATTGATTAATGCGCCTAATGTCATTGCGAACCCTGGGGTGATTAATGTCGTTAATGCAACCGTACTTGCTTTCATGTGCTGCAAAATGTGAAAGTAAGCCAAAAAGCCAAGTAAAGAACCAAACACACCTAAGTACAGCGTCGACCACATGGACTTTGCACTCCATGCCTCAAGCGCGAAAGGCGCGCCAGCTAAAAGCCACATTAATACAAATCCGGGAGTCGCGACCAATAGGGAGCCAAATGTCGTTGCCATTGGGTGTATCGCGATTTTAACCCGCTTAATTAGTACCCCACTTAAACTAAAGTTAAATACCGCGCAGAGGACATAGACTAAGCCGATTGGATCTAAGTTTAATTGCTGTAATTGGGCATAGCACACCATCAACATACCGAGCATTGCCAACCCTAAAGCGCACTTTTTCACAAAGGAAAATTTTTCCTCGCCCAATAGCTTTTGCGCCAGCACACCCGAAATAATCGGTGCCAAGCCAAATATCAGAGAAATAACACCTGACGGGACAGTTTGTGATGCCATGTAGGCAAACAACATACCGACTAGGATCCCACCTCCAGAGTACGCATATAATAACCATGCCTTTTTGCTCCACTGCATTCGAATTCGGCTACACGCCATAATTAGCGCAGCTAAAACGAGGGCCAATACCATGCGAAGTAAAACACTGGTGGTCGGCGCCATAGTGGAACTGCTCCAGACAATCGCCAAGGGCGTTGTTGACCAAATTAAAACCACAAAAGCATAGGACAATTGCACGGGCATTAGTTTATATCCTTAATGGAACTGGACGATAAACGGGGAAAGAAAGGAATATACAGGCTAACCGCATCTACCGTCGCGGTTAGTAAGAGGACTTAACCGCTACACACTAAGCCACGTGACAATTAGCCACGACAAATTTAGTGATGTATTAGTTAGTCGGTTCATTTTTATCGCTTTTTAATCCTGATAAGTAGAACCCCTACTATGTACTGACACGCTGTTGGAGTCAACACCATTAACAAATAAAATCTGATAACATTTCAACGTATTTCGGATAGACATTTTACAACGCTTTTTTTACCCTCTTCGGCTAAAATATTTATGAACAAAGATGCACATGATCCTTGCCTATATTTTCGCTGCTATTTTAATTAAAACGTCGCTCCTTGGCTTGGGCCTAGTTAGTATCATGGTATGTTTTTGCGCAATGCTAATCTTAACGTTTAATCGGCCTCGCATCGTGTCGACGATCAGGGCCAAATTTTTACGACTATTTAAAATTGCACTATTTGGCCACATCAGCGCATACCTAGGGTTGTTGATTAAAGCATATTTTATCGATGGGGTTGAGGACATTCCCGCGTTTATAGTCGGCCACTTCGTGCTTCATCATATCTTATGTGCCATCGTCGCTGGTACGGTCACGATCTTAACCTTAAGGCTTTACACACAGTCTAAACACCTACGCGTGCAACAATCAAAGGCTGAATGACACATTGCATTCACTCTGTAATAACGACGGCTTTGCTGAATGTCATTCTTCAAGAATACGCCTAAAGGTTTGACTCTCACGGTCGAAAAATAAGCTAAATGTCGATAACTTAAGGATAAAGGTTATGATCGGTAAGCTGACTTCACATCTTCAAATTGTGCGCCAGCGGTCTCAGTTGCACTCACAAGTCGATTATGGTGTTACACTCAAAGACCACGCGGCACACAAAAAAATAAATACACCTATATCGCCTGCGAACGAACACAGTGACTATGTTGTTACATTTGAATCCCCTGAAGAACACGCAAATAGAGCGGCAAACCTTGAAGCGACTTTAGCACGCCCTACTTTTTTTGGATTTGGGCAAAGCTACTTAGCGCCACACGTCACGATAACAGGACTAGGAACAGACAACTTAAATCAGTCTTTTCAATTTGGTGAACTAACCGACAAAGCTGAAATTGACGACTTTATCGCGCAGGCCAATAGGCTACCACCGACACAACGCCATAAATTTCAACATTTAAAACCGACTCAAGCTCTGTTAGCACTCACGAAAAAGCTCAGTGATGAAGATCTCGCAAAGTTTGCTGATATCGTTGTCAATACTACCGAGTTTAATCCTAAAACCAATAGGTTTAATAATCTCAGTGAAACCCTGATCGATAAATTTAACCATATGTCCGAAGAGACGTTAAAAAGTGCCTTACACACGATGTCCCATCTCCTTGAGCAAGGAGAAGCAAATGACTTTTCATCCTACGCCCCGCCAGCAGGCATTTTGGACGCCGAAGGGAGAGAAAATGCACTACTAAACCGCTATGATAAAAATCACCATCCTTTTGCCAGAAGTTTTGGCATGGAAACACGCGCCAACCTTGTTCAGTATGCGAATATGTTATTGGACAACACCTTATCTGATGGGCAATTACTTGAACTCAACGCACACATTGACGAGAGTAACTATGAAACCAATGTCGGCATTATCGATATGGCAAAAACGATTCGCCCCTTTGAACAGGGTAATTTTTTTGCAATGCTAAATGACGTTGATAAAACGCATAATACGAATGTATTCAGCCTGGTTAGCAAACAGCTAGACTGGCGCGAGCACAAACACTACTTACAAACCAGCTCGCGGGAGTACGTAATAAACCACGACGCACTCACCTCTGAAGGAGATAGGAAAGCGCTGTACTCCAATATGTTAAACGCTTATGAGCAAGTCGGTTTAGACTGGATGAATGAAGTCTCTGCACTCACTTTCGACGCTCCCCCCAAAAGCCAGCTTGATATTTGGCACACGTTAATGGAAGATTTGGCACAGCACCCTAAAAGTTTTATGCGCTCAGATTCACTGCAAAGCTGGGTAGACAGGAATGTAGGTATCCTCGTGCAGCGTTTCGCAGAACAACAAGTTGCAGACATACATAGATACAATGACGCGTTGGATTCGCCATTTAACTTATCCGGCTTAAGTTTTATCGACATTGGCAAATAACAGCGCACTGAGCACAACAATGCAGCGCATTAGATTTTGTCTTAATCACTGTTAGATATAGTATTTATCTTCAACAACACTGCGACAGTTCATGATAAAAAGTAAAGAAACAACACAAAAACACGTATTGATAAAATAATTGTAACATGTTTATATTTCATTAACTCAAAGGAAAATGAAATGTATTCATGTCTATTTTAAAGATGATGACTGCGTCAATCGCCGTATATGCGTGTACAACGATGACGAGTGTGAGCGCAAGCCCTCAATATCAAAAGAAAATTTCGATTACTTTTGATGATGTGCCCATTCATGGTGAATTTGCTGTATCTGCGGAATCTCTCAAGCAGATCAATGATAAGTTACTTGCGATACTCAAAAAACACAATATCAAAGCAACAGGGTTTGTTAATGAGGGCCACCTCAAAAATAACCCGGAGTTACTGACTTCATTGCTTAGTGCTTGGAAAAAACAAGGGCACACCCTAGGTAACCATACATTCTCTCATCTTTCCTATCACCAGACTGATTTAAACACCTATCTAGCGGACATTCAGAAAGGGGCGGCCACAACACAAAACGTGCTTGGTGAGCAAACACAACGTTTTTTTCGCCCCCCCTATTTACACACTGGCGCAACAAATAAAGCACAACATACTCTCTACCACGGGTTAAAGAAATTAGGCTTAACCTTGGCACCTGTCACAATGGAAAATGCAGATTACGTGTTTGACGCGCCCTATACGGCCAAACTTCGCAATAAACACGTATCTGCGGCAGAGTTTTATCAGCAACAATATTTAGCTTTTACTGAAACCCGATTAGATTTTTACGAAAACGTCAGTACAAAATTGTTTGCCGAACCAATACCACACATAGTAATGCTGCATGTAAATCAACTCAACGCGGATAGTCTAGACAGTATTTTAACGTCATTACAATCGCGCGGTTACCAATTCCAAAGCTTAGAAAGCACTTTGCAAAACCCGATATATTCCCAGCCAACACAAGCCTTTAAGTTTGGTATTCACTGGCTATTTCGGTGGGATAAATCCCAAGATAATAAAGTCAATTGGGCGACAGAGCCTGAGCCGTCGAGCGACGTATTTAACGCACACCAGCAAGCCATAATCACTCTTAACAAAGGAAAGCTGTAATGTCCCAATCTATCAACAATATCAAAATCGGCGTCTCAGGGATGGGGGAGCAATTTTGGGTCAGCGTTGGTAAAACAAAGCACTTTTATTTATCAGCATTGATCCAATCAGGTGCGACACTGGTCAATTTAGATCAAGAGCCAGTCCCTATTGACACTCTTGACTTACTGCTTAACTTTTCGGGAAACCGTTTGTGGCAAGCTGAATTTCAATCAGGCCCTCCTCGGGTTATGGCGTTGCATGGCGGTGCAACTTTAGACACGGCGTTTTTGCAAACTCACCTCCCCAAACTGAGAGCTTGCGATGGCATTATTGTCAACTGCCAGTCGGACATTGATGTGATTCACGCACTTTGCCCGAACATTAAGCCACAAATTATATTTCTCCCTTTGCCCGTATCAGACGTTTTTTGGCAAGCCCCTGATAAGCAAAGTGCCAAGGCACAATTAGACATTGCCTCTTCTACCTGGGTGCTTGGCCACGTCGCTAGACTCTTGCCACAAAAAAATTTGCACCGCTTCTTAGAATACGTCAAAGACCTCAAAGCGGCCTTTCCTGAACAAGCCATTCAAGCCATAGTCATTGGCAACTATTGGGTGGATTACCCTGTACTCCCCTATATGACAGAGCAATACCCCGACTATATTCAACGTTTAATTACGTACTATGATCTCCATGATATCGTCACCTTCTCCGCTGGCAATCTGACTGATGACATGCTGGCCACTAGCATTTCAGCTATGGACGTCTTGATTCACCCCACCAATTCATTGGATGAAAACTTCGGCTATATCGCAATAGAAGCAATGGCAGCCGGAACCCCTGTACTGGGATGCCGCTATGGTGGGCTAAAAGATACGGTTGTAGACAATGAAACAGGTAAATTGATGTCTACATGGGTTACTCATGGTGGTATTCGCTTTAACTATCAATCAGGATTTGATTGGTTAACAGACGTCTTCAATGACCACGAAAGACACTCTCAACTGATTGAAAATTGCAAAGCTCATGCAGCTAAACATTATCGTTATGGGCACTTTGTGACCCGCTTGGAGTCTGGACTAATAAACTGCATCAACGCCTATAATCGCGCCGATTTGGCGCAAGTTGGCCAGTGTGAATCAATTACCAATCACGTACCTTGTCTATTGCCACCGGTAGAGCTTGGTTTCGAAAATTATAGTAGCGTGGCACAGTTTTATGTTTCTCACACACTAGAAGCGCAACACCCGCTCTCGCCAAAGGTCACTGCTGTTGACTACCTTGAACAAGACCACTGGACCATTGTAAATGACCCATGTTGGCCAGCAGAGAAAATACTCTCTGTTGAGCAAAAGCATATCCTCAATGAACTCTCATCACCTATCGAGCTTGCGCGTTTTGATCCCTCAACACAAGCGCATATTTGGCAGCTTTTGGCTGATGGTTTTGTCGTGTTCGCCTAGAGATTAAACCCATGATAAGTATTATTATCCCTTGGAAAAACCGCCCAGAATTGGGCCAGACGCTGATCGACAATTTACCTGCGTTTGCACACATGCCTGAACTTGAGTTACTGGTTGTTAATATGGGGGGCGATCAGCAGCAATTGTTAACCTTACTAGATACTGAGCATTGCCAGCACTTAACAATAAAAGTCGTCCATATATTAACAACATTTTTCAATAAATCCTTCGCCTTAAACTGGGGGATACACCATGCAGCACACGATACTATTTTCGTACTAGATGCAGATGTCGTTTTATCTCATACAGCTTTGAATGAGCTTTATCATCAAGTATCTGATACACATTTTGCCAACCTCGAATCTGTTGCCGAGTCACTCCCTCAAAACAGCAGCAACTTTTACCAACAATGCCAAACCCGTACAGTATTGACCTTACCGATTGGCACACAGCAACCTATCGAGGTGCTCGTCAATCAATCATCTCTCAGCAACGACCTTCGAGCTGCGCCAGGATTACTCATGGCTAAAAAGCAACATTTACTTGCCATAGAAGGGTTCGATTCGAAAATGACCTACTGGGGATGGGAAGATTTGGACTTAGTTGTCCGCCTCAAAGCTAAGCTGAACCTAACCCAAACACTCACTGGAAACGCAACACACCTTACTCATGACGATAGCACGCGCAATTTGGGCAACCTAAACCGGACCCAAAGCGATCATAAGAATTTTACTTATTGTCTAGAGAAATATGCCAGTGCTCAGTTTCTTGGCAGTTTGTATAAGGATACCTGTAACCAATTTGAACAGTACGTCTCTGTTCATCAACACCGCTAGCTACGCTAGCAAATTATAAATTAAGGAAAAATAATGAAAAATATAGAAGAAATGACGCCTTTATCACTCGAAGAAATGGAAACAATTGTAGGCGGTGGCGCAAACAAATTCGAGAAAAACGACCTAACAAATGAGCCAATTTTAATTCGCGGTTGTTGCAACCAGGGCTGTTGTGACGAACCGCCTCAAATATTTTAAATTTATTTTCACCAAGGACTTGGCATGAAAAGTAACGACCAAATGAAACCATTAACCCTTGAGGAAATCAATGCAATTGCTGGCGGTGATACAACCACAGTGAATCAACAAGGCCTTGCTAAAGAGCCTGTTTTGATCCGGGGTTGTTGTACCCAAGGCTGCTGTAATGAGCCTCCTCAACCATTCTAACCTAAAAAGGAAAATAACATGAAAGACAATCAAGAAATGAAGCCTCTGACACTTGAAGACCTAGATGCCATCACAGGTGGCGTAGCGACAAAAGTGACTCAAAAAGATTTAGCAAATGAGCCAGTATTGATCCGCGGTTGTTGTACTCAAGGTTGTTGCAACCAAGAGCTTCAAAAGTAAAACTCACCCTCTGGAGGTGCCTAGCACCTCCTTCTAATAACAATAATATCGGGGCACATTATCATGTCACAGATCACTCCTTGGTCACCTCTTCAGCTTAGCGATGAGTGCTGGGAAATTATTCGTCAGACTAAAAACAGCATCGAACCTACTCAAACACTTGATGCTGCACTTGCCAATCAGGTGATGGCTATCTCAGATCAGCTCATCGCAGAAAACCTAGACAGTATCGTCGAGCGAGATGGATTGCCGCATCTTTGTCATGTTATTAACGGTTGGGGAAATCTCACTTACCAAGGTACCCCTTTAACCGATTTAATCTCCGGTTTTGTCCACTTTAAAAAAGACAAACAGCCTTACATTTATCAGTGTGACCCAGAAGGCGACTTTCACCCTTGGCAAACTTTCGCGTATTCTGCCATGGCAGGCGTTCCCGCCACGATTAATATTGCGAAAACAGGCATCACCTTTGCTGACCTATTAAATGGATCAACACAGATCATGACCAACAAAGGGGTTGAACTCGGGCATATGCTATTTGCGCTCGCAAATTACTATCCACATATTAGCGCTCGCAATTTTACTTTTTATGATCCCAATGGGGCGCCTCAAGTATTTGATATCGAACAGCTCATGGTGCAAGCTGTACATGCCCACTATGTGGGTGACTATACCGTGTGTCGAAAATTTCACCTCACAGAGGGAGTATTGGCGATGGTCGCCAAGGTACCCGGACTAGAAAAGTTTAAACCATATGCGAACTTGTTTTTAACCAGTCAATTGGAAATTCTGTACGTTCTTCTAAGTGTATTAAGGCTAACAGTCAAACTCATAGAAAACCCTGCGGATACACAGAGTAAGCAACAGCTCGACCAGCTGCGCAATGACATGGTGATGTCTGATCTCATTGAAAATCAAGTCTATTATGCTGGACACGTGATAGAAGTCATGGGCTTTGCAATACTGGATGGCTATCAAGTGGACGACAAAGACGTCAATTGCGCCATTGAAATCGTGAATACCTTAAATAAAATACTGAACAATTCACTTCATCAAGTGGATTTCCAAGAAGCATTTTTAGGCCTTGGACACTATCGCCGCTCACAAACGCTACTCAGCCAGCTAATGGCGAAGACCGAGCCAGATTTAACGGCATATACTGCCAACTTAGACAATCTACACACCCATTCGACCCCTATAGATAGCGCCTGGGACGTCATCGCTCAAGGTCTCTTCTCGGTACACAAAGTACAAAAAGAACGACCGGAAAAATTCTTAGACATCATCGCAAAATATAACAGGGATGCAGACCAAAACTGGCAAACACGGGGTTCTTTTATGCACTTTAGACGTATCGCCCCCCGTCACTGGCCAAGAGCATGTCATTATGAGTTTCTCACGCTGCCAGATGCCATAGGGGTAGAAATACATTTGGAGCGAGATGAACTTGCGTTTATCAAGCCGTATTTAATAAACTCTGTTGCATCCCTTCGCACAGTAATAAAAGGCTATCAGGCCCTAGACTGGGACGAAAAATGGAATAAAAGTCGCGGTCGTTTGTTTGTTAGTTTTTCTGACCAAACGCATTCTGATGTCGTGGTTAATGCAATGCGAAAACTCATCGAGCTCACCTATCAAGACATCGAATTGTTACTGGCAGAACATAGTATGGTAGCGGCCTAATCACGGAGTACTTATGGCAATCAACATTCAAGACCACAAAGTCAAAGCTGTTTTTGACGATGCACATCGCAACAGTAGACCTGTTTTTATGATAGTCATTGCAACTAAGCCTTGTTACGTAAAACTGGCCTCTCTAGTACGCGCTTGTGAAGAACAAAATATCAGCACCTTGATCATTGAAAGTGGCCAACATTATGATGCCGTGCTGACAGAAGCAGGTACTTTATTCGATATCACAGATAAGATTGCCATCAACTTAAATGTCACAGGTAATATGCTCAAGAAGGCTGCCAGTATGGCACTGGCAGTCGAGCAACTGACCCACTACTTTGCCGAGCTAGCTCCTAACACCTGCGTGGTCCCCGTAGTTTCTGGTGATACGCTCACCTCTAATTTACTGCCCCAATATTGGTATCTAGCAACCGGGGTTCGAGCCGTGCATGTAGAAGCGGGCCTGCGCAGTATGGGCCCAGCATCATGGCAATCCCTGCGAGGGGAAAACCTATTGTTACAGCGTCAGAGTGACTGGGTACGGTATCGTGATATGCCATTTCCTGAAGGTATAGATACTGTATTAACGTCTTGTGTCTCCGATTTACTGCTTGCTCCCATTGAGCGCAACCAGCGCATCTTACTTAAAGAAGGCTATAGCCCGGAAAATATCGACATTGTTGGTTCACTCAGTGCCGACGCCGTCGTACTGCAAAGTAAACAACAACCGCAAAAAACGATTTATCAATGCTTCCCTGAGTTGGCGCACGGAACATGGATACGGGTCGACATTCATCGCCGTGAAAACCTCACTAAACCAATTTTAACGGCGCTATTAAAAGCGTTGATAAAGCTTGTGTCTGAGCATATTCAAATTGTCTTCGTTAAATACAATGCATTTACCCGTGCAATTGATAAATACCAATTAGACGCGCTCTTAGAAAAAGCCAGCGAGGCGGGTGTGGTTTTCCAACCTTTATGGCCGAGTTATCAGCATGTTTTGGAATTTGTCACTGGCAAACACTGTCGTTTTGTATACAGCGATAGCGGTGGCCTACAAGAGGAATTACATACGCTCAATGTGCCCATGCTCACGTGTCGCGCAAATACCGATAGACCAGAAACCGTGTTAGATAGCCAATCGAACCTATTACTCCCCCCCTTAGACGATGCATTTATCTATGCCGGCTTACGGCTCGCCATTGACGAACCGCAAAAAGTGTGGCCAACTAGCGCCGCTCAAAAACTCTATGGCGACGATGTGGGACAAACCATCGCCGCTAGTCTGGCTCGATATCAAAACAAGGTTAAACGCCATATTGACACCCTCGAAGGCTATTAAACATGACTGAAAAAGACATGGTCCAGTGTCGTGCGCCATTACGCATTGGCCTCGCAGGCGGAGGGACTGACATTCCACCTTATGTCGATCTCTATGGCAGTGAAGTGCTCAACTGCACAATTAACTTGTATGTCCATGGACAAATTGCCCTAGGAGGAGACCAACTATTGATCCGCAGCCGTGATTCTGGAGAGCACTTTAATGCCAGAAATTTAAATCAGCTGAATTTGCAAGGGTCATTGGCTATTCAACAAGCGGTATATCTTTATTTTGTTGAAAACCATAACCAAGGACAGTTTATCCCATGTGCAATAGAAACTTGGAGTGAAGTCGGCTTTGGCAGTGGACTTGGCGCCTCCTCCGCACTTACAGTAGCTTTAATTAAAGGGTTTTGTGAACTGCTAGGGGTCCCGAACCACCCTCAGATGTTGGCACGCACAGCCTATGACATTGAACGCTCTAAATTGAAGCTCAAAGGGGGACTGCAAGATCAATACGCAGCAGCATTTGGTGGCGTTAATCATTTTTCTTTTTTGAGTCAATATGACAACAAAGTCACCTCACTCACGCTGCGTCAACCAACTTCCCGTGCACTTGAGTCCCAAATAGTCTTAATTGACAGTCAGGTTTTACGTAGCCCGGGCGAAGCCATTGAAGCCCAATCATTACAGATAACACAATGCAACACACTTAGGCTAAACTATTTGCACAATATCAGAACATCGGTTATCCCTATGGCACAAGCACTATTGAGTGATAATCTCGAGCAGTTTTGGTCTTTGTTTAATGAGGCCAGTAAGCAAAAGCACCAACTTGGTGAAGCTGTGCTACCCAGTAGCATTGCGCATTTGTTCGAGTATGTTATGGCACAAGGAGCTTTAGCTGGCAAAGTCTGCGGCGCTGGGGGTGGCGGGTTTATGCTATTTGCTTTGCCAAACAAAATGGCAGGTCAGATAAAAGAGAACATACGACAAACTTTTAATACGGACATTGTAGAGGTGGAAATCGTCCAACAAGGTGCTCAGGCAAGAACTGTACAACATAATACGCCCACCCTATCACTGGAACCCTGTGTATGGACGTAATTGTATTAGTTGGTGGAAAAGGCACGCGATTAAGCTCCGTTGTTAATGACCTGCCCAAACCCCTTGCCCCAATTGGCAATCGCCCCTTTTTTGACCTTGTTTTACACACGCTAAAAAGAGCATTTGGCAATGACCTCCACTTAATTTTGGCTACAGGGCATATGCATCACCACTTTGAACACTATGCACGCATCAATCATGCCCATGCAAAGTTCTCTTTGAGCCAAGAAATGCAGCCGCTTGGCACCGGTGGTGCCATTCGTCATGCCTTGCAATTTTGCACGCAGGAAAATGTCTTGGTATTAAATGGAGACTGTTATTTTGATATTGACTACCAATACTTCACTCAGCAAGTCATGAACAAAAGTGACATCAGCCTTGCTGCTGTCCACGTCCCAGATCTGAGCCGTTTTGGCGCTTTAACTATAGACCCAAACACGCACCAAGTAACTGAATTTCATGAAAAGGGAAAACAAGGTGCAGGCTATATCAATGCTGGAGTGTACCTAATCAACAAAGCTAAATTCATGACAAGTACCCCCCGTATTGCCTTCTCTTTTGAACAGTATTTATCTGAATTTGCTACTAATCACACGTTATATAGTGAAAGCTATGATGCCGAATTTATCGATATTGGTACGCCTGAAGACTATCAAAAAGCGCAACTGAGACTCAAACATATCCTTTAAAAAAGCGCTCTTTCACATTTTTTGCGCATTGTGTGTACACACTAGAGGGAGTCAATAACATGCGTGTGTGGTGATCATGATAGGTGCAATATCCAATAATCAAAACATGTCCTTTGGACGCCCAGAAAATAAGCTGACAAGTGAACAGTCAGATACCGTCAAAACAACGCTGGCGCAGTTTGACGCTCAAAACCTAAGCGAGGAGGATGCCAAGTCGATAGTGGAAACCTTCAAAGAAGCCGGTATCCAGCCAAGCAAGGCACTGGCCGAGCACATGTCTGAACTTGGGTTCGATGCAAAATCGGTGGGGGAGTTAGCAGGAGTAAAGCCCCCCCGTCACCCACTCAAAGGGCAAGCATCATCAGCTGTTGATTTAGAGCAGGCCGTTGATTTTCTGTCAAAGTCTCTCAAAGAGCAAGACATTGATAGCTTGAATGAAGAACAAAAACAGGCTTTGTTTAGCGAGTTAAAAAGTGAGTTTGGCTTGGAGGAAGGCAGTAGCTTCGTCAAAATAAAAGTTTGATCATTAAATCGAGATGTGTCACATTATTGGATATCTAATGGGAACCATTAGATATCCATAAGCGCTTGCGGGATAGACCTGCTTAGCGCTCAATAAAAACAGCAAGGGGTTTGCTGCTATGACAATGTCACACGATCAAAGATACGATTTTCTCGTATTCATTGGCCGTTTTCAGCCTTTTCACCAAGGTCACTTGGCCGTGGTCAAAGAAGGGCTAAAACGCGCTCAACATCTTATTATTTTATGTGGGTCAGCACATCAACCGAGAACCGTTAGAAATCCTTGGACAAGCGCCGAGCGAGAATTGATGATCCGCGGCTCACTGACGCAGGATGAAAACGCCCGCGTGCATATCGCCCCATTGATGGATACCGTATACAATGACGATGCATGGGTTCGTAATGTACAAACAACCGTGAAGGGTCTCATCACAGCACACCATAGAATGCCACATAAACCAGCCACGGTTGGTTTGATTGGACACAGCAAAGACCAGTCTTCCTATTATTTAAATATGTTTCCTCAATGGGGATCGGTACCTGTTGATAATTTTCAGCAAATTTCTGCAACACCGCTCAGGCAAGAAATTTTTTCAACTCAAGGCGCTGAATTTTTAGACAGCGCGCATAACCAGAAACTGCCTGCGTTTGTAAGGAAAATGCTGAACCAATTCATTAACACTGAAGACTATCAAGCAATCCAAAGTGAACATAATTTCATCGAAAAATACCGTCTGGCATGGCAAAATGCACCGTATCCGCCTACATTCGTCACCGTAGACGCGGTAGTAGTACAAAGTGGTCACATATTGTTGATTGAGCGAAAAGCAAAACCTGGTCAAGGTTTGTGGGCACTACCGGGGGGGTTTATTAACGGCAGTGAAAAACTCCTAGATGCCTGTTTAAGAGAATTAAAAGAAGAAACCAAACTCAAAGTACCAGTCCCAGTTTTAAAAGGGTCAATTAGGCATCAGCAAGTGTTTGATGACCCTCATCGCTCAGCTCGTGGCAGAACCATCACACATGCTTTTTATTTTGATTTAGAGCCAAATAAGGCATTGCCAAAAGTGAAAGGTTCTGATGATGCAAAACATGCCATGTGGGTGCCACTAGCGGAATTAGAACCCTGTAAATTATTTGAAGATCACTATTTCATAATTCAAGAATTAACCGGTATGTAATGTACCCAACATGCAATGGGATAGACCCGCTGCACAGTACGATAGGAGGAACTCCATCATGAACCACATTATTTTAAACGCAGATAGCTACAAAGCATCGCACTTTAAGCAATACCCTGAAGGCACGAGTCAAGTTTCTAGTTATATCGAACCTCGTGGAGGTCACTACCAAAAGGCCGTCTTTTTTGGTTTGCAAATGTTTATTAAATCTTACCTTACTACCCCTTTGACTCACGCTGATGTGGATGAGGCCAAAGAAATTTTAGAGTTACATGGTGTGCCCTTCCATGAGTCGGGTTGGCGACATATTGTAAATAAACATGGCGGCTTGCTGCCCATCAAAATCCAAGCACTACCAGAGGGCTCCGTCGTCCCCATCAGCAATGCCCTAGTACAGGTTATTAATACCGACCCCAAATGCGCATGGCTAACCAGCTATGTAGAAACAGCATTACTGCGAGCAATTTGGTATCCAACCACCGTTGCAACGGTTTCTTATCACTGTAAACAAGTGATTCGGGAATATATGCAAAAGACGGCCGACTCATTAGATGGGTTAGAGTTTAAACTCCATGACTTTGGCGCAAGAGGGGCCACGACTGAAGAAGCGGCTTCGATTGGCGGCGCTGCGCATTTACTTAACTTTATGGGCACCGACACACTCAGTGCAATTGTAGCAGCAAGACGCTACTATGGCGCAAGTATGCCAGGTTTTTCAATTCCGGCAGCTGAGCACAGTACCATTACCGCTTGGGGTAAAGAGGGTGAAA
Source organism: Pseudoalteromonas sp. SMS1 (assembly GCF_021530565.1). Taxonomy (GTDB): domain Bacteria; phylum Pseudomonadota; class Gammaproteobacteria; order Enterobacterales; family Alteromonadaceae; genus Pseudoalteromonas. Next base: position 257,613 of record NZ_JAKGBI010000002.1, read on the forward strand.
AGCTGGCGTATGAAAATATGCTCAAACAGTTTTCAGGGCCGGGTAAGCTGGTCGCTGTTGTCAGTGATTCTTATGATCTTTGGCATGCGATTGATAACCTTTGGGGTGAAGCGCTAAAAGCGCAAGTGGAGTGCAGCGGTGGCACCCTAGTGATACGCCCCGACAGTGGCGAGCCGGTCAAAGTGGTTACCACCACGATAGAAAAATTAATGGCAAAGTTTGGATACCGGATTAACAGCAAGGGATATCGTGTTTTACCCGATTGCGTGCGGGTGATCCAAGGCGACGGCATTGATGAGGTTGCGATTGGTGAAATTTTACAGGCCATGCAAAGTAAACAGCTCAGTGCAGAGAACATTGCCTTTGGTATGGGAGGCGCATTGTTGCAAAAAATAGATAGAGACACCATGCAATTTGCAATGAAGGCCAGTGCAGTAAAAGTAAAAGGTCTATGGCGTGACGTATTTAAAGACCCAATTACCGATCATGGAAAGCGCAGTAAAAAAGGCCGTTTAGCGGTGGTTGCGGATAAGCAAAAAGGCATAAAAACTGTCCGTGAAAGTGACTTAGGCTACCGAGAAAACTTGCTCCAGACCGTATTCAAAAATGGGCATTTGCTGATTGAGCAAAGTTTTGACGAAATCAAAGCAAATCTGTCATAACGCACACTTACCACGACCAATGGTGTATAGAGTAAACCACCATTGGTCACTTGCCATCAACCTTCAATTCATAAATACTATCTCAACAGCCAGTTCCGGATCTGGCTAGTAGGGCGATTGACGTCCGATATAATAAGTCTATTCATGAAGTAGGATTGACTGAAATGTTAGATAGCCAAGTTTGTCAAAAAGCACGCCTTTCAAGGGATGCCAGATTCGATGGTAAATTTTTTATCGCGGTGAAAACCACCGGGATATACTGCCGCACCGTATGCCCGGCACATCCCCCAAAAGAAGAAAATGTGGAATATTTCACCAGTGCACTGCTTGCAGCCCAATCAGGTTATCGACCATGTCTTAGGTGCCGGCCAGACAGTGCACCAGACTCCCCCGCTTGGCAAGGCGTGGGGGCAACGTTAGATAGAGCCATTAAACTGATTAACCAAGGTGCATTACAACACAGTTCCTTATCCGAACTTTCCAAAAGGCTAGGGGTGAGTGATCGCTATTTACGAAAACTTTTTAATCAGCACCTAGGTGTTTCACCAAAAGCCTATGCGCTCTACCAGCAATGCTTATTTGCCAAAAAATTACTCCACCAGACGAGCTTACCCATTACCGAGGTAGCACTGGCGAGCGGCTTTGACAGCATACGACGTTTTAATGATTGCTTCAAAGATCAGCTCAAGCTCACCCCAACGCAAATGCGAAAGCAAAAAAAGACCGTTAACTCAAAAGTCGTACTGAAACTGTATTATCGGCCACCATTTAACTGGTATCAAATGCAGCAATTTTTGTCTGCAAGACTGATTGAAGGGTTAGAGTGGATCACCCCCAATAGCTATGGGAGAACGATAACTTGGCAAGGCATAGCTGGGCAGTTTACTGCAACCCACCTTGAAGAGCAGCATTGCTTTGAAGTAGAAATCCAATTAGATGAACTAAAAGTACTCAAGCCTGTGGTAAATAATATTCGCCGAATACTGGACTTAGATGCTGATTTAGTTCAGATAGAACAAGATTTAACACGCACATTACCAACTCACATTCAGCTGACTCAAGGGCTTCGTTTACCAGGTGTATGGGCGTTATTTGAAGCAGGGATCAGAGCGATCTTAGGCCAGCAAGTCTCCGTTCAAGCAGCCAGAAATTTGGTGTGCCAACTGGTATCTACATTGGGTGAAGCGGCACCGAATGGGCGATATTTCCCAACGCCAGAAGCCATTGCCCGCAACGAACTCTCTTTTTTAAAAATGCCAGACTCTCGCAGGCAAACCTTAATCCGATTCGCGCAGTATTTCTGTGACGCCAAGGCGCCTGAAACCCCCGATGATTGGCTAGCAATCAAGGGGATTGGCCCTTGGACGGTAGCCTATGCAAAAATGCGTGGTCAAAGCGACCCTGATATCTTTTTAGGCTCAGATTTAGGCGTTATGAAAGCACTCAAAGCACACATTGCACCACCCGAAACGTCATCGGCTACTTCTTCACAATCAGCGCACACATTGTTACCTGACTTAGCATCTCCGTGGCGCAGTTACCTTACTTTTCAGCTATGGAGTCAACTATGAACCTGTACACAGATTACTTTCAAAGCCCACTTGGCTTAATAGAAATAAAAGCCTCAGAAGTTGGCATACGCCAGTTGATTTTCTGCGGTGAGCAGATCTCCCAAACACACTCAAGTGCACTACTTAGAGAATGTAATAAGCAGCTCGATGCATATTTTTCAGGTCGTCTCACACAATTCGACTTGGCGCTAGACTGGCAAGGCACTCCGTTTCAGAAACAAGTGTGGCAGGCGCTCACGGATATTCCATTTGGTGAAAGTATGACTTACCTAGAGCTGGCCGAGCAGCTTAATAACCCCAAGGCAGTACGAGCTGTCGGGGGAGCTAATGGCCGTAACCCAATTACTTTGATTGTACCTTGCCACCGCGTAATTGGCGCCAATGGTAAAATGACAGGCTATGCCGGCGGCGTGATCAGAAAACAGTGGCTACTTGCGCATGAGGGCATTGTAAATGCCAAACCAACTACCCAAGAATTGGCTGAACTAATCAAAACGCGTCAAGCTAAAACTGAGTTTTTACAGTGACCCTATCAACGACGCTGGCAGCGCACTTCGACTCCCTCTAGATCTTGTTTGGAGGCTAATAAAATAAACGACTGTTGATTGCCTGTAAGTCTATCTTTCAGCAGTCGCTGTGCTTGAGCCAATTCTCTTTTAGTTTTAGCAAAGGCTATTTCAACAACAAACCATGGCTGCAAACCCTGATTTGGAGTAAGCTTTTGTACCACCCGTACCACAGGTGTTAAACACTTTGTCGCAGCTAAGGTATTGCGGCCTTGGCTTGATTCAAAAGCCTGTTGTATAGTCACTGCCCATTCATACGCCAGTGCCTGATCTCTAACGCCCGACATTTTAAGTATATAAGTCCGATCACGTGCCTCAGGTTGTTCAACTTCGTTTGATTCAGGTAATGTTGTCCACGTAAAAGCGGCTGATTTTGAGTAAATACTAAAAAAAAGTACCAAAGCACCTATCCATATGACTTGTTCCTTATACTTCACAAATTGCTCCTCAAGTCTTTCTTATCAAACTAATTAAATCATCTTCTAATGAGACACAAGACTGAATTTAGCACTTCCAATCCAACCAAAGAACACCCTGTTATCAAATAATTAACACAAAAAACCTTTAATATAGGAATAAATTATATATATTTATACAATGAAAGAGATATAGTTTATGAATTGGATAGTATTACGTGTCTTTTTATGATGGCCCAAATGACCCTATAAGGTTAAGTACGTATTTTGGCAAAAAAGGAAAAGTTTTCCCAGCTGTCACTCTGATCATACTCGCAGTGTTTTCTCCCCTTGCGATAAAAAACTTCATCATTGGTGAATACCCGCTTGCCACCGCAATTAGTTTGTTCGTCTTAACATTTAGTGTTGACTCCTATGCCCTGCTCAGAGGCAGAAAATTGCCAATTAATGAGCATATCGTGGCCTCTTTAGCCATCCTTGCGGTCACTTTGTCCCTCTTTACCCTTGGAGATGGTACGATTTTTTGGGTTTTCCCTGTTAGTATAATTATGAGTTTTTTATTTCCAATAAAAACCGCGATTGTTTTCAACCTACCGCTCCTTTTGAGCGCAACCATTTATGTTTTGCTCAACTACCAAGTTGCTGATGCAATGCGATTATTTTTTGCTCTACTGATGACCATTACCGTCGTAAACCTTCTTCTTCGACACATAGACTCATTACATGAATTACTAAAGGAAGAATCCAGTAAAGATGCATTAACAGGTGCCCTTAACCGTCGCCAGTTGAACCTATTTTTAAAAGATGCATTGGCCAACAAACTCCACTATCACAATGACTCAACGCTCATTATGATTGACGTAGACCACTTCAAACAAATAAACGACTTATACGGTCATGCTAAAGGAGATGAAGTTCTGATACGCTTAGCTTCGGGGATAAATACACAGATACGCGAAAGCGATCTACTTTTCAGAGTAGGCGGAGAAGAGTTTGTCATACTGCTGCCAAACACAACAGTAGAAACGGCTGAAAAAGTCGCAGAAAAGTTAAGGGCTGCCATCAGGACATCTTCACTCATTAAAGACCACCCGGTAACCGTCAGTCTAGGTATCTGTGCAACAGACGATAATCTCACGCAAACCAAATGGATGAGTTGTGCTGATAAAGCATTGTATGCAGCAAAGCAACGAGGCAGAGACCGAGCATGCTGGTATAATCTGAATCGCGATATAATCGAAGACGTTGCAGCCTAATTGTCCAGTGCACACCACCCCTATGCGAGATGACCTACACGAATAGGCAGTGCTCCCTGCCACTTAGCATCGAAACTCTTGTAGCAATTTTGGTGTGACCAAATTACAATGTTAAAAAACATGTTAAATCATCACCTTTTGGAGATAATTGTTGTATAAATTTGAAGGCGTTAAAACCACTTTGGGCTGCACTTTTGGCCTTGCGGTCTGTTTGCTTGGCGCCCTCCACTTTCAATCGAATTGGCAACACTACAGCACGACAATCAGTCAACTTACCCTTCCAATTTTACTCTTTGCTGCTGGATTTGCAGCACAGTTTAATCGCAGCCGACTCGCACTAGTGTGCTTACTCTGGACCACACTTTTCGCCTCGCAAGCGTACACGCTCCCTTGGTCAGATTGGCTCGATAATAACGCTTCTTGGCAATTACTTTGTGGTGCTATTACGCTTTGGCTAATGTCTTTAATGAAAGACAAAGCGTTGCTTTCTAGACATTTACTATCACGTCTAGTGATGCTCTGCGCAGTTGGGGTTAGTGCGCACTTTTGGCTCATATCCCAAGCCACGGTGAATACATGGCTGGCAAACAACCCTTACGCAAACCAGCTTACGCCATATGTGACTTTTCATGCGCCACTATGGTTAATTGGTATGTTACTTTTTTGGCGCAGCCTCACACAGAAGTGCCTTACGCGCGCAACACTGTTTAGCAGTTTTATGCTGTGGCTTGGCATTCAATTAAATTGGTTAGCGCTGCCGCTTGATATGGTGGTTGTTATCGTCGCATTGGTCTATCTAGTAACCGTCTCCATCGATGGCTATTTCTTAGCGTATCGAGATGACTTAACGGGGTTACCAACCAGAAGAGCTTTGAATCAACTCTCACTGTCACTTGGACGCAAATACACCGTAGCGATGCTAGATATTGATCACTTTAAAAAGTTTAATGATACCTATGGCCATGATATTGGAGATCAAGTGTTAAAACTGGTTGCCTCTAAACTCACCAAAGTAAAAAGTGGAGGCAAAGTTTTCCGCTATGGTGGTGAGGAGTTCACGGTGGTATTCCCAAGCAAAACCTCCGATATCGCGTTGAATGCGCTGGAGCAACTTCGCGAAGACATTGCCAATTACGATATGATTATTCGACAACAAAATCGGCAATCTAAGCAGTCTCGACGAAGTAACCCCCCCGCGGATAGAAAAGTCGTCAATGTCACCGTTTCGATCGGTATTGCGTCGCGCCAAGCCAAACAAAAATTTGAAGACGTCATTAAAACCGCTGATATTGCGCTCTACCGTGCCAAGAAAAAGGGCCGCAATAACGTGAGTGATTAATCGACAAAAATCAGCCATTTCCAGGGCAATAGATAGCATAGTACCTATCTATTGCTATACTCAGGCCATGCTCAGCCTAGCAAAGGACATTTTATGAAGCACATATATTTACTGATGTTATTACTTACTTTCAGCTGTTTCGCCCTCGCAGAAGAAAAAAAAGAGCTTCCGCCTCTTAACCCAGCCTACCAAGGCGAACATGGCATGGTGCTCATGAATCGCGGCTCGAAAATTTATGCCACCAACTTCCCCTCTTATAAGTTACCAGGCGACATTCAAATCGTTTACAAAATAGACAACCCAGATGTGGCATTTTTGAATCTCGTGCGCGACTCTGAACTCATTACTATCAAGCCGAAACCGTTTAATTTACAACGCTTAGAACGCGGTGAAGAAATCACCGTTGTGGCTGATGTTTATGAAGGGCACTATAAAAAAGACGGATTTAAGGTCTACACAGAACGAAGTATCGTATTTAGCGACAAACTTTACTCCAGAAAGATGAAAGATCTCAAACCGTCTGGGCAATGGCAGGAATACGACAGCATAGAGCTCAATAAGACTGAGCGAATTTATGTACATCAAATCACTCAGACACCAAGCTTTAATCATTTGATTTTTGTAGATTTAACCAGTGCCTGCATGCAGAGGTTCAAAACATCCAGTCGCGTGCCAAAAGTCTCTGAATTGATTTACAAGTTTGTGAATTGCGGTACTTTAAAACAGCTTTATTTTGATACTGAAGCCTATCAATAATCACAACGAACAGCAAAGGCAAGCAGGGTTAATGCGGATTAGCCCACAATGCCTTTACTGTCTTTTCACGATTTTTCGAGGCAGGGTAATGATGTACGGGCCCCTCGTCTAGGACACCGTGACAGTGTATTTCTCCACCTAGTTTTTGCGTTACGATATTGTAAACAATGTGCATACCAAACCTCGTTCCACCAGCATTGCGACAGGAGGTATAGAATGGCTCAAAGACTTTACGCTTAGTTTCTTTGCTCATACCGACTCCATCGTCTGAAAACCGTCATTCCACTTTGTCAGCACTTGCTGTCAACTGAATATGAAGACAGCCTTCTCTTTTACCTTGAGAAAACTCATGGCTCACCGCATTTTCAATCAAGTTTGTCAGTCTTTGAGCAATGGCCCCTGAGTAAGTTGATACCACGTCCTCAGTAGGAAAATCCGTCGCAACCTCAATGTTGGTGTGCTTCCATTTCGGTTTTAAACTAGTGAGTATGTCTTCTAATTAGAGGCTTAATTTGATATCACCACGCTTTTCAATGGTTTGGTCAACGGCCACTTGCTTAAAATTCCTAACTAGTTGAGCGGTTCTGGAGAAATTAGACTCCAGCAACGGCATACACTCTCCCATACTCTCTAAAATAATTGCAGATAGCATTTTATCAATCTGTTCTCTTCAAATAGCTGCTGACATGCTTTTAGTTCCTTAACCCATGAAAACTCGCTGTAATACTGCTCCCCGAAGGTGTGTTGCTCACATGGGCAACGCCAAAGACCAAGCGTCCCAATCCAGCTTTTTTCTCTTGTTGTACAAATTGTGCTTGTGTTTGCTTGAGGGTGTTATGAGCCTTTTTGAGTTGTGCAAAAATCAACTCTCGCTTTTCAACAGGCTCGGCATTTGCCAACGCGATAGCAGTATAGTTCGCATTTGTACGTCATGGTTACTAAAAGTACTTTTTGCGAAGTTTTGTACAATGACAAAGCCGAGCATTTTATTATCGAAGGTCAGTAGGTGAGTAAATCATTGACGCGATATTAGCCCCACTCACAGGCGCAGCGACATATTCAACACAATGCGCGAACTCTTCTATGGTGTTAGTCATCATGTCTCTTTTATGCGTAATATTGCGGGCCACCTCAGGTTAGTCAGAGTATACGCAAAGGGCGTCAACTTCTCTCAAGGCGCAATGGCCAACTGACAGTAAACACGCTGGCGAAGTACGTCTAATGTACCCAATTCAAAGATGGATCGCATTGATACAACGAATACTCTCATCCAGTATGGATAACGTACAATATATTGAAAAGAATCTCACTTTGGTGCCATATCAACAGATTGATCTGCGTTAATGAAAGTGACGAGACTTATTATTAAACCCTTGTAGTAGCGCGCTTTCATCAATCAGTCGCCCAGCAATGACGTGGATAACCTCCCCTTCTTTTTCGACAATGCCTTTTACACGCAACAGTTTGGCGCCCAGATATGCTTGTTTTTGTGCTTTTGCCGTGCCAGCCCATACCACCACATTGATATTGCCCGTGTCATCCTCTAGGGTAAAAAATGTCACACCCGCAGCGGTGCCTGGTGCCTGCCGCCCCGTGACGACCCCTACCACCGTGACCAAACTCTTATGTGTTTTACCCGCCAGTTCATTCATACGGGTAAACGGTTCTAACAAGTCCGCTTCGTCTAATAGGGTGATCGGGTGTTTTTTTAAGGTCACACCTGTTGCCGTGTAATCTTCTATAAGATCAGCAAACACATCAGGTGTCTGAGTATGTTGCACTTGTGCTAGTTGCTTTCCATTAAATAATGGCAGATTTGCTTCACTGTTCATGATTTGCCAGCGGGCTGAGTACCTATCACCACTGAAGCTTTGTAATGCATTTGCAGAAGCAAGTCGCTCTAATGTACCCTTATCAATACCAGCCTCTCTCAAACACTGCACACGCTGATAACCCTGCTCCGGCCGTTGCGACACTATCCGCGCAGCCATTTTCTGATTAAACCCTTTGATGAGACGAAAGCCCAATCGAATGGCCCATTCATTCTGATAACGACAAACAAGATGGTCATACTCTGAATGATTAACACATACAGGGAGCACCATTACTTGATGCTGCTGCACATCCTGTAGCAACTGTGAAGCACTGTAAAACCCCATTGGTAAACTGTTCAGTAATGCCGTAACAAACATGGCGGGATAATAGTATTTTAACCATGATGAAGCATAAGCTAGTACAGCAAAAGAGGCTGAATGGCTTTCTGGAAACCCGTATTCACCAAAGCCGCAAATCTGCTCAAAAATACGCTTGGCAAATGCGCTGTCATACCCCCGCTCAGCCATCCCCTTCAAGAGCTTGTCTCTAAACTGCATCAGCTCGCCTGACTTTTTCCAAGAGGCCATAGCACGACGAAGTTGATCAGCCTCACCACCAGAAAACCCCGCCGCGACCATCGCCAATTTAATAACCTGCTCTTGAAAAATGGGGACTCCCAATGTACGTTCTAACACCGCTTTCACGTCATCAGAGGGATATGCGATTTCTTCCTCACCATTTCGGCGCTTTAAAAATGGGTGTACCATATCTCCTTGAATAGGTCCTGGACGCACTATCGCAATTTGAATCACTAAATCGTAGTAGCATGCAGGTTTCAAACGGGGCAACATGCTCATTTGCGCGCGCGATTCAATTTGAAACACCCCAACAGTATCCGCTTTTTGGATCATTCTGTAGACATCGGGATCATCCTGCATGCGCGTTAAATCAGCGAGACTTAACGCTCTCCCAGTGTGTCGCATAACCATATCAAATGCTTTACGTATTGCCGTTAGCATACCAAGCGCAAGTACATCCACTTTAAGTAACTTGAGGCTTTCTAAATCGTCTTTGTCCCATTGGATCACGGTACGTTCTGCCATCGCGGCATTTTCGACAGGCACTAAGTCATGTAAAGGCCCTGCCGAGATCACAAACCCACCCACATGCTGTGAAAGGTGACGAGGAAACCCCATTACTTCATTGACCAGTTCAATAAACTGTTGCCCCTTCATAGAGTCTGGCTCCAAACCTAGCTCAACAATTTGCGCCTGCCAATTCAAGCTCCGATCACGCCGATTTACATTTTTAATAAAATACTCAAGTTGAGACTGAGCAATGCCCAATGCTTTACCTATGTCACGCACTGCACTTTTAAAACGATATGTAATCACGGTTGCCGCAAGGGCTGCACGCTTGCGCCCATACTTTTGATAAATATACTGAATGACTTCTTCGCGCCTTTGATGCTCAAAGTCTACGTCAATATCAGGGGGTTCATTGCGTTCTTTACTAATAAAGCGCTCAAATAAAACCGCCACCTGACGCGGATCGACTGCGGTAATCTCTAAACAATAACAAACCACGGAGTTGGCAGCGGAACCACGCCCTTGATACAAAATTCCCCGGCTTTTGGCAAACATGACGATGTCATAAATTGTCAAAAAAAAGTAAGGGTAATCAAGCTCCTCAATTAAACTTAGCTCTTTCTCGATGGTGTTTTCGATTTCTTTCGGAACCCCATCAGGAAACCGCAGGCGCTTACCTTGCTCAACCAAAACACGTAAATACTGCATGGCTGTTTGTTCTGCTGGTACCAGCTCACTTGGGTATTGATACCGCAGTTCATCTAAATCAAATGCGCAACGTTTCGCAATGCGCTGTGATTCATCCAGCCAGCTCGGTTGAAACAGCTTTTCTAATTTAACTTTGGGGCGCATCGCGCGCTCGCTGTTTGCCAGCAAGTGCGACTTAATCTGGTCCACGGCTTGATTATGACTAATCGCGGTAAGCGTATGCTGCAAACGCAACCGGGTTGGTGAGTGCATGAGTACTCCCCCTACAGCACAAATGGGTAGGTTCCATAGTTTTGCGTGTACTTCACAGTGAGCAACATAACGTTTATCTTGATTATCAAGCCGCCGTTGTATACCAATCCATGTGCGCGCATAATGATAACGTGATAACCACTTTCCCCAATCACCATCTATTTTGTTGCCTGCTGGCAGCCAAATTATAAAGCAGTGACGCAATGACATTAGATCCCACTTTTCAAGTGTATAGCTTCCTTTGCTACTGCGACGCCGCGCATTGCTGATCACTCGGCATAACTCACTATAAGCTGCATGGTCAGGACAGATTAGAACGACTTCTAGGTCTTCAAAGCGAAGTAAGCTACCAATTATCAGCTTGATACCCAGTTGTTCACTTTTGATCAGAGAGTGCGCTCTTACTACTCCAGCTAGCGAACATTCATCTGTGATTGCCAAAGCTGAATAACCCAAAAAATGCGCTTGCCTAACCAACTCTTCAGGTCGGGAGGCGCCATGCAGAAAAGAAAAGTTACTCTGGCAAAATAGCTCGGCATATTGCATCAACTAAACACCCCGTGCAAATACCAATGCTGCAACCTATCTCTAAATACCCACAACCAACGTTTAGATCCATCTTGAGCAATAAAATAGTCTCGCTCTATTTCATGACCATCCCACCAGCCAGTACAAATACGCTCCGGCCCGTGTACCAAGGTAACAGGCTGTTGAAGTGGTAAAATCTGAGGCAGTAATAAGTTGGGTCGCAGCATCGGCGTTGGCCTTAATGATGCAGTGCTACTGGCTCTAGAGGTCAAAGGGGGGCACTGTGATGTTGCTAACTCGGGACGAGCATCGGGACGAGGCTCGATACCTTGCACCGCTTGCGTACCGAGCTTTGCCTGCAGCACTGCCACGAGTCCTGCTGCAGTCATTGTCCCACAACGCTCGCTAAATAGATCTGAGCCTATTTCGTCAGGTTCGCAAAACTCCGTCACCGACAAAGCAATACTCTGTAATGGTGCAGCGAGCTGAGTTCTTTCAAGGACCAACAGGCATAAACCCTGCCACTTATCAGCACGGTATTCACCTTCGGCACTGCCGATGTCTAAATGCAAGGCCTCACAATCTCGCTGTACTAATGTAAACTGAATTGACTTCGTCAGCTTATTACGCAATTTTAAAAACTGTTCTAGTTGGATCAGAAGCTTTAACAACGGCTTTGCTACCCAGTCTAAGTTTTCCAATTCATATAACAATGTCAATTGCCTTTCAAAAACTTCTGGGGGCTGATAAAACGTCACAGGGTGATGTAATTTTCCCCTTAACCGTCCAACATAATGTACCAACTCAGTATCAAAACGTTTACCTAATTCAAGCATAGGGATCGCTAACAATGCCTGTAGCGACTTTATACCAACCCGCACTAATCCTTGCAGCTGTTTATTGGGCAGTGCTAACGCACTGATAGGTAATCGTCCAAGGTGATACTCTAAACGCTCACGATCTGCACAAAGCATATCAAATTGAGCTTCTGCAAGTAATTGCGCTGCTAAAGGAGAGTAACCAAGACTAAAGTGATAGCATACATTTTGTACATGTAACCGAGCCTGTATCGTTTGCCAATATTCTGTAATGTCACGATACATCGTTAACATGCCTGAGACCTTGAGCAACAAACCACAAGCGCCTGATAGATGGATCTCCGCAGTGCTTAAATATAGCCACTGCGCGAGCTCGACCAAACGTTGCGCAGTTTGCGCTTTATCATATTCGTGCACACATAATGACGAACACGTGGCCGCGGCGGCTCCCAGTCCCATATCCAACCGAATACCCGCCTGATGAGCCTCGAAATTCAGTTGTACAACTGAATGACCACGACCCGCCACAATAATTGTAGGTTGCTGTAATGAACGGTCATGATACAGACTGTCTAATTGTAATTGCGGGAAATGCAAATAAAGCCACAATGCCATAACTCACCTATTTGCTTGCTGCAAAGCCTGCGCTATCGTCACCACCTGCGCACTTTTCGAGGCCTTACTTTGTGATGTCAATTCAGGCCAATTCGACGACATATCCAAAATAAAATCAGGTTTGGCCCATCCTCCACGGCGCTTGGTAATCTGCACTGTTAAGCCCAGATCATGCGGCATCAACTTTAAACTCAAGCATACGGGAAGAGAAGCTGACTGCTTGATATCGCTGCGCAATAGACAAATTAGTCCCTGTCCGGTTTGTGCGGCCAGTTGTAAGCGTTTAACTTGATGTATTTCTAAATCACCATGCCATAATAAAACGCTGTCGCAAGCACCACTTTTTAAGCACTGCTCCGCAGCCCACAGAGCCTCTTGTGGCGAATTAGGCGTGATAACTAAAAACCGCCCAGTGTCGACCCCTTGATGGAAAAGCGCATGCGCATTCAGCTGTGCTGGGGGGTGAATAACCGCACACATTCGAGTTTGTCCACGTAGGTAAGGCAATAATAACCGGAGCTCACCAATGCCTGCTTGACTTTGAATATCCACAACACCTTGCTTTGGAAGCCCGCCACGCAACTGCTTATCAAGATCGTCAAATCCTGTGCTGACGGTTTCATATGCCTGACGAGAAACCGGCGCATTTTCTGTCCCCTGCCACACTAGGTTCTGATGCTGTAAAAAATCAATTAAATTGGCCATAACACACACTTTACTGTATACATATACAGTATTATAGATCAAAATCAAAAGTGCAAGCATGATCTACGCGTGATCGTTCAAAGTCGCTGTAGCAAGCTGTATTAAAGAGAGACATGGTCAATACTTGGAGTAACTTGGAGGTGTAAAATGTGTGGCAGACTCAATATTACTGACGACCCTTTCGTAATCCAGATCTTACTCGATTTAGGCATCAAGCACCCGCATGAGCACGTTCATTTTGGTCGCTTTAAACGTGCCACAGATACCATCAGTATCGTCCATCAGGATCACGGTAAACGCCGTATCAGTAGTGCAATATGGTGGCTATTACTGACGCAAACCCAGTGTGGGTTTAAACCCTCCAAATACACCTCTTTCAACAGCCGATACGACAAACTTCATGTGCAAAGCAGTGCAGCCTACAGGCCATTCAGATATAGCCGCTGTATTATTGTTGTGAAAGGGTTTGGAGAAACCCAGTTCCAAAATGGCAAGCCCTTGCACTACCATGACTTTATCGCAAAAAATAATGCGCTGTGTTTAGCAGGGTTATACAAACACTGGCAACACCCTATCTCCGGTAAGTCCGTGCTTTCTTGCTCAGTAATTACACTACCACCGCACCCTAAACTCCGCCCTTACCACGACAAGGCAAGCCCAATGATGCTTCCGCAAGACCCTGAATTATTGAATAGCTGGTTAGATGATAGGCACCACGAAGTAGCTGAATTTACGCATTTATTGGTACCTCATCTGTATCAAACTCTTACAGTACAAAAAATTGACAAACCAAGTTGCCACAACCCCATCGCACATTCACATGTTTTAATACATGATTAATGCACGTACGTTACACTCGGTAGTGGGTTAAAATCCCATCCAGCTCGATTGCCAATTGCTCTAGCTGTGCAGCCCGCTCATCAATTTCTCTGCCACGAGACAGGTTGTTACTGGCCTCCTGGCTTATTGCAGAAATTGAATGGCTAATTTGTAATACTGTATCAGATTGCTGCTTTGACGCCGCGGCCACCTGTGTATTCATTGCCGCAATTTGCGAGATGGCTTCGGTGACATCATCCAGTGAAGCCTTTGCTTGTTCAGACGTATCGGCATTACTGACACTTTGAGATTGACTCTGTTTAACTCGACCTTGCGCCTTCTGGACGCCCGATTGCAGGCGTTTAATCATATCTTCTATCTCACCTGTCGCCTTTTGCGTGCGTATCGCAAGGCCACGCACTTCATCAGCAACAACGGCAAACCCTCGTCCGGCCTCTCCCGCTCGTGCAGCTTCAATCGCCGCATTCAATGCCAATAAGTTTGTCTGTTCAGCAACAGATTGGATCACATCTAGCACACTGCCAATTTTGGCACTTTGATTAGATAAAACGGCCATCATCTCCCCCACAGAATCCATTTCGGAGGCCAGTTGTTGAGAGATCATCGCACATTGTGCAACCAAGTCATTGGTATTATCGGTCAAGCTATTTACTTGTTGGGTTTGTTCTGAGGTTTTCAGTGCACTATTTGCCACTTCCTGCACAGCTTGCTGCATCTGCGCCCCTGCTGCAGCTGATTGCTCACAATCTAAGGATTGTTGATTAACAGTACTGATCAATGCACCCATGCGCTCTGACAATAGGATAGACATTTCTTTTAGCGTATGCGCACTGCCGAGCATGTCACTAAAATTGCCTTGTAAACGCCCAACCAATCGATTCACCGACTCACTTAATTCACGGATCTCGGCATCCCCTTTCTCTGGCGCACGCAAACGAAAGTCATTATTATCCGCGATGTCTCTGATTGCGTTACTGGCCGCTAAAATTGGTTGTGTGACTCTGGTCGCAATAAATATACCGATCAGTGTCGCTAACACCCCGGCAATTAAAATAAATACCAATGCTGATTGCATAATCGATAACTTCAAAGATGAAATCATCGCGAAGGCTTCTGCGTAGTCCACTTCGCTAACAATCGCCCAGTTTAACCCCTCAATACTTAAAGGGGCATAAGCGGAAGCAACAGCCACCGAGCGATAATCATCGAATATGGCAACCCCCGACTCTCCTTTGAGTGCAGCCCGTGTACCTGGTGAGTCTACTTCTAAAATACCCACCGTGGTATCTTGCTGCTTTATTTGAGCAATTGTCTCGGACGAAACATTATGTGCCGAGAGCATAGCTAAAAATTGCCCTTTGTCTTCAACAAAAAAACGGCTGTTGGTCAGTAATTTTCGCGATTGATTCACCACATATATCTCACCTGACTCACCTAGCCCTTGTGCTTTCCACTGCCCTGAAAACGTCAGCATTTTATTGATTTCATCAATTGGAAGTTGGAATACAAGTACTCCCAATAACGTCCCATTCTTTACAATTGCGGAGCTAATAAAACCAGCTGCGGCATTGTATGATGGCAGATAAGGCGCAAAGTCAATAAAGTTTCCTTGACGTATCGTTTGTCGACTTGCAACTTCAAAGGCCCGAGCTAAACCTGAATCACTAAACGGGCCTTGTGTGAGAGACGTCGCAAAGTCCACTTCTTTAAATACTGAGTACACAACCTCGCCTTCAGGATTCACAATAAAGATGTCATAAAAACCAAACTGTGATTGAAAATCACGTAACGCCCCATGGTACTTACTATGGACCGTATCATATTGATTTTTATGCGAAGAGGTTAACAACTGATCTTTGTTACCGAGTGGATGCGGATTATCAGCAATATACTTTGCCTGCAGTGATTTTGCGCGATCAGATAGCTGGGAAAATAACCGAATTGCCTCTCCCTTTTGCTGGGGGCTTTTATCGGTTAAAACAGGTTGGAATTGCGCCTGATAATAGCTTTTTAATGCTGTTAGTTCGCTTTCATTGACAGGCCCAATGTTATTATATGCGGCATTAAAGGCGTTGGCTGCATCTATCACCATGGTTGAATGTGCTAACGTGATCGCCTGTGACTGCATCGTCTCGAAATAACCTTCTACTTGATTTTGCATCGCATTTCGTCTCGATATCAGGTTATTCTCAACCTCTTTAGACACCGCAGCTTCACCTTCTTGATAAGCGATCAAGCCAATTGCAAAGCACGCTATCAATAAAGGCACCACCGCAAGTAATATTGAGACAATGCTCAAACGTGTTTTTAACTGCACTTCAACTCCTAATTACCTGTTTAATGATCACCACTTACAATGTTGTCAACATCAAGCGCACGACGCAGTACTAAATCTCTTAGCATGCAATTTCTGACTTTTAATTATTTGTCTATAAGAGAACAAAAAACAACCTTAAAAACCCATACAAAACTATTAATTGATGAGAAGCATAAAAATAATGCTCAATAAATTATTCACACTACCGACAAATAAATAGAAAAATACAACTAATTAAGGAAAGGAATATGAAAATTAAGTCTTTGATATTAATATTATCGAGTATTTTTGCCGCTCAAGGACAGGCGCAGGTCATCGAAAAACTAGATTTTGAACACTCAATTGACAATGTAGAGGTCAATGACGGTGATGTCACAGAGGTGGTACAAACCAATGTGGATCCTATCTCCGACAGTTATAGTTTAAAGGTCAGTGCACTCAGCCACTTCGAAATAAAACGCGCTTTTGAACTCAACACCACGTTAGCGAACCCAACGCAGTTTACAGTCAGTTTTGATGTCAAGCTGCCAAACATTCAACAATCACATTATCAAGGTATCACCCCCCTCTACACCGCTTTAATCGTCGAGTTTGAAGATGGTAGTCAAGTGCAAGTATATACTTCTGAGGCAGATAAAATTAGCCAACAGCCTGATAGTGTTCATTCATTCGACGTTGCAACAACATTACCTAGCCAAAAGCATATTAAGCAGGTAACAGCTTACTGGAGCATGCATTTATTAGATGAGATGCCCGTACTTTTTGACAACATCGAGGCCCAGCTTACGACCAATTCAGAGCGCCGCGATACAGTGGTCCAACACTTCTTAATGGATGACACAGCACCAACAACGATTGAGCAGCTGCAACAGTATTTTAGCGGCAATATCATCCTAACAAATGAACACTCAGACCAAAACATCCCCAGTTTACAAATCAAGGCAGACCATCAAGGCCGATATCGTTCTAAATTTGAACTGAATAACCTGCCCATTGTGCACACAACCCCCAATTATATTGTCACGCAATTACAGTTGCATAACCCCAGTGACGAACCCGTTGACGTTCAGCTTACTGGTCAAGCCTACTTTATGCGCGAGCTGGTTGGACAAGCTAATACAAGTAGCCGATACAACACATTGACACTGACAGCCAACGCGCGTGAAACCGTACCATTAATGCTTGATTTCAGTGATGATTACGATACATCAGGCATATCATCAATGTACTTTGACATTGAAGCCACACGTTCGATATTGATTGAAGCAGTCAATGTTTATACTGCGCAGACGCGCTCGAATGGCGCTTTCTACCAAGCGTATAATAACTATGAATCAGGCCTCATTGATTTCACGACACGTTATCCTGCAGAAGTCTCCATCAACCTTGAAAACAATGGGCAATTTAACGACTCGCAAGGCCTGACGCTCGCGCTTTCTCCGTGGCGACAAGCAAGTCATTCATATTTTTTCCCATGGAGTGATAGCCGCTTTGCCACACAAATACAAACTCAGCTAGATCTTAATATTACCGAAGCCACTTTTGGGAAGCCCTTGCAAGTATGCACCGATGTGTACTACAGAACAGGCACAAAAGACTCATTTTGCGAAGCGCGAACACTCGGTAAGGGTAGCTACCAAGTTAATAAACTCTATTCATTGAATCCCCACAAACCACTCCATCGCTTACTGGTTAGAGTGCGATCGTTTAGTAGCGCACCCGCTACGGTGACGATAGATAATTTCTCTCTGAAGTATTGGCAACCGCCGATCGATTAAAGGCCTGTGCATCTAAGTGCCCTAACGCAGGTAGGCAGAAAAAAAAGCGGAGCAATTGGCTCCGCTTTTTTCATGCAAATTTCAAATGTGTAGAGCATGACACTGCTTTCTGTGTGGTGCCCCCCACACCTATCCACATAAATGCTGTTTTCGCAAAATTTATACACCCAAATACGGGGGTACCCTCTGCTTTTACTATTTAAATTTAATCAACAATAAACAGCTTTCTACGAAAACCACACCCTATGAATTAGATAGTCAGTAAATATATGCGGAAAATACATTTACGCGCTAAAAATAGCTAAGTTCGGGTACAAGTTCAAGCAAACTTAGTACAAATTAAGCAAAAGTATGCAATTATAAATAAAATCATAAACCAACTACATTTCATAGACTTAAAACAATCACACAAACGCATTTAATGATGCTAATAATACACTGTACATATATTTGCCATCATTTTGACAACGGAGTTTCATTTTTGGGGAATACACTCCATCGCGTTCAAGTTGGAAGAACAAAAACAGTTAATTTGGGCTGTTCATTTATTCACAAGGAGGGAGAAACACAATAAACCCACAGGAATCATGATGAAATACACAAAAGTTGCGCTCACAACATTCGCCATACTTAGCATTGCGTCCACTGCACAAGCGGCTCCTGAAGTACATTACACTCAATGCCAATCTGTATTTAGCTACCAAACAGCAAGTTACCAAGGTACCACCAATAAAAATAACAATGGCAATCAATGGTGCTATTTGCAACAAGCAATAGATGGCAGTTCATGGGGCAATGTTCGCACAGAGACCATTCCAACATTTAAAACCGTGACTGGTAAGGTGTGTAACACTCCTTCTCAATATCAGGGCGAACATTTTTATGGCTGTTCAACGGCAAACCACAGTGCACCTTGGTGCTATGTGGATGATCAAGGGAATTGGGAAGAATGCGCTAACATAGAAAGCGAGCCGTTACCAAAACATACTCACCCTCAAGCAAGTCAGCGATTGGACCGAGTTGCACTGGGCTCCTGCTTCAAAACCAAAGGGGATATGCCTCAAGCCCTTGCTAAGCTCATTTCTCATCAGCCTGATTTATTTTTATGGCTCGGCGATAACATTTACGCCGACACCACAAATATGGGTACAATGCGCCAAAAATATGATGATAAGAAACGTAATATTGATTACCAAAAGTTCCTTGCAGCTAACATTCCAGTGATGGCAACTTGGGATGATCATGATTATGGCGCAAATAATGATGGAAAACACTATCCCCAGCGCGTCAACAGCCAAAAGGAGTATTTGCGCCACTTTGATGTACCTGCTGATGATCCGAGATTGCATGGTCAGGCAGGCATCTACGAAGCCAAAATGCTTGGCCCAGCCAACGAGCGCACACATGTAATCACCCTGGATGCCCGTTATTTTCGCTCCCCAACCTTTGATAATTACGGAACATGTGAAGGAAGTGATACTACAATTTTGGGCACAGAGCAGTGGCAATGGCTTGAGAAACAACTAGACACCCCATCAGAGATCAAATTGATTGCCAGTGGCATTCAAGTCCTGCCTCCACTCTATCAAGGGCGCAGCAAAAACAAATACTGTGCTTATGGGGATGGCAAAGAATTTGAACAAGCCATCGCCGATATGGCTGAATCGGATATGTCTGGTACGAGTTACGAATCATGGGCAGAGGTCCCATTGGAGCGCGCCAAGTTATTAAGGCTAGTCCAGAAGTCAATCAACAGCGGTAAAACCAAGGCGGTAATTTTCCTTTCCGGTGATCAACATTGGGGTGAGCTACTTAAAAAAGAAATTCCGACCAGCGTACAGTATGGTAAAGCCGTAACCGTTTATGAAGTCACAGCATCAGGGTTTGGCCAAAATTGGCCATACCATATTGAAAACCCATTAAGACTGCCTGTCTATGCCGACAAAAAAGGAGATGGCCAATATACGCAACAATGTCAGTTCCCTTTTACCTACGGTGTCACAACGTATCGCGGCTGCATCACAAAAGATCACGACCAACCATGGTGTTATACTCAAGTGGATGATAACGGCAGGGGTGTCAATGGTGAGTGGGGTAACTGTGCACCAAATGGCGCCAGAATCCCAAATGGGCAAGTTGGCACTGTCAGCAGTAATATTGCTAACTTAACGACCAGTGACAGACATCTCATTAATAAATCAGGCAGTAACTATGGCATGGTGGATATCGATTGGGGAAAACAGACCATCAAACTATCGATTCAAACCACCGAGGAAGAGGCGGTTTCTACCATCGTCAATTTTTAGTGTCAGTAAAGCGTGCCCTTAAATGCGCACGCTTTTTACTTTGTGCTAAACGTTTTCGGTTCTTTGCGCGACCTTATACAGCCACATGGCCGCTAAGCTTGCTGCCACCATGACAATAAATAACAGAGTACCACTTGCAAAATCGAGGATTAAGCCACCGACTAATGGTGCCAGTGCGAACCCTAATGAGCACAGTCCAGCAGCGCCAAAGTAACTGGCTTTTAAATGTGTTGGTGCCATTCTATCGATATGAATATTAATATTTGAGAATAAAATTGCTTCACTTAAGCTCAGCACAGCGACACATATTATCCATGCCCAAAAACTGTTTACGTCTGCAAACGCCATCATTAATTGTGACAAGGCCAGCACACCGCCACCAGCAAGCAAACGGGTTTGAATCGACCAGCTTTTCATTAGATGTAGCAGTGGAAATTGGCACACAACGATAATCAATGAATTAGTGACGATAAGGCTTGAAATTAATAACGCGAGTTCAGGTACTTGTGCCCGCGTCAGATACTGGATCAGACTTGAGTCTCCCTGCCCAAAGACAAGATAGACTAAAAAAGTCGCCATCAATGCCCATAAAAATGGGGTATCTTGGCGCAGTAATGCAAGCCATTGACGAAAGTGAGGCACATTGGCTTTTATTTGTTTAGCAGGACGTTTGGTATTGGCTTGATGCTGCTTGAGCAGTAGCGCGAAAAATAACGCTAGATAGGCAATGGCAGTGTAGACAAAGCTAAACTGCTCCCCATTTAAACCCGCCCACAAACCAAATAATGGTCCAAGTGCAGCGCCCACATTGACGAGAAAATAGAGCAAATGTAACGCAAGCTCTCTATCGTCATCGCGTGCCAATTCATCACTTAATAAGGCTTTACTTGGCGCATCCCAAAGTGTTCTGGGCATACACGCAAAGAAAACAGCCAAACAAAAGCTCCACAGCTGTTCTGCAACAGCCAATGCGCTAAACGCCAACACTCCAACAATCACCGCGGCGTAAAGCACTTTAAAGCGACCAAATCGATCGGCTAAGTTGCCCGTATAAAATCCTAATAAAACCGCAAACGTCGCGCTGCCAGTCAGCAGCACACCTACTTCAGTCGCACTCAATGAAAACTTGGTGTATAAAATCACAGCCAAAAAAGGCCAAACCATGTAGTAACTTGCTCTTACGAAGAAGTTCCCCACTAGCATGGTCCAAACGAGAGGCGTAAAGCGAGTGACTTGTGTTGAAAAGTGCGTCAGTTCCATCTTAATATCCTGCTTTATTGTTTTAGTAGCGCCAAGCGTAAAACCTAAACCTAACTTGAGGTAAAGCGTTTTTTATTTTTAGCCAAATTATCTCATTGCTATCTAAAATATTACATTCGGCTTTTCACTTTATTAGTTGCCTGCGCCGTAGCGGGATCATCGGGCCAAAAGTGCTTGGGGTAACGCCCTTTCATTTCTTTTTGCACTTCTCGGTAACTCGTCTGCCAAAAATGCGCTAAATCCTGTGTTAATTGCAAAGGCCTTTGCGCCGGTGATAGTAACTCGAGCAACACAGGTAGACGCCCTTCGCATAAAACTGGGCTATCGCGCATACCATAAACTTCTTGCATCTTCACCGCTAGCCGGGCTGGTCCTTGCAACTGATAATGCACTCGAATATTAGATCCACTTGGTACAGCAATCCGTTCTGGAAAAAGCGTATTTAATCGCTGTTGCTGTTGCCAATCAACCCGTGCAAGCAATGCCGCTTTAAGGTCCAACTTTTTTAGCTGAGTAAACTGTTTAATATCATTGAGGTATGGCATTAGCCACCCTTCCAAGTCCTGCAATAAATCAACTTCGCTACACGGGGAGAACTCAAGGGGATAGAGCTTCGCGGCTAATTGCAAACGAATCAATAACGACTCACAGTCATCAATTCTATCAAAGACTTTTAACCCTTGTTGTCGCACAACACTCAGCCACGCCTTACTCCTAGCGGCTTGATCTAATGGCGTGCTACAAGGTTTTTCAGAGACCACCCACTGGCCAAGGTAAACTCTGTCTTGATGAATAAATTGGCTATGTTTTTGGTCAAACTCGCAAATCGTTTTTTCACTGAATAAATGCGGGAGTACTTCTGCTAGCAGTTCAGGCATAAACGCCGTTGCACTGAAAATAGCCTGTCCTTTGTGGCCACCTAATTGTGCAATAGCTAAAAAAGCAGTATCTAACCAATACTCATTGTGCGCTTGAACACCTGCACCATTGGCTAATACAAAACCTTGCCCTCTGCGTTTAGCCAACCTGTCTGGGTATGCCAACGCAACAACGATAGCCAAGTGTTCAACAGCGAGCTCTGTACCATCATCGTGCACTTGTGCCCGTTTGCACCAATATTGTAACTGCTTTTTAAATTGTGGAGGCGACTGATTGTGTAATTGCTGGACTGCGACGCTGAGCTCAGGTGAGCTCTTTACTTTACTATCTAGCATTGCCATAAAATAGCATGCTAAGCGCGTGATACCTGAAAATCTTGACTCAAGTTCTTGCACCTTGAGTAACATATGGGCATATCTGGGCTCACTCCCGAGCGACTGCATTTTTGCACCGAGCGGCTGCAATTTACCCGCCTCATCAATCGCTTCTAATTCACTCAATAGTTGTTCAGCCTGATGACACTGTGCCGGAGTTGGCCTGTCAAGCAAAGGTAATTGTGCAAGGCTGGTTCCCCAAACTTTCGCCTCTAAGATTAAACCACTGATATCAGAGCTCAAAATATCTGGTTTATCATGGGCATCTCGCCTTTCAAACTGCTCTTTACTACCTAAACGATATACCACACCGGGTTCTATTCGACCCGCCCGGCCCGCTCTCTGAACAGCGGAAGCACGGGAGATCGAAAGTGTGGCAAGCTCAGTAACACCGGTACGTAGATTGAATACACCGGCACGACGTTTACCGCTGTCAATCACCACTCGGATCCCTTCTATGGTCAAGGACGTCTCAGCAACATTGGTCGTTAGGACCACTTTCCTCTGTCCAGCTTTTGCAGGCGCAATGGCAGCTTGTTGGCTTGCTTTACTTTGATCGCCGTATAGCGTACATAACTCAATATTGGCACTTTGCGCAATCTCAGGTTGAAGTGCGTCCGCCACATAGCGGATCTCCTTTTGACCTGGTAAGAACACCAAAACACTGCCACTTTCTTCATGCAAAGCCTTGCGTACCATGGGCGCTATTTGCATCAACCACTGACGTTCGTCCTTAAGGGGGACATAACGCGCCTCAATTGGATAACTGCGACCTTGTGAACACACGACAGGACACGCTAAGAACGCTTGATAGCGTTCACTGTCCAAAGTTGCTGACATCACCAAAATCTTTAAGTCTTCTCGCAATGCAGCCTGTGACTCTAGCGCAAATGCCAATGCGGTATCAGCAGCTAAAGAGCGTTCATGGAATTCATCAAAGATTAATAAGTCCACTCCCGTGAGCTCGGGATCTTGTTGAATCATGCGGGTCAACATTCCCTCTGTAACAATCTCTAGTCGAGTACGAGGAGAGACTTTCACCTCTTGACGTATTCTTAATCCCACCTGCTCCCCAACAGCCTCGTTCAATTTTCCTGCCAAGAATTGTGCGATATTTCTTGCCGCTAAACGTCGAGGCTCCAACATCACAATACGTTTAAAGTGTTGATCTTTCATTAATTGCAATGGTAACCATGTTGATTTACCAGCGCCCGGGGGCGCTTGCAGTAACACAGTTTCATGGGATGTGAGTTGTTCAACTAGTTGTGAATAGACTTCTTCTATAGGCAGCACGGTAATACGAGTTCAGTGATATCAACATCCACATATTCTATCATGTTGAATGAGATTTCCTGTAACTAACTTTGAGGTTCATAACTGGTCGAAGCAAGTAACTGTCCGTTATGTATCAGGTTTTTATAGTCACTGATGAGTTGCTCCGTTGGTGCATTGAATGGCCGACTCAAGCCCCTTAGCCCCACCCATGCATTTCGACTTTCCTCTTTGGCCATATACAACCCATTATCAGCTAACTCTAGGACTTGCTCCCATGTCAACGAATTGCCACCTTCATTACTCAATGGGTATGGCGCAAAACCAATGGAACAAGTGACCTGTATTGCTTGTTCGTTTACCACAAATGGGAAGCACTCTACTTGTCTTCTCACCCGCTCGACGGCCTCGGTGGCTTCAGCATGCGTCATATTAGGCATCACCATTAAAAACTCTTCTCCCCCCCAGCGTATCACCAAGTCACTGTCACGCGTGCACTGTTTTAATATATCGGCAACTGACTGCAACACAGTATCACCTGCAGCATGCCCATAAGAGTCATTGACCTTCTTGAAGTGATCAATATCCAACAGGCAAAATATCATTTCATGCTTTTCACTCGAGATTGCATGTGCGGTGAGCGCGCTCGAATTGACTTGCGCATCAATCACGCTAAAAAAATAATGACGATTATTCAGCCCAGTTAAACTGTCCGTAAAACTTAACGCCTGCAAGCGCTTATTACGTTCTGCCAACTCTGCCGTTCGCTCTGCTACTTGCTGCTTTAACACCGTTAAATATCGTTTATTTTGCCAACGCCAATAACCAAACCCAAACACCAGTGCCACTAATAACATCCCTAACACACCGCGCTGTTGGGCTAAGTGGGCATTGTCGATCTTTTGCTGATGCTGAATTAATTGCTGAGCCTGTAGCGCATTGTCTTTTTCAAGTACACTCAATTGCTGCTTTTGCGCTGCCAAAGTATACTGTGCTTCAAGTTGTAATAGTTTGTTATTACGCTTTTGTAAGTTGAGCGCTTGTTCGGTCATGGCAAACCGCTTTAAGTACAAATGCGCCTGCTCAAAATCTCCAAGTTGAGCGTACGCGCCAGCCAATGTATTTTGTAATATAGACTGCTCATTTAAAAATCGTGTTCCAAAAGTCTCACTAAGGGCGTCATTGGCGTTATCAATTGCATTCGTAAACTGGCCAGCTTGCAAATAGGCCATCGCATTCATTAATTTAAAGCGTACTCTTAGCTTTAAGTTTTTATCCAACGCCGTTTTTTCATTTGCCACAGACTGCAATAGCCTGCTTGCGTTTGCATATTCTCCAATATAAAGGTGCGCCCACGCTCGAGTCAGTGCTAACTTACTTGACAACTCTTTTTGTTGTTGCGAATCCGCACGACTTAAAATACCTAACGCTTGGCGATAACTCCCCCGCATAATATGTAAAGTGCCTTGCCAAAGCGCATACTCTGCTCGCAACTGCTCAACTTGATCCGCAGAAACACTTTTAGTTATAAGGGTATAGGCACGTTCCAATAATTGTTGAGCAAAACGAAAACGCTCTAAACTCATTTCTAATTGAGCAAGCGCTAAGTAAATACGTGCTTCAAGTTCAGGCGCGTTCATTTCAGAGACAATACTCAAAGC
The DNA here is from genome assembly GCF_021530565.1 of Pseudoalteromonas sp. SMS1. Classification (GTDB taxonomy): domain Bacteria; phylum Pseudomonadota; class Gammaproteobacteria; order Enterobacterales; family Alteromonadaceae; genus Pseudoalteromonas. The sequence continues at coordinate 283,395 of NZ_JAKGBI010000002.1, forward strand.
ATCATTATGTAAAACGAGGCTATTTTTGTAATCTCCAAAATGTTGTCGAATTAAGCCTTCAAGCAGCAATGACTTAGCTTGCAAACGCTTTTCACCTAATTGCTTAGATTGTTCTCGTAAAACACGAATTTGCGGCAATAAATTCAGATCATAATCTTCTTTTAGTTGGGTCGTTAAGTGACCTAACATTTTGTTCAGATCTTCTTTTTGCGATGAACTGCTGCTGTTATTAAGGTTGCCAAACACCTCAAAACTCAGCAGCCAAATAAATGGAAAGGCAAACCAATGTAGTTTCATTGTATCACCCGGGTTGTTGCAAGCATTTCCTCATTGATGAATTGCCAATCCGACACCAAGTGATTTATAAACCCTGACTGAACCAATGCCTTGCGCAGTACGCCTCTTTTTTTCAGTATTTTTAGGCCTCGGTTCAACGCAGCAAAAATTTGCTCTCCTTGAGGGTGACGTTTACTCACAATAAAGTGACGTGAATCCGGCAGCATCATCTTGAGGTTTTGAATAGGGACATATTCCCTGCCTTCGAATGTAAGCAAGAGGTCTTCGCTGACACTAAAGTTCACTAGCATCGCATCCACAATATCGGTTTCGACCATATTGAGCATGGTTTCCCACGGGCCAATAAAACTAACAATATTAATTGGGGTATTGTTCAGCGCACGCCAATCAACTCGCCACCTCGGATTTGCAACCACCGTCAACTGTTCCAATTGTTCTTTTGGCAAATTTTGTAGCGCTACATTGCGCTTTGCTACATACAAGCCAGCCTCATAATCACCAAATTCAACGACGGCTTCGCTGACAAACAATGAGCCGCGATAGTTAATAATATCTTCGTGCCACACCGAACGAGCCAAAATAAGGCTATCTCCTGCAATCATATCGGAGAACTCAATAATATTAACGGAAGGCTTTGGGTTAAAAACCACTTCTCTGGTCTCCCCACCCAGAAAAAGCGCCTGCTGCAGCAGCACCATTTCTATTATTTCAATGTGGGAACCCTTCGTGGTGGGGTGAAAGTCTTGAACATCAAGTGGAGAGCGTCCATCTAAAAACTCACTATAGCGCTGACTGAAGTTTTCACTGCTCATAATATCAACAACGAGCTGATTGTGGGCGTAAGTAGTGCTGGAGCAAAAAACTAGCAACACTATAATCAACCACTTCATGATCACTCCCCAAATCACATTTCAACTTCACTCGTAGAAGTATACTAAAAAAAGCGAATGAATGTTAACCAAAAAATAACAGTAAAGTAAGCTTTTATAACTAATATTTTGACGGTAAATTTATTTCTTCCTGAGTAAAAATCATGACTAATTGCAACGCACTGATAGTTATTATAAATTTTTTATAAGGGGAATTAAGGTTCTGACGAAAGTTGAAAATAACGGTACAAAGAAGGTGTAAAGTAGACACTACAAAAGCATTGCCGTGTCTACATCAAAGAGGTGAATTAAACGGAACGTGTCGCCGAGGCGGGTGAAATATTGGCGGCACTCAAAGCTGGGGGAATAACTGCAAACTGACCTGCCACTAGGATGACAGCTGCCCCCACTAAAAAGTATTCGCCCGGAACGGACAACAGGTCAAAAAAGTCCATCAGTTTTACATTCAGTAAAATTGCACAAATAACGCCCAGTAGAATCCCGAATGACGTAATCACCATATTTTCCAAGATATAGTAACGTACAATTTGCCACTTACTTGCCCCAAGTGCTCGGCGTATGCCTATCTGGCGTTTTCGCCTCAAAATTGCAAACCGCGCTTGGCCGAACGTGCCTAGCATTGTCACAACCATTAAGCCGATCGTCACCGCGATGAGGATCACCAATGACGAAATCATGGGCTTATAACCCGTTTCTCTTGTATGGGAAAATGGGTGATATTTGTCTATGATGCGCCCAGGTTGACGCATTAGCAAAGTATGTACCTCTTCCATCGCTTGTTGCAGCTGACCTGGATGCGCCCTCACCATAAATTTACTCTCATTGGTCAAGGTTAAAACAGGAAATATAATACTGCGCTTATTTCCCCACCATGCAGGCCAGGTTGCGATAAGCTCATTGACGATCCCCACAATTTGATAAGGCCGGCCATTGATATAGATTGTTTTACCTACTGTCTGCGTCCAGTCTTCTGGTGAGATTTTTTCAGCCAAAGCCTTCGTCACCATGGCCGTGGTTGACTTTATCATATAGTCATCGCTCGAAAGCCTCATTTCAGCATCGTCAAATTTCCTGCCCATGATCACTTCAAGGCCTAAGGTTTCTACAAAATTCGAAGACATACTATAAACTCCAGCATATGAAATGTAACTTTCATCGCTTTCGGTTCTATTGAGCGCAAGACCTAACCCCCAGCTAGTGAGAGGGACTGAATTGGTCGCGTTCACACTTTCCACGCTGGCTAGTTCAAGGATATCGGCAAAGTCTTGCTCAAGCCTTGCCTGATAACTATCCGGTTCAACGGGTAAGTTCGCAGTAAATGTAAACAAGTGCGCTTCGTCTAGCCCGCTTGGCTTATTAATTTCATGCCATTTGTTGATGGCCATATGGCCCACGTTAATTAAAATAGTAAAAGCGACTGCAATTTGAATCACCAACAGAAAAGGACCTGTTTTACTTTTCCATAAGGTCTTTAAAATGGGGGTTAAATCCTTCATATCCAGCTCCTACAGACTCTTTAGTTGGCTTGATGGCTGTATTTGGCTTGCGCGGTATATTGGCCACAACCCAAATAAAAGTGAGGTACTCATAGCTAAACCGACCGTACCAACCATAAGGAATATGTCCATCGTCATTACACTCTGATGTAAATTAGAGAACATGTCGGCCAATACTGACAGTCCAACTTGCGCGAATAGAAGGCCCAGTACTCCCCCCACTAAGCCGATAAATATTGATTCAAAGCCAAATTGTATAATGATGTCTTTTTTACTTGCTCCCACCGCTCTGCGCAGGCCAATCTCTCCCCCTTTGCCGTGGAACTTGGTCATCATTAAACTCATGACATTACATAAGCATGCCAATAAAAATGCCAATGAAAACCAGATCCCCATGATATTTTCGTTGCTCAGCGCACCTTCTTTCTCTAAGTATTCAGGTACAGTCATAAGACGATTGGGCTCTGGCCGAGCAAACCGCCCAACTTTACGTTGTTCCTCGGAGTAATCAGATAAAAAACCAAAGTAGTCATCTTTCTTATCCACGGAGTCAAACTCAACCCATAAGTGAAGCCAAACACACTCTGAAAGTAATAAATCTGCCAGTGTAGAGTTCGGATCATCGCCCCAACATGAAAAGCCCATTGACGTCGGTGAAAATAGCGCATTGCGAATTTGTGACTCTAACGGCACAAAGTAACGCAGCGTAGACTGATACATTAAATATCGATGCGTATAAAAACGTGGCGTTGGCTGCCAGTCGTCGATAACACCCACGACCCGAAAGAGCAACGTACCAACGTGTACTTCTTTGCCAACAGAGTTTACCCCGTCAAATAAGCGATCATTCTCATGCTTAGACAGCACAATGACCTGCTCCCCCGTCAGATCAGCTTCTTTACTCCAAGTGCCACCATAGATAAAAGGGACACCAAACATATCAAAAAAGTCACGGGTCGTAGAGCGTATAGGATGTAGCTGTGCATCACGAACATCCGATGTGGTTGTACGGATCATATCTGAAAATTGTGCAAACAAGGTATGTTTATCGGCTTTATCGGCTTTGAGCAGCGCCATTGCATCTTGGTAGGTCAACGTGCTAGGAATATCATTTTTACCATTGCGTCGATAGCCATAGGGTTGAGTGGGATCCCATGAATTCAGATGTACCATCGCGACACGGTCACTTTTATGAGGAAGCGGGTCCTGTGCCATCATATACCCGACGGTAATTGTAATCATGGCAGCAGCGATACCAATCGCAATCGTGCCTATCATTAGCATACTTAACAGTGGCGTTTTTCTGAGGCTAAGCCAAGCCAGCTTGATGTAATAACCAACCATGTAAACCTCTATGCTGTGAGCGCTAGTTGTTGCTCTGTAAGATAACCGTCTCGTATTTCAACAACACGACCTGCTTGTCGCGCTTGATCCATATCGTGTGTCACCATTAGGATGCTCGTGCCCTGTTGATTGATATCTTTTAACAGAGCCATGATCCCATCTGCCATTTTTGAGTCCAAATTCCCAGTCGGTTCATCCGCCAATAGAAACGATGGGCTGCCAGCCAACGCGCGCGCAATCGCAACACGTTGCTGTTGTCCGCCAGATAGCTGCTGAGGGTAATGGGATTTTCGTCCTGCCAATCCCACTTTTTCGAGTGCTTCCATTACACGCTGCGCTCGCACTTTGCGACTGAAAGTCCTATAGCGCAAGGGCATCTCAATATTATCGAATAAGTTAAGCTCAGGAATTAAATTAAAACTCTGAAAGATAAACCCTATTTTTTGATTTCTTAACGATGATTTACTTCTATCAGATAATCCGGTGATGTCTTTTCCATCGAGGTAATACTGGCCTTCACTGTGCGCTTCTAGCAAGCCCGCAATATTCAAAAAGGTGGTTTTCCCCGAGCCAGACGGTCCTACAATTGCAACAAACTCACCTTGTGAGATATCTAGATCAAAAGGCTGCAATGCTTGCGTTTCCACCGTCTTTGTAACAAATGATTTTGCAACTCCTCGCATTTTTAGCATGTTATATCCTTTCGCGTTTTCACTAATCGTCTGCAGCATTTCGCTATATCCCATTGAATATTAGAGTAATGAAAAAGAATATAGCTTGCTATCTCTGCATAATAATCGCTGTAACAGTTGGACAAATGAGCAAAAGTACCCAAAAAACAGCCGAGACATTGTAAATTAAAACCAACAACTAGAACACAAAATTAATAAATATTTTACTTTGAATTAAATAATTCACTTGATGTGGCTTTACATAAGGAACCAAATCGTGGGAATGAGGCAATGACTGGCAGATAGTGCGTAAATGACTGATGGGAGCCCAAATACATATAGATTGGGCTCCGTTAAATTATACAGAGCGAGTCGCTTCAGCAGGTGAGATACTCGCAGCGCGAATTGCAGGTTGCAATACGGCCAAAAAACCAGCTAGGAAGATAATTACACCGCCATAAACCAAATAAAGACCAGGGACCGGTTCTAATTGAAAATGTGCCACTAACAAATTATTTGCCACCACAGCCAACACCACACCCAAAACAATACCACATAGGTTTATAACTGCATTTTCAATAACATAATAGCGGACAATGGCAATTTGGCTTGCTCCTAGCGCTCTACGAGTGCCAATTTGTTTGCGCCTTTTCAAAATAGCAAAGCGTGTCTGACCAAACACACCAAGCATCGTTATGAGTGCGAGGCCCAAAACTACCGCTTTCAATGTACTATACGCCGCCACTTGAGCACGATATGCTTTTTCTCTCGAGTCCGTCATCACTTCTAAATGATCAACGGTACGTCTGGGCTCCTGCATAACAACATCCATCACGTCCTGCATACTTTTGTCGATGTTATCTCCTTGAATTCTTACTAATATAGAAACTTCCGGGGTAATGAAAACATTTGAAAACAACACATTAAAGCTTCTATTTTTCCAAAAGCTCCATGGGCCAATTAGATGCTCCACCACCCCCCTAACCGGTTGTGCATCCTCGTCAAGAAAAATAGTTTCCCCAATAACTTGCCGCCAATCGTCTGGGTATAACTGTTCAGCCAATACCTTCGTGATTATTACACCAGACGGCACATCTAACCCGAAATTATATAACCGTCGTTCATCATTAATTGTAAATCCTTCACCTGCAATTAGCTCTAGCCCCATTGTCTCTAGCGATTGATAACTACCAGAATAAAAAGCTGCTTTTGTCACGTAACCCACCGCATCTCGCTCCAAGCGAATCTCATGACCGGCGCCTCGCTCTGAAAAAGGAATGGAGCTAAGTGCAACAGCACCGCTTACGCTATCCAGTGCCTTGATTGCGTCTAAATCTCTAAACAAACTTGTTTTCTTTTCTTCTCGCGTGCCATGTAAAGACATTTGAAACCAAAACAGTTCGTTTTCAGCCAAGCCGCTGGGCACATTAATCTCATCGCTTTTTTGCAATAACATAAATACCGCATTCACCAATATTGTGAACGTCACTGCAATTTGTAGCATGAGCAATAACGGCGCCGTTTTTGCGCGTAGTAAGGACTTGATGATAGGTTGTAGATCTTTCATTTTATCGCTCCTTACAAACTTTTTAATTGGCTTGATGGTTGAATCTGACACGCCTTATAAATTGGGTATAAGCCAAAAACAGTACTGGCCAATACAGAGGAACCAATTGTCAGTAGCATCAATGACAAGTTCATTTCCATCAATCCAGCGTGTAGGTGGCTATATACTTCGGACGTGACATACAAGCCAAGCAGCGCGAGAACTAAACCAATCGCCCCGCCAGCTAAGCCAATAATTACTGTTTCACAAAAAAATTGCCTCGCGATATCGACTTTACTCGCCCCCACAGCACGCCGTAATCCCACTTCGGCGCCTTTACCATGGAACTTTGTCATCATCAAACTCATCGTATTTAGTAAACAAGCGATAAGAAAAGCCATTGCTAACCAGACCGCGATTCGCCCGTCTTTATTGACGACTTCGTTGTACTCTATAAACTCCGCCACATTCATGACACGGTTCATTTGTTCACGCTGGAAACGACCAAGTGCTTTCTGCTCTTGAGCATACCTATTTATGTATGCAAGGTAGTCATCACGAAGTTCTGCTGAGGCTAGCTCAACCCAATAGAACAGCCATACACATTCAGATGCTTTTAATGCGTTCAAATCAATCAGGTCAGCGCCCCCCCAACAGTAAACACTCCCATCAGTACCTGAGAGCCAATCATTGTTTATGCTGGACTGAAATGGCACAAATAAACCTCTCGGTTCTGAGTAAGAGTCTGAACGCTCGGTATAAAACCGAGGTAAAGGCAGCCATTCATCTAACACCCCAACAACCCGATAAATTAAACCGCCAATAACCACTTCTCGACCCAGTGAGTTCTCACCTTGAAATAACTGTTCATTTTTCTTTTTTGATAACACAACGATCTGACTGCCTTGACTATCATCACTTGCATCCCAGGGAGAGCCATATAAAAATGGCACGTTCAGCATACTAAAAAATTCATGCGTTGTTGGCCTAAGGTACGTCATCGTTGCTTGCCCGCGGGGCTGCGCTGCACTTCTCACCATCGCTTTGTGAAAACTAATGATGGTTTGTTTATGTGCTCTTTGATCTGTATATAAGTTTGTTGCATCCTGATAGGTCATAAAGATAGGAATATCTTCTTTGCCATCTTTCATTCGATACCCGACATTTGGATCCCAACTACTAAGATGAACCGTAAAAAGTCGATCGCTTTTACCGGGTACAGGGTCTTGAGTCATCATGTAGTTAACCGTGTACGTGATCATCGTCGCAGCAATGCCAATGGCAATTGTCGCAATCATTAAAAAACTCAACAAGGGCGTTTTTCTGATGCTTAGCATCGCTAGTTTAAAATAGTAAAGAAGCATACCTGTCCTCACGCAACCACTTTCTCAACTTGTTTACTTTCGGTCAGAACACCATCTTTGATCTCAACAATACGGTCTGCCTGTGCTGCTTGTTGTAAATCATGTGTAACCATTAAAATACTTGTACCCGACGCATTTATATCTTTGAGTAAAGACATAATCCCGTCAGCCATGTTTGAGTCCAAATTACCGGTGGGCTCATCGGCCAGTAAAAAGGCAGGGCTTCCAGCGAGCGCTCTGGCAATCGCGACACGCTGTTGCTGTCCCCCGGATAATTGTTGAGGGTAATGCGTTTGTCGATTTGCGAGACCCACTTGCGTTAATGCCTCAATCACTCGACTTTTGCGTTCTTTTGCTGAAAACGTACGATAGCGTAAAGGCATTTCGACATTGTCGAATAAATTCAATTCTGGTATTAAATTAAAACTTTGAAAAATAAATCCTATTTGTTCATTTCGAAGGCGTGACTTTTGCGTGTCTGATAAATGGGTCACATCCTGATTATTAAGAAAATAGCTGCCCTCGGAGTAGTCTTCGAGTAGCCCCGCTATATTCAGAAAAGTCGTCTTCCCCGATCCCGATGGGCCAACTACCGCCACAAAATCACCCGCTTCAATATCTAAACTAAAGGGCTGTAGCGCCTGAGTTTTAACAGTATCGGTTAAATATATTTTGGCAATATTTGACATTTTTAACATAATTATTCCTTGTAACTTGTGCTTAAACTGGTGAGGACTTTCCATCGCCCAAATGTGCTCAATTGCAATTTAATACGTTGATAAAAAACAATTTTAAATCAACCATCCACATTGTTCGTAAGAAATCAGTACCGACTGAGTACCACGCCCTGAAAGATACATAAATAGAACCTTAAAGTCACCAAAATAAAACAATAAGTTAATAAAGGTTGTCATCAAAATAATTGATAACCTGCTCACCCCATTTATCAGAGCACCTGATGACATCTTTGAAAATAGCCAATCCCGAAATTGAGTAGGGTCATTGTATGTACTGTGGCCAACACGTTTAGGCGCAAGCACTTCCCATTTGTTAGCTTAAGCCGCTTTCTGTGCGCCAGCGAGCAGCATAGTGCTTCACACTGCGTTCTTTTAAGATCCCGTCTCTTATTTCAATGGTGCGCTGTGCTCGCATCGCTAAAGTGGGGTCATGTGTGACCATTAGCAACGTCATACCTTGGCGATTTAACGCCATCAATATCGACATAATTTCTTCGGACTTAGTAGAATCTAAATTGCCTGTAGGCTCATCAGCCAACAGTATAGAGGGGTTACCAACAATCGCGCGAGCGATTGCCGCTCGTTGTTGCTGCCCACCTGATAATTGATGTGGTTTGTGATCTGCTCGACTAGCCAGCCCTACCGCTTCTAAAGCGCAGAGAACGCGGTGTTTGCGCAGCTTGGCAGAGAGCTTTCTATATCTCAGAGGAACTTCAACATTGTCATAGATATTTAGTTCAGGAATTAAATTAAAACTTTGAAATATATAACCAATTTTAGTATTTCTCAGTCGAGCTTTTTGCTTATCACTGAAAGCTAAAACTGACTCTCCGTCCAATAAGTAACGCCCGTAACAAGGGACTTCCAACAACCCGATGATATTTAAAAAAGTTGTTTTTCCGGCCCCGGAAGGACCAACAACAGAAATAAAATCACCTTGCTGTATGTCTAAGTTAAATGGCTGAAGGGCTTGCGTGTGTATCGTATCTGTTGTGTAACTCTTAACCACTTCAGACATACTAAGCATAGGCACATATCCCTAACTGAATTATTCAAACTTTTACTAACACAATATCATCTTTACACAACTAATCTCGACGACTCAACTTAAAACAGTCGCCACTTTTTTAAAAAGCCCCAACAAAATCCGCGGTAGAATATGATGTTATGGTTTTAACCCCCATTGAGCTGCTTGATATACGTGGCATGAACTTGCGTTTTGCAAGTCAGGCATACTGTTGCAGGTTGACGTTCAAACACCCGTCAACCAACATCAAAAATAGCCTTTCAAGGAGGTGAGTGCGCAGTACAGTATAGGTGTTGTACTGCGTATATCAGCTGCTGTCTGTGTACTACGCGTCATACCCTAAATTAGGTGACAACCAGCGCTCAGCTTCTTCCAACGGCATATTACTGCGCTTAGCATAGTCTTCGACCTGATCCTTTTGAATAGCAGCAACAGCAAAGTACTTCGAGTCAGGGTGAGAAAAATACCAACCAGAAACGGCAGCCCCAGGCCACATAGCGTAGGAGCTTGTCAGCTTCATACCGATGCGATTCTCAACATCTAAGAGCGCCCAAATTTTGCGCTTCTCAGTATGCTCTGGGCACGCTGGATAGCCAGGTGCGGGGCGAATGCCTTGATAGTTTTCTCGGATCAACTCCTCATTTGTGAGGTGTTCATCAGCGGCAAAACCCCAGTACGCTTTGCGCACTTGTTCATGCAGATACTCCGCAAACGCCTCTGCTAATCTATCCGCAACCGCTTTGACCATGATCTTATTATAATCGTCTTGCTGCGCATCAAACGCATCCGCGAGGGCATCTTCTTCAAGCCCCCCCGTCACTGCAAAAGCGCCAAAGTAGTCATCAACCCCTTTTGGCGCGATATAGTCAGCTAAGCAGTAATTTGGAAAATCAGTCTTTTCGGTTTGTTGGCGAAGCTGACAAGAGCGTAACAATACGTCGGAGCGAGACTCATCTTTATAGATTTCAATGTCGTCTTCCACACGATTAGCAGGAAACAACCCGATGACACCAAGAGGTTGTAACTTGCCGCTGCGCTCTAGGTCGTCTAGCATCGCATTCGCGTCTGCAAACAACTTTTTAGCCTCTTCTCCGACAATTTCGTCCTCAAGAATACGCGGATACTTACCCGCCAGCGACCACGTCATAAAGTACGGCGTCCAGTCGATATACTTGCGTAAAGTCTGAATGCTCACATCCTTAAACTCAGTGATCCCAAGTTTCTTCGGCTTGGGTGGTGTGTAATTATCCCAATCAAGTTTCACCGCATTATCACGTGCACGGGCCAAAGTAACAGGCTTTGAACGCGGCTTCTTACGCGCTTGTTGCTCACGTACTTTGACATATTCGTTGGCGGTTTTCTCTAAAAATGCCGGTTTTTGTGTGGCACTGAGTAGACTAGACACCACGCCTACTGCGCGGCTCGCATTATTCACATAAATAACGCCCTTGTCGTATTGAGGTTCAATCTTAACCGCAGTATGCGCTTTAGATGTTGTTGCACCACCAATTAGTAACGGTATTTCAAAGCCACGACGCGTCATTTCTTTTGCCACATGCACCATTTCGTCAAGCGATGGGGTGATAAGACCAGACAGTCCAATTGCATCGGCACTTTCCTCAATGGCAGTTTGTAATATTTTTTCTGCGGGCACCATTACCCCGAGATCAATGACTTCGTAGTTGTTACATTGCAGTACAACACCCACAATATTTTTGCCGATATCATGTACATCACCTTTTACCGTTGCCATGATAATTTTACCATTACTGGCGCCTTCTTCTTTCTCGGCTTCAATAAACGGGTCCAGATAAGCAACCGCACGCTTCATCACTCGAGCCGACTTAACAACTTGAGGTAAAAACATCTTACCGGCTCCAAATAAATCACCAACAACATTCATACCATCCATCAAAGGCCCTTCGATAACCTGAATGGGTTTATCAAAGCTTACACGGCACTCTTCGGTATCTTCTTCTATGTATTCAGTGATGCCTTTAACCAAAGCATGCTCTAGTCTCTTAGCTACTGGCCAAGTGCGCCACGCGAGATCTTCTTTCTTCTCAGCTTGTGCCATACCTGAGTATTTGGGGGCAATATCTACCAAACGCTCACCCGCCCCAGGGTCAGTGTTAAGGACCACGTCTTCAACGGCATTTCTCAATTCAAGCGGAATATCGTCGTATACAGCTAACTGGCTGGCATTTACAATCCCCATGTCCATACCTGCTTTTATCGCATGATATAAAAACACCGAGTGAATCGCTTCTCGCACAGGATTATTGCCACGAAATGAGAATGATACATTAGATACACCGCCAGACACCTTACAATGTGGCAGATTCTGTTTAATCCGACGTGTCCCTTCAATAAATTCAACAGCGTAGTTATCATGCTCTTCAATACCTGTTGCAACAGCAAAGATATTCGGGTCAAAAATGATATCTTCTGGTGGGAAGCCCAGTTCATCTACCAATATTTTGTAAGAGCGCTGACAAATTTCAAACTTACGGTCCGCGGTTTCAGCTTGACCAACTTCGTCAAACGCCATTACCACGACCGCGGCGCCGAAGCGCTTTAAGACTTTTGCTTGCTTTACAAAAGGTTCTCGCCCCTCTTTTAAAGAGATTGAGTTAACAATGGCTTTACCCTGAATACACTTCAGACCCGCGACGATGACATCCCATTTTGATGAGTCGACCATGATTGGGACTTTAGAAATCTCTGGTTCAGAGGCGATTAAGTTCAGGAATTTCACCATGGCCATTTTTGAATCCAACATGGCTTCATCCATATTGATATCAATGACCTGTGCGCCCCCTTCGACTTGCTCTCTCGCAACTTCCAGAGCGGTTTCGTAGTCTTCTTCTAAAATTAAGCGCTTAAAGCGCGCCGAACCGGTAACATTGGTTCTCTCACCGACATTGGTAAAAATGGCTGTAGATTGCGTCATAGTGATACTTCCTAATTCAGGTTACAGGCTTCTAAACCTGATAAGCGCATACGAACGTCGAGCTCGGGCAGTGGACGAGGCTGAACACGTGCTAGCTTGTCAGCAAAGGCTTTGATATGTTCTGGTGTGGTTCCACAACACCCACCTACGATGTTAATAAAGCCTTCCTGACCCCAATCAACTATCTCTACGCTCATTTCATCGGCTTCTAGATCATATTCACCAAATTCATTGGGTAAACCCGCATTCGGGTGCACCGAAGTATAGGTTTCACATACACGCGATAATTCTTCAACATAAGGACGTAAGAGATCTGGGCCTAAAGCACAATTAAGGCCAATTGAAATGGGTTTGATATGACGAATAGAGTTATAAAAAGCTTCTGTTGTTTGACCCGACAGTGTACGGCCTGAGGCATCGGTAATGGTACCTGAGATCATCACTGGTAATCGAACACCCGCTTGTTCAAACGCTTCTTCTACCCCGTAGGCAGCTGCTTTAGCATTGAGTGTATCGAAAATAGTTTCGATAAGAATTAAGTGTGCACCACCCTCTATCAAGGCAAGGGTCGATTCAATATATGCCTCCACCAGCGCATCAAACGTAACATTACGATAACCAGGATCGTTTACATCAGGAGAGATTGAACACGTTTTTGACGTTGGACCTAACACACCACCCACATAGCGCGGTTTACCCGGGTCTTTTGCGGTAAACTCATCACATACTTCGCGCGCTAACTTCGCCGACTCAAAATTTATCTCACGGCTTAAACTCGCCATGTCGTAATCTTCCATAGAAATTGTCGTCGAGTTGAAGGTATTGGTTTCAATAATGTCCGCCCCTGCCTCTAGGTACTCTCTGTGGATCTGTCGAATCACTTCGGGCTGCGTCAAACTCAATAAATCATTATTGCCCTTTATCAGCACATGCCAATCCTTGAAGCGCTCACCGCGATAATCTTCTTCTTCAAATTTGTGTTTTTGGATCATAGTACCCATTGCGCCATCTAAAATAACAATGCGTTCTTGCATGGTTTTTTTCAGGGCATCAGATACTGCTTGGCCATCAACTGGCTCAAATGGCACGCTGTTATTCGGCATAATTGTTAGTCCTTACGTCTTGGCTAACGAGATTAATATCGTAGGGGGTTGTTTGGTACACATAGTAGTTTAACCAATTTGAGAATAATAAAAAGGCGTGACTCTGCCAGGTTTTTGAAGGCTTGACACCCTGATCATCATTGGGGAAATAGTTCTCAGGTTTAGATGCATGCACGTCGTTGAGTAAGTCTCGTTGGTATTCTTTTTGAAGTGTATCTGCATCGTACTCTGGGTGTCCTGTAATATACACTTGACTCCCAGTTTTATTTTTCATTAGGTAGGCTCCAACCTTTTGCGAGCCAGCTAAGACAACTAAATCCTTGCAGTTATTGATCTGCTCAATATCGATATGCCCATAACGGGAATGCGGTACTAAAAACTCATCATCAAAACCGCGCGTAAGCGCCCCGTGGTCAAAATACACTTGATGTTTGAATACACCACACAATTTTTTTTCTTTGAGCGCTCTTTTTAAACCATGGTGGTGAAAGAGACCTGCATGCGCAGCCCAGCAAGAAAACAACGTTGAGGTGACATGGTGCTCCGCCCAATCAAAAAACTCTTGTAATTCTTGCCAATAGATAACCTCACTGTATTCGAGGTGTGCTAAGGGGGCACCCGTCACTATCAAAGCATCATAATTCTGCGCTTTTACTTCAGAGAAGTAGCGATAGAACATGTTCAAATGCTGCTCAGAGTTATCAGAGCTACGGTGCGTGTCTAATCGTAACAAATCCACATGCACTTGCAGCGGCGTATTTGCCAGCAAACGAATAAACTGCACTTCGGTCTCTACCTTATTGGGCATTAAATTCAGTATAGCTAACCGCATAGGACGGATTTCTTGAGACAAAGCTCGACTTTTGGGCATTACAAATACATTTTCATGTCGCAGCCTTGCAATGGCAGGCAATTCGTCTTTTACGGTGATTGGCATGAGACTCTTCCCCAATGAAGCATAAATTCGCGAAAACTATCTTGCTTGCCATTATGAACGAAAGCCCAAAAAATTCAACTTCTAGATGTACAGACGTCCAAATGAAGTAATAATCAGATCCATGGAATAAGTATGTGTGCTGAATATAATGCACTTGGATGAATTCATCGGGGGCCGTAAAGGAAAGGAGCGTGTATCAAGTATAAAAAACGAAGAGCATGACGTGTAACAATCATGCGATAAAGGGTGCGCTGTGAGTCGCACCCTGAGTTTATGCAAGTAGAGGACTAACTGATATAACCGAATGCTAAAACAGCCGCAAGGATAAGGCCCGCTGAAGAAAAGATGCCATATTCTATACTCACTTTTAGGCGATCTGCGCCTGCTTGTCTTGATTCCGAAAATGCCATAATCAAACAAGACACAAACATACTAAAGCTGAACAGAATTAAGTTTACTTGAATTGCATCGAGTACCATATTGTTCTCCAATGGGTGGCAAAGCGACCACACGTTAAGCTGACGACTATATCTACAAACAAAGTGTAGCAGCAAACCTTTTAAACTTTCAATAAAAACTGAAAGTTTAATTTAATACGGTTAATTGTTGCATCCCTAAGCGAAAAGATTACAGTACGAGCAATTAAGCAAGAACAATAAGAATATGATGGGCATTGGAGAGTTAGCAGCATTCACAGCAGCGGCAGTATGGGCGTTTTCAACGCTGCTATACAAGCGCTTTAGTCACCACTTAAATCCACTGGAATTAAATGTCGCCAAAGGCGTCATTGCATCTGTGCTGATGGCCGCAGTATTACTTTTAACGTGGGATAGTCAGCTACCCACAACTCAATTCAGTTGGGGATGGTTGATAGCCAGTGGCATTGTGGGCATCGCCATTGGGGACAGTGCTTACTTTGGTGCACTTCGTAATATTGGCCCTGCACGCACGTTGGTAATAGAGTCACTCGCCCCTGCGATTGCAGGACTGCTCAACATCGCCTTATTGGGCGTCTTTTTATCCCTTAGTGCATGGTTAGGCATACTACTTACTACCTTGGGTGTGATTATTGCGGTCAAGCCTAATCGAGCGCTTCCGACAGTAGATCGAAATACGTACCACAAAGGGGTTGTTTTCGCGCTTATTGCCGCAACCTGCCAAGCAGCAGGTATGGTGTTATCCAAAGGGGCATTAAATGATCAACACGTCAGTAGCTTGTGGGCTGCAACCATACGTTTAGTGTCTGGTACACTCGCGGTGGCGATTATCGTTGCCGCATTTAAACACAGCTCGTTACAACGCGCGATCACACTTCAGGGGATAGATAGTAAAAAGTGGTTATTTGCTGCAGTGTTTTTTGGCACATTCATCGGCTTATGGTTGCAACTAATTGCTGTAAACAACACCGATCCTGCGATCGCACAAACCATATTTTCTGCTGCACCACTGATGGTGATAACCATGAGCCTCATACGCAAAGAGCATATAACACATAACATGATATTGGGTGGCGTATTGGCGTTTGGCGGGATAGTTTTACTATTGAGTGGGTAGGAATAAGTTTAGGAAAGAGGCCATCGCAGTTAGCCTATGCATAGAGCAATGCACGTGAGCAGGCTAACTGGATGACCTTGGAGGTAGGAGGTGTGGAAGGATAAGCATCGCAAGAATAGCGATGCGATATGAAATTATTCATTTATAAAGAACGCATTAAGCGTTTATTCGGCCAAAGCTTCACAGCACACATAAGAGTAATACCCTTGGCCATTGATCACGTGTTCAACTTCATTGACGTACCAACGACCGTTAATTTCGTCAGCGACGTCTTCAATTTCAACCACACCGCCAGCAACTATGTCCGGTTTTCCAAAGGTGTGAAGTTGTACTGACTTGTGACTTCGTTTTAATTGATTTAATTTGCTGTTCGCAGCGGCCTGTGCGTTTGCTTCGTTTGAGTATACGTATGGTAGTACATGGGTCGGGGCGTTAGATCCAGCACTCACTGTCTTTAGCTCAGCAATATCAAAGTCATAGAACTTTGCTTTGACTTCGCCTACAGACTTATAGTGCTGAGCATTGAGCACCCAATTTGTCAGCCATTTTGGCCCCAGTGCCACCTCAGGCAAAGCTTGCCCGGATAATGAACGGCCAGTCCCTTTATTCATGAAAATCAATTTGTCATTGACGATTTTCATAAACGCATCATATTGCTCTGCTAACTTTGAAAGTAGCTGCATGTCGCTTTCGTTTTGCTCAATATGCGGTAACTGAATCGATTGATAACTATCTGCAATACATGGAGACAAACCATATTGGCCTGCGATTTCTGAAATCACATCAGCCAACATCAAGGGTGCTTCATCTGAACTGGGCCAAGATTTGAACTTCAGTGTTTTTAAATCCTGATCCCAAAGAACTTTATTACCATGCAGTTCAAGTGCCCTAACAGGGCCAATCAGCTGATATTCACCAACGCTGTACTTACCCATTTCAACAATCGGCGCACTGCTGTCGTCAGTGCCCTGTTTGTAGCCCATGCCAATTTCAAGATCTTCAGCACCTTGTGGCGCAGTGATTGGCAAGTTTCCTAAGTTGTCAAACTTTACATAACACGTGTCGCTTAACAGCCCCGTACGAAGGGTCACTCGTACTTCAGCAATGCGATCTCGAAGCTGTGCCCCAACCTCATTGCCGTTCGCTTTTACCGAGTAATGCGCCTGTAATTCCATGACCATTTACTCCCAAATATTGATCTCTTTACGTACTTTCGGTTTTGGTAAATCGGGTAGAAAAATTTCTATGTTTTCTGGATAGATAGGACCTAGCTCGGCAAGCCCATAATTGAACTCAAGAACACGCTCCACCATCCCCGAACTACGGCCATAGTGACGGAAACAAATTAAATCCAAGCAGTCTCCATCCCGTGTGACATACGTTACACCGCTCATTACTTAGCTCCTTCGTTTCCGTCATAACGGGAAAGTTTCATCGTAAATTGGATTTCTCGAGGAATGCCATCATTTAAAAATAGGGTGCGAGTTTCATTGATATCAGTGATCACCCACTTATCTAATACGCGCCCGACACTGGGACTAGATTTACCGCTCTCTTCTACATATGTCAGTGTTAACGGCTCACCTTTTGCAGCTTCAGCACGCATTTTATCCAGTTGCTTCAAGCCATCTTTTACCAACTGAGGAAAGATAGTCCCTTCGATTTCAAGCTCCTGCTTCCCCACCCCAACAAATTGCTGTACAGGTGTCGCTTGATCAGTTTGCGTATCGAGCGTTTTCCAGCGGTACTGTGTATTAAACTGGATTTTTTGATAGGCAGCTGTGCTCACAGAAAACTTGTATTTACCTAGCTGCATCATGTAGTTGGCATGATTTATCTTTGCCATTGAAAGCCCTCTTTAAAAAGCTTAAGGGGAACCCCTTAAGCTACTTCGTTGTAATACCGCGCACGATAATCTCGCACAGCTTGTTGTTGTTGCTGTTCCAGTATTTGCTTAACTTGGACAGCAATATCCTGCGCTTTCTCATCGCCGTTAGCATTCACCGTAATATTGGCATTCACCGTGACACTGCCTGCAAACGCCTTAGATTGCACCTCGCTGGTAACTTGGGGTTGCACACTGCTTTGTTGCGCTAAAGATTCAGGCTTGCTCACAGGTAAAGCTTTTGCCGCTCCTTGCTGAGTCGACTTTTCGGCTTCATCGTCGCCAAATAAGCTCGCGAAGAAATTGCCGCCGACTTGGGACATCGCCGCATTTGTTAAATAACCAGCAATAGGCCCTAGGAACTTGCCATACTTAGGAATTTTCCCGACTAAGTGCTCTACGCCTTCTGCACTTAACGCACCTGTTAACGTGCCACCGATAGTACGTGCTTTTTCTTGAGTAGACAGGTCATCATTGGCCGCAGCTTGATAAATGGTGTGGCCATTTAAAGCATGTCCCAACAATTGCGTTTGTTTAGACAATTGCGCTGACTTGCCCGCAGGTTTGCCAGACGCAGCATCTACCGCAGCCATCGTGCCAAGCACCATGTTTGCTTCATTAATGACATTGTCTTTAACAAACTGTAGGGGTGATCCTGCCTGCGTATTGGTGGTTGCCTCTTGCGCAAATTGCGTGTCAGCTTGCCCATCAGCCAAAGCTGAGACACTCGACGTACTAGACTCACTCACCGTTTGCGAGCTATCTTCTTTTGATTCGTCATCAAAGAACCAACCGCCTAGCGTATCACCTAGCCAACTCCCTGCTGATTCTCCTCCAAATGCGCCAATCGCACCGCCCACAATCCCGCCAAGCGCAGTACCTATAACTGGCACAACAGAGCCAATCGCGGCCCCCGCTGCAGCGCCTGCTAACGCGCCGCCCATTCCGCCGACGGCACCGCCAACACGGCTGGATTTTTCTTGTTTGCTTAAGGAGTCATCACTTAACGCGGAGTAGGCATCCATGGCCCCCATTGCAACAGTCAAAGGGGCATTTAACTTGCCTAAATACTTTGCAGGCCCTTTGGCCAAGCTTGACAGTACGCCTCCTTTTTTACCCACAAACTTACCCAACTTAGAAAATACCGAATCATTTGCCGCCTTGGGCGCTTTGTATGAAGTAGGTTTTTTCGCTTTAGGTTGTTTTGCAGGCTTGTCTGCTTTACGACTGGCAACTTGTTGGCCAGCTGGTTTAGCCTTACCGCCATCGAGCACTTTAAACGCAGGCTTCGCAGACTTTTTGCGCTTTGGTTGTTTAGATTTAGATGATTGATTTAATTTTTCAGCCTTTCGCTGGCGCGTATCATCCTCGTCATTTTGGGCGCGCTTCGCGCCTTTATTTGATTTGTTTCGTTTATTGGATTTTTTACGACTCTTTTTAGATTTTTTCTTAGACTTCTTAGGTTTTTCTTCTTGTTCATCATCGCCGTCAAACAGTGATTCTAAACCTAAGTCACCTAAGCCAAACTCGGCCAATAAATCAGGCACAGCCCCGGTTAATGAAGACAAATCTCCATTTAAAATACCTTTAAAGTCGAGCTTTTCAATCAGTGCGGAGTGCTTTGAAAATAGACTCGCCGCATCTTGCAAACCGAACGCGTTAAGCAATGCCGGCGCTTGCTGCATTAAGGAGCTGAGATCACCTTCTAAAATTGCTTTAGCATCCAGTTTTTGTAGGGCAGGTAAAGCAGCATCAAGTGTTGCACCCACTTCATCCAACCCTGCCGCTTTAAGCAAACCAGGCGCTGCTGACATCAAACTTGATACATCCCCACTGGCAATGCCTTTGAGATCTAACTGCTGTAGAGCTGGTAAAGCTGCACCTAGCGTTTCTGATGCTTCACCTAACCCCGCAGCCTTTAATAAACCAGGTGCCGCAGACAATAAGCTGGAAACGTCACCGTTAGCGATACCTTTCAAGTCTAATTGTTGCAGTGCCGGTAAGGCAGCACCTAATGTTTCAGACGCTTCATTTAATCCGACTGAGGCCAGTAAATCTGGCGCGGCGGTCATCAAGCTCGATACATCGCCACTTGCGATGCCTTTTAAGTCTAGCTGCTGAAGTGCTGGCAAAGCGGCACCGAGCGTTTCGGATGCTTCATTCAACCCCACTGAGGCCAGTAAATCTGGCGCGGCAGTCATTAAGCTCGACACATCGCCACTTGCTATACCCTTTAAATCCAACTGCTTTAATGCCGGTAAGGCGGCACTCAACGTCGTTGATACTTGCTCAAAGCCCGCAGATTTAAGTAGCTCAGGCGCGATGTCAACGACCTGACTTAAATCCCCATCAATTACCCCGGCTAGATCCAATTGCGAAAGAGCAGGGATATGCTGTGCTAAAGTTTGCTGAACCGCAGCGAGATCAACTGCTTTGAGTAATTCAGGGGCAGCCTGCTGAAGACTACTTAAATCCCCAGCCATGACCGCAGAAATATCTACTTGTTGAAGTGCTGGTAATGCATTTTCAAGCGTTTGTGCTGCGCTGGACATATCCAGTGCATTCAACACGTCAGGTGCGGCATCAACTAAACTTGATAAGTCACCATTTAAGAGCTCTTTTACATTGAGCGCCTCTACAACGGGCAGTGCACCTTCTAATGTTTTTGCCGCATCAGATAAATCAAATGCATTCAAAATTTTCGGTGCCGCGCTGACTAAGCTTGTCAAATCCCCTTCCAGTACCTCTTTAACATTTACAGAGGAGATAGCAGGCAGTGTTTGCTCAACAATTGCACTCGCTTCATGCATTCCCAGTGCATCAAGCACTTTAGGGGCGCCTTGAACAAATGCATTTAAATCTTGACCCAGTGCGATGTTGTCACTGCTTTGTGACAAACTTTTGGTCGCGCTATCTAGGTACGCATTAAACTGCGTCATTCCTAGCGCATCCACCAGCACAGGAGCGGCTTGTTGAATACTGTCCAGCTGCAAAGCCAATGTACTTTGCGCATCAGCACTGTTCACTTGAGCTGTGGCTGTGGCCAGCGACTCACTCAGCGCATTAATTGGTAAGTTATCGAATAGTTTAGGAATAGCGACTTGTAATTCAGCGAGGTCACTACTGGCTGCTGATTGCAATTGCTGGAAATCCAAGGCAGAAACTTGCTGTGCCAATGCCTTGATTGCGCCACTTAGGCCAGTACCATCACCAATTTTGGCGTCTACTTGCGCTTTTAACGTGTCTGATTCTTGCTCGGTTTGCGCCGCGGCTAACATCTGGGCGCTTTGCGTTACTGCCTGATTAGACTTCGCCTGTGCAGTTGAAAACTGCGTTAAGTGTTTTGAAATTACTTGACTTGTATTGCCAAGTAGCTGGTTTACATTAACATTCGCCAATTGCGAAATTACAGCCTGCAATGCATTCGTATCTAAAGGCTTTTGCGCTTTGACTAAATTAGCCAGCATACTGCCTAATTGAACATTTGGATCAACCTGATCCTGCTTAGGTAGGCGGTACTTTACTTTGTTCTTTGAACGGCCTTTATCAGACGATTCTTGATGTTTCATAATAATACCTAGGAAGAGAAATAAGCGGGAATTTATTGATTGCGCACTGCAACAGGTTGCAGCGCGCCAAGGTTGATAGCTCAAGACCCTAAAACTGCGCTTAAGTCCTTGAGCTATCAAACTTGCGCTGGTGAAAAAAAGGCGGGTTACCCCGCCTCTGTTGCTTCTTTGTAATCAATCGCTGCCTCGAACCACTCGATGAGTTCGTCTTCGGTCAGCGCATTGAGTTCTTGCAAGCCCCACCCTGTGTACTTAGCCAGGGCAATCACCATTGCTTTTAGACGCTTGGGCGGGATACGAGAAAAGCCTGGAGCGCCTCACGCAACTTAACGAAGTCGCTCCAATCTAGTTCTTCGATGATATCGGGAGACACTTCACACAAATGTGAGAAGTAACGGATTTCGCTTTCTGATTCGCTGATATCCGCTTTATCAACCATTAACCGATCGCGCACTTTAGGTCGTCTCATATTTAGTTCTGCATACTCATGCCCATCGACCGTAATAGGGAAAGTCAGTTTAATGATTTCAGTCATAGATTAAGCTCCGATTGTCTTGCGTAGGTTCGCCATATGATCAACACCCGCGATTTCACGGATATCGTTGTATAGGTCGATGTTGTAGATAACTTCGTTGTTAACTTCTAGCTTGTATTTTTGAACAGCATACTGCAGCGTCATTTTCGCTTCTTCGCCGTCTTTCCAGCTACCCATGTCAACTTCTTTAAAGAAGCCATGTAAAGTAACAACAACAGGCTCAGGTGCCGCACCTTGTTTTTGGATAGCGCCACGTGCAGTTAGGTTAATCGTTCTACCCGTACCGCCCCAGTCACCTAGCAGCTTCAGTACATCTGCATTGTACTCAAGTAACGTGATTGAACCTTCTAGCTTCTCTAGTTGACCAACATCTAACTCGATTGGTGCTTGGAAACCTGAAGTTACTTCACGTGTTTTCACGGTCACTTTTGGTAGTGAAATTTCGTCTGCAACGCCAAGGTAACCCTTACCATCTACAAACAGCTTTGATTTCTTTAGGATTTTTGGAGACATTGCCATTATACGATTTCCTCTAGGTAGTTGTTAGTTAGAATGCTCTTGAACGTGATGTGCTCAGCAGGTGTTGGTGGCGTGAAATCAAAGCTGAAGTACACTTTACCCGCTTGAATGTTTTCAGGTGTATTTAGGTCTTCATCAGCCCAAATTTGACCACCTAAAATTGCACCTTGTGCTTTTAGGCTATCAAGATAAGCTTGAACACTTTCAGTGACGTCTTTGATGTACGTTGACGTGATATTGCGGTCAACGGCCCACATGTGTGCACGAAGTAGAGAGTCATTAATCATGTCAGCTGTACGAACAACAGAAAGGAACGCCCACTTAGGATCCGTAGAACACGTACGGTTACCCCATAACTTAAAGCCATTTTGGCGAATGATTGTTGAAACTTCTTTTTCGTTTAGTAAATTAGCACGTGCATTTTTATCGCCAAGCTGGAAGTCAACTGGACGAGCAGTACCTACAATGCCATTCATCGCAGTGTTACTTGGGCTCCACCAGAAACCACGGTCGTTATCAGACTTAGCAATCATACCCGCAACACGAGCAGATGCAGGTTCGTTAACAAGTACACCCTCTTTGAATACTTTGACGTGCGGGTCAACAACGAAGATACGGCGTGATGAACAATCACCACGATAAGTGATAGCATCTGCATCGTTCGTATTTGGACCATCAGCAATGATAACTGCACGTAAACGCTCAGCAATACCTACTAGCTCTGCAACAACTGGGTTTGCAGCACCTGAAGGACGTTGATGAGTATAGCCAGGAGCCACTAGGATACGCGGCGTAACACCTAATACAGACTCTGCGCCCAAGAATGCGTGTGCACCTTCGTAGCCACCATCAGCAGCAACGCCGCCTTGGATGTTTGTCATAACTGCATTTTCATCTGCACCATCAACACGAACAACAACGACTACTGCGCCCGCTTGGTCAAAAATACCGTCAATTGCAGCAGGTAGTGTACCCTCAGTTCCCAACAACGCAGCTTCAGCGCGTTTACCAGCAATTAAAACCGGTGTGTTAAGTGGAAATTTATCAGCATCTGCTGCCGGAGCAGTACCAATCAGACCGATTACTGAGCTTTTTACTGTTTTAATAGGGCGCGTGCCAGATTGCGCCTCGATGACTTCTACACCGTGTAGAAATTGCGACATAGATATCTCCTTTAAAGGTATGTCAATTAGCTAATAAAAAAGCCATGCAACGCATCCTGATTTTTCAAGTGCGTTGACATGGCTTAAGATGAATTTATGTCTGCTTTATCAGAGCAGAAATAAGGATTTGTGAAATAGTTGAACAAAAAGTCAACTGTGATACTTTAGAGCTTGATCCCCTCAATGGTGACCGGCTCATTATTAATGAGGTAGAGTCCCTCAATCGTAATATCTAACTTGCCTTCACCTGCTGGGTGTACAGAAACGCCCTCAAGGCGAAAGCGTGGTTCCCACTTGTCTAGTGCATTGGCTATCGACATCGTAATGTCACCCACCAAAGTGTGAGAAAATGGACTATCTAATAGTTCAAATAGGCCGCAACCATAGTCACGTCGCATGACACGACTGCCAAGCGGTGTTGTGACAATATCGCGAATGCTTTGTTTCAGGTGATCAACGCCACCCAAAGGTTTGCCTGTTTCGGCATTCATGCCAATCATTATTTATCCTCCGACGGTAAAACTCCCTACCCCTATAGCGATTTTAGCGCCACAATTGGTAGGGTCACCAAGTCTTGCAACCGCTTTACCCCCAATGGTAAATGTGGATGCACCAGCCGCAACAACCATCCCTGAATGCTTCACCTTAGGGTCTGGTATATAAACATGCTCACTGACACTGTCACCCACCCGTAACACGGGCACACCACCCACAGTAAACTTAGGCCCAGAAGCGGAAATCGTGCCTGGCGCAAACCCTGCGTGAACATCTGTAATCGCGCCATCGACTGAAATTGCAGGCATAACTCACCCCTCTTGCGCACTAATATTCGCGCCATTTAGCTTGAGCGTTGCTGACGCTCGAACATCGACGTTACTGCCAGTCGCCGTAACTGCGACCGAATCGCCTTTAAGATTCAGAGCGCCTGCGGCAACAATATCAATGTTGGCACTGCCGTTTACTGACACATTGTCGCCCACGGTAACATCAGCGGTCCCCGTCACGTCGACTTGCGCCGCACCACCGATGTTGACTGTGGCATTGTTTACCACCTCAACATTCGCATCATTTCCCACTTTAATATTGGTGTCGTTATGACACTCAACATTGATATCCCCACCGCAATAAATATTGATCTTCGCTTGCGGATCAGATTGCGGCACAAAAATATCATAAGCATGATTTTCACGGTCATATTGGATGATGGCACCATCTTGATAGCAGGTACGTTGAACATGCTCTCTAGATTCAGGAGCCACAGCTTGTAACGCTTGGACTAAGCTTCCGCCCGCACTTGTCGCATCAGTAACATGGTTCATCTTATGATGAGGCTGTTGATGCCCATTGGCATATAAACTTCCAAGTACAACACCTTGCGCAGTATCACCACATGGCGATAGCACCATGACTTGCTCGCCCACTTCTGGTGCCTGCCACGTCATATCTTGGGCTGCCTGACTCGTGAGCCATGGCAGTTTCGCTGTCAGCCACTCCCCTATTCTCACTGTCACCCTAGCTAATTCGTAGTCCACCTCTTCCACCGTGCCCACGGAGATAAGCTTGGCAAAGCGATGCTGTAAATCAGAGGCAGCCAGTTCAGACTGCTGTCGATTAACTAACATGTTTCCTCCTAGGCCGGTGCGATAGTCTTACTAATTAGCTTGTATTCGCCCCCTTTAGGACCCAGGTATACCTCTTTAACTTGAGGACCTGGCGGGTCGTCTGGATACTCAACTTGATAATAAAATGCCCAATCCAACTGAGCTTTAGCAAGTGTTGTGCTCACCTGATGACTGAATGTAAAGTCACTTTTTTCAGCGATAAAGTGCTGCCAATAGGTGGGCATTTCGTCCACCATCACAAGTGCCTCACACTGACTTATCAATTGATCAAGTCTTTGCAACAGCTGTGCGTTATCGGCATCTTCCAACTCAATTTCTAGCTGCAGCTGTAACACTCTTCTATCGAGTGAATTTGGACTGAGGTTTTTGTTATACGACGGTCCATACGTCACGCCTTTGTCGGCGCCTTTTGCCTGCAGTTCACTGGCTTGACGTTCGCCTAGCAGCTTGACTGTCAGTTGGGCTTGCTGCGTCAGATCTGGGTAGGGTTGTGTGGCTTTTAACAGCCCCACTTGTGCCACCCCTTGAAGTCCAGATGATAAGCATTCAAGCACCTTATTAATTAAGGTACATCTTTGCATGAGGTTAATTACTCTTTAAAGTTAAAACTTGTGATGGTTGTGACTCGTGGGAAATCGGTGAGTCGAGAAGGACGAAATGCCCAAACAGGTTACCCAGGAAATGGAAAGCGCGCTTTTATTTCTGCCACCTTATCTAACCAAGCTTGTTTACTTGATTCGGTTTGATCATATTGCCATTCCATAAATAACGGGTCAGACTCTACAATGTAAGCCGTTCGACGCGCTTCCAATGCTTCACCTTGAGAGTATTCAAAGGTCAATTCATTGATGGGAAGATCAATTTCATTTGCGGTCAGAAATTGTGCTACCTGCGCAACACTTAAAACATCTCCGATAGATGCAATCAGGGTGTCATTATGTTTTATTTGCATAGATTTACTCCTTGTCACATCATCTGTTTAGGGCGTCAATTCTGCACGCAACTGCGAGATCGCAGAGGATACGTCAGCAGGTCTCGAGAATTCAGGATAAACACCCCACCCCGCAGTCTCAAAATCCACATAACCGCTGACTGTACCGAATAAACAAATCAATGCTTCACCTTCTTCTAACAGTGAGGTAGACAACGCAAGCTTCGTATGCGGCGCATAAAAAGACTTGGCAGTATTGTCCGCTTTTTGGCGATAACCCAGTAACTGCCAGCCATTGTTAAAACTTTTAACAGGCTGCATGGCGCCATCAACCGTCCCTGATAGCAACTTAAAATAGCATCCAGAAGTCATTGCTCCCTGCTGATAACGAGTGTTCCAGTTGTTATCAAGTCTCGCGGGATGATTGGCGTTATTTCGCTTCCATTTAATTCTCAAAATATGAAAAGCGCCATTAACATAGCCGTTGTAAACATTGCTGCGAAAATCTCGTGCAATGCCATTGCCAGTGTGATCCGTATCATTCGCTGCCGCCGCATAAATAGTGGCCTCTTTGATAACTTCAAATCTTTCTAAACCAATGGTGGTGAACTCTTTGATTGCGGTTCCGTTATCATTGGGTTCCATTCGCTGATTTTTACTCATCAAAATGTGAGAAAGTTCAGCTCGGGCACCATTCATGTAGTTATCGAATTTTGTTTCAGCAGACTGAATAGCAGAGTTAAGCACACCCAAATGTGCATTAACTGTTTCACTCATCGCGTTTGCTCGAGCAGCAACATGCGTGAGTCGTTCAGTTATGCTCATCGTTTCGTCAGACATAATAAATCCTACTCTTTAACGGCTCTATGAGAATATCAAAGCCGTATCATGTTTATCTTTACTCAGCTAGCTGGGGCCAAGTCACTTCTTCAGGGCTGGCAAAGCTATTTGGTAAATCACGTAATGCTTGGCGATATTCAACAAGAGCCGTCGGGACCATTTGAGAAGTTTCAAGCGCCCTCAATACCAGTAAGTCTGATTCAGCCAGCAAATTATCACGCTGTGATCTCACCGTCACCCAAGATATGTCTTCACCATGAGGCTCAGTTACCACATTATTTTCCATAGATTATTGCTCCCAAGTTGGCGCAGTTTGAGAAATTCTGTCAGCACAAGGTCGACCGTTTACTGAGCTGTATTCACATTTAGCCATGAATGCGCGACCTGAGCCACAATGAGGACGCGTGTCTACCTTCAGAGTCACTCGCGCACGGCCTTTACCATAGCCCTTGTTGATCTGTCTAAAGAACACAGTTAGGGTTTTTCCTACATCCGCAGAAGTAATCGGTATTTCACGAGGCTCTTCACCAGGTTCTGAGATATATATTGAAATGGCTGTTTCGTGCATGATTTTCTTCACTTCAATTTGTGCAGAAACGCAATCATGTGAAGACGTACCATTGATGACGATGTGGTCAACATACGAAGCCATACCTCTATGTGACATGACAAAGTCACAGTTAAAAGTGTCTCCATCCGAACCAAAGTGATCTCCAATATTTTGGGCATCAAATTCGACTAAATTGACGTAATAAGGAGGCTGTGGATTGGCACAGGTGCGGTAACTAGAGTCAGGACCATCCGACGCTGCAGTATATCCTCCAGAGTTCAAGCTTGATTTGAAGGAAAAGCGCTTTGTTAGTCCTTCCTTGTAGACATCAACACCATTGATTGTCTCCACAATGCCATTTTTTAGGTTTGTAAAATGCGTATTCAAGTCACTTTTTGCTTGTGTGACTTTAGTATCTACTTCTGCAGATTTAGTGTTAAGTGTTGAGTTAATATTATCAATTTGACCTTGAACGGTGTTGCATAGCGCATTAGAACGCGTCACCACAGCTGCCAATTGTTCTGTAATTGTTGTATGTTCGTTTGACATGGATTCTCTCTAATTTAGGATTGTGCATTTTCCAATGCTAGTATTCTAAGCTCTTGATTTAATTGACGGTGCATGGTGTCTAATTGCACCAAAGTCAAATCAGCCAGTTCGTTGTCTAGCAACACATTAAAGTTGTCGATACCTGGCTTTATTTCAACGCTATCAGAAGGCAGTTGAGCAAGGCTCAAAGTCACACTTTGTAAAATCTTGACATCAGGTGTTCTGTAGCCAAGCGTTCGGTTAGGCTCAGAATACACTCCCAACAAGATCAGGTTGTCATTGCTGCCTACAGGTTCATCTATTTGAATAAACACACCCACTTCTCGAATCGCATATTCGGGGACTGATATCTGTTTATCGAACAAAGCCACAACCGTTACTTGATGATTTTCATCCGTCTCGTAGTTATCGTCACGAATAGGCTGAAGTTCCTTAAGATTTTGCAAGCTAGTTTGGGTTTGAGTTGGTGTATAGCTTGCGTCACCAAATGCCATATGGCTTATTTGTGCTTTTTTACCATTGGCTTTGGCAGCCAATAAAGCATCTAAGCCAACTTGGGTAAACTGCAGCGTTAATGCAGACATTAGGCAGCTCCTTGTAAGTTAAAATGTTGAAAAATGATTTGCCGAGTAGCGCTTACTAAATACTCATTCCCAGTACCGCCACTTGGCAGGACCCCGTCACTGAAAACACGCATATTTGCAAAAAGGTGATTAGTCATCCCACCAAAAGCGCCATATGTTCCAAGCACTTCAGCCGGCTTAACCCCTGTTGCACACATAGCTACATAGGAAGACTGATGCGTATTTGTTGCGCCCGTAATCGACTTAGGGCCCCGTGATTGGGGCGGCACAACCCCTCTACCTTCAATGGCGATGTGGGCAGATTGGCCTAACCCCGTTACGCCGGAAAGCGCATTTGCACCTTGTGAATGTGGAGGTACGACCCCTTTTCCCGCAATTGCAAAGTGCCCTGATTGACATGTGCTTTTTGCACCGATAAGTGCGTGAGATTGCACCATACTTGGGGGTTTAACCCCCTCTCCAATTGGTGCGTCCGCACGTTGTAAAATCGCGGTTGAGGCCACGCCTGTCACTCCAGTACTTTCTGAAAATGCCAGCCCCAATTGCACGTCAATATGAATAGCACCACGTTTGACTGATTCGACAATACGACGCACACGTTTTAGCATTTGGGGGGTCAGCATTCCTTGCTGATGCTCATCCAAATTACTGTTTATCAATGCCCAGACCTGAACCGTGCCTCGGGCTAATTCCTCTGGATTATCGCCCTGCCACCATTCTCTAATTTCTGTTTTAATATTGAGACTATCGAGTGCCTTTTGCAGTGCATAGGGGGTGCCCTTAACTTGATGAACAGCAAAGGCATCTGCAATAACTTGCCTTTTGAGTGATTCACTCCACGCTTCATCCCATTCATCAACAGATACGGACCAAGCGAGCCAAGGTAACAACTCTGTAGGGCAAAGAAACGGATTCCAAAGGCTTGAGATGAGTAACCTTGCATCATTTCGAACACAGGCTGACTTCACCAAAGTCCTTTTTTCACTTTCGGACGCCGCGGTGCTCCACTGCTCAATTGGAATTTGCGCCGCTATTTCATCTAACTGATTAATGCTGCAAAACTCAGGCACATCAATCAGTGCGATTAATTGTGTTGTTTGGCATTGCTTTAAACAGGCAGGATCAGCAAGTACATCGCTCGGCTGTACTTTGCATAACTTTGCCAGCCAGACTAATTGAGCGTCGCTACGCGTATTCAGTTTAAGTAATGCGCACAATAACCGGCGGACCGAATTACTTGGCGCAATCATCTCACCCAACGCTTTAGTTAATGTTGTCGCGTTTGGAGGCAGTAACTTACTCATAGACATTTTCCATGGTCACGGAAACCGACGAACAATAAGGCGCTTCTGTAGCAGACGTCACAATATCTTCAACCGGGCTTAACAGCATCACATCTTCAACCCCAGATTGATGAAGCGCTGCATAGATCCCCGCACGCGTTACTTTTTTGCCGAGGAATTGCCTAGATTGACAATACGTGATGACCGCTTGTTTTGCAGTATGCACTAATGCTTCACCAGAAGGACCGTAGAGAACCGACAACTCAGCTTGAACTGAAAAGGGCTTAATTGCCGCTTTATGAACCGTCACTCTATCTCCTAGTGGCCTAACTTTAGAGGCGTGTTCGTCCACCTTGGGTTGCGCTCTTCCTTGAGCCGCAAAATACTGTTGAACCGTTTCTATTAGCGCATCGCTCGGACGACCATTGTCTGCATGACTCAAAACCGTCAATTCGATATCACATGGCTCAGGGCTCTGCACCGATACATCCTTAATGTCAGCATCGCAAGACATTGTATGATAAATATATGATTCACTGCTTCCTGCGGTATTCAAACCATTAAATGCTAGCTGAATACGCTGTCTAAAGGCATTGTCTGATTCCTGCGGTTGCACTTTTCGCGCTATGTTGTACCTCGCAGCAACGGCATCTAAATCATTGCCCTTCGCTGAGGCCAGCATGTTGCCCTGAATCGCATCATTGAGACTTTGAGATTGCAATAGTTGTTGATAAGCCAGGGTTTGTAAAAGCAATACAATCGGATCACTTTCCAATGAAAGCGCCGTTTCATACTGTGGGTTATCAAGTAGAAATTGGGTCTTTAACTGCTCATATAAAAGTTCAAAATCGAGCGATTTAATCAAATCTGGAACGGGAACTTTCGACAGGTCCAATTTAGTAAAACCACTCATAAAATATTTCCTTAAATAAAAAACCCACACCTAGATTGATGTGGGTTTTGATTCACGGGATAACTGTGTAAGCTTTTTCAAGCTTAGGTGTATCTTACTGATTTTTAGCGATTAAAACAGGTCAATCCTGACCGCCTCAATCCAGTTTTAAGCACCCCAAGTAAAAAAGCCACAATCGCTTATATTGCTATAAACTAGGTGGCTTTTTAATTCATTTAGATTGTGTGTTGGACTTGTCTCAAGCTTAGGTGTATCTTACTGATTTTTAGGGATTTAAACAGGTCATTCCTGACCGCTTCAATCCAGTTGTAAGCACCCCAACGAAAAAAGCCACAATCGCTTATATTGCTATAAACTAGGTGGCTTTAAAATTCATTTAGATTGTCTGTTGGGCTTGTCTCAAGTTTAGGTGTATCTTACTGATTTTTAGTGATTAAAACAGGTCATTCCTGACCGCCTCAATCCAGCTGTAAGCACCCCAACGAAAAAAGCCACAACCGCTTATCTTTCAATAAACTAAGTGGCTTTAAAATTCATTTAGATTGTCTGTTGGGCTTGTCTCAAGCTTAGGTGTATCTTACTGATTTTTAGCGATTAAAACAGGTCATTCCTGACCGCCTCAATCCAGTTGTAAGTACCCCAAATAAAAAAGCCACAATCGCTTATCTTTCAATAAACTAAGTGGCTTTAAAATTCATTTAGATTGTCTGTTGGGCTTGTCTCAAGCTTAGGTGTATCTTACTGGTTTTTAGTGATTAAAACAGGTCATTCCTGACCGCCTCAATCCAGTTGTAAGCACCCCAAATAAAAAAGCCACAATCGCTTATATTTCAATAAACAAGGTGGCTTTTAAATCAACTTATAGTCTGTGTTAGGCTTTTCTCAAGCTTAGGTCTATTTTACTGATTTTAAGGTTCTAAAACAGGTCATTCCTGACCTATTTGCAATAATCAATCAAACCCCTAAAACTCAATAAAAGAAACCCACTCGGCATAACCAAGCGGGTTTTGGTTGTGGAATAACAGTTCTGTTGCTTTCTCAAGCAACATTGATACTAACCCGTTTATTGGGAATAAAACGGGTCATTTGTAACGATTTATTGTGAAATATTTACATCAAACATAAAAGTATCCAATTCTGCTTGCGTGGTGATCTCGCAAAGCGTCAACTCTGCTTTGTCACTGGCTTTACGTAAGGCCTCTCGCTCTTCAAGCAGCGTGGCAAGTTTACTATTTGCGTCAGTGACTGCGCTTTCATCACCCGCCAGCGAAGCGCTTAATGCATGCTCTTGCGCTTTCGTGACACGCCACTGCTCTTGGTTTAACTTTTGAAATACTGCCTGCTTAATTTCATTTAGCTTGGTTTGTTTTTCATACGCAAATCTTTCCTCGTCTTGCAAGATTTGCATCGTTTCATAGGTCTGGTAATAGTCCTGTACTGTCTCATCTGTCCACGCTTCTCCAGTTTGAGGGTGGACTAGCCAGTAGTTACCATCGATTTTCATGCCTTTGTCGGCAAAATATTCACAGCTCATGATTTTTCCTTAACTTAAAATGCACGACAAGTACGGCCAATACCGTGGTGGTTGTAGACATAGGACTCGTTGAGAATACCGACATGGGAGTACGGGTTGATACAATTGATTGCGCCAGCCATAAACCCAGCTCCTCGACCTAAATGGTCAGAGTAACTCTCATACTGATACGCACCAAGTAACTCTCCATCCATACTTTCAAGGCAAACAGTCAGTACACCTTCCCCATTTACAGTACCATTGGAATCAGATGCCCGATACATTTGCTGATTACATTGAAAGTAAAAGTTAACCGGTTCCAGCCTTTTTGCGGTGGTAAATCGGTAATGGGCGCTATAACTCGTGCCTCCCATTCGCACTACGTTATTCACCACACCAAAATAACCATAGTAGTTGTATTGCTCATTACTCATTGCCTGTACAGAGTGGTTACTTCGGTTTGCACCGGCCGTAAAGCTTACGTTATTAAATATGAAATTTACCGTCGTAAAATCGCCAGCGTCGACATAGGCTTGTAATTCTTCCGCATTGGCGATTGCGGTATTTGAAATGACGTTACCATCACGGTATTTTTCGATAATTCTCGATGTACCCGAATCGACCAATACCAAGCAATGCTTTTGATTGTCATACAAAACCGCCGCTCTGTTATGTGCGTGGCTGGTGATCGTTGGTACCCCATATTGATCTCGCGCATTCAAGTTCAATTTAGGCGCGGTAATAGTGGTAAAGCCCGCTGACTTTGTAAAGATACCCCCATAGTTATTCGTAGAGGTGTTTTGCGAGTCTTGAGAGCTATACACTATCTCATATTCAATACTGGAAGGGTTATCTTTGGATGCCAGTGGTAAATATGCACTCAGACCATAATGATAAATTTTGCTACTTGGGTTTTGCTCAAACACATTCGTATAAACAAAACTAGTGTGCGTCGTGGTTTTACTTGTGCCTTGATTATTGAGCTTTAAAAACTCCAACCGGCAGCTTTCAAGCGTGTTATTGTGGGTATAACTAGGTCTCACCGCAAAGGTTTCGCCGTTACTATCATATACGGCGAAAATCGCTTGGCTACGGCGGTTATTAGCGCTGGTGCTCGCGGGTTCAATGCCAGTCACCCCCATTAACTGACGCACTTGCATCGCGTTATTTCTTGATTGCAAAGATTCGACTCTTTCGAGATTGGGCGCCATGGTATCCAATTTATCTAACTTGGTAGACTTTGCCTCTAAGCTGTTGCTAGTTTGAACCAATGAATCTGTCGCACCTTGTAACGCAGCCCCTGTCGATTGTGAGACTTGTTGCAGGCTATTTTTCGCATCATTAATATGTGACTCGGCAACCGCCACAACAGCCTGCTCAAGTTTACTGTTGTCGGTTAATTTAGTAATTGCATTGCTTACGAGCGCTTGTTCTTCAGCAGAAAGTGGCTGATTGCCCTGCATATCGGCAACGAGCTTATCTACCATCACTTGCACGGCATTTTGTATGCTGGCCATAATGTCCTCTTATATTGTAAAAAGTTGTTCACCAAGAATTTGATTTAATTTGGCTTTTCTGAGTCGTTCGTTTAACAAGTCATCTTGTTGTCGACGAAGATTCGTTTGGATATACAGCAATCTGTCTAGACCTGTAATGGCAGTTTTGATCCGAGTAACATCTTGCTGCAGTAAATTGTCTGGGTGGGGTAAAGGCAAAGAGAAAAACGTTGTTTTATCTTCAATCATAATCCCTCCTTACACCGAGAATGCACGCAAAGAGCGCACACGTGGTCTATCTATGTGTGTACCTGATAAAACAAGTTTTACCCGCGCTTGTGGGTCAAGTAGATTCGCCAACTCATAATTACACAGTAGCCATCCCTCGCCCTGAGCTTGGGTATTTTTAAGCGCCACGGCCTGCCATTGACCTTGCTGCTCAATCAATACATCCACCTTTGCACTGCCAGGTAATTGAGCTTCAAAACTCACTTTTAAAGTACCACCAGCTTGACAAGGAATTGCACGTGTAACGTAGTCGGCTTGATTACTGACTTTACCCAATGCTGTTTGCACGCTGTCGAATAACACAGGGGATTGCGTCTCAGTACCGGTTAACTTAGCTCGAACCTTCAGTGACTCTGTCACTTTGTTGGCAAGTCTCAGTGGCTGCGACTCTTGTAGGTTAAAGTCACCACTTTGGGGGCCACTAAATTCAAAATGAAGCTGCGTTTCACTGCTTGGGCGCTCAATGGCAGCCATTGCTAAAATATCACTGTGTTCTTCTAACGCAACTTCCCCTAACTCGACCGTGTGTTCTGTTTGCGTAAATTTCGCCGCTTTCAATCGAAAACTAAGATCTCTATTTTGATGAGGTGTCCAAGTTGATGCATTGCTCGAAGAAAGTAGCACACCAACCTGATATGGTTGGCTCGTTACCCACCCACTGCTGCGATCAAATTTACCGAGCTCTGCAATGGCAACTTCATGAACGGCATCATCACTCAAAACGACAATCGCATATTCTTGACCAGCATTGAGCGAAATCGGCGTAAATTCAAATAACGTCGGGCCAGTCGCTTGCAATTGAGAAACGGGCAACGAAGCTTCGGCAATCACCGTATCATTAGGTATACCCAGATCAGTTTCTCTGATTTGGACGCGCACGGGTTGTTCACCAATTTTCTTAAACCATAGCTCCACGCCCGCAATGAAGCGAAGTTCAGGCAAAGTAAATGTTTGTGCCAATGGGTCAAAACGCCACTGCAAAACATTGTTCACTCGACGCACCGTTTGCGTGCGTATTGTGCCACTACCGGTATAGGTTGCTTCGCCTCTGGAACCTTGAGAACCGGTAAAACGTACTGATTTACTCCCGACAGGAACATTACTCGGGATATAGAATCGGCCGGATAGTCGACCTTGTGTATCGGCTTTTATGGTCATTGTGCCTCCGGTATTAGTGTGATGCCATCAAAAGTCAGTTGCTCTATCGTCTCTCCCTCGTCAAACCCAGATATCGAGAAGTTGACCCAACGCCTTCTTAAAAACTCTGCGCTGCGCGTTGAGCTACTCAATACCTGCGTTGTACTGACAGTTTGCGTACTCACGCGTGCTCCGTTGCCACCCCAAAATCTACGCGTGATAGAACTAGCGACATTGGTATGCGTTTGAGTCCAATGATCGACACTGGGGGTTAGGCGAATATCTGCTGGGATCGGCTCAAATGCCATATAAGGGTTGATCTTCATGCTACCCGTTTGTTTAGGCTGCTCTAGCACATCTTCAAGCACATAAGGTAATGTGAGCGCGCGTTCATCTGGGACTTGAAGTTGATGAATATCAGCCTCAAGCGGAAGCACTAACTCCCCCCCAACAATCGCCGCAGTTTGTTCAATGCCCGCATCTCTCATATCATCGTCGATGAATGGATCGACAAAGACACCATATTTGCTGGTGGGATCCTGGCTATTTGCATCATTTCTGAGTCGTTCGATAGCAAGCAGCTGATACAAATCTCCGATCTGGCTCTGCATTTGCTCAAGCTGTGACATAGACACCGCACGAATTGCCAAACTTTCAATACTAGGTGCTTGGTTGTTGAACCAAAATTGAGTCACCTGTGCCAAGGCAAGATGATGCGCAGGCGCTTTTGGTGGCACTGGCGATTGATGAACCGCTTGGCCTTTTATACGTTTGATATGACCAAACCTATCTAATACAACCAAATCGATGCGTGGTCGATACCACTGGTAATCAATCGTTACCAACGTGTTTTCTACTAACTCACCTCCATCTTCTAGCTGCTTTGATAAGCTAAAACCTCGCTCATCATATTCAACGGTCAGTTGCTTACGGTAGCGATAAACAACATGATATTGACTGCCACCAGCTGGTTCTTGACCACTGAGCTGCCAACTAATGTGATTACGCAAAAAGATAAAGTCTGTACCTTGCACATAAACAGTCTCACCTTGAGTGATAGAGAGTATCTCAAGCACAGACTCATCGGGTAAAAGGTCATCTCCCCCAGACAATTGACCGCGCGTTAACTGAGCGCCTTTTTCAACAGTAACGTTGACCTCATCAATTGACTTAACCGGGAAAAAATCCGTATCCATGCGCATCATGTCTTGCGCATCGGCTTGAAATGTTTTTGGCTCTTCTTTCACTTCACCGATGTCAGGATCATAATTGAATTCGGCTGTCCTAGAAGTCGCGAACGCCACTTCATAGCCTTCAATATGGGCTTTCCCTTCTTCTAAACTAAAGCTCTGCTTGCCCTGCTCTGCACCTCGATAACTTAGCGCCATACCTTGTACAACATAGCTACCACCATTTGCTTCTCGGTCATATCTGGCAAGAGCTTGTGTGACGGCATCCAGTTGAGGAGGAGGTTGTTTAATAATTAAAGTGCCTTGCTCGATTCGATGAACTGGGTAAAATGCTTCGTCTGGACCTAGGGCATCACTGAGCAACCCCCATTGGCAGATTTGCTGCAAGCGCGCAGCGCCAGGTTCGTCAAAATTAATCGCATCGACAGCAGGATCTCGTAAACTGGGATCTTGCTCTTCGGTGATCACTTTGTGTGTTAGCCATACACCCACATCGACGGTCGCATTTAAATCAATGGGTACAACCCCACTTGTGACCGGACGTACTTGCCCAGCCATGTACACATCCCCTGGCGTGATCAATGCGCTTGCGGAATCCGTATCAACGACTAATTCGCCGCCTTTTACTAAGTCACCATCTTTAAGCAAAACATCTGCGACACCTTTAAGATGATGGCCCACTTGCGATTGTAGGTCGTTTAATTCCCTACTTTGCAGACCTTTTCCGGCTCTAAACAGCAGTCGCTCGTAGCCAGAGTCTGCATGAAATTTTTCATAGTAATCATCAAGCATAAATACCTCTAAAAACTCACAACAAATTCAAAGCTCTCTCTCACACCTTCTTCTCGCACTAGAGGTGCACGGTGCTCGAGCAATAATAATGTTCCAGATGATGCCACTTGTTCAGGCAACAAGTAGGACAGCCCAGGAGGTAAGTCCGGCTGCTGTTGCGTGCCTGACATTAAGCCCAGCTCACGAACGGTTTCCCCTACACCATCGGCAAAATCAAAAGTAAATTCGCAATACAGGTGTTGAGTCGGTTGCTCCGATAAGCTAAAACGTCCACCTTGAAGGTGTATATCGCCTTGCTCATTTGGAAGACAAAACGCAACTTTTTTAGCTTTCCGATAGCCAATCGGCGCGGCAAGCTCAGTTGCGACTATGGGTTCGGCTGGAGGGGATTGCCACGGCGTTTCTCCGCGCCCCCAAGCCAAATAAATAGGAGTTTGTGCAATTGTTTGGGCAAACAACGTCCGCCCTGCACGAGTAAGAATAGCCAAAGTGTTTCCTTATTTTACCTACTCCGATTTGGTAGATTCACGTATTCGCTCTGCTCTAGCGTGTACTCTCAGCCCAAGTTGCAAAAAACACCGCTCAGGTCATTACGATTGCTAGGCAAAAAATTGCGAGTGAGTTACGACAATAAACCGAATATAGGTTAATTAATGGTGAAATATTGAATCAGCGTAATGCTTGGTACGACGTAATAACTTGAGGGTATCGCATTGTGGACCAAGAAGACGCTTGCCAATGACCAAACCATTGAGCTTGGCCGAGGGTATAAGCACGGCTAGTTTGACGACTATGCGCGGCCGCCATGCTAAAACTGTGCACAACAGGTTCACTTAATCTCAAACTACCAAGTACTTGGGAAGAGTAGCTTTGCCAACCACAGTTTAACTTGCGCTTACGAGCGACATCTGAAGCACCTTCAGGATTAACAATGGTTTCATGCGCACGCTGTGTACTAATGCGCAGCAATTTACCATTTTTTAATCTATGCCTATAACCCGAGTGGTCACTCAGCAACGTACCGAAGTGACTTGCTGAAAGTTGCAGCTCTCTAATATCTAGGTTGTATGTAATACGAACAAGCTCGCTACGCGCGGGGGCACTTAGCTCCGCTAACTGTGCCATACGCTCAGCATCATTAAGATCTGGTAATTGCTCTAAATGACACTGATAGCGATAGAAATGCCGATAAGACTTGGACTCTTCAACTTCTGACAGAGAAAATCCGAGCCAATCAAATGCCATTTCTAAGCTTTTTTGTGTTCCACGGATCCTTTGCCAAGCGAGACCTTGCTGTAAGACTTGATCTAAATCATCAAGATACGGGACCAAGGCGCCTAAACCGTATTCCCATATAAGCCAAGGTAATAGAGATTGTTTGGGATGGGACTTAAAGCCACGCAAAAGCTGAACTCCTTCACCCAATACAACCTCAAGCTGACCATGTTTAACAATGTCGGCTTGTAGATCACTGTGATTGAATGGGAGTAACGCGTCGCTATCAGTGTTTAAGTGATGAGACATAATTGAATTTGCCCTAGTTGAGCATATTGATTGGAAGCTATATCAATCAAAGAGTCTGGCGTATGTATCTCTACATGCTTAACACCGTCTACATGAAGTTGCGCGCTTAACCAGCTCGGCGTCATTGCAATGCCAAGGGCCATCGTCTCCTGCCAAGCTTCACGTAATTTGCCTTCTAATTGGGTAAACACCCAATTTGGTACATTATCTTGTAGATAAATATCGGCTTTGACGTCAATTGGTACTTCTTCAGCGTGATTCACCTCAACCTGATCAGTTAATACTTTAACCTGATCGCTTAATACGTGGTTTCTCACTTGCTGCAACAGTACATCTGCCTGTTCTTTGTCTTGAAATAAAATAGAGACGCGTACACGCCCCGGGATTGGGCTATCCACTTCAACATCTTGGATAGTATTTGGCGCAGCGGTTAATGCTGCGTTGCGGTAGTGGTCTTTGCTGCCGGCAGTACTGGACGCCAATGTTTTTTGCCGAATGCGAAGACGGTAATTACCGTCTTCTTCACCCTCGGCACGCACCAAACCATAAAACACACCAAGCTGGTCTAAATCACTGCCTTTTGCAGTCGCCAATAAGTTAGCATACGCCGCTTCATTAATACGTTGACGCAGCAGTAACTCTCGATAGCTTTCCACTTGCAGACATACCGTCAATGGATCGCTTTCAAGCTCTAATGCATCAGCATATTGTGGAGCAAGTGATATAAACCTGTCCTTGCGCGCTTGGTAAATTGTTTCATAGTCCAGTGGCTCAATGATGTCCGGCGCAGGCAGCGCAGAAAAATCAAAGTACTGGGAGTTCATAGTGGTTTCTTGGATAAGTTAAAATCTTTACGACTGGATAATATCGGCCACGCCTTGCGCACGAGCTGAAATTTCACCAAATACATTGTCAATGCCTTTGTATTGATAAGGAAAAGTCAATTGATTGGCAATCTGCTTGTCTAACAATGGTGCAAATAAATCAGCCGAAGGTTGTGCGGCAGCTTTGACTTCTTCAAGCGTAGTCGCCGCAGCAATGGCCTTAGTTAATTTTGCAAACTCTACTAAGAGTAGATGCGCGGT
The DNA here is from genome assembly GCF_021530565.1 of Pseudoalteromonas sp. SMS1. Classification (GTDB taxonomy): domain Bacteria; phylum Pseudomonadota; class Gammaproteobacteria; order Enterobacterales; family Alteromonadaceae; genus Pseudoalteromonas. The sequence goes on from NZ_JAKGBI010000002.1 coordinate 323,282, forward strand.
GTCTGAAGTTGTACCAATTAAAGAGTCTGAGTCTGCAACAGCGTAATGAATGCGGCTACGTTGCGCTTCTTTATCGTATACAACCGAAGTATCTTTAAATTCAGATTCTGTATTTTCTAACATGATTCACCTACACAGGGATTCTTGGGTAGTTAACAACGCGGTCAATTGCAAAATTACAACTGCCACCAAATTGAAGAATATTCTGAGGTTGTTTACCTGTCGGATCTGTGACTCCGTCAGATACCACGTTGACCAATCTTACAAACAAACAACTATAGGCGTGCACGCCAGAGATCTGCATCGAAGGAATGTCTCTCACTGAAGAGCCATTCCACCATCCGCCGGTATTTGAGATATTAATATCAACACCTTGAGAGGTAATATTTTCGTTGATTTGCTCACTGGTTGCCTCAGTGTTGGTCAGAATAAACTGCATATATGTGCGGCTCCAATCTCTTGCATATTTATCAGGAGATTCACTGTAGCCTGGAGAGTAAGAATAACCAGCTACTGTATGAAGTTTTGTCATTCTACTTGCCGCTGCATATGTGTGGAAACCACTCCAGTCACCACCGGTGGGGACTTTGATCCAAATTGACTTGGTTTCATCATTAGGGTCTGCAATTAAGCCATGATCTTGTACTAACGTGTCTTTTGTATGCACTTTACGATCATAGTAATTGATACGCATATCCGCATGACTCTGCGCCAAATTCAGAACTGCTTGACTTATTCGGCTATCAGCAGTCGTGATGGCAGTGTTTACTTCAGTTTGAGCGTTGGCTAGTGCTGTATCAATTGCCCCCATCTTATTAACAACAGTACTCGTCAGCTCATTGTTCGCTGTGATAAGTTCACCATTGGTAGAATGCAGCTCAGTGATTAGCTGTTCAAGCGTTTTTGCTTGTGTAGACATCTATAAGTTTCCTTTCTAAAAAATTCTAAGGTAGATTTCGCCGTTGCCATTCCCTGCTCGCACTTGTTGAACGATATTCAGTAATGAAGGGGTGGTCTGGAAATCAAAAAACGGTTTATATAAGTAGGGTTTGACTACATCTGTTATTTATTCGCTGCATCAAGTGGCGATATTGGCCAGATAACATCGGCAGCTGCAGTATAATTTTGAGGTAGCGCCCTTAACTCTTTTCGGTATGCAACCCAAGCAAGTTTTTCACTGTCACTTAGGTCACTATCTGGCATTTGAGTGTAATCTGATTCAGCGAGCAGACGATTCCTTTTTGCTCTGATATCCGCAAATAGGCCCAAATTTATAATTTGATCTTTTTGCTCGGCAGTGAACTCTGGCCATTCTTGTTCGGTATCAAAGTGCATGTACTTCTTACCGTTATATTCAAAATCAATCAGCATATTAAGATCCCACTAGATAAACACCTTTGGTACCAACTTGTAGGGTTTGGTACGTAGGGTGAAATAGGTTGGTATTCGCACCGAGTGTAATGTTGTGAGTGGTTACAATCATTGAGGACATGTAGTACGTAGGTGCAAAAACATAAAAAGGCGAATCAGCCGTCGCATTCGCACCGTCAACCTCACCCGTGAATAAGATGTTACTATGGTGAGACCCGGGTCCTGATACATCCCCTCCTGTATACACCTGTAAAAATAGTGCTTCAGAGCCCGTTGCTGGAACAAGTTTGGTGCAATTGAGCCGAATGTCACCTGAGTAATGAGAGATGCCTTTTGGTACTGACAAATTAACGGCAATCAATGGATATGAAAATCTAAGTAGCGAACCATACACCTCCAAAATTGCATTGAGGTTGAGTGTCGCGCCTATCAATCTACAAACGACTTTCTTGTTTGAAATTTGAATACGCTCATTCACGTCGATTCGCTGACCCAATGGGCCAAAGATAATAATGACAGATCCCATAGGAGCTGAGTCAATTAACGCCTTTAACGTTTTAAACGGCGCACTCGCTGTACCTGGATTACTATCGTTACCGTTTGCTACATCTAAATAAAGGTGCAGCTCCATTCGCTCATCAATGCGTTCAGGTAAAACACTGTCTACTTGCTCAAACACCTCATCAGGTAAACCAGTGATTTGGTTTTTAATCGCTTGATTATCAACTGCAATTAAATCGTTTGACGCTTTAAGCTCTGAATTCTGAGCAATAACTGCTGCTGTGAGCTCGCTCACAGTGGTAGCAAGTTCGGAATTAGATGTTTGAAGTATGCCTAGTTGTGTACTCAACGAACTCATTTTAGCCTCCTAAGCTCAAAAGCCTTTCATTGAACTTAATTTGACGCAAGTTTGATTCGATCTGTGCCGTTGCCATTTGGGTCTGAGCAATTGTCATCGCTGCAAATTCATCCGCATAGTAAATGCTCAAATCCCCTGTTACGTTAAAATCAAGGCTATCTGGCGGTACAGCTGACAGTAATAAATCAAATCCTTGGACTATTTTTGCAATCGGCGTCTGATAGAAAAGTACATTTTCAGGGTGAGACCAGACAGCAAATAGCGTTCTTTGGCTTTCATCCGCATGATCGTTTAAGAAAAAGCCGACTTCTTTAACTGCATACTGCTTGTCATCGGTAAACTCGGCAGTTACATGAAACTGGCCATTTCCAACTACCTCAGCACCTGATACTGGCGCCGTATTTTTTTGGCTTTTGAGTGCAGTTTGATTTCTATCGGGTGTGTAGCCCGAATCCCCAACTGCAATATGGCCAATTTGGATTTTAACCCCTTGTTCAAGGGCACTCACCGCTGCATTGATCCCTTCTTGGGTCACAACGGGTGTATATACATTCATATATGTACCTCAGATTAAAAATTAAGCGTAATATTTTGAATTGAAACGGTGTAAGCACCGCCCGCTATTGAACTACTTGTCGTAAAACTTGCTTTGGGAGAGTCTTGTAACAGCATATTTGATACATGCGTTGACATTGCTGTTGCAGAAACCGTTGATGACGAAGAAAAATTTGCGCTTGGTGCATCTTGAAACCGATCAACCCCCACTTGGGTTGCGAAACCCTTTGCCAAGACTTGCACTTTGCACACGTCAAAATCTAGGCTTGGACTGTCACCAAAGCGTATTGTTTGCACACCGCATGATTGCGCAGCTGAAAAGGTACCCACTCCAACAGGAGAAAAGTTAAAGATAGGGTCATCTTGATATGAAGCAGCTTGCACTGTTGCACTTTGTGCCCCGCCGAAGACCTGAATATCAGCACTTAAGTTTACACCAATAGTAAAATCTACTTGCGTTCGCATCGGTTTGGTTGCCACCACAGATTGCCACATCTGTGCTTGCAATTTAGGGCTTAAAAACGTGTCGCCATTACTGTCCAAGTTTTCTTTTGCTATCGCCAGAAGCTTAGCGCTGTGAGGCACCCCGCCATATTCCCACCACTCTTGTAGCTCAACGCTTGCATTAAGCACCGTAAGTGAGTTTTTGACCGCACTAACTGTGCCTTTATACCTGTGCCTTGGCACACTGTCGGCTATCACTTTACGTTGAATATGCTCGGGCCAACTGCTGTCCCAAACATCTACACTTAACGCGTCCGCTAACCACGGGAGAAAATGAGTAGGACATTGAAATGGATCCCATAACTGGTGAGTCTTCACAGGGATTTTTAGGATTCGGTCGCTACAGTGTTCTAGGGCTAGCTCAAGCTCTGTCGTATTCCCTTGTAGAGAAAAGTTAGACATGCTCTTCTCCTACCTCAATATTCATCCCTTTACAAAATACCGCCTGATGAGCGTGCGCAGTGATATCCCATTGCGGACTTCGCAACTCAACTCGTTGGACACCAGCTTGATGAAGCACCGCATACAAGCCTGATAAAGATATATCATGCCCCAATTTATGATGCTGCTTTAGCCAAGTTGTTAAGCTATTTTTTGCTTCTAACACAATCGCTTCACCATCCATTCCCGGATAGATGTGTAATGTGGCATCTAGGTCAAACTCAATAATATCGGCAGACTTAATAAGTACTCGATCGGTTAGTGGTCGAACACTGTCTTTGTTCAACTGGGCCTTAACATCATCAATAACCTCCTGCGATGCGTGACCACTGTTTTGGCTAGACAGCAATGTAAGTACGACGTCTCCAGGCATTGGTTCAGACGGTTGTAAGCCGGCCAACACATCAGGCGTAATGCCAGCATCATCCGTGCACACCAGTAACTTGGCACTAGGTGGCAACAAATTAGTCACTTGTTCAGGCAAATCGGCGTAGGCAAATTGCGGCGCATCTACAAATACATCTTTTACATATTGAGAGCCTTTTAATGCGTGAAAAGCATAAGCGCCAGCTGGTCCTGCAGTACTAAACCCCTCTAACGCGAGCGCAATTCGCTCACGAAAGCGTTCATCACTCTCATATACCGCTTTCTGGGGTGGGAGTATGCTGTCATCCCCAGGAATTAATAGTGCTCTTTGCACACCAAAGCGATTGCCCAAGTAGTCTAGTTCGCTACTTGTGGCATTTGCCAAAAGCACGCCATGCGCACTTTCATTGATGCGCTGACGCAACAATAGTTCTCGATAAGCAAAAGACTCAACTAGCTTTATGACAGGGTCACTAACTAAGTTCAATTCAGCATCTGGAAATCTTGTTTTAAAATCTTCTAAAATCTCAGCCCTAATCTTTTCATAGCTTAGAGGTTCAATGAGGTTTGGCGCCGGCAAACGGCTGAGATCAATGGCGCTAAAGTTTGTCAAAGACATAACTAAGCTCTTGAGTAAAGTTTTGAGAAATGCCTGACTACCAGTTAGCCAGGCATATAGCGGATTTTACGGGATTATGACTTTGGAAAATTTGCTTTGACACTTGCTCTGGCATCTAACCATGCCTGTTTCGCGTCAATAGTAGCCTGTGCTGAGTCTCCTAACTCCGTTAGGTTAGCCATGTAATCGATAAACAAATGGTCGCAAGCTTGTGCATATCCTTCTCTGCGAGAATCTAAAATCTCTTTTTCAGAGAAAATAAGCTGATAATCCCCTTCAGCTACGCCTGCATTTTTGGCCATTTTCTTAGCGCTTGCTTGGTTTGTTAGGCCACCAGCAACAATACGGCCTGTTGAAATCTGTTTTAAAACTGCCATGATTACACTCCTACATATCCGGCTGCATCCGTGTGTGTATATGGGAATCCAACACTGTCAGCCCAAACCATATTGTCACCATGATTACCCGTACCTACATAAGGTAAGCACATAGCAACTTTCATTTTGCCAAGCCCACTGAATAACGGTTGGTGGCACCCTCCCCAGCCTGATCTGACAGCATGTTTGTATTGCCAACCTTTACCAAGATCTGAATGATTACACTCAATCGTTGCCGAACGATTTGAAGACGGATAAAAGCGCATTGTATCCGCACATTCCAATACATTTATCCAGCAACTGGCTTGAGTAAGGAACTCTCCTCTCCCCCAACCAAAATGCGTGTCACACCCCTGTGACAATACAAAAAAATTGCCATTGTTTGCATCACTGTTGCGCCCCTTAGTGATCTCAATATCAAACAGTAGAACACGATAATTTGAGCCGTAAAAAGCTTCTCCACCATGGTTTTTGTAACCTATACCTCGGTTTTGAAAGTTTTCATTTGGTGTCAGGCCGTACTCGTCTAATTTATCTAAACTTACACGAGTAACAGTGCCAGTCCCTTCAGAACCATCATGTAAAAACGCCAACCATGGTGCTTTGTGCGCAGTCAAAACATCGGTTGGGGTGTTGTTGGCTTCGCAAATTGAATTGAAAAACTTAGAATCCACGAGCGTATTCGGCGCAAGTGGTAACGCCTTTTGAAAATCTCGAATTTTGGCATCAACCGCTTGTTCTTTGGCAGTCAAACGGCTTTCAACCGCGGCATTTTTTTGGTCAATCTCAATGGCCTTCTGCGCCACGCGATTGTCGATATCTTCAATTTTTGTATCCACCACATCACTGAGCTTTTCTGACGCTTCAACGACGCGGGCAATGTCTTGCTCTAAAGACATACTATACCTCCGTTTTAAAATAAAAAGCCCACCTAATCGGTGGGCTGGGTTTGTTTTGGTTTTTAATATTGCTTTATATATAGCGAATTAAATCAGTCTTATTTTAACAAGCTGCTGACACCATGGGCACGTACTAGCGCTTCATCTAAAGCAACAGCCTGACCTTTGATTTGATAAGGTAAATCCACCTCACCGCTGGCTACTTTGCTCTCAACCTCGCCAATGGCATTTTTCAATGATTCAGTGGAAGCGCGCATTTCAGCCAGAGAGTTTGCTTGTGATAATTTGTTGGCAAAGATACTTAATTCATGAAGTAGAATATGAGAGATATCTGACGTTGACCCAAGCAAACTGCCATCATCCGCAATGCGATTATTTATTTTTTGCCTAGTTGCTAAGCGTTGATTGTTTTCTTCAATGATTGTCAATAACTCTGCTGTTACTGGTGTTGCATTCTGATTATCCATATTTATTTCTCCTTATAGTTTTTCAGCAGGGTTAGATATAATTGTTACGTCGCCAACGCCCAAAACGGTGCCGTTTCCGACTCTGATAGAGTCAACACTGAGTGTTAAATAATAGGTACTGCTAAAAGTCAGTCGTAAATAGATATGATTATCGCTGCCAACGTATGAATCTGGTTCATGAGTCCCTAGGTTTTGTGTGTGGATGAGGTTATTGCCATTTTTATAGCAGTAACCCACAAAAGTAGAATCCACGACTTTTGCTTCTCCATAGGCATACCCATTCACCGAGACATGGAACATGCAGTTATGTGTATCCAACGTATAAGGCAATTTAATATGGATGTTAGTGGTCTCACGGACATTCGTGAAATAACCAGCAATTGCAAAGCTTTTAGTGCCTTGACCACCTTCGCCAATAATATGCTTATTGTTTATTGCACTATCAATTCGAGTAACTTGCTGAGAAATCGTTGAATCCATCTCAGACACTTTGCTATTCACAGTGCTGTTAATATCTTCGATTTTCGTATCCACAATGCCAGTGAGTTGCTCTGCTGCACTGACTACATTTGCAATGTCTTGCTCTAAAGACATGATTTACCTCCAAGTAAAAATTAAAAAAGCCCACCAAATGGCGGGCTTTGCGTTTAGGTTTAAAAATGAAAAATCAATCAGGTGTGCTCAATACCCAATTGATACCATATTTACTGCGCTTTGATGACGGCGTCGACGCCATTTGCACGCGAAATAATGTCAGCCATTACATCGCTTTGGCCTTTCGTTTGGTAAGGGAAGCTAAGGTCACCATTAGTCACTTTTGTTTCCACATCACCAATCGCCGTTTTAAGCGATACGGTAGAAGCTCGCATTTCTGCAAGCGTTTGCGCTGAGCTTAATTTATTCACAAAGCCACTCAACTCATTAAGCAATAAGTGTACGGTGTCCGATGTCGTGCCAAGCAGTGATTCTGAATCAGCAACTTGTTGCGCAAGTGCAGAGCGAACAACTTCGCGGCCTTGTTGCAAAGCCTCTTCGACAGTCAGCTCCACTGAAAATGTACTCTCTTCACCGAAATTTTCTGCCACCAGCTGTGCAACAGCATGCTGCGGCATGTTTGCATCAAAAAACTGCTCTACAGCTTGTCCATTTACAATTAGTTTAGCCATTTAAGTTATCTCCCTTGACCTTATGCGATCACATCGTAGGCACCATCGCCAATATAGGCGAACTGACCCCAAGCTTTATCGATGGGTACATGACCCGTTACAACGGCAGGTAACGCAACTTGAATTACACCGGTTTGATCTGCAGGTAAGTTTTTACCTGGTACATATGGGTGACAATGCGTATAGTGATTTCGGCTACTGTGCTCGATATGCACACCACACACCTTTGCAGCCTCACCCGCTTTTAACCCAGTACACCAAAACCCTGTCGGCACAACACCACGAATATGTTTCACGATTGCACCCGCCGTAATATGTGTAGGCCTTCTCAAGTATTGGTACATTAAATACGCATCAACATGGCTGTTTTCACCACCTCGGTTAGGTGCATACTCCAATTCCCAAATATTAAAATTTTGTGCAAACCATTTGGTGTCGGCATTAATCGCCTGTAAAAACTCTCTCGCAAGAGGCGTACGCTGATTTACCTCAACACCCGTTTGCACTTTTTCTAATAGCGTCGCTTTAGTGACAAAACCGCCAGCCCACGCCTCTGGGAAAGAGCCCGCCTGGTTTGCAACCAAAGCCTGGTTTTTGGTGACTCGAAAATGCGATTGGCGCTCATTATATGAACTAAGTAACGCATCTGTGCTGGCAAGGTGCGCATCTACCTTCGTTTTTGTCTCAGCCACGGCTGAGTTCAATTTATTGGTGATCTCACTGATCTGATTATCAACTGTTGCCGTCAAACCTTCTGTGGCTTCAACAACGCGAGTTATATCCTGTTCTAATGACATTAAATATCTCCACTATAAACAAAAAAGCCCACCATTCGGTGGGCAAAAGCACTATCAAAAAATTAATTAGTCATGAAATTTAGGATAACGAGCCTGCACCGCTTTTCGAGCAAAAAGCCACGCCTGTTTCGCTTCATTTGCTTCCAAGCTTTGCTCGCCATATTCTGCCGTTGCGGCCAAATATTTAAACGCGAGGCCATCACTTTGTTGTTGATAACCTAAAATTCGAGCAGCTTGGCACTGAGCTTGCTGTTGCAACACTTTAGCTTCTTGCATCAACTTTAGCGCTTCTTCTGCGAGCGTCTGTGCACGCAAGTTATCTTCTTTTTTCATAGACCTTCCTTACAAAATTCCTTTGTCAATTAATGCAAACTTTTGTTTTAAGTGACGATACATATTCATAATTTGAGAACGCGCCATTTTGGCAAGCTCTGGTGCGATTAAAATATTGAAATCTACGCCTTTGTCGATAATGGTAATGGCATCGCCTGGCACACCCGTCAAAGTCAAATCAAACGCCAACAATAAGTCTATGTCATTAGACTTATAGGCAATTGGCTCGTTTGCTGAGTAAACCGCAAACAGTACGTGACGAACTTGGCCATTTACCTCTTCTTCGGTATAAAACCCAACCTCGTTGACAAAGAAACCATCGTCAGCAACTTTTGAGTCGTCTCGAACAGTCAAATGTAACTGCTTTTGATCCTCAAAATACTCTGCATGGTCAATGTCTAGACGGTACTTTTCATCTTTTAGATTCGTCGTATTTTCATCAACTTGATGAACACCAGAACCTATTCCTATTTTTGTGATCTTGGCTTTAAACCCTTTTTGCTGTGCCCTGAACACAGCAGCAAGCCCCGCTGAGGTGATCACCGGCTGTAAAATCGTGCTCACTATTGCACTCCTTGTTTTCGAAATGTTTAAGTTGCAGTAACTGCATTAAGATACAAACGACGCACGGTCGTTTGCTTTGCACTTTTCGAGATTGCACCAGCCATCTGGCAACTAAACTCAATAAAGCGCGAAGGCATTGTTTGTTCACTACGGATGTACGTTCTAACAACCTGCCCTGAACCTGTTGATAGTGCTGCACCAAAACCCAGTTTTGCGCGTGCACTTAAGCTGCGTACATTCGCAGTACTCACACGCTGGCGACTAATCAAAGGCACTTGTTTTCGAATGACAAGGGCGCACCCTGGCTGAGATTTTGCTGTGATAGCACGCTCAGATGAAGATGCTGCATAGTGGCGGGAAGCGGCTGTGCGATGCCCAGAGATGGCACCAGCGAGTGAGAGTGTGTTGCTGCCTGCACGATGCTTCTCATGCGGCATAACTTTGGCATAAACTCGACTACTCGCAAATCCGTGTGCTGAACTACCAGCGACGGCTTGCGAGGACATTTTCATACCAACTAAAAAATCAAAATGTGCGCGCTGTGGTTTGGTCTGATTAGTGACTCTGTAAATAGCATCATAGAGTTTCTGATCTAATACCACTGCGCGACTGGTATAAGGTATTTCGTTTGCCCACGCGATAAAGGTAAATGTATGTGGTTCACCACTGTGATGCGGCGCGAGATAAACATCATCAATATCCTCGAACCACTCGAAAAACTCGATTTGCAAACCAAGAGACTGTAAGGCTCTTTTAACCGCGCCAACGGTGCCTTTATGCTTGTGAATAGATACCGACTGAGCAATCATAGAACGCTTAGTTTCTACCGACCAAGCTTCATCCCATTCATCTACAGAAAGCGCCCAAGCCAGCCAAGGTAACAGACCCTCTGGACAAGTCAGCGGATCCCACTGCGAACCAATGCTCTGGGGAATAATTTGCTTGGTATCAAACTGTGCTCTTTTTAATGCAAGACTCTGTTCTAATTCACTTTCCAGTCGCGTTTTATTCACAGGTAATAACGATGGAGTACGCATCTGTTACGCCTCCTCTGGAAAAGCTAGGTCAAGCGTCAGACGATAAGCTTGATTTACACCAGGTTGAAGATCCTCTGTGGGCGTTAACAGTTTTACTTTTCGTACTCCCGGTTGATGCAGTGCATCAATAATACCCGAATGTGGCACCTCGGTCCCAAGCTTAAAATGGTTTAAAATAAACATGTCGAGCGCTTGCATAATCGCCAATTCAACTTGTGCTTTATTCGCGCCCACATTTAGATAAATTTGAGCTGATAAGGGGATTAACGTCGGCATAACCCAATTGACGATAACTTTATCGGTAATGGGTCTGATATCCTCATCATTAAGTCGCGCTTCTATCTCACCTTTCACTTCATTCGCTTGAGTCTCGCTCATTGTATCTAATAAGGCATATACGTTGACACGGCCTGGCTGCTCAGAGTCAACATAGACATCATGCACAAAATGACTCGCTGAATAGGTATGAAACTCGTAGGCTCCACGTGTGCCTGCCATGCTATAACTTTCTAGTGACATGGGGATCCGTTGGCGGTAACGTTCATCCTCTTCTTTTTCATCCCGTCCAATACCAAACAATGCACCTAAGTGATCTAAATCATTTCCAGTGGCAAAAGCCAACATCACTGATTTGGCGGCATCATTGATACGTTGACGCAATAGCAATTCTCGATAAGCTGACAACTCTAACAATTTGATGGCGGGATCTGACGCCAACAAAGTGTGTTCAGGGATTTTTTCCAGTAGAGCTTGCTCAATTTGCTGATAAATCTCCTCATAACTAAGCGCTTCAATAACCTGAGGAGGTGGCAATTTCGCTAATTCTATAGCAGTACTCAAAATTCGTCTCCTTGCTAAATTTTTTGCACTCGAAAACACACTCGACCTCTGGGCCAGTGTAAACTATCTGCAGTGCTTAATTACAAAGGTGGATTAAAATGGAAGGCTCTGTAAATTACTTTACAGACCGTTACGTTTGGCACTTAGTAAAGCATCCAGCTTTTCATCGATAGAATCCAAACGCTTCTCTATGCGCTTTTGGTCTTCTTTACGAATTTGCTTTAAATGCGCAAGTTCTTGCTTATTGGATGTAATCCGCTTATCCAAATCATTTAAATATAAAATTCCAGAAACCACCAAAGCGATTGTTGTTAAAATATGGGCTAAATTTAACTCCTTTTTCATTTGCCAATTATCAGGCTGTCTCACTTCGCGACTCCTTTTATTTTTTCAATGGTTCGCAAACCAGCTAAACCCAACATACCCAAAGTTAACTCTAGCATGACGTCTAGCGGTAATTCAGGAACTCCATGCTCTGGCAATAACCACTGCAATATCGGGTTAATAACAAAAGCGAATAAAAACCCAAAACCACATACCCACATCAAAAAAGGTCTTGCCCCTGCGACAAATACACTGCGATGACTGGCCTGAACTGAATTGATCTGCGCCTGAATTTCGCTTCGTTTTGTAAGTAGGCGAGCTTTTAAGACTTGCTGCTCCAGCACTTCTTCTTCGCTGGTATAAAGTTCATCAATAATGTTACCGACGACATTGAGTGGCTCACGAACATCTCCCATAAATAAGCTGGTAAACCAACTCATGATTGCCACTCTCCACTTAACATTTGCTGAGCTAATTCTTGCACACGATTAGGGACCTGCCTCGCCCAGCGACTATCAAGCATTTCAAGTGCTGCCTTTTCAAATTGGCCCTGTTCAACATGTTCCAACATCCTTTTAAAGCCCATGACGCCTTGCAAACCAAGGTTAAAAGCCATATTGGTTAGCACGGCAAGCCTTGCTTCATTGCAATGACTCACGTTAATGCGTCGTTTTACACCAGCCAACGCATTCTGCACATCTTGTGCTAGTAAGTACTCAGCTTCTTCTTGGTCAATGCCTTTACCATCTAAGTTTCTACCATAACCAATTGTGAGTTTGCCTCCTGTACAATAATAGGGGTAACGCCGGTACCCCTCATGCTTTTTTATTTGCTCCACTGTGTTCATAATCGACATTTAATTTCCTATTCTAATAACTAAGCTCCAACATTAATGCTCTTTCAGCTTTTATTAACCAAAACTCGGCCGAACGTTTGGTATCAAAGCCAAGCATTTTGGCAGCTTGGCCCAGCTCCATGTCCAACAAGTATTTGGCACGTATTGCACGAATACACTCTGGTCGCAACTTAGCTATTAATTGTCCTATGAGTTCAATTTCCTCAGGGACACTCATCATATCGCTAGAAAAATAGTTGCTTCGCCCACCGCCTGACTGCTCTGTCACAGCTTGACGGCTAAACCCTTTACCAAGTTCGCGTTGACGCCAGAATTTACCCCAGCGTCTGAGTGCACTTCTAATCTGTTTAATGGTTATCTGAGTTGCTATCATTTAGCTTTCCTATTACTTCTAAAATATCTAATGAGTAAACATCTTCTACCAAGCCAACTACATCATTCCATTTAGGGCTGTATTCCCTATTTTCCCAGCGCCGCAAAGTGCGCTCTTCGATACCGTAGCTAGCTGCAGACTCTGCTTGAGTGTATCCACGTAAACGTCTTGCAAAACGGAGTATTTCCGCACCTAATGGCGCTCTTCTTTGTTTAAAAATCCTGTTTGATGAGTAACTTAATTGTGTCATAGCCGTCCTTACCGAGTTTTTCCGATGAGCTTATGATTATTATTATTATTGTTATTTAATTGATGTTTTCCGTTTAAAAAGGTTCGAAAATAACCTTATCCATGAGGTTATTACGACATAATCTTCCGACTTATTAAGGTGAGGTTTTAGTATGTTAAGGTGCGTTTAATCGTAAAGGGTGATTCGACCTACTATTACATTTTGTAAATTAATTGACGGGAGCTTGCATGCATTAAAGTGTAACAACTTTATTTCATAGCTTTGCCGAGCATAGGTAAATAATACCTTTTTTCTGGGATTAAAACAGGTCAAAAATGCCCTAAGAACAAGGGGGTTAAGAAGTTTAAGTGTTCGTTACACAAAGGGTAGTTCAAATCAGCGCAGTTACAAATTTAAGTAAACAACTGACTAAGTCCGTATTGAATATCCCCTTAATAGGAATAAAAATTTCCACCTCTACTTTTAAAATTGAGAAAATAAAGTCGGACCTAGGTCATGATATCTCTCTTGCTACGTTGAATGCTCTGTAAGTTGTAACTACAATAGCGGAAATTAAAAATTAGTTGGACTATATAGATGGCTCAATATATTTATACAATGTCGCGGGTGAGCAAAGTTGTTCCACCTAAGCGCACAATTCTTAAAGATATTTCTTTGTGCTTTTTCCCAGGCGCTAAAATTGGTGTTTTAGGTTTAAACGGTGCCGGTAAATCAACGCTGTTGCGTATCATGGCTGGCGTTGATACTGAATTTGAAGGCGAAGCGCGCCCTCAACCAGGTACAAAAATTGGTTACCTACCCCAAGAGCCGGTCTTGGATGAGAGCAAGACGGTACGTGAAACCATCGAAGAGGCAGTCAGTGAGGTAAAAACAGCACTAACTCGCCTAGACGAAGTTTATGCTGAATATGCTTTAGACGGTGCCGACTTTGATGCACTAGCCAAAGAACAAGGTGAACTCGAGGCTATTATTCAAGCCCATGACGGTCACAACTTAGATAATGTATTAGAACGCGCTGCCGATGCGCTGCGTTTACCTGAATGGGATGCAAAAATCGAACATTTATCAGGTGGTGAGAGACGCCGTGTCGCAATTTGTCGACTGCTGCTCGAAAAGCCAGACATGCTACTACTTGATGAACCTACCAACCACTTGGATGCAGAATCTGTTGCATGGCTTGAACGCTTCCTTCACGACTACGAAGGTACTGTCGTTGCAATCACGCACGACAGATATTTCCTAGACAATGTAGCAGGCTGGATCTTAGAGCTTGACCGAGGCCATGGCATTCCGTGGGAGGGTAACTATACTTCTTGGCTTGAACAAAAAGATGCGCGCCTAAAACAAGAAGAAAAGTCTGAAAAAGCTCGTCAAAAGTCAATTGAGAAAGAGCTTGAATGGGTTCGTTCAAATCCAAAGGGCCGCCAAGCGAAATCAAAAGCGCGTATGGCTCAATTTACTGAGCTTCAACAATCTGATTACCAAAAACGTAATGAGACCAACGAACTATTTATTCCACCAGGTCCTCGTTTGGGTGATCAGGTGATTGAAGTAAATAACCTTAAGAAAGGGTTTGGTGATCGAGTTCTGATTGATGACTTAAGCTTTTCAATGCCTAAAGGCGCCATTGTAGGTATTATCGGTGCCAACGGTGCGGGTAAATCTACCTTATTTAGAATGCTCAGTGGGGAAGAGCAACCGGACAGCGGTGAAATCAAACTCGGCGAAACCGTTGAGCTTGCTACGGTAGAGCAGTTCCGTGACAACATGGACGACAGCAATACCGTGTTCCAAGAAATTTCGGATGGTCAAGATAATCTAAAAATAGGCAATTTTGAAATTCCTAGCCGCGCCTACGTGGGACGCTTTAACTTCAAAGGTAATGACCAGCAAAAGTTTGTTAAAGAGCTGTCTGGTGGTGAACGCAATCGCCTACACTTAGCTAAGCTGCTCAAAGCTGGTGGCAACGTTATCTTGCTGGATGAGCCAACCAATGATCTCGATGTTGAAACACTGCGTGCACTTGAGAACGCTATCTTAGAATTCCCAGGCTGTGTTATGTGTATTTCCCACGACCGTTGGTTCTTAGACCGTATAGCCACGCATATTTTAGATTATCGTGACGAAGGTCAAATTAACTTCTTCGATGGCAACTATACTGAATACGAAGAATGGTTGAAGAAAACGTATGGCGCAGATGCGGCTGAGCCCAAACGTATTAAGTACAAAAAAATTGGCTAATGTTTAGCACAATGAGTATTCGAAGCCCTGAATCTGTTCGGGGCTTTTTTATATCTGGTTAGTCGGGAAAAAAATGACTAAACTCTAGATAACAAAATGACGAGAACACCTTATGAAAGAACGCAGAAAATTTTCCCGAGTCCTTTTTTCAAACCAAGCCTCACTCATGACGACAACCGGGGACTATAGTTGCGAAATAATCGACTTGTCATTGAATGGGTCACTGATCACACTACCTATCGGGTTAACGCCATTGAAAGGACAACCTGCCAGCTTAAAATTCAACCTGCCGGGCAGCGATGTCGAAATATGTATGGAAGTTGAAATACGTCATATTGAAGAGGCACATTTAGGTTTGCACTGTGCTCAAATCGACTTAGATAGCGTCACCCACTTAAAGCGTTTAATTGAATTAAACATTGGGGATGATGATATACTCCATCGTGAGTTAGAACATTTAACACTTCACGAATAACAATAAAGGATGCCCAATGCTGCTGGAATCTCTTCAAGGATTTATTCCTTTTATCGCGTACTTTGCGCTCGGCTACGTACTTATTCTGACATTTTTATTTGTCTACACCAAGGTGACCCCTCACTGTGAGTGGAAATTAGTTAAAGAGAATAACCCTGCGGCAGCCGCCGCTTTTTGCGGCACGCTAATTGGGTTTACCTTGCCTATCGCCAGTGCTGCGGTCAATGCCGTGTCATTAATTGATTTTGCTTTGTGGGGTGTCATCGCGGGTGTGATGCAGCTGGTTACATTCTTTTTAGTTCGTCTTTATATGCCCAAGTTGTCTGATAAAATCGAAAACAACCATGTTGGTGCAGGACTATTTTTAGGGGGCGCGTCACTGGCAACTGGCATTCTCAATGCTGCCTGTATGACATATTAAGGAGTGAATATGAAACGCAGTAAGCATATCAAATTAACCTTAATGATGGGCGCTGGCGTAGGTTTAGCTGGGTGCGGCGAGCAGGATGAGTCAGCTCTGCTTTTTAAAAATGTTGATGAATGTACATCTTATGGTGTTGAAGAAGATGCATGTGAGTTTCAATACCAGCAAGCTCAGAACAGCCACCTCTCTGAAGCTCCTAAATATGCGACAGAGCAGTTATGCGAGAGCGACTTCGGCTATGAGCAGTGTGACAATAATGGCGGAATATGGCGACCAATTATGGCTGGCTTTATGATTGCCGCCATTGCCGAAGCAGTGGATGAAGGTCTAGACGCACTCAAAAAACGTAAACGCAAAAAAGCGGCATTTTTAAGTGGTCAATATTATTCAGGTGCAAAACCTTTATATAGAAGCAAAGACGATTTCTTTAAATATCGTAATGCGCAAAATGCGGTTGTTGCCAGTACCATTACATCTGGCACCACCAAAGTGAAAAGCTCCACCATTCGTTATCAGTCTAAACAGGGCAAGTTTGTCAGTAGAACAAAAAGTCGAGGAGGCTTTGGTCGCAGCGCAAGTAGTCGAAGTTGGGGAGGATAATCCCCAACTCTCAAATTTCATTCTCTATTCGAACTAATTATTCAACTTTGTAGTACATTTTCTATGATCAGAGTGCCTATTACAGAAAGACCTGATTGGCGTGAACAGGCAACAGCGATTGGGTTTAAATTTCATACCATGCACGGCGAACCCTACTGGGATGAAAGGGCTTACTATCAATTCACGCTCAAACAAATAGAGCAAGACATAGAGGCACCCAGCAGCGAACTTCACCAAATGTTAATCCATATGGTTGACAAGATCTGTGATGATGATGAATTAATGCGGCGCTTTGCCATTCCAGAACCATTCTGGCAGATGATAAGGCGCTCGTGGTTACGAAGGGACCCACATCTGTATGGCCGCTTTGATTTATGCTACGACGGCACACATAGCGCTAAATTACTGGAAGCCAACTACGATACCCCTACCTCTCTATTCGAAACAAGTTATTGGCAATGGATTTGGCTTGAGCAACAAGTCAATGCAGGCTTGTTACCGAGACAAAGTGATCAATTTAATAGCTTACAAGAACAATTAATTACGCGATTTCGCTACTTACACAAACTCAACCGTACAAAAAACTTGTATTTGAGTTGCTGTCAGGGGAGCGAAGAAGATAAAGGTACCATTGACTACCTAAAAAGCTGCGCAATTGAAGCTGGCGTACGCAGTCAGTTTTTGTATATCGAAGAGATAGGAATTGACGACTATGGACATTTCACAGACTTAGAAGATCGCACGATAGATTGGTGTTTTAAACTCTACCCTTGGGAGTTCATGTTTGAAGACGAGTATGCCAGCGCCCTCTTGAAGTGCGGTACGACGTGGTTAGAGCCTTCTTGGAAAGCACTCCTGTCAAACAAAGCCATTTTACCGCTTTTATGGCAGCACTTTCCAAACCACCCTAACCTACTCCCTGCATTTTTTGCCGATCAAAGACACCGATTATCGTCGAAGCAAGGTGTTGTTAAAAAACCGATTTTTTCTCGTGAAGGTGCAAATATTGAAATTCGAAAATCAGGCCAAGTCATAGCTCATTCTTCGGGGTGCTATGGGGACGAGGGTTATATTTATCAGGCCTATCACCCACTCCCTAAATTTGCTGACGAACACATTGTGGTGGGAAGTTGGATAATCGGTGATGAACCTGCTGGCATGGGCTTGAGAGCGGATAAAAGCCTAATTACTCAGGACTTAAGTCGCTTTGTACCACACATTATTTTAGCCTAAGGTCACTTTAGCAAAATAAAAAAGCAGCCAAGTGGCTGCTTTTTTATTTTTAAGACTTCTTCTGATAAATAATGCCGGGGTTACACCGCAACATTTCAAAGTCATCGCTCAATCCCGCCATGGACTCAGAGGCACCTAAAAATAAATACCCGTTAGGATTTAAAGCTTGGGCAAACTGCGAAATAATTTTCGCTTTGACCTCTGGAGAGAAGTAAATCAGAACGTTACGACAAAAAATAACATCAAATTTACCCAGTAATGCGTAAGAGTCCAGCAAGTTTAAATGGCGGAAGTTTACCATTTTGCGGATGGGGTCAACGACCTTTGCCATCCCATTACCGCTGTCCATGAAAAACTTTTTACGCCTTTCCGGTGATAATCCTCTCGCCAACGCCAGCGCATCATACTCGGCATTTTTACACATATCGAGCATAGTGTTCGATATGTCTGTACCAATCACCTGTGCGCCCATTTTCAACCCTCCCGGGTTTTGAGATTGGTATTCACTTGTCGACATCGCAATCGAATAAGGCTCCTGACCAGACGAACTAGCCGCAGACCAAATTTTAACAGGCCTACGTAAGTCTTTAAATTCTGGATATATTTTCTTTTTCAGCAATTCAAATGGGTATTGGTCACGGAACCACAAGGTTTCATTTGTCGTCATCGCGTCTACAACAGCTGCTCGCAGTTGACGTTCATGCGGACTAAGCGTTTTACTCACCAATGAAGACAAAGAGTCTACACTAAACCGAGACATCAAAGGCGCAAGCCGACTCTTCACCAAATATAGCTTGTTATCTCCAAGCACAATACCGCACTGTTGTTCTAAAAAAGTGCGAAATTGATCGTACTCGCTTTGCTCAAGATGTTTATTTTCCAAAGTTTTACCGCCACTTATCAATCACAATGAACCCATTTCTTCACAGCAGATGCCAGCTCATCAGGGTTAAACTTAGCGATAAAGTCATCTGCACCGACTTTTTCAATCATAGCCTGATTAAACACGCCACTGAGAGAAGTATGTAATATAACATGCAAAGGTGCTAATTTTGGATCAGCTTTAATTTCAGCCGTTAAGGTGTACCCATCCATTTCGGGCATTTCAACATCAGAAATTAAAAGCCCAACACGCTCTGTTATGTCGTTTTGGCAGTCCACCTCAGCGATTTCTTTTAAGCGAATGAGTGCTTCTTTACCATTTTTAGCTAATTCAGTTTGCACGCCCAGTGGTTCAAGCGCGCGTTTAACTTGGTTTCTTGCTACCGCAGAATCATCGGCAATAAAGACAATACGCTCGCCAAGGTC
This sequence comes from Pseudoalteromonas sp. SMS1, assembly GCF_021530565.1. GTDB lineage: Bacteria > Pseudomonadota > Gammaproteobacteria > Enterobacterales > Alteromonadaceae > Pseudoalteromonas. The sequence continues at coordinate 342,561 of NZ_JAKGBI010000002.1, forward strand.
TTTTTGCATTTCCCCATCAGCGACAATGTCTTGGCTGACTTCTGTGTTAATTGGGCATATCTCATTGAGTATTTTTTCTACGTCGAGAATTTCGACTAATTCTTCTTCGATTTCTGTCACGGCGGTTACATAAGAATAACGGCCCGCGCCAGACGGTGGAGGCATAATGCGCTCCCAGTTCATATTTACGATACGTTCTACCGCACCAACCAAAAAGCCCTGCACTGAACGGTTATATTCTGCGATGATAACAAAACAATTTTTTATGTCTTCAATCGGCGGCCCGCCTACAGCGAGTGACATGTCAATAACAGAGATGGTCTGACCACGAATGTGTGCCACTCCGCGCACATACGAGTTTGATTTTGGCATGGCAGTAAGCGGTGGGCACTGTAGTACTTCTCGTACTTTAAAAACATTGATACCGAAGCGTTGGCGCCCTTTCAAACGAAAGAGTAATAGTTCAAGTCGGTTTTGACCCACCAACTGAGTTCGTTGGTTAACTGAGTCTAAAATACCTGCCATTTCATTCTCCTACTCAAAATACAGCTTATCGGAACAATGTTTGCTTGTTAATTAGCATTCAAAGTTGCCCTTGAAGCGGTGAAGCAATTCACGCAAAATCTTTATACCTTGTTTCACCCCATAAGCATAGTCGAAACATCATGAGTTTGTTAAAAAATACAGTTGCGGTTCAATTCTTTCTTATTTTGGCATATTTTTTAGCCATGCCAGCCGTTTATGCTCAGACCTATGAGTCAGAGCAAATTCAGAAACTCGCAATAAAGTATGTAGAAGCACATACGATTCAAGAAACTAAAGGTGAGATCAATATCAAAGCGCTTCCTTTAGATACACGTCTCCCAAATAGGGCCTGCCCTTCTCCTCTCAACGTGTCCAGCAAAGCAAAGCCTCCTTTCACGCGTCAGGTCACCGTCCAAGTTCGTTGTGATGACAGAGAAAGATGGGTACAATTTGTGCATGTAAAAATTGAGGTGCTATTCCCTGTTATCGTAAGCGCCCAACAATTGGATAAAGGCGTTGTATTGCAAGCAGAAGACCTGAAAATTGCGATGCGGCCTAAACACTTCGTACGTGCTTCCAATATTGATGATGTCACGATGCTAATAGGGAGTAAAACAAAGCGGCGTATACAAGCTGACAAACCGATTATTATGCGACATATCTGCATGGTTTGTAAGGGCGATACCGTTATTATCGTGGCAGGCAATGAACACTTTGCTATTAAGACACAAGGGATTGCTTTGCAAGATGGTAACTTAGGCGACCAAATCCGCGTCAAAAACACGAAATCGGGAAAAACTATCCGCGCGCGCGTAAAAGATGTTGATTCTGTTGCAGTCAATATTTAAAATTTTTGCTAAAGTAAATAGAGGAACGGTCGATATAAAGACTGAATCAACTTTTTTAACGGGTCAATGTCATGGTTAATAACATTAACGGTCAAAATCAGCCGAATAGTGTTGCTAATAATGTTAAGCAACAACGTGCTGAATTGCAAAGAAATGATGCAAATAATGCGGCAACTAAACCTGCTGCTCAGCAAAAAGCTGCGGCAGATTCTGTCAGCTTAACACCACAAGCGCAGCAACTTAAAGGCTTGCAAGAAAAAGCACAGCAAGCGCCAGCTTTCGATAGTAAGAAAGTCGAAGAGCTAAAAAAAGCCATTGCTGAAGGCAAGTATCAAGTAGACTCAGAGAAGCTGGCAAAGAATATTGCCGCGTTCGAATTCGATTTGTATGGATAATAAAACAGAGCTGTGTATTCAGCAATTAAACTCCCAAATTTCCTCGCTAGAAGCTTTGACCCAGCTTTTGGACGAGGAGTTGACGGCGCTCAGTTCAAGAAATGGGGATGGTTTAAAAGACATTGCACGGCAAAAAATTACCTACCTGAATACGATTCAAAAAACTGACAAAGACTTGTCGACACTCCCTGTGGAAATATTCAACGACCCTAACATCACGCCTTTAACCAAAAAAATCAATGACCTTCTTTACAAATGCAAAAGTAAAAATGAGGTCAATGCCAAAGCCGCGCACTTAGCAAACTTAACCGTTCGTGAGCTAAAAGAAATCTTAATTGGCACTCCTACTTCAACGACGTATACAGAAGAAGGGAGCGTGGTTGAAAATGTCGGCGAGTTAGTAAAGAACCTCAAGGCATAATGCATAAAAGTCGATTACAAAAAAGCACGCTTCATTGGGCGTGCTTTTTTTGTTTTGTTTAATTGTGACTTAGTAATAAGTAACGCGCTGAATTTTCTTGGGTTTCACTTGGCCAATATATAGGTCGTAGACGGTCTTCATATCTAGCTCTAACTCCGTGGTATAAATGTCTCCGACAGCATATGACTTAAGTACTCTTGCACCACGAATAACGCCCTGCACCTGACTTTTCAACCCATCATTTTGCGCCACCACGCCTCTCACTGTTGTCGTTGCATTAAGCTGATGTCCGTATACTTGCTCTGCTAGCTCTCGGTAAGCTTCCAATTTAGATACCTTAATCGCCATAAGCATTTTTTCACTGTCTGTGGTACCTGGCTGCGCATCTAAAGGGGCATACCCTATCGCTTTTAAAACTGGGTAGCTATCCGGTTGCACATAGCTATACTCTACATGTTTGTCGACAATGGAACTGCACCCAGCTAGGCCCAGTACAAAACTTGCAGCAAGTACTTTGCCGAATTGATAAAACTTTTGCATGTGCTACCGACTCCTAAAACACCAATTAACGTTCGTCATATCATATGCACAAATTAAGCCAATACGATTGGCACAAGACTTGCCTTTATCCTATAAGTTAGGTTTTTAATACGGTAGTTGCGTAATGAACAAAATAAGTTGTCTGGCACTTGTTACAGGTGTATTAAGCTTTCCAAGCCACGCCGAATGGTTTGAAGTTACGGGCTATGCGAATGCCTACACCTCAGATAGGGCGGCAGCGAGGCAAGAAGCAGTCCAAGATGCCATCACCCAAGCACTGATATTCTCAGGTGCAACAGTATCAAGTGTGCAAACGCTTGCTGACGGTGTTTTGGCGCAGGATCACATCAAAATAAAGAGCCATGGTGAAATCCAAGAAATAAACTTGGTTTCAGAAAACACCAAAGATGGAGTAATGAGCGTAACCCTTCACTTGGATATTTTTCCAAAACAACAAAAGTGCCCTGAAGAATCATTCAATAAGCAAATCACGATTACACAAAGTCAGCTCATTCAGCCTCACCAAGCGCGACTAGGTCAAATTTTTGACATTCATAAATCTTCCAGCGAGCGTTTATATCAAACTCTCATGCAAAGAAACATGACCATCAAACCGATCCCGTTTATTGATAAAAGCATAAATGTGCGAGCTTTTTTCTCACAAAATTTTGATTACGATAATCAACTTATCGAAAGCTTAACTGCCACCAGCAACAGTCAATATGTCTTGTTAAGTCAAATTACCGATTTGGCGAGTACGCAACAACTCAACAATGACTATGCATTTTGGCAAGATGATGAATACGTGCGCAGTTTTAAAATCGATTTTGTTGCCTTTGATGCGCTGAGTAAGGATAAGGTTTGGCAACAGCATTATAGTGTCACGGGTATTTGGCCTTTTGAGAAAACGAAAATTGTTGACGTCTACAGTGATACTTTTTGGCATACCGATTATGGGAAACGCATTCAAAGTGTATTCAATAGCCTAGCTCAAGATTTAGATCAAGCATTCGCCTGCATGCCTACCAAAGGTAAAATTCTACATAAAGACCAAGATCAACTCGTAATTAATTTAGGGCGCGCACATGGTATTAAAGAAGGGCAAGTCCTCAGCGTTGCGCATCGAAGTGATGTGGCAGGTGAGAGAAATCAATTTTTCACACGTAGTATTCAGACCATAAACCGGGTGAAAGTCACGCAAGTTAATGCACAAAATGCCATTGCAAAGAACATTCAAGAGCGCCCAATGAACAATATCCAAATAAATGACATCGTAGAGTTGATTATTGCGCCGCCAGAAGATTTTGCTTTAGACTAAAAAACGCATCGACACAGGAAGAGTATTAACTTTTGCACAGTGAATTGTACTTAGATTGGCGTCCCCGGTAGGAATCGAACCTACATCAAAGCCTTAGGAGGGCCCCGTTTTATCCATTAAACTACGGAGACTAACTAAATAGTCTTTTTACTATTTATAACAGCTTAAACGACTCAAACACAAGCAAATTTAATCAATTAGATGAGGCCTTTACTGTTGCTTACAGGTGTGCTTTGTTGGACATTGAAACAGCCAAAATAAAGCGCACATCTATTGCCAGATGCACGCTTTATTTGATTAATATGTAGCTGTAGCCTGTGGGCTAAGGATAAAGTATGGGATCACAACATGGCTGCTGGCAACAACTAAACGACTATCAAAATTTAGCAGCCGTGTATTGATCTCAACACCTCGGTCTCGATAGATCATTGTGCCGGTCAGAACATGACTAGGCGCAGGTTTTTTAGGTAATTGCTTTGCATTTCTGGATAAAATGAAGTCACCATTCGCCGTTACTGCAATACCTCGATGCGATTTAAAATCTAACGCAGGATAGCCCATCTTTTGAAACTGGTGGATCATTGACTCTGCTAATTGATTGCCCAGCTGATTGCTGCGACGCAAGTTATTGTCAAAGCTTACAAAGCTGGTGATCGCAACGGCGCTTGGCACCACGCCAGACAAAGAGTCCGAGAGCTCCAGTGCAATTTGTCCTGCGTAATTGGCTATCTGTTTATTGTGTTCATAACTCATGAAGCCAGGGTTTACATACTCAACACCCGATATGGTATCAAGGTCGTGTGATAGCTGTGTCAACTGTCTGACCTGTTGAGCAGCTTTTGACTCGACTTGCTGCGCGGGCACGATTTGGCTATGTGAGGCAGACTCACAGCCGCTCAATGCAGCAAGGCAAGCTAAAATAGCGCCACTTCGTTTCATAATCATTACCTACTTGCTCTTTCCAACCGAATGCCATCATGGCCAATGCCATCTCTTAGCGCATTGACAACGGCTTGAGGTAAAAAGCCTTGCGCGGTACCTACCACAGCTTTACTTTTAACGCCTACAATGCGTGCATTCACCAGTACTCCGCCCTGATGATTAGCCAAGGTACCAGCTAATACGTAATTGAACGTGTGTTCATCTGACAATTCCAAAAAGTCACGACTAAAAATGTAGTCCCCGGTTTTAGTGACACGCATAAAGTCAGTCGTTTTAAAATCAACGACTGGGACTCCAAAATTATGCAGTTCATGGATAAAGCTTTCAGAGAGCTGATTACCAAGCAAGGAACCATAGTTGTAATCTTCATCTAAAAACACAAAAGTCGCGACCGCAATGGGCGTTCTATCATTCACGTAACGCAAGTTACCAATCATATCTTGCATCAAATTTTGCACATAGTGGGTCACATTACGACTCGCCATTTGCTGTGAGACTGTCAAACCATGCATGCCACTTGGATGTGCCTGGAACTGGCTTTCTGGGGTAGCAAATGCGTTTTTTTCTACCACAATGACATTGCGGCTGCTGGTTTCACCTTCGGTCAGCGAGCAACCAAACAACAGGGGTATAATAAGCCCAAGTGCGTACTGTTTCATATTTCTCTCCGTCAATATTGGCCGCGATGTAGTAAACCATCACGCATTTGCACCTGCTCTTCACCCCACAATGTGGCTTTTGGCAAGCTGATGGACGCAGCTGACATAGTTTTATTGTTTACCATATCAATCAAACGAGCATGTATCGTATACGAATCAAAGCTTTCGCTGACTGCCCCCGTCAATATCAGGTCAAATTTATGGCGCGATTTAAGCTTTTCGATATCACGGCTAAGTATGTTATCGGCATCATTGGATAAACTTATAGCTTTTTGCATACGAAATTCGACGACCTGCAACCCCATTTGCGTCAAGTAAGTGATAAAACTCTCTTGAACTTGGTTACTCAGCCCCTCACCTTGACTGTGAATGGTATCCACACCTAACTCGCTGTCTTTATAAAAACTGGTAACAGCAACTGAAGCGCCGGGCTTTAACGGTCTACTGTACTGGCTAAGCTGAGCTGCCAACTCCCCGACATAACTATGAACGGTTCTCATAGGTGGTGTATTTTTTGCTGTAGGTTGGCTTTGGGAGTCCATAAATACACTGGAACTACACCCTGTCATAAAACCGATTAACACCAATAATAAAATTCGCATACTCTGCACCTCACAATTATTGAGTTGAGAAATGCAAAAATCGAACCAGAATAGTTTTTGTGTTATAGATTGGCAAACTTGGGCTGAGCTGTTGTACTCTCCACATCAGTGGGTTACAGGTGCTTTATAAAGCAAGGGTGACCGCTTCAACTGTACACTTTACCTTATTTTCTTTCATCTTTAGGCAAGCTTTTGCCGCCTGCTCAGCATTTTCATGAACCGTAAACCCGAGAAGGTAATTATCCTGATGTGTGTCAAACACGTAAAAGGGCTTAGTGGAATATAAATGCGGCGACTTCCTTTTTAATATCCGAATGTATGTTTTTAATATGGACAAAGAATTAAACCGTCCACCACTGGCTATCACCCCTTCACGGTCTTGCAGTTGCGCCACCACCAGATCAACGTCAAGTAACACATCTCCTCTTTCTGATAACGTCACCTCGACTTTCTCTTGTTGTCGAATTCTGTCTTCTGGTCGCGCTTTGACTCGGGCTTCGTAGCTACCCGGGCGAAGGTTGCTAAATACATAGTATCCATCAAATGCCGTTTTGGACTGTGCCACAACCTGATTTCTCTTATCCACTAATTCTATCGTGGTATAGGGTAAAGGCAGAGCATTTCCATCTGGGCGCTTTTTGTATGCAACCCCTTCGATTTCTCCTGAATGGACTACCGGGTACTCCAAGTATGCAATAAAGCCTCGACGTGGCGTCACTGAGCTGCCATCCTGTGCCGGTATGTAAAAAGGGTCCGGCAAAGAGTTGACGTCAAGTAGAATGTCTGTTTTACGCTCCAGAGGCAGATTGCTCAAAAGTGCGATGCCTCTCTCATCCGTTTGCGCCTGTGCGAAGCTTTGAACTGACTTTACCCTAACCCCTTGCAATACTTCGTCTCCTTCGTCAAAAATAGCATTATTGTTATTGTCCAAGAAAACTTTCACCATAATTGAGCCTGTGCTAGCCAACCGTCGGTCTGTCATTAATAAAACGTCACTTTGATCGGCATAACCAAGACTAAACTGACTTGATAGCCCTACTTGCCAAGTGTCGTCTTGTAGATAGCTCACATCCCCAATCAGGCGCAATCTGTCATTTTGCCAACTTAAGCCGACACCAACCTCATAGCCATCATGTAGCAACGACTTTGTATAATCAAATTCCACGTCGAGATCAGACCCAATTGATTGACTCGCCTGCAATTGATAATCAGTGAGCTGTGCTAGTGGTTCAAGCTGATAACCCAGACTCACACGGCCATAGGTTTTCCCGATACGTCCTTGCCAGCGAAAACTACCATGTAGTTCGGAGTCAGACAGGTTAGAGTGTCTGGTGTAGTTAAGTTGGTTGCTCAATGTGCCATAGCGGGTTGTCATTGCCAGCATATTGGTTGCCATAAAGTCCGTCTGCTGCTCAAACTGCTCCCACCTAAATGTATATTGGTAATTTACCCTGACAGATCCATGGCTATATAGCTTACCGGAAGTACGTAAATAGGCCTCCTGAGAGTGTAATTTAGAAGCCTGTTCATGCGTAGGCTGACGCCTTCTATCGTTGACAACCATACTAAGTGAGTGCCCACCCACTTCCGTCCTAGCTTGTATTTGGGCTAACTGGCTCCCCAAATCATCTAGGCTAAAATCTAAGTTTATTAGTCCTCGATCCCACAAATCGAAGCTGAACCCTGTTGCTATTTGGTACTGATTCGTTAACGCTTCCAGTCCAAACCTTAAACCCGAATAAATAGCGATATCATCACTTAACCCATAATCAAATCGCGTCAGTATATTCCACCCTGAGGTCTCTGTTTCAGTGGGATCGGAGTCCAACAGAGTGCTGCCGTTGTCAATCACTGATGCATCAAAGTAATGCTCACCTTTAGCCACTGAGTTTCCGGTAACATAGTATGATCGCACGTCTTGCATTATCTGGCCTTGTGGACCGTACAGCACCACTTCAAACTCATTGCTGCCAAAATACAATTCGATATTATCAAAGTCATATAACCCAGATTGGATGTCTAACTGCTGCCCAATCATCAACCCATTATGATAAAGCTCCGCATCCCAATTAACTTGCACTTCACCGCTGATCCTAACTCGCTGGGTGTCGACCTCTTTGTACAAAGGCCGATCGGTCATTCTGATACCCAGAGCATGAGCAGACTGATAGCTTCTACCAATCTGCGTGCCCAATATATCTCCAACTTCCAGTTGATTTACTGCTAATGGCCCTAGATTTATTGATTCTTGATACCCTCGCCGCGCTTGCAACCGACTTTGTCTAATTAACTGATGCTCATTACCTCGTATGAAGTAATTGGTATTCCATCGAGCGATATCGTGGCTACCTTGCATGGTGTAGTCTGCATGCATGCCACCTTCTGTGGCTTTAAAACCCACCTGAAAATCGAGTAATGGCGCACTCCAAGTTAGATAGGGACTCGCTTGCCATGGTAAAACGGACTGAGGGTGTGCTGACTTAGTAGCAATTGTGCGGTTTTTTCGTGCCAATCGCTGTTCAATTGGTAACGTTTGCTGGCTGTTAACCTGCACCGTGAGATCCTGATAATCAATCACAAAATTAAGTCTAAACCAATGAGCTAACAGATTGGCATCGACAAAAATTTCGCCCTCTAGATTGCGCCATTGTGAATCATTAAAATGTACAGTGCGACCCTTAATAACCGCCTGGTTCGCACTCAAGTTCAACAAAAAAGAGTGTTTTGGCTCAATAAACCAACCAAGGTATTGTGGCGGCGTTGTGCCTCGTTGCGGGGTGATTGCAAAATCCAAACTAGAAAACAAACTTGGCAGCGCTATCTGAATACTGTCGTGTGTTTTAATTGCGAAGACTTCTGCGATATAGTGCTCTTTTACATACAGAGAAAGTAACAACTCTTCGCCTGTTGTGATACGTGAACCACCAATATGCTCAACACCAACATCAATATGCATGGCGCCAGTGGTTGTTTTAGCGGCCACGTGTATGCTCATGCAAAGCACTATCCCCCACACATACAGGGTGCTTAAGTATTGCAACATTACTTCACTTATTGTGACAGGGTGAGTGCAAAAATCCTTTGCGCCAATGTTTTACCTGCGTATTCTTCCTGTCCATCATACGTTACTTTTAGCTGACCGCGACCCGCTATTTTCTTGCCAGATAGTATATTGAGCTCAATATTTGCTTTCGCGACTTCAGGGTAAATTGCAAAATTGTTTGCAACCGACACCCGATGCCATTGCTCCGAGTTATGCGCTTTCCAATAAGCCTGTATTTTGCCAAATGCACTTGCATAACCCTGTCGGCTTATATCCACATGGATTACTTGCTGACCAGCACTATTTAGCTTTAGATGTGCACCGCCAATCGTGACAGTCGGTATAGAGGTTTGCTTTCGGTACATAATTGGAATGCTATAACTCAAAATCATATTGAGATTAATGCCAATGGCTTGGGAGACTCGATGTTGTTCAGTGGGTAATGCTTGAAAAAACAAGTGAGAGCGGTACTCACCATGTGTCATATCTTTTTTGCGTCTGAGTGCCAACTTGACAACTTGCCTTTCTCCAGGCCCGAGGTGAACCTGTTTTGGCGTCATTCGTACCATATGACTCAACTGCCAGGGGCCAACCTCATCAGCCGCTAAATCCCTATAACCTCCAGCTGCCAACGCCTGTTTTTCTTTCCACCCTAACCGATAGGTTTTTTCTTCTTGGCTGTTATTAATCAAGAAAACCTTTGCGGTGCGTTGACGTTCATCAAATACGACCCTTGTAGGTGATATCATTAGGCTAGCTTGGACTAAATTACTGAGTAAACCTGCAACTAAAAGACCAGTAAAAACAAATATTTTTTTCATATATCAATCAGTAATTAACTTCAATATTTGCCCATACCCGATACGTGCCATCTGGGTATTGAGCTGGGCTTGGGGTGATCTCAATAGTGCCGCCAATGTTAAGTTGTGCATTGCCGAGGGTATCGCTGAACACCCTATCTGTATGTTCCAGCTGGATCAGGTTAACCCCTGAAACGGCCAAGTTACTGTGAGACATGTGAGGTGTGATGATACTGGTACTGACAGCAATATTTGTTTGCGCAGGCAATGAAGACAACACAATACTCGCTGCTTGAGCACCAGTGACCAGGTGTACACCGCCATTGGTTGTACTTTGGCCATTGGCTCGCACCTGAACACGACTCACTTGTGCATGGTCAGCGATTAAAATTGTGCCAAAGTCTAACGGTCTTTCAACAATTATACGTGCATAACCCTCAAAGCTCATCGCTGCACTCAGCCCAACTGCGCCAATTAAAAGCACACTTTTTTTGCGGTACTTCTGTGTTAGTGCGGCACTATTCAAGTTCATCTACACCTAGTAGCTCACTTCAATGGTAAAGGTGCCACTGTAGCTGCCATCTAGATAATTAGCGGTACCGCCGGTTGTTGTTTTTAACGTAGCGCCAATGTTAAACAAGGCTTCACCTTTATCATCAACCTGTATTTGATTACCTGTCACATCCTGTTGGCTCAAAGCCCCTGTTTCGATGTAATAAGTAAATGTATCCATAGTGAAGCCTGCGGCATTTGGATTACCTCCTGATAACACAATATTGGTTTCTACCGGATCAGTAATCGTCAATGTGGCAAACGGCACCACACCAGAAATTTTAAATTGCGCTGGCGCTCCCGCTTCGAGAATAGAGATCTCCGCTTTTGTGATGTCTGTTGACGTGACACTCGCGGATTTACCGGTATCTGCGGGAATAATTAGTGTTGCGGTATCTGTGCCCGTTGTATCTGCTTTCGCACGAATGGTACCAAAGAGTAAGTCAGATTGCTTTTCAAGTTCAAAAGCATTTTTAACCGTTACTTTGGCTTCAAATGTTCTTTGCTCACCCGCGTTTGATGCACAAGCTATTAAAGCCAACGTGCTAACAAAGCTGATTTTTCTAAAATTATTTTTCATCGTGTTATCCTTTAAAAATCACTTTGGAAGAACTTGTGATTTAAAAGTACTTCTATTATTAAGCCCAAAAAGAGTATAAGCTCTAAAAAAATATCAAAGTTCCTTTTTTAACAAGCTACAATCTACATACCCTGCATATACAAAATTCAATCTAATTTGATTTATAATTGCCGACAACGTTTGGCGATATTAGCCATTGCTTTGCAAAATACGCTCGCTTCTTGTAAAGAGGCAAACCCAGTTGCTGTAACATAGTAAAGGTGTTGCTGCTCGTCAGGTTCTACAAGCTGGGGGCGCACAGCGCTAAATACCAAATGGTAGTGCTGCCTCACTTTCGTAAGTCGCGCTTCAATGGTGTCAACCTGACGCAAAGCCATGTCACGTTTCATGTGAATACCTAGTACCAAGTCCGGTATTATCACCTCTTTTTCTGCGACATTTTGTTCTCTGGCCAACTGTGTAGCGTGTACTTCACTATACGGTGCTGCATGTCTAATCGTTTCTTGCTCTGGGTTAAGATGAGTTTGAACGTCTGTCACCTGTGCTTCTGCAGACAACAGAGCAAGTAATTGACCCAAGTCTCCTTCCATCTTTGCAAGGCGCTCAATACTGGCTTTATTTTTATCGTAAGAAGCAATCATGCTTTTATGCGCCTGTATTGCTTCTTGCTGAGCTATTTTTTCTTCTAATGAAAGCGTCGAGCTTACACACCCAGACAATCCCAAAAAAATAAACAATAACACCCCATTTTTAGACCACGGTGTGGTAAACATACTGCAAGACCCAAGCTAAGATATTTAACAAGACATACCAGTCTTTATGTAGGCCTTTAGACTGACTAAAAAATGCTTATTTGTCCATAAAAAAGGATAAAAAGCTTACCTTTCGATTAAAAAACAACCTAAAAGTATGTTATTGAGCAAAAAAACAAACTTCTTCTTTGTATTTATAAAGGAACAAAAGGGAATAAAAAAGCAGCACACCAGTCCTGCTTTTATGATTTTTTATACTGAGAAAGGGTATTGGATTGCGTCGTGATGTTGATAGTTTGTAACTTCAAAGTCGTCCAAAGTGACCCACGTTTCTAAATCTTCAAACGTTTTAATATCTGGGTTGATATGTAACTGCGGAGATTCAAATGGCGTACGCTTGAGCTGTACATCACGCATCAACTCTAACTGGTCTTCATAAATGTGCGCATTTACAATTTTGTGGAACGCCTTGCCTGGTTTTAACCCCGTAATTTGTGCCACTAACTTTAACAGAGTAAAAACTTGAATAGCGTTAAAGTTACCACCTAAAGGCACATCTTGACTGCGCTGATAACTGTTAAGATATAACACCCCATCCAAGATTGAAAACTGATGTTGAAACATACATGGGCGTAAACAGCCTAAATGGAAAGAGCCAGGGTGATAGAACGTGATGATTTCGCCTCGATTATCGATTCCCTTTGATAAATCGTTGATCACTTGCTTAACCAAATCAACGCTTCCGCCGTCTGGTTTAGGGTAATTTCTCGCAACAGCACCATACACAAAGCCCATATCGTCTTCACCTTTACGATTAGGGTTATTGAGCCAATCTTGGTTATCATTTGCGTTGGCATTCCATGTGTTACAGCCTAACTTTCTGAATTGTGCTGCGCTGTCATAACCACGCAAATAACCCAATAGTTCTGCAATTGCAGCTTTCCAGTAACTTTTTCTTGTGGTGACCAGTGGAAATTCATTGTTATCAACGTGATAGGTCAGATCAGCGTTGATCACGGTTAGGCATCTTTTACCAGTTCTGGTGTTTTCTACCCATTTGCCTTCATCCACGATACGCTGGCATAAGTCCAAATATTGCTTCATTTATGTAACCCTATCACTTAGCTTAATTCTAATGGGCGATATCATACACTGCCTCCCCGAATGACACCAACATTGTCACCGTGAGTTTCACTTAAGTTCGTTCAACTTTAACGGAAACAAGGTGCGACACACCCTTTTAAAATAAAAAATTCCAAGTTTTTATAATAAACAATTAACTAATTTATATTCAGCTGATAGATTAACCATGGAAAAACAATAATTAGATAAGGAAAGTAATATGAAGTTAGTAATTAAAAAGAACAATCTAAAACGCTTATCGGGCGAGAAAGCCATGAACTCACAACAAACTCAATTGGTGGCTGGTGGTGAGCCTGACCTCTGTCCCACTGTAGGTAATGCAGCCTGTATGGTGGCACAAAATAACAGTGGCTGCTTTACCGCTCGAGAACAAGATTGTCCTGTTGAGTTTTAAACGCTCTCACCGAAGCAATACCAAGAAGGTATTGCTTCAAAATAGAGTTAGCTTTTGGTGCGTAAGGACCTATTAAATCGTTCAATTTCACCGCGTTTAAGTAAACTATAAACGGCAGGCAACACAACCAGTGTTAGCAGCACTGCACTACTCATCCCACCAACCATAGGCGCCGCAATACGACTCATTACTTCAGAACCTGTTCCCGTGCCATAGAGGATAGGGAGTAAGCCGATAATAATCGTTGCAACGGTCATCATTACCGGACGTACACGCAACCCCGCTCCCTGTAATAATGCTTGAGTATAACTCTCCTCTGAGATGGGTGTAGACGTTGACACCGCTTTTGCCTTTAAACCCGCTAGCGCTTGGTTTAGGTACACAAGCATGATCACACCGATTTCAACCGCAACCCCTGCTAACGCAATAAACCCAACGCCCGCAGCCACCGAAAAGTTGAATCCTTCCATATACATTAACCACAATCCCCCAATTAAGGCCATCGGAAGCGTGACAATGATTAGGGCGACTTCGCTCAGAGCTCTGAAGCTCATATATAAAAGAATGACTATGATGGCCAACGTCAAAGGCAACACATATGACAACTTAGCTTGCGCCCTTTGCATATATTCATATTGACCAGCCCATGTTATTGAATATCCGACCGGCAACTCAAGCTCCTGCGCCAAATATGCTCGCGCATTGCTGACATAACTGCCGATGTCGACGCCGTCGATGTCTATAAACGTCCAGCCATTGATACGTGCATTTTCACTTTTGATGCCTGGGGGTCCATTTTCAATATACACACGAGCGATATCCCCCAGTGCGATTCGTTGCCCAGTGGGTGTGATCACTGGTAACCGAGATAGCTGTTCAGGTGAATCACGGTAATCCTGCGGATATCTGACATTGACAGGGTAGCGCTCTTGTCCTTCAATCGTTTGGGTTACATTCATCCCGCCAATAGCGGTAGAAACCACTTGTTGTACGTCTGAAATATTAAGCCCAAACCGGCTTGCTTTGTCACGGGAAATATCAACTTTGATATAGCGCCCCCCAGCTACACGCTCAGAGTAAACTGAAGCGGTGCCTTCAACATTGGGTAAAATCCGCTCAATTTGCTGCCCAATATCTTGAATTATACTCATATCTGGGCCCGCAACTTTAATACCCACCGGCGTTTTAATGCCTGTAGCAAGCATGTCTATACGTGTTTTAATCGGCATAACCCAAGCATTGGTGACACCCGGTAATTTAACCAATTGGTCAAGTTCCGCTTTCAAGCTTTCTGTGGTGACTCCCTCACGCCACTGTGATTGTGGCTTGAGTTGAATGAAGGTTTCAATCATTGTCAGCGGAGCCGGATCGGTGGCGGTTTCTGCCCGACCGACCTTGCCAAACACATTGTCGACCTCTGGCACTGTGCGAATCAATTTATCCGTTTGTTGTAGCAGCTCTCTCGCTTTACCAATTGAGATCCCTGGGTAAGTCGTTGGCATATACATGAGATCACCTTCGTCCAATGGAGGAATAAATTCGCTGCCTATTTTATTGAGTGGATAAAAACCAATCGCAGTGACAACAACAGCAACTAAGACTGTCAGTTTAGGGAATCTCATGACTTGTTTTAGCACAGGTAAATATAGTGCAATCAAAGCCTTATTCAGAGGGTTTTTACCTTGAGGCACGACTTTGCCGCGAATGAAGTAGCCCATTAAAACTGGCACTAGGGTGATAGCTAACCCAGCTGATGCGGCCATCGCATACGTTTTGGTATAAGCCAAAGGCGCAAACATACGGCCCTCTTGTGCTTCCAATATAAACACAGGTAAAAACGATACGGTAATGATCATCAAGCTAAAGAAAAGTGCGGGGCCTACTTCAGAAGCGGCCTTGGCAACAATTTGCCAGCGGTTATCTTCTGTGAGCGGGGTTTTCTCCATATGCTTGTGCATATTTTCAATCATTACTATGGCGCCATCGGTCATGGCACCGATGGCAATCGCTATCCCTCCTAACGACATGATATTGGCGTTAATACCTTGGAAGTGCATAATAATAAAAGACACAAGGATCCCTAAAGGCAGTGTTACCACTGCGACAATGGATGAGCGCAGATGAAACAAAAACACCACGCATACCAACGCAACAACGGCTAACTCTTCAAGTAGCTTGCTCCATAAGTTGTTCACCGCACGCTCAATCAGTTGAGAACGATCATAAACAGGCACAATCTCAACGCCTGCGGGCAGCGATTTCTTTAGTGAAGCTAATTTGGCCTGCACTCCCTTTATCGTTTGCTGCGCATTCTCGCCATACCGCATCACAACGATGCCGCCAACCACTTCGCCCTCTCCATTGAGTTCAGCAATACCACGTCGCATCTGTGGTCCCACTTGTACATTGGCCACATCGCCAATCGTCAGCGGAGTGCCTTTTATATTAATACCCAGTGGTATGGCTTCAATATCTGCAACAGATTTTATATATCCTGTCGCAGCCACCATGTACTCAGCTTCGGCCATTTCAACCACTGACGCACCAGTTTCTCTGTTACCTTTCTTCAAAGCGACTTCAATCAGGCTTAATGGCACATCATAAGCTCTTAATTTATCTGGATTTACTTCAACTTGATATTGTTTAACCATGCCGCCCACAGCTGCAACCTCGGATACCCCAGCAACCGTTTGCAATTCATATTTTAAAAACCAGTCCTGAATACTGCGCAATTGGCTAATATCATGGTTACCCGAACGATCTGTAAGTGCATAGATATAGACCCAACCCACACCTGTCGCATCAGGACCTAATTGCGGCTTTGCGGTGTCAGGTAGGCTTGCTGAGACTTGGCTTAAATACTCTAGTACACGACTGCGTGCCCAGTACAAATCCGTATCATCATCAAAAATAATGTAGACATAAGAGTCGCCAAAAAAAGAAAAACCACGTACCGTTCTGGCGCCTGGAACCGACAGCATGGCTGTCGTAAGCGGAAACGTCACTTGGTCTTGAACCACCTGTGGCGCTTGACCTGGGTAACTAGTCTTAACAATGACTTGTACATCTGACAGATCTGGAATTGCATCAACAGGTGTATTTTTTAACGAATAAACACCGCCCAGTGCAACGATCACAGTCACGAGCAACACAAAAAAGCGATTCATCAGTGACCATCTAATAATAGACTCAATCATACTCTAAACACTCCCTAATGATGACTGTGCTCACGATGCCCGGTGTTATCCACTTGGGGCTGTTCGATATTCGTGATCACTAACTCATCTCGGACTTCGAAGGTAAAAGTGATTGTTTCACCGACATTTAATGTACTCAACTTCACATTCTTAGACACTAAAAAGTCCATTGTGGCCGCATTGCGGTGCCACTTTTCTATTGCATCACGGCTGATATTCAGAATGCGCTGTTCGTCGTTGATTTGATTGACCACCCCATTGACCGTCGCGGTTGGATAAGCGGGTTCAGAAACAATATGGATTTCTGTCACGGTATACCCGCCAGACGCAAGTTCTGTCACCTGAAAGTGAAGAGTTTGACCTGATTTTATCGCCGCGATATCCACATCATCTGCAATATCAAAATCCATGGTCATTGCTGGCCATCCCCAAACTTCGACTGGTGCGTGAGTAATGTTGGCTTTATGATACTGCGCATCAACCTGATTCACCGTCCCCTGCATCCATACCATCTGAGGTTTTTCTGTCACACTCATACGCTTGAAGTCAGAATTTTTGCTCGATTCTGAGTCAATTAAGAATTGCGCTGATGTCACAATTTCGTCGCCTTCACTGAGCCCGCTCAGTACCTCAATGTATTCACTGCTGACGTGCCCTATCGTCACTTCGATAGATTTAAACTGTCCCTCTCCTACGACCAAAACAACCCTATCTTGCTGACCGGTACGAATGACCGCTTCTTTTGGCACAGTGATGACTTGATCTAATGGGTTCGCATGAATAGACACTTGCGCAAACATATTGGGCTTTAATGCTAGATCGCCATTGTCAAATCTCAATCTGGCTCTCAAAGTACGGCTTTTTGCATCTAGACTCGGGTAGACATAATCAACATCACCTTGCCATGTTTTACCCGGCAAGTAATCCAACCGCATCGTGACTGGTAACCCAGCCCGAACCAAGGCAGCGTCTCGCTCAAAGATTTCAACTTCAACCCAAACTTGTTCAAGTTGCCCAATACTCATCATCGTGGTATCGGGTTGAACATAAAACCCTTCACGAATATTTAAGTTTTCAATAACCCCAGACTGCGGAGCGTAGAAGGTCACGGTTTGGCTCACTTCTTTGGTTTTAACCAACTGCGCAATAAATTGGGGCGACATTTTTAGGGCTCTCAAGCGTTTTTGCGCTGCTTTTATCAATTGTTGGTCAGTCTGCTTCAAAGCGACCAGCACTTCCTTTTGCGCATTCACTAACTCTGGAGAATACAGCTCGTATAAAGGCTGACCTTGAACGACTTTTTCCCCCATTGATTTGATATACAACTTATCAATCCAGCCATCTACACGTGGATGAATATGTACGAGCTTATCTTCGTCATACATCACATACCCCACAGTGTCTATTTGTGTATGGATCCGCTTCGCTTCAACCAACGCCGTTCTAACTCCCAAGTTATGCACGATATGAGGAGCGATTTTGACAGTTCCAGGACCAAGGTCATCAGTCGCTTGCTCTTCGTACACTGGTATTAGGTCCATGCCCATCGGAGACTTTCCAGGCTTATCACGGCGATAATTAGCATCCATGGGTGCCACCCAATATAGCGGTTTTTTCTCAGCAGTCTTTGCACTGTCACCTGTTGGCACACCTGCATTGTGTGAGACCAATAGGCCAACAGCCCCGCCTCCGATTAATACCCCCACTAATACCGCCACGAGGTTTTTTCTTATCGACAACATTGAAGCGCTCCTATGTTGTTCTGATTAGGTGTGAGCACCGCCTGGCTCAAGCCAGCATGAGTACTAGCATCAAGGTGAAATGATTGCTGGCCACTGTCTTGCTGCACTGTTCGCCTTATTGATAAATCGCGCATTAGAATTGCTCCTCATAGCTTTTTACCTCAGCATATATCTGTGCACTGCCGTCATTCATAAGCACCAGTACTTGGTATGGGTGAAAATGCTCGCCGAATTCCATGCCCACAGATCCCAAAGGCATCGCAGGAACAGTCAACCCTATTGCACCTTCCATTGGTGCTGACACAAACTGTTGTATAAATTTTGCAGGGATATGACCTTCAAATACATATCCATGCTCACTGACGCCAGTGTGGCAAGACTGGTATCTTGGCAAAATACTCAAACGCTTTTTAGTTTCACTTAAGTCACTTAAATCAAACGCGGTGTAATCTATGCCTTGTTTGTCGAGGTGTGCTAACCATTTACTACAACAACCACAGGAGGGGGTTTTATAGACTTTCAAGTGCGTAGATACGGTACTTTGTTGTGCCACTGTATAAAAAGGAAACATAACAAAATAAGCTAACGCCACTAACGGCAACACTAATTTTAAATATCGCATTCTGGATCTCTTACAATTTTTTGTTGGATCACCTGCATCACGGATAACAACAGCAAACTCTGCTGCGGGTTTAACGAAATCAGACTGTGATACAGATTACTTAATAATCAAAAGCCCAAATTTTGGGCGCAATTGTGCTGTACTAAGCCAGAATGGGGGGTTTGTAAACGAAACTGATTGTACCTTGTGGTACACCAGTTAAGCTTGAGAAAGGCTTGTCTGTGAGAGGCATATAATTGTATAGCTCACCGACAGAGCTAGTAAAAAGTGAGAATGGGGCACACATAGTCGTCGGGCAAGTGCACTCCGTTTCGCAACACTCCATCGCGCTTGCATTGTGCATATGCTCAGAGTGTAACATTGTATGCTGGTGGTCCATACGCTCAGTGCTCATGTCCATTGGCATCTGCGTTGACGCCATCGTGTGTGAACATACCATCGCAGCCTTGGCCACTGGTTGCACGATAAACATAACCACTACAACTGCAATCAACAATAGTTGAGCAGTCAGCTTGGTGTGTTTTGTTGTGCTAAGTATTTTCACAAGAAGTAAAGTCACTAAAGTTAATGGTTAACCGCTACTATAATCGTAATTAGGTGTTTTGCAAAGTCTCAATAAATGAGCGGCATGCCGCTCACCTCAAAATATAACAGTTCAATTACGCAGTGCGCACGGCGTCTCTGCGGTGTGACCAAATCATTAACCCAAGACCACCGATGACCATAGGTAATGACAAGATTTGGCCTTGGGAAATTACACCTGCATACAATCCGATATGCGCATCAGGCTCACGGAAGTATTCAATTGCAAATCTAAATGTCCCATACCCCAACAAGAATAGGCCAGCGATACTCCCCGCAGGACGAGGGTGCTTGCGGTACCAAACCAAAATTAAAAACAATACGAACCCTTCAAAAAACGCTTCATATAGCTGAGATGGATGTCTAGGTTCATCTCCCCCAGTTGGAAAGACAAACGCCCAAGGCACATCTGTTGTACGTCCCCAAAGCTCACCATTGATAAAGTTCCCAATTCGGCCCGCTAATAACCCCACAGGTACCATTGGCACGACAAAATCTCCCACTGCTAGCGGTGATTTATTAGTTCTCCAAGCGAATACAAAAATGGCTGTAATTACACCCAGAGCACCACCATGGAAAGACATTCCTCCTTCCCAGACTTTAAATAAAGTCACAGGATCAGCGAGAAACTTATTGAAATTATAGAACAATACATAGCCAATACGCCCGCCAAGAATCACACCAAGCATGCCGTAAAACAGTAAGTCGCTTACCTGCTCTTTGGTCCATCCTGAATTGGGCTTTTCAGACTCTTTATTTGCCCACCACATTGCAAACGCAAAGCCGATTAGGTACATCACACCGTACCAACGTACACTTAATGGTCCAATTGAAAAAATGATTGGATCTATTTCTGGAAACTGCAAAGCCATCGCTTTCCCTCAATAAAATAACATTTTGCCTGCAATCACGACGAGTATGAATGCAAACACCTTTTTAATCGTTGCGACAGGTAAATATTGTGTCGCCTTTGCGCCTAATGGTGCTGTAAACCAAGAAGTCAATACAATGCCAAACAGCGCTGGTAAGTATACATAACCTGCAAACCCCTGTTGCAATGACAGCTTCTCGCTGCCCGAAACAATATAACCAATACTACCGAATAACGCGATCACTATGCCACTGACCGCTGCACAGCCAATTGCCTTTCGCATATCGACTGAAAAAAAATTCAGCAATGGGACAATCAGTACGCCCCCACCAATTCCGAGCATCGCCGAAAGTGCCCCCATAGTGCTTGTGATCGCACTTATTACAGGCCCTGTTGGCAGCGTCCTCGATACAGTCACCTCTGCACGGTTACTTGCATACACCATCTTAATTGCAATCAATACAACGCACACAAGGAAAACCCACTTAATGATTACCGCAGGGATTAAAGTCGTGAGAAAGCCACTGATCAATGCGCCCACTGCAACACCGATTATCACCCAAGGAGTAATTGACCAAGGCACATTATGGTTTCGATGATGGGCTAATGCTGAGGAGGTGGAGGTAAATAAAATCGACGCCAGTGATGTCGCTATCGCCACCACAATGACCTGTTCTGCCGGTAATACAGAAAAGCCAATCAAGATCGCGGATAAAATTGGCACAATGATCAGTCCTCCGCCAATCCCTAGCAAGCCAGCTAAAAAACCAACTACGCAACCTAGCGCGGCACAACACACAATTAATGATGTGCTAAAAAACATATTGATACTCATGGTTTTAATTGTCGGCTATGTTAACGCATCTAATTGGCGCCTGCACCTTGTATCTTTCAACACCCACCCACTGGCATGGTGTGGATGTGTTAAGTCAACTCCAAGAGCACAGGATCAGAAGAGATAACGTTGTGACTCGCGGCTTAGTTATGACTCAGAATTGGGTGACGAGTGCGTGTAAAGGAGCTCCTCTAATTGATGGCTGATTAAAAACTCACGAATAAAACGATGCACCTGTATCGCATTTGAAGCGGCAAGACACTTATCGAGTAATGCTTCCATATCTGTAACTTTAAGGCGCCTTAACACCCATTTAACTTTGTTCAACGCTGAAATGTTCATACTCAGGCGCCGATAACCCATTGCCACAAGTAATATAGCGCCTTCATACTCCCCCCCTAACTCACCACATAAGCTGAAGGGCAACTCCAGACTTTCACAGTCTTTGGCAATTTTATATAAGGCTCGCAGTACACTTGGATGATAGGGCTCAAATAATTCGGCGACCCGCGCATTCGCTCGATCAACAGCCAACAAATATTGCGTTAAATCGTTACTCCCGACTGAGCAAAAGTCGACTTTATCAGCCCATTCAGGCAGTAGGAATAAACTAGATGGCACCTCTAACATCACGCCGATTTCAGGCTTGTCAATTTGATAAAACTGATCAGCCCACTCTTCTTGTAACTCAAAGTAAGCTTGCTCGAGTAATAAAAGGGCATCATCGACTTCTTCCGTATGACTCACCATTGGCAGCATGATTTGTAAATTGCCTAGTCCTGCATTGGCCTTGATCATTGCCTTTAACTGATCTAAAAAAAGTTCAGGATGATCCAAGGTCACCCTAATCCCTCGCCACCCCAGAAATGGGTTTTCTTCTTCAATATCAAAATAGTCGAGGACTTTATCGCCACCAATATCGAGTGTTCGCATAACGACGGGTTCTGGGTGATAACGTGATAACACTTCTCGGTAACATTGTTCTTGCTCTGCTTGAGAGGGAAATTGACCTCTTTGCATAAACCAAGACTCAGTCCGATACAACCCAACACCATCACAGAAATTGGCACTTATGTGCTCAGCAGATAAGTCTAAACCTGCGTTTAGCAATAAGCTAACGCGCTCACCATCAAGGGTAATAGGCGGTAAGTCATGTTCAGCTTCAAAGCGATCATGTAATTGCCCGTCTTTTAACTTGAGTGCCTCATACTCTTGAGTTAACACCTTTGATGGCGAAATATACACACGCCCAGCATACGCATCCAATATAATCGGCTTATCATCGAATTGTAGTAATGGAATATTCTCAATGCCCCAAATAGCCGGGATCCCCATTGCTCTGGTTAAAATCGACGCATGGGAGTTGGCCGAACCATGGACACTTACAACCCCAACGAGTTTATGCTTAGGTACTTCAGCCAACATGGCTGGGGTAAGTGTATCGGCAATAATAATGGTTTGTTCATGATACGACTTGGTAATACTCTCTGTACTCACTAGATGATGCAACACCCGCAGGCCCAAGTCTTTTACGTCAACGGCACGCTCTTTAATATACGGATCTTGCATCGCTTCAAACTGTGTTATCAAGTCGCTGATCACATGCTTGAGTGCCGATTTCGCATCCCATCCTTCCTCGAGTTCTTTGTCTACTTTCTCTCCTAGGCTGCGTGCATCGAGTAACTGTTGATAAACTTCAAAAACCGCTAACGCTTCTTTAGGTAGCGTAGCCGACAAACAATTTGCAAGAATATGAAACTCCTGACGTGTCGCAGCTACTGCTTGCCTAAACAGCTGTCTTTGCTCACTAATGTTATCGTTTTTTGCCGACTCGATACTCGAAAATTCAAGCTTAGGTAAAACCACATATGCTTTGCCAAGCGCAATACCCGACGTACTCGGGACCCCCTTCAAAACCGAAGTCTTATGCGTTGAGGCTTCTTGTTTCAACACGGTTTGAATTTCTACGTGCGCCAATTGCGAAGCCAACTGGGCAGACAAAGTAATTAAAAAGGACTCTTCATCATCACTGAATACGCGCGTTTTTTTTTGTTGAACAACGATGACACCGAGTACTTTTCTTTGATGAACAACTGGCACTGACAAAAACGCATTAAAGCCTTCTTCGTTGACTTCTGGGGCGTGTTTAAATCTTGGGTGACTTTGGGCGTGGGCTATATTGATGGGCTCTTCCCTTTGCGCAACAAGCCCCACTAAACCTTCGGTAAAACCGATTCGAAACTGGCCCACCGCATTAGGGTTTAGGCCATCACTGGCCATTAATACGAAATTATCTCGGCTGTAGTCCGCAAAGTAAATGGAACAACACTCTGTTTGCATGGCTTCTTTTACCATAGAAACAAATAAGCTCAATGCATCGTCTAGGTTATCTTGTTGAGATACAGCTTCAGCAATTGATCTTAATGTTGCTAACACGATTGTTCCCTTATGCTATCGTCTACGCCAATGGTCTTTGTGCCCATGCTCTTTTCGATTGAAAGGCATCGCAAAAGGAGCAAACTCTTTCATGACTCTTCGATACACGTCCCTTTTAAAAGACACTACCTGTCTCACAGGGTACCAATAGCTTACCCACCGCCAATCATCAAACTCAGGGTGGTGAGTTCTGAGCAAATCAACTTCCTCATCTTTGCACCTCAATTTGAGCAAAAACCATTTTTGCTTTTGGCCAATGCAAACTGGGCTGGAGTCTTTGCGAATTAATCGTTTCGGTAATTTATACCTTAACCAATGTTTAGAACTTGCTACAATTTCAACATCTTCAGGCCTTAAGCCCACTTCCTCGTGAAGCTCTCGGTACATGGTTTGTTCAGGTGTTTCTCCTTCGTCCACACCCCCTTGAGGAAACTGCCAAGAGTGCTGGCCATAACGCCTAGCCCAAAATACTTGCCCTTGGTTGTTACATATCACAATTCCCACATTGGCACGAAATCCTTCGGCATCAATCACCTTAGCGCCTCATTCTTATATCAATTTAATCTGATTGTTCCATATCTAAGAGACATCAGCAAACATTATTCCCCCTTTTGCTCAAGTTACCCACAGCTTGTGCATAACATCTCTATTTCGAGCCTAATTTACAAACAAATCCACAGATACATAGTAAAAAAGTCAACTTCTCCACAGAAACTGTGGATAATATTGTTCATATATCTGTATTTATCCAATAATTAACTTTCAATGACTAGAAAAAAGATTGCAAAAAACCTTTAAAACCCATAAATATCATTAAGTTACAATATTCACACCCCTACTATTAAGCGGTTAAACTTCAACCAAGAACAACCAGGTCAAAAAACACACAAGCTGGACTTAATCCACATGTGGGCACTTATCTGATAGTATTGTCATAGAATAATCAGGTATATGAGTCAATCTACGTGCAACGAGTTTCCCCCCCACTTTCCATTTCAGAATTAATGCAACGCGTTGAAGCCATTGCAGGCACCACACTTGGGGAATTAGCGGCTCAGTTTGAGTTTAAAAGTCCGGAGGATTTGCTCAAGGAAAAGGGATGGCCAGGCCAATTAATTGAACATGTTCTCGGAGCAAGCGCGGGTTCAAAGCCCGTGCCTGACTTTGAACATATTGGTGTGGAGTTAAAAACGCTACCTATTAGCTATCAAGGAAAACCCTTAGAAACGACTTATGTATCCATTGTGCCACTCACAGATTTAACGGGGTTAAGTTGGCATCAATCCAGCGTAAAGAAAAAACTTACCCATGTTTTGTGGTTACCTATTTTAGCCGAGCGTGATATCGCCCCCGTAGACAGAACAATAGGCACCGGCTTTTTGTGGCAGCCTTCAGTAGAGCAAGAAGCCCAACTTAGAAGAGATTGGGAAGAACAAATTGAACTTATCGCCTTAGGCCGGATCCAAGAAATCACGGGACATTTGGGTGAGGTGATGCAGATCCGTCCAAAAGCCGCAAATAGTAAAGTCTTGACCGATGCTATCGGACCGAATGGGGGACTCGTTAAAACTTTACCCAGAGGGTTTTATCTTAAAACCCAGTTCACGCAAAACATCCTCATGAACCACTTTTCAAATTAGTTGTGAGTAAATAAAAAAGCCGCTGAAGATAACTTCAACGGCTTTTTTTAAGATTCAATAAGTAAATTACTGACCTTTAATTTCTGAACGACCTTTGTAAACTGCTTTTTCACCTAGCGCTTCTTCAATACGAAGTAATTGGTTGTACTTCGCAACACGGTCTGAGCGACAAAGTGAACCAGTCTTAATTTGACCCGCTGCAGTACCTACCGCTAAATCAGCAATGGTTGCATCTTCCGTTTCACCTGAACGGTGAGAAATAACCGCTGTGAAACCTGCATCTTGTGCCATCTTGATCGCATCAAGAGTTTCAGAAAGAGAACCAATCTGGTTGAACTTGATTAAGATAGAGTTACCGATGTTCTCATCGATACCACGCTTTAAGATCTTCGTGTTAGTCACAAATAAATCGTCACCTACGAGCTGAACTTTCTCACCGATTTTATCCGTTAAGATTTTCCAGCCAGCCCAATCGCTTTCATCTAAACCATCTTCGATAGAGACGATAGGGTAACGTGCTGCAAGATCAGCCAAGAAGTCAGCAAAACCTTCAGAGTCGAATGCTTTGCCTTCACCGCTTAGGTCATACTTGCCATCTTTGTAGAACTCAGAAGAAGCACAGTCTAGTGCTAAAGTAACATCTTTGTTCATTTCGTAACCCGCAGCAGCAACCGCTTCAACGATAACTTCTAACGCTTCCTCGTTTGACTTAAGATCTGGCGCAAAGCCACCTTCGTCACCAACAGCTGTATTTAGACCACGTGCACTGAGTACTTTTTTCAAGCTGTGGAAGATTTCAGCACCCATACGCAGTGCTTCACGGAAGCTAGACGCGCCAACAGGCTGAACCATGAACTCTTGAATATCAACGTTGTTGTCGGCGTGCTCACCACCGTTGATGATGTTCATCATTGGTACAGGCATAGAGAACTGGCCAGAAGTACCATTAATGTCAGCAATGTGCTCGTAAAGTGCAACGCCCTTCTCTTGCGCAGCTGCTTTAGCCGTTGCTAGAGAAACTGCTAAAATTGCATTTGCACCTAGTTTTTCTTTATTTTCAGTACCGTCTAGGTCAAGCATAACTTGGTCAACAGCACGTTGTTCCAAAGCATTTTGACCTTCTAGCGCCTGTGCAATTTCATTATTTACAAAATTAACTGCTGTAAGTACACCTTTACCTAAGTAACGAGACTTATCACCATCACGTAATTCAAGTGCTTCGCGAGTTCCTGTTGATGCACCAGATGGTGCACATGCGCGGCCCCAAGCGCCTGAGTCTAAATGTACGTCAGCTTCAACAGTAGGGTTACCACGTGAGTCCATAACTTCACGGCCAATCACTTTTACGATTTTTGACATCTTGATTCCTCTTTTCCCAAAGTGGTGAGTGTTTTTATATCTGCTTAATTCGCATTGCTATACAACCGACTATGTGTGTTTCAGTTGCATAGCAATGCTGCCGACATGGCAGCCCATACAAACAAAAAAGCCGTGCACTCGTGCACGGCTTTCTCATTTAAGAGTTTTCTTTTTGGTGACTAAATGCTGCACCTACAAACCCTTCAAACAATGGGTGACCATCGCGCGGGGTAGAGGTGAATTCCGGGTGGAACTGTGCAGCAATAAACCAAGGGTGATCTTTGTTTTCAATGATCTCCACCAGCTTTTTATCTTCAGACAACCCGGTGAAAGCAAGGCCTGCTTGTTCAAGCTTTTCTACGAAGTTATTGTTCACTTCATAACGGTGACGGTGACGTTCCGTAATTTCAGCGTTGCCATATACTTCGCGAACTTTTGAACCTTCTGCTAAATGACACAATTGTGCACCTAGACGCATTGTACCACCGAGATCCGATTCTTCCGTACGTGTTTCAACGTTACCGTCAGCATCTAACCACTCCGTGATCAAGCCAACCACTGGGCTTGGCGTATTCACGTCAAACTCTGTTGAGTTCGCGTTTTCAAGACCTGCAACATTTCGTGCATATTCAATCAATGCCACTTGCATCCCCAAACAAATACCTAAGTAAGGTACTTTGTTTTCACGTGCATATTGTGCAGCCAGGATTTTGCCTTCAACACCACGGTTACCGAAACCACCAGGCACCAAAATAGCGTCTAGGTGAGCCAGTAGCTCAGTGCCTTTGCTTTCGATATCCTGAGAATCAACGTATTCGATATTCACGGTAACGCGATTTTTTAATCCGGCATGTTTCAGTGCTTCATTCACTGACTTATATGCATCAGGCAGTTCGATGTATTTACCAACCATACCAATTGTCACTTCACCCGTAGGGTTAGACTCTTGATATAAAACCTGCTCCCACTCAGATAAATCTGCTTCTGGACAATCTAAGTAGAAACGACGACAGACTAAATTATCCAACTCTTGAGATTTAAGAAGCGCTGGGATCTTGTAGATGCTGTCTACATCTTGTAGTGAAATAACCGCTTTCTCTTCTACATTAGTGAATAGCGCGATCTTCGCTCTTTCATTTGCTGGTAGCTTGCAGTTCGAACGACACACAAGAATGTCTGGCTGAATACCAATCGAACGTAGCTCTTTCACTGAGTGCTGTGTCGGCTTAGTTTTAACTTCACCCGCAGCGCCAAGGAATGGCACAAGCGTTAAGTGCATGAATAATGCGTGCTCACGACCTAGTTCAGTACCTAGCTGACGAATTGCTTCAAGGAACGGTTGTGACTCGATATCACCCACAGTACCACCAATCTCGACGATGGCGATATCGTGGCCTTCAGCACCTTCTATCACACGACGCTTAATATCATTAGTGATATGTGGGATAACCTGAATCGTTGCGCCTAGGTATTCACCTTTACGCTCGCGACGAAGTACATCTTCAAACACTCGACCTTGCGTAAAATTGTTACGGCTAGTCATCTTGGTACGAATAAAGCGCTCGTAGTGACCAAGGTCAAGGTCTGTTTCCGCCCCGTCTTCTGTTACGAAAACTTCACCATGTTGAATTGGGCTCATCGTGCCTGGGTCAACATTGATATAAGGATCCAGCTTAAGAATTGTCACATTAAGGCCACGGGCCTCTAAAATCGCAGCCAATGATGCAGCTGCAATACCTTTACCCAAGGAGGAAACAACTCCGCCCGTTACGAAGATAAATTTTGTACTCATGCGAACCCTAGAATATCAAGGAAAATGGAATTTAAATAAGAATCAAGACGGGGCAATAGTATAGCAAAAGCCCAATTAGCAATCCAGCAAAATTATTGGGCGAATGCTGTTTAAACTTTAGACTGTTGTTTTATCTGCTCCCACGCAGCATCCATCTGCTCTAAGGTTGCATCATTTAAACTGATATTTTTTTCTGCAAGTGCAGATTCTACCTGCACGAACCTATGGGTAAATTTATTACTCGCCTGACGCAATAATTGCTCGGGGTCACGCTTGGTATGGCGAATGACATTAACCGTGGCAAATAACAAATCGCCTAGTTCTTCTGCGCTGTGGTCTGAATAAGGGTCTTCGGCTAATGCCTCATTAACCTCTTGAACTTCTTCTTCCACTTTTTCAAGCGCCCCATGATAACTGGGCCAATCGAAACCCAGGGAGGCTGCACGCTTTTGAATTTTTTTAGCTCGTGTGAGCGCAGGTAAACTCGACACAATATCAGCGCCGAATTGTAATGCTTTGCCATCCGCAGCTCGCTCAGCCTGCTTTATCGCTTGCCACTGCGCGTCGAGTTCAGCTTCTGACAAAGAAACAGACTGCTCAAAAACGTGAGGATGTCGGCGGATGAGCTTTTCATTCAAGCCAGCCACGATGGTATCAAAGTCAAATAACTCAGCTTCTTTACCCAACTGTGCGTAAAATATAACTTGAAATAACAAGTCTCCAAGTTCGTCTTTTAACCCAACAAAATCTTCTTTTTCAATGGCGTCTGCCACCTCATGCGCTTCTTCTAACGTATGTGGCACAATCGTCTTGAAGCTCTGTTGTTTATCCCAGTCGCAGCCTGATTCAGGATCACGCAACTTTGCCATTATGGTGAGTAACTGCTGTAAATTTTGGCTCATAATTTTACCTTAGTGCTGCCTTTTCGCTTCAAATACACCTTCCGTTTGCAACAGTTTAGTGAGCAGCCGGTTCATGGCAGACAAATCTCCCACTTCTATTTTCATTGTGAATATAGCGACGCCCTGCTCATGTTGTGTCTGTACATTCATATTTAGCACATTCACTTTTTCATTGGCTAAAACGGCACTAATATCACGAATTAACCCTTGCCTATCATTTGCTTCAATGCGAATCGTTATCTCATAAAACGATTGCACATCTTCAGACCAGCTAACCGCAATTTCTCGCTCAGGATGTTGCTCAGTGATGTGTGCAAATGCATCGCAATCAGCACGGTGTACAGCAATTCCCCGTCCTTGCGTGATATAACCGACAATGTCATCACCAGGTACTGGCTGACAGCATTTCGCAACATGACTCAGTAAGCTCCCCACGCCCTCCACCACAATGCCATTTTTATCACCTTTGTGTTTCTTGCGTGTGCTGAGCTTTAGCTGCGGCTCAACTTCTGGCTTATCTTGAATAAAATTCAGGAATTGATTAATGCGCACATCACCTGCGCCAATCGCGACCATCAAGTCATCTAGTACTTTAAAATTAAAGCGCTCGATTGCAGGTTCAAGGTCTTTATAGCTGATATCCAGTTTTTGCAGGTGGCTGTCCAATATCTCTTTGCCAGCCTGCAAGTTCTTATCTCGGTCTTGTTGTTTAAACCAATGATGGATCTTGCTTCGTGCGCGCGATGAGTGAATATAACCCAAAGACGGATTTAACCAGTCTCGACTCGGCGATGGGTTTTTCTGCGTGAGTATTTCAACTTGGTCGCCAGTAGAAAGCTTATACGTGAAGGGAACTATCTTGCCAAACACCTTCGCACCAATACAGCGATGACCCACATTGGAGTGAATGTAATAAGCAAAATCCAAGGGAGTGGCCCCTAACGGCAAATCAAAAATATCACCACGCGGAGTAAAGACATATACACGGTCTTCTACAACCTGATTTTTGAGTTCTTCAGCAAACTCACTGCCATCAACCACCTCTTCTTGCCATTGCAGTAGCTTTCTTAGCCAACTGATTTTTTGCTCGTAACCAGAGCCACGACCAGGCAATGCACCTTCTTTATACATCCAGTGCGCAGCAACGCCCATTTCAGCATCTTTATGCATTTCGTGTGTGCGGATCTGAATTTCAACCGTCTTCCCTTCCGGACCAAATACCACGGTATGGATAGACTGGTAACCATTCGGCTTTGGCGTTGCAACATAGTCGTCAAATTCTTTATTAAGGTGACGCCAATTTGTATGCACAATGCCAAGTGCGGCATAGCAGTCTTGTATTTCATCTACGACAATACGCATTGCGCGGATATCAAACAACTGCTCAAAAGCATAATTTTTCTGTGCCATTTTTTTGTAGATACTAAAAATGTGCTTTGGCCGACCATATACTTCAGCTTTAACATTAGCATCAGCGAGTTTTTGCTGAACCGACTCCACCATATTGACCATGTAAGCTTCTCTGGCCAAACGTTTATCAGCGAGCTTTTTAGCAATCGTTTTATAACTGTCTGGGTGCAAATAGCGAAAAGAGAGATCTTCTAGTTCCCACTTTAGTTGGCCGATACCAAGGCGATTCGCTAAAGGCGCAAAAATATTAGCGGTTGTTTTTGCTGCCACGACACGCTCTTCTTCACTGGCGTCTTTTACACTGCGCAAGTAGCAAATTTGCTCAGCCAGTTTGATTACAACGGCACGGACATCTTCAACCATAGCCAGCAACATGCGACGAATCTTATCAATTTGTACATTACCCTTGCTTTGGTGTGCTAGCGTACTGATTGACGCCATTTGATCGACGCCTTTTAAAAGCAACGAAATATTTTCACCCAGTGATTTTTCAACAGCTTCAAAATCGAGCTGTTCAGCAATAAAGTAAGGTGTCAAAAAAGCACTTGCGAGAGATTCGGCGTCAAAATTAAGCTCAGCTAAAATCTCCACCATCTCAATGGCCTTCTCAAGCAGATCAGCATCGGCTTCCTCGGGGCATAACGCATACGCTTCATTGAGCCGAAGAATCTTGTCTTCGGACAAGTTAAGTAACGCCAGCCGCGCATCAAAGTCTGCGGGAAGTTTTGCGTGATGAGATTGGCGAGTCGCGACCATATTTGACTACCTCCTTTGGAACAACGCCATAGTTTCAATATGCCCCGTGTGTGGAAACATATTCATCAATGCGATTTGGCTCACTGTAAATCCAGCTTCAACTATCAGCGCACTGTCTCTTGCCAAAGTAACAGGATCACACGACACATAGAGAACCTGTTCAAACTGTGCAAGCGGTAGCTGCTTGAGTACTTCATAAGCACCAGTGCGGGAAGGGTCTAACACGAGGGTGTTAAACGCCTTGTTAAACCACGTTGCCGACGTCATATCTTGGGTCAGATCAAATTGGAAAAACTGAGCATTATCGATGCCATTAGTTTGCGCATTTTGAGTGGCCATTGCAACAGAAGAAGCAACCCCTTCAACACCAATTACGTGCTTTGCGCGTTTTGCCATCAACAATGAAAAATTACCAATCCCGCAAAACAGATCCAATACTCTATCGGTGTCTTTTAGCTGTAACCAATCCATTGCCTGAACTAGCATAGCGTCATTGACTGCTGCGTTCACCTGTATAAAGTTGTTAAGTCTAAATTGAAAGCGAATATCGTCGACTTGATACTCTGGAAGCGCGTCGTAATGCACCTCACCTGAGCCGTCATCCCAAAGCACTTGCCAAGGGAGCTGCGCTGATAATATTTGTTTTACCTTTTCTTCAACCGGCTTGGTATGGCGCAATAAAATAAATGGAAAGTTGTCCGCTTCGCATAATTGAATGTGGCTAACACTTTTAAATTGTGAATGACGATTGAGGGCATCCCTTAGCAATGAAAAGACCTCTTGGTACACCTCATTTAAGACTGCACACTGTTGAACCTCGACGATTTTTTTCGACTTTGCCGCGCGAAACCCTAATTTTAAGGATTTTGTACTCTTATCTAAATAGGTTGCGATTCTGCCAGCGCGGCGATAATGAAGACTTTCACTGGCAATTGCATCGTGCCAAGGTAATGCTCGGATCCTCGCAAACTTTGCAAAAAGCTTCTCAACAGCAAGCTGTTTGTGGCTTAATTGCGCGCGCTTTTCTAAATGCTGCAACGAACACCCACCACATTCTCTGTAATGCGGGCAAAATGGCTTTACTCTGTCCGCACTTGGCGTGATCACTTTTTCAATGACCCCTTCAAAAAGCTTAGCTTTTTGTTGCAGAACACGCACTTTAACCTGCTCTGAAGGCAGTGCACCTTCTATAAAACCAACCTTTCCCTGATGCTTCGCCACACCGCGTCCAGTGTGATCTAAAGACTCAATTGAAACTTCAAAGACTTGCCCTTTTCCCATTGTCTTTTTAGCACGAAAAAATTGTGCCATGTATCGCCCCTTTTACATTGCTAAACACCAGTGAACTCGCTACTCTAGAGTTCATAATTATCAAAGTTTTATATCGCTAAATATGTCTAAATTGAGCTTACGCGATAGCGTTTTATTGCTTACTCTGATCCCGACGGTGTTAATCGGTCTAATACTTGGTGGGTATTTTACTATAAATCGTTACGTAGAGCTTGAACAAATACTAAAGCAACAAGGCACCAGTATTGCCAATGCGCTGGCGATGACGGTTGAACAGCCGCTCGCGACCAAAGACAAAGCTAAACTGCATGGTATTATCACCAAAGCACACAATCAGCACGCAGCCTTAGTGAATAGCATCGCGGTGTTTGATAAGCACAATCAGCTTATCATGACCAGTAATTATCATGGTGATTTTAGTAACCTCCACTACAGAGGAAATGTGGTTGCTCTGCATGCTACCGAAGTCCAAAAGCTGCATAGCAATTACGTGATATTTGCGCCCGTTAAACACTATGGTACTAGTGACACTTGGCAAGAAGCCCATGCGCAAACCACCGCTGTGCTGATGGTAGAGATTAGCCAAGACCAAGCCATCATCGGACAGCAGAAAGCCTTGCTATTTAGCAGTGCAATTATCCTCGTTGCACTGTTTTTAAGTGCGCTTCTTTCGACACGGCTGAGCCGCATGTTTTCAACACCATTGTCACAGCTACAACTTGCGACAGATAAACTTATCGAAGGTAAAACGGATATCGGTGTCAACAACCCCATGCAAGGGGAGTTCGACATGATGCGCCAAGGCCTGATCACCATCAGTGAGAAAATGGTTGGACAGCGGGACGAAATGCAAAAGCACATCGATCAGGCAACCAGTGATTACCGAGAAACACTTGAACAGTATGAAACCCAAAACATCCAGCTAAATATCGCTAAAAAGGAAGCTCAAGTAGCAAACCGAGTCAAATCAGACTTCCTTGCCAAAATGAGTCATGAGTTAAGAACGCCTTTAAATGGCGTAATTGGGTTTACTAGACAACTGTATAAAACGCCACTCAACAAACATCAAAAAGACTATCTAGACACGATAGAGCTTTCAGCAAACAGTCTGTTAACCATCATCAGCGATATTTTGGATTTCTCTAAACTCGAGGCCGGTGCTATGGAGCTTGAGAACATTCAGTTTCAACTGCGTGATGCGGTAAACGAAGTTATGACTCTGCTCGCCCCCAGTGCGTATGAAAAACAGTTAGAGCTCTCTATTGCCGTTAACCATCAAGTACCAGACAACTTAGTTGGAGACCCAACGCGCTTTAAACAGGTACTTATTAACCTCATCAGCAATGCCATTAAGTTCACTGAAAAAGGCTCTGTGAAAGTAGACATAAGCCACCGCCTAAAAGGGGATACACAAACTTCCTTATTGGTGTCAGTCAGCGATACAGGCCTTGGTATTGCGCAAGAAAAGCAAGACACGTTATTCACACCTTTTGCGCAAGCTGACACCAGTATCACACGTAAATTTGGCGGTACAGGCCTTGGCTTAATCATCACCAAGCATATTGTTGAGGTAATGCAGGGCCGCATTACTTTAAACTCAGCACTGGGCAATGGTTCCTGCTTTACCTTTAACGCTATTTTCAATTTACCTAACCGCCTGTTCAACGAAGACTTACCTTGTAAGCCTTTGGAAAATAAACGTGTACTTTATTTCGAACCGCAAGAACATACGCGAAATGCGGTCTGTGCTCAAATAGAAAGCTGGCACATGCAAGTCACCGTATGTGATAGCGATGATGCGTTCCAGCATGCACTCGCACAAGAATTTAGCTACGATATCTGCCTAGTCGGTAACATGGCCACAGTTGACGATATGCAAACAGTCAAAGGGTATATAAATCAAGCTCGAGATAAAGCCGACTATTTGTATTTAATGGTCAATACTATCTCTCACAATATGCGTGAGTCACTAATTGGTAGTGGTGCAGATGCTTGTATCAGTAAACCTCTTCACCATAGAAAGCTTTGTGAAATGCTGGCTGCACCATATCGATTGGATCATCCGGATCTCTCAATTGAGAACGATAATCCAACTCACCTGCCACTCAAAGTGCTTATTGCGGATGATAACGATGCCAACCTAAAGCTCCTTTACACTTTACTTGAAGAGCAAGTGGAAACCATCGAGACTGCTCACAATGGTGCACAAGCTGTTGGGCTATGTAAAACCCATAAATACGATTTAATCTTTATGGATATTCAAATGCCTATTATGGATGGTATCACCGCATGCAAGAGTATTAAAGAATCGTCGATGAACGATGATACACCCATTATTGCCGTGACAGCGCACGCGCTAGCCGGGGAAAAAGAGCAACTGGTCAAAGATGGTTTTAGCGGATACATGACCAAACCTATTGATGAGGATATGCTCAAACAAATTATTTGTGATCACAGTGCGGCTTCACCAGTAGAAAGAGAGCAAAAAGAAGAACAATTGGTCAGTAGCGTTGCCCCATTTGAAAGCCATCTACTCGATTGGAACCTTGCGCTGCAACGAGCGGGCAATAAACCTCACTTAGCGCTCGAAATGCTCAACATGTTATTGCAGAGTGTGCCCGAAACCATCGATTTACTGAACACCGCGAGTGAGCACGAAGACCCTGAGCAATTACTAAAAATTGTCCACAAGTTCCATGGTGCTTGCTGCTACACAGGTGTACCTAAACTAAAACAGCTTGCCGAAACCATCGAAACAGCTTTGAAACAAGACAAGGGATTCAGCTATGTAGAGCCTGAAGTACTTGACTTAATAGATGAGCTGACCAATCTAAATCAAGATGCTGAAATCACCTCTGTATCCAGCCTATAGCTTGCTTGGTAAGAGCCGAAAAATAAAAAAGGCGCCCTAGGCGCCCTTAACATTCCGAATTTTCAATTATAATGCTGCGAATACTTCGTCAGTTTTCGCGGCACAAATGAAGTCATTCTTGTGAAGACCTTTAATTGAGTGGCTCCACCAAGTCACAGTCACTTTACCCCATTCAGTCAGCAGACCAGGGTGATGACCTTCTTCTTCTGCCATATCGCCTACTTTATTAGTAAACTCTAGCGCCAGTTTAAAGTTTTTAAACTTGTACACTCTTTCTAATTGCATGATCCCATCACGCACTTCAGGTACCCAGTCAGGGATCTGCTTAATCAATACTGCTAACTCTTCATCTGACACTTTAGGCGCATCCGCACGACACGCTTCACATTTTTGTGCACTTAAAGACATGGATGGTTCCTTAACTTGCTAATTTGTTTTTAGGTGGAAATTTCGGTTCAAACAGACCCAGTTCTTTTGCTCTTTGTACCAAAGCCATAATGTCCATTTGAGAAATATCAAATAGATCATCAATTGAGTTTATGGTGTAGTACAGGGGCTGCATTATATCAATTCTATACGGTGTACGAAGTACATCTAACGCTTCTAATTTGTTGATTTCTGGTTTGTCCGAATAGACGTATTGTGTTTCGCCTGGACTCGACAGAATGCCGCCGCCATAAATACGTAAACCATTTTCGGTTTGCATTAAGCCAAACTCAACTGTAAACCAGTATAAACGCGCTAAATATACACGGTCTTTTTTCTCAGCGGCATAACCAAGCTGACCATATTTATGTGTAAATTCCGCAAACGCAGGATTTGTAAGCATCGCACAGTGACCAAAGATTTCATGGAAAATGTCTGGCTCTTGTAGATAATCAAACTCTTCGCGAGAGCGAATAAAGGTTGCTACTGGGAATTGCTTGTTAGCCAATAAGCGAAAGAATTCATCAAAGTCAATCAGTGCAGGTACTGGCGCGACTTGCCAGCCAGTCTCTTTCTCAAGTACTGCGTTAATCTCATGAAGCTGTGGAATACGATCATGAGGAAGATTTATCTTTTTCAGACCTTCCATGTACTCATCACACGCTTTACCTTCAATGCACTTAAGTTGTCTAGCAACCAATTCGGACCAGATCTTATTTTCTTCTTCGCTCCACTCAATAACGCCTTGCTCGTTTGGCTGCTTGGAGGTGTATTTACTAGATTTAGCCATAGTAACCTTCTTAAATTTTGATCCCCACTTCTGTTGGTGGAGCCTTCAAACCTGTTATCTGGATACTATGTAAAAGTGAGCAAAATATTAATAGTAGGGACGTAAATGCCCCCACTAAAAACCAGTATTTTCGTAAACTATAAATTACATCACTGAGCAAAAAACATTACACCCCTTTGCAAATAAGCAATTCATAGCCATTTATCGTAAATATTTATATACACAAAAATGCACTTTCAAGGTCTGAAATAATATCTTCGACGGCTTCTAGCCCCACAGAAATTCGGATCAGTCCATCAGAAATACCTGCCGCTAATCGTTCTTCTTGTGTGTAAGGCGAATGTGTCATTGAAGCGGGATGCTGGATCAATGTCTCTGGGTCACCGAGGCTAACGGCCAATGTGCATAACTGTGTTGCATTGATAAATTGCTCCCCATCAGCCAACGTGCCTTTGATTTCAAAGGCAATAACACCACCTGCCGACTTCATTTGATTGCCTATAAATCGATGCCCAGGATGAGACTCAAGGCCTGGATAATAGACGCGCTCTACTTTAGAGTGAGATTCTAAATACTCGGCTACTTTTTGTGCGCTTTCACAATGCCGCTGCATGCGAATATGTAGGGTTTTTAAACCACGGTTGATGAGCCATGCATCATGTGGGCTGATTGTCGCACCGATATCTTTTAACACCGTAAGTTTGACGGTCTCTATATGCGCTTTACTCCCGCACACGACACCCGCTACGACATCACCATGACCATTTAAATACTTCGTTGCGCTATGTATGACAATATCAATGCCAAAATGCTTTGGTTTTTGCAGTAAAGGTGTCATGAAGGTGTTATCAATCACACTAATTAGCCCATTTTTTTGAGCAAACTGACCCAGCATAGACAAATCAAGTACCGTCATGTTGGGGTTGATTGGTGTTTCAGCAAACAGCACTTTACTGTTTGGTTTGAGTGCTGCTTGAAGCGCATCAAGATCGGTCATATCGACAAAACTCACTTCAATGCCAAACTTCGGCAGCATGTGGGCAAATAGCGCAAAACTACAGCCATATAGCGCACTGGAAGCAATAAGGTGATCGCCTTGCTGCAAAAAGCTCAATACGGAAGCGGAAACAGCCCCCATACCTGTGGCTGTCGCCGCCGCATCTTCCATCTCTTCTAATTGTGCGAGCTTTTCTTCCAATTCTCGGGTTGTTGGGTTACCAAGTCGAGTATAGATGTAACCCGCTTCCTCTCCAGCAAACCGCGCGGCACCTTGCGCTGCATTCGCAAATTTGAAAGTGGAGCTCTGGTATAATGGGGCGGTCAACGCGCCATGCGGATCTTCAAAATGATTTGGACCGTGAATACAGTTAGTTTGATCGTGTAACTTCTTCATTGCTTGCCTGTTGTTATTATTCAAAATTAAAATACCTTATGTAATTAGATATTCTATGAATGATAATTGCACAAGCATGCCGGAAGTTCAGATGGCTATGTGAGAAAGATTAATATTGGAAAGCTGTACACATATCTTGTCACCTCTGCGGGCGCAAGGTATGTGTACGTTGTGAATTAATTTTGTTTAAGCAGTTGATTTGTCAATCTTTTAGCTAACGTACTGAGGAAATTTGCTTTGTTTTCCAATCGCGGGATAGGTCTACATAGCTCCATCGCTTTGTATCCCAGCCTTGCAGTAAATACACCCGCACTGAGTCCCTGTGCAGAACGCGCTGACAGTTTACCCAGTAACTCTGCACCAAGGCTTGTGGCAGCTAAATCACTCAGCAATTCAGCGGCACCCACAAATACAATTTGTTTGGCCAAAAGTTTATATAGCTTAATACGACTGCGGTACCCGAGTTCAATCCCATAGTGCGCACTGAGTTTTTCAATTAAGCTCACACCACGCCAAAGTACGGCTAGCATATCAGTAATGGCCATAGGGCTAAGTGCCACCATTAAAGCCGAAGTTGTTGCATATTCTGCAATTATTTCTTTAGCAGTATCATCTTGGCTTTTCAGTATACTTTGCTCATATAACTGAATCACTTCTTTGTCGGTGTAGTGGCTTTTTAAACTGGCTTCAAATGTATTTACAGTCTCTTTTGGTAATGTTTTGAATAGGGGCGCAAGCCAATTTTGTGCTTCACCAATTTGATTGCTACTGAGTAATCTTGACGCTTGCTCTCTTCTGGCTTCAAGGCGCTTTAACTTGCGTAGCGCAACAACTTCCTTAATTAAAAATTGCCCTCCCCAGCCCAATGCAGACACGACACACACAATGTAAATGCCCGCGAGCACGATGCTTTGCTGTAACGCTGTATAAATCGCTATCCCCATCTCAATGGGGAGCAGCACCAGCAAGCTTAATAATAAAACATGGCGCCAGCCGAGTCGCCTGTTTGTACCTTGAAAACTGGCTTGGACTTGCTCATCAAACGCCTGACTCCCCATCTCTTGCACTTCTGAAATAGAGAATGCTTCCGCGTTTTCATATCTTTCGCTTTGACGATCAAACTTTTTTTCTGGGACCAAGGCTTCAGCGCTTTGTTCAGTATCAATTCTTCGACCTGCCTGCCATTGTTTTGATTTCGTCATCTGAGTTTGTCTCCAATCAAAAACTCCAACGTGTGATCAAGCCGAATATGCTCCAGTTGACCTTGATAGGCCGGAAATGGATAGAATGATAAAAACTCAAAGCCGTGCTCTGGCCAGCTCGACGGAGGCAATACATGATCAGGTGGTTCCGGTGGTAAAAATGTGATGAATTGAGATTCGTTTAATGGTTTTCCATACACGCAATTCAAGGTTTTGCCTTGATCTTGTATTTGCTTGTGTTGACAACTTTTCACTGAAGAAATCGTCATAGTGTCCACCTCTACACCTGCAAACTTGAGCTCATTTTCATGTTCGCAGAGAAGTTCGTGCAATAATCGTGTTAAGTTGTCTTGCTCCGTGATAGCCACCGCATCGCACTTGTTAGCTGCAAATAAAACCTTATCAATTTTAGGTTTGAACAACCTCTGCAATACACCACTTTTACCATGATTAAACATCGCCATGGTCTCTCTCAACGCATGCTGAGTCTGGGTCAGTGTCGCTGGTCCATCATTCAAAGCCCCAAGCAAATCAACTAAGACTAGCTGCCTATCAAATTCACAAAAGAATTCCTTATAAAAAGGCTCAATCACTTGTTTTTTATAGGCTTCAAATCGCTGTTCGAGCTGCTGGTACTGCGTTCCATCTTTATCGATTAGATCATGAACAGGTATTGGGAAGAATTGGATGATTGGTGCACCTGCCAAATCACCCGGAATCAACATTCGACCCGGCTGCAACTTAGCCACCTTGGTTTCGCGCTTTAGAGTTTGCAATAGCGCACAGTACTGCTCTGAAAGCGTATTTAAAGTATTTGAATCAACAGGCGCCATAACATCAAACGTACTTAACTGCGATAATAATGGCTGGCTATATTGGCTATATGCTGGCTCTGATAAAACGGCTAATTGAGCACGGCTCCATTGCTCAAAAGTCATATTTAGCATCGGTAAGTCCATGAGCCACTCACCCGGATAATCAATTAACTCTAAGTAAACCGTGTGATCCGCTGAAAAGTGTTGGCGAATGCCACTATTACTTTGAAACTTAAGGGCCAAGGTCAAGGTATTGATCCGCTCTGTAGAAGCCGGCCATGTGGGCATTTCTGCCAATAAGCAAGCTGCTGCATTTGTATAGTCAAAAGTCGGGATATCTAACACTTTTTGTGGGACTAGTTTACACGCAATTAAACGCTGCTCTCGCACCACTTCAAAAAAGGGTAAATTCTGACTATTGGCTTGTGTTGTGAGGTGCTTTACTAAGGCAGTGATGAATGCGGTTTTACCGCTGCCACTAAAGCCCGTTACGGCAAGTTTGATATGTTGGTCAAGCGAACGTTGGATCGTTTTTTGCGCTTTTTGATGAAACTTTTCAAAGGTTTTCTTGGTTGCTAATTTGACGCTCATTTAACACTAAATCCCTAACTTAGTTGGCGTGGCGACCATACTCGCCACTTGCCATTAAAGCTTGTTAATTTCCCTTTTAACGGTGAATTCAGGGGACGTCACGTGACGCTCCATATTTTGAATTCGGTTGTCTAATCTACCCAGTCTATCTTTCAGATCAAACAAAGCTTGTCGAGGCGGCTCGCCTTTTTGCCAAACCTTAAACTTAACCGAAACAGGATCGCTATTATGTTCATGAGTCACATGTTCAGATTCAGGCTCTTTTCTATCTAAGATAAACCAGCACGCAATATAAATCACAACAAATAGTGGTCCGCCCGATAACAAAACTGCGGTAACGAATAAGATACGTACCAACCACAGCTCCATATTGAAGTAATCGCTTAGCCCTGCACACACCCCGGCTAACTTACCTCGCTTTGGGTCACGATATAGCTCTCTTCGTTTCTGACTCATACCTTGCGCCTCCACTCTGGTGACTCTTGATCCAATAGTGCCTCTAGTGTTTCGACACGCTCAGCCATTTTTTCAGCCTTGTGCGCCAGTTCTAGCAACTGACGATGCTCGTGCTCACTTAATCCTTGGCTCAATTGTTTTTTGCTTTTGTAATGAAGAATGAGCCACAGCGGCGCTACCACAATTAAAAATAAAACAACTGGGGCAACTAGTATTTCTGCGTCAAACATAATCTTCTCCTGTTTATTTCGGTCTTGGCAGCGTAGTTATTATTTTTAGCACCTACTTTAACAGTAGGTGCATTTAGGTTCACTTATTTGCCAGCTTTTTCTTTAAAGCTTCTAGCTCGTCATCTACTTTTTCATTTTTTTGTAGATCCGCGATTTCATCAGACAGTGATTTCTTAC
Organism: Pseudoalteromonas sp. SMS1; assembly: GCF_021530565.1. GTDB lineage: Bacteria > Pseudomonadota > Gammaproteobacteria > Enterobacterales > Alteromonadaceae > Pseudoalteromonas. Next base: position 384,461 of record NZ_JAKGBI010000002.1, read on the forward strand.
CAAGGTCGTATGCCTCCACCTGAGACTCTAATCCATCAATTTTGTTTTCATAGCGTTCAAAACGATTCAATGCGTCTTCAACTTTGGAGCTGTCTAGCGCCTTTTTAACGTCTAGCCTAGATTCAGCAGAACGCTGACGTAAAACGATCGCTTGTTGACGCGCTTTCGCATCAGCTAACTTCTCTTGAAGCGTTGTTACTTCTTGTTGCAATTTTTCGATGTGCGATTCAACATGACTCAATTCATCTGCAACACTTTGCGCGGCATCAGACGCCTTTTGCTTTTCAAGTAACGCAGCACGCGCTAAATCTTCGCGCTCTTTAGTCAGTGCCAACTCTGCTTTTTCTTGCCAATCATCAGCTTGCGAATTTAACTGTGCAACTCTTCGCTCTAATTCTTTTTTCTCCGCCAGCGTTTTTGCTGAAGTTGAACGCACCTCTACCAGAGTGTCTTCCATTTCTTGAATGATAAGACGGACCATTTTTTCTGGATCTTCAGCTTTATCTAAGATGGCATTAATATTAGAATTAACGATGTCAGCAAAACGTGAAAAAATTCCCATAATCTTTTACCTCGTTGGTTATGATTTATATTACTGGATTGTATGTATCAAATAGCTTGCCAACTTTACAACTCAATTTAAGCGTTATATTTCAATAACTTATAAATATAACAAAAAGCTTCCTATCATAATTTTTTTCAAATAAACTATAACTTAGTCAAATACACTAAGAGTTAGGCAATTATGAGTCAGTTCCGCCAACAAGATAATTTATTGGGCCAATCAGACAGCTTTTTAGCGGTACTGGATCAGGTTTCCCAACTTGCGCCGCTGGAGAAACCCGTTCTCATCATTGGAGAGCGCGGTACTGGTAAAGAACTTATCGCAGCCCGTTTGCACTTTCTTTCAGAAAGGTGGGATCAAAATTACGTCAAACTCAACTGTGCAGCACTGAATGAAAACTTATTAGAAAGCGAACTATTCGGACATGAATCGGGCGCATTTACGGGAGCAAGTAAACGTCATGAAGGCCGCTTCGAACGTGCAAATGGCGGAACCTTATTTTTGGATGAGCTAGCCAATACTTCCGCGATGGTGCAAGAAAAGCTTTTACGCGTTATTGAATATGGCGAATTTGAGCGAGTGGGTGGTAAACAAACAGTGAAAGTCGATACAAGACTCGTTTGCGCTACAAATGAGGATCTTCCAAGCTTGGCTGACAATGGCGAGTTTAGACACGATCTATTAGATAGGCTGGCATTTGACGTTATCACTTTACCGCCTCTTCGGGCACGCCAAGAAGACATATTATTATTAGCTGAACACTTTGCAATAAACATGGCGCGTGATCTCGGTTGGTCACTATTTAGTGGTTTTACCCGCAAAGCAACAGACACACTATTAGATTACGGGTGGCCTGGTAACGTTCGTGAGCTTAAAAATGTCATCGAACGTAGCCTCTATCGCCATGGTAATGAACATCTGCCCGTGCACCAAATTAACTTTGATCCCTTTGACAGCCCTTATCGCCCTCACCAACGCATCAAAGCTGTGAAAAATACAGAGGTCGATATCCATCAACCAACCCCTAACAATACGCAGCAATCGATCCATGAACTTGAAGACGCAACCTCCCCTAGCATCGCATTTGACTTTCCGTGTGATCTAAAGTCGCTTTCTAGTGATTATGAAATAGAGTTGCTCAAAAAAGCGCTTGAATTTAGTCAATTTAATCAAAAGAAAACTGCACAAAACTTAGGATTAACGTATCATCAACTTAGAGGCTATTTGAAAAAATACAATTTGTTAGACTCACAACAAGAGGTTTAACTGTGGTCACTGTGATGACTAGTTTATTATCGAAACATCAACTGAACATAAATCATCTATGGATCTCTGCATTGGCACTGTTTGCCACGGCTTGTAGTGATATAGAGCAAGTTGAAAATGCGAGCAAAACACAGGGCATCGTCTATTGCGCTGAGGCAAACCCTGTGTCTTTCAACCCACAGGTAACAACCACGGGGTCAACAATAGATATCATCGCCAACCAACTTTATAACTCGCTCATTAGTATAGATCCAGTGAGTGCAGAGTTTAAACCTGAGTTAGCAACCGAGTGGCATATTAGCGATGATGGTAAAAAAATCACCTTTAAGCTTCGCAAAGGCGTCCAGTTTCACTCAACCGATTATTTTACGCCGACGAGAGCGATGAATGCGGATGATGTGATTTTCTCATTTAGCCGTTTATTTGATGTTTATAACCCCTATCATTTTGTACAGGACGCCAGTTATCCGTATTTTCAGAGTGTCGGAATGGATCAACTGATTAGGAAACTTGTCAAAGTTGACGATTACACGGTTAGGTTCGAGTTATTTAGTGCCGAAAGTAGCTTACTCTCAAATATTGCCACGGACTTTGCAGTTATTCTGTCCGAAGAGTACGCCATACAACGTGCATCAAGCAATGAGAAACACTTATTTGACAACATGCCGGTGGGCACCGGTCCCTATAAATACAAGCACTTTTTACGCGATAATTTAGTGCGCTTTCATAAGCATGAAAACTACTGGAAACATGACCATGCAGTGGATCAGCTGGTCTATGACATCACAACAAACAACACCACTCGCATCGCAAAAATGTTAACCAAAGAGTGCGATATAACGTCTCACCCCAGCGCGACTCAGCTTGAAGCCCTCGCCACTCGAAAAGACATTGTCGTTGATAAAGCAGTGAACCTCAATGTTGGATACTGGGCATTCAATACGGAAAAGCCTCCATTTAACAATGTATTAGTTAGAAAAGCGCTCGCCCACAGCATTGACTTCAACAAAATTATGCAAGCCGTTTTTTATGGCAATGGCATTCCTGCTAAATCAATATTACCACCCTCTTCGTGGGCATTTGCAGCTCAAGACATGCCCGTTTATGATCCAGCCAAAGCAAAGGCATATTTGACGGAAGCAGGTTTTCCAAACGGCTTTGAAATGACCCTCTGGGCCATGCCCGTATCTCGGATTTATAATCCCAACGCGCGAAAAATGGCAGAGCTTATCCAAAGTGATCTCCGTCAAATAGGCATTCGAACTCGTATTGTTGAATTTGAATGGAACACATTTATAGAACGCATTGGACGTCATGAACATGACAGCGTGCTGCTTGGTTGGGCCGCTGACACCCCTGATCCTGACAACTTTTTTAGCCCATTATTGAGTTGCACAGCCACTTTTACAGGTAAAAATCCAGCGAATTGGTGCAATCCAGAATTTGACTTATTGCTGACACAAGCATTGGATACGAATGAGCTAACCATGCGTAAAAAATACTATTTACAAGCGCAAGCCATGCTTATTGAAGAAATGCCTTTGGTTCCGATTGCCCATGGTGTTCGATTTCAAGCTCGAGGCTCTGATATTGAGGGCGCAGAACTCAGACCATTTGGCGGAGTTTCGCTTGCCAATGTAAGAAAGGTCGAAAAGTAATGCTTGATTATCTTTTACGTAGATTTAGCCTACTCTTGTTTATGCTCTTCGCATTATCTGCGTTTACCTTTGGTTTGAACTACCTTTTCCCCGGTGATTTACTAACCAACTTTAGCGGACAAATTAATACCAGCTTTAGTCAATCACAAATGCTGGAAGAGAAATACCGTATCAATGAAAATATCTTTATCCAGTATGGCGCCTTTTTAAGTCGTTTATTAAATGGGGACTGGGGAGTTTCTCTTTCCTCAGGGCAAACCGTATTTTCTCATATTGCACTGTTGTTACCTGCTACATTAGAGCTGTGTTTTTACGCCCTCGTAATGGCCGTATTACTGGGGATCCCAGCCGGGATTATAACCAGCGCTTATCATAAAAAATGGCCAGATAAGGTGATCAGCACACTGACGCTATTAGGGTTCTCTATCCCAGTGTTTTGGCTGGCTTTATTACTCATCATGGTGTTTTGCCTAGGTTTTGGTTGGTTCCCTATGTCTGGAAGAATAGGGCTACTTTATGAAATACCCGCCGTGACCAATTTTATTTTGTTGGATATTTGGTTACTCGATTTCCCTTACGGAGGGCAGGCATTTATTGATGCGCTACACCATTTAGCTCTGCCAACTATTGTACTGGCCATGTATCCAACCACGGTGCTAACGCGGTTTACTAGAGATTCAATGCTCAATGTACTCGAACAAAACTACATTAAAACAGCTAGGGCAAAAGGCCTTAACCGCAGACAGATAATATTGGATCATGCTCTTCGTAATGCATTGCTGCCAGTTATTAAACAGATAGGCCTGCAATTTAGTACGCTAATTACTCTCGCAATGGTAACTGAAGTGATTTTCTCTTGGCCAGGCATTGGCCGCTGGCTCATTGATAGTATTTATCAACGTGATTACCCCGCTATTCAAGGCGGGCTGTTGGCTGTGTCAATGTTTGTTATCTTCGCAAATATGCTAGCGGATCTCACACACTCGCTACTCGATCCGGTATCTAGGAATCAGTCCCATGGCAAAGTTTAGCTTATACAGCGAAGAGTCGAACCGCTCTCCTTTATCACGTCTATGGCGGAATTTTAAGGCAAATCACTTAGCCCTTGTGGGGTTATGGATGTTTATCGGGTTAACGCTGCTGGCTATGACTGCCCCTTTGCTAGCTCCCTATGGCATTGACCAACAGCACAGTGACGCTTTATTACTACCACCATCCTGGCATGACGAAGGCGATGTGCATTTCATTTTGGGCACAGATGATTTAGGCAGAGACGTACTGTCTCGACTCATGAATGGTGCAACATACACCTTTGGTTTATCTATTATTGCAGCGCTGATGACAACCATCATCGGCGTTATTTTGGGCACACTCGCAGGGATTAATCGAGGCTTTAAATCTAGCATTCTAAATCATTTACTAGATATCACCTTGGCCATCCCCTCTTTATTATTGGCGATTATTATCATTGCTATTTTAGGCCCTGGCTTGCTGAACACCGTTTGGGCCATTATTTTGGCGCTTTTACCACAGCATATTCATTCAGTCCGCAACCTCGTCGTGGAAGAGTTAAATAAGGACTATGTCGGTGCATATCGACTAGATGGCGCAAACAAGGTACATATCTTATTTAAAGGGGTTTTTCCCAATATATATGAACACATTGTGGTTATTTTTACATTGGCACTCTCTACCGCAATACTAGATATAGCTGCACTTGGTTTTTTGAAACTTGGCGCACAACCCCCGACCACTGAATGGGGAGCAATGCTAGCAGAAAACCTTGGATTAATTTACATTGCGCCATGGACCGTTGGACTACCGGGTGCATTATTGTTTTTGTCGGTCTTAGCCACTAACCTAGTTGGTGATGGGCTCAGAAATGCGCTACAAGCAAGAAAGGCAACCTAATGCAATTATTGGATATCAAAAACCTGACCATAGAGCTACCAACTGAAGATGGCATCATACGCGCTGTAGATAAAGTAAACTTAAGCCTCAAAGAAGGTGAAGTACATGCGTTAGTCGGTGAATCAGGCTCGGGAAAAAGCCTCATAGCTAAAGCCATTGTCGGTGTATTGAATGCTCGCTGGCGCGTTACCGCAGACAGGATGCACTGGCAAGGCGTTGATTTAATGCGCCTAAGCCCTGAAAAACGCCGTAAGATAGTTGGTCGAGATATGGCCATGATTTACCAAGAGCCACGACGAAGCCTAGATCCAACGGCTAAAATTTTTGAGCAAGTGGCCGAATCTTTGCCTGATGATTGCTTCAAAGCGGGGTTTTGGGGCCGTAAAAAAGAACGTCAAACTAAGGTAAAAGCCCTGCTTCACAAAGTTGGTATTCGGGAAGATGAAAAAGTATCGAGTAGTTATCCTCATGAACTTTCAGAAGGGGTTTGTCAGAAAGTAATGATCGCAATGGCCATCGCCAGAAGCCCAAAACTGTTGATTGCTGATGAACCAACCACCGCCCTAGAAAGTACCACCCGCGCTCAAGTATTTAGGCTTCTGAAGAGCTTAAATCAGCTTAAAAATATGTCTATTTTGATGATTTCTCATGAGCTTGAAGAAATCACGCAGTGGTCACATGCTATGCATGTACTATATTGCGGGCAAATGGTGGAAGCTGGTCCAACAAAAAAAGTGTTCACCGGCCCATACCACCCCTATACACAAGCCTTGGTTAAATCACTGCCCGATTACGCACACGGAATTGGTCACAAGGCCCCTTTTTACGCTCTAAAAGGAACCATCCCTCCATTGCAGCACTTACCAATAGGTTGCCGGTTAGGACCGCGTTGCCCACAAGCTCAAAAAGAGTGCGTTGCAACCCCAAAACTCGTCAAGTCTCACGGTCACTCCTATGCATGTCACTTTCCACTAAATAGAGAGAAAAAGAAATGCAACCCGTGCTAAAAGTGCAAGCGCTCAACAAGTCATTCAAGACCCGTGCAGGACTATTTAAACGTCACCAGATTCAAGTATTGAAAAGCGTTTCTTTTGCGGTTACGCCAGGTCAAACACTGGCCGTGATTGGTGAAACAGGATCAGGCAAAAGTACACTAGCGAAAGTACTCGCTGGTGCGGAAGACGTTGACTCAGGGCAAATACTATTAAATGGCAATATGATTGTAGATAACGGAATTAAAAACCGAGAATGCCGTCATATCAGGCTGATATTTCAAGACCCCACCCGTTCTTTAAACCCTGGTCTAACCATCGGAGAAATGTTAGATGACTGCCTACGATTTAACACCAAACTCACAGACCAACAAAGAGAGAGTAAAATTGAACTGACCCTGTCTCGTGTTGGTCTTTTATCTGAACATTACGATTACTACCCTCATATGTTCAGTGGCGGTCAATTGCAACGCGTTGCCCTTGCAAGAGCACTCATTCTCGACCCAAAAGTCGTGGTACTAGATGAAGCGCTTTCTTCGCTCGACCCTTCTGTTCGTGCTCAAATTGTTAATTTGCTTTTAAAGCTGCAAAAAGAAACTTCGCTGAGTTATATCCTCATTACGCACCACCTCAGTCTCGTAAAACACATGAGTGATAAACTTTTGGTATTGGATAAAGGAGAGGTTGTAGAATATGGCGTCAGCGCGACAATATTTAGTAACCCTAAATCGAAAGTTACTCAAAAACTCTTGGCTGTGTAAGCCAATCGTTGAGACACACATTTACGTATTAAAAAAGGCGCCTAAGCGCCTTTTTTAATTTTCTTCCGTCACTTCGAAGGAACTTGGTTTATTCACTTCAGCTGTACTTTCCAGTGCACTTAGCAATGCGAGGTAGTTTTTGTTTACCTGTGTTCTGGTAATACTTTGTTTTTGCTGAGGTTGAATCTCACCTGATACCTCTGCCAGCTTTACTGATTTAACAACAAGCAGTGCAGAGTCGCCATTGCCTAGCTCAACCATTGCTTTTGATGCATTCTCGACCGTAGGGTGAGGCAGCTTAAATGCTTGGCTAACAAGTGCCGGCTGAACAGCATAGCTTTGGCGCGCCAATGCTTCTTCAGTTTGTACTTCTAGAGATTGCTCAGCTGCAATATCTGCAAGAGAGGTGCCTTGATCCAATTTCGCAAATAAGTCTGCCGCTTTTTCTTTAGTAAGCTCAGCCGCACGCTCATTCTCTAAACGAGACTTAATTTGTGCAGTAACCTCTTCAAGCGGTTTCACTGTTGCAGCTTTGTAATCCGCAACACGCACAACGACCATATGCTCAGGTGCAACTTCGATCACCTCTGAGTTAACACCGTCTTCTAATAGTTCAGGCGTAAAAACAATATTCGTCACAGCAGGCTGATTAAGTGGTGCAGGTAACATGTTGCGCGCGACAAGTGCCGTCTTTTTCACTTCTAGATTTGCAGCCACTGCAGCATCTTCCAGTGAATCGGAAATTTCAAACGCAAGTTCACGAATTTCTTCTTGCTTACCATAAAATGCGTCAATCTTGCCATTTTGCTCTAATTCAGCACGTAACTCGTCTGCAAGCTCTTCATATGATTTACTCTGCTGAGCTTGTAAGTCAGTCAGCTGAATGATGTGGAAACCGAATTCCGACTCTACCACAGGTGAAAAATCACCGACACTTTCTAGTGCAAATGCAGCCGTTTCAAATTCTGGATCCATCATATCGCGCTCAATCCAGTCTAAATCACCGCCAAGTTCTCCACTTGCGATGTCATCTGATTGCGTTTGCGCTAACTCAGCAAAATCCGCTCCACCTTGTAATTGCGCATACAAATCTTGCGCTTTCGTTTTTGCAGAATCAGGATCATCACCACTTTCAACAAGGATATGAGAAACTCTGCGTCTCTCTTCTTCTAAATACTGTGCTTTGTTCTCTTCATAGTAAGCTTTAACATCATCTTCAGAAATCGCTTCATCTAACACAATATCAGACGCTTTAAGCTCCAAATAGCTTAATGCAACTTGCTCTGGAGACTGGAATTGTCCTTGGTTTAGGTCATAGTAGTCTTTAACTTCTTCATCACTAACCGAGACTTGCTCTTTTACTGAATCTTTGCTCAGTACGAGGTAATCTACATCGCGCGTTTGCTGTTGTAGAGAAAGCGTATGTTTCACTTCGTTATCAAGCACAAAGTCAGAACCAGCTAATGCCGAGACTAATTGGTTTCGTGTCATTTCTTCACGAAGGTACTCGCGAAACTCATCTGGTTGGAAGTTCATCTGGCGAATAAGTTGTAAGTAGCGGTCATTGCTGAATTCACCACCTATTTGAAAGTATGGCATTTCAAAAATGGCTTGTTTAATTTGCGCATCACTAACACGTAAGCCAAGCTCTAGTGCTAATTGGTTCTGAAGCTCTTGTTGTACTAGTCGATCTACAACACCTTGACGAATTTGCGCCATGTAGGTTGGGTCAGAGGCAATTTGCTCAAAGTACTCACCAAATTGCTGTTCTAGTCGTCCACGTTCGTTTTCAAACGCCCTAGAAAACTCTATTTGGGTAATTTTAACACCGTTGACCTCTGCAACTGGCTGCTCTGTGGTTTGACCTAGGTAACCACCGATCCCTGCCAGCGCAAAAGACAAGATAACTGCACCAAGAACGATCTTGGCAGCAAGGCCCTGCGAGCCCTCTCTAATCTTTTCAAGCATTTGTTCTATCTCTTATCTAAGTCAAAGCACCTGGGTACTTTGCATCAGTTAGCTCATGTAAAAAAAGCGTATCTTACCAGATACGCTTTTTATCTTGAAGCTTATCGCGTTCAATTACATCTGTTTAACAACAGCGTAATTGCAATTTGTATAAGCTAATCTTAGTTAACCGCGTCTTTTAGAGCTTTACCAGCTTTAAAAGCAGGGATGTTAGCCGCAGCAATGTCAATTGCTGCACCCGTTTGAGGGTTGCGGCCTGTGCGTGCAGCGCGTTCACGAACAGAAAAAGTACCAAAGCCTACTAGCGCTACTGAATCGCCGTCTTTAAGCGCAGTGGTAACTGACTCAATGAATGAATCCAGAGCACGACCAGCAGCGGCCTTAGAAATATCAGCATCAGCTGCGATTTGATCGATTAATTGAGATTTATTCACAATATCATCCTCTTACATTGTTATTATCAAGAGCGATGGTGTTTTAAAACTAACATCACTTTTGTTGTTAACTTCGAGAAATCTTTCGATTCTCTATTTGCTTAAATGTATTACAGCCTAGATACTACGGGGCTTCCCGAGAACTAGGCTTAAATCCAGTGCTTAACTTAGCACACCACTGGGATTTGAAAACCCTTTTTATCGACTTTTTTAAGCTTTCGCAGCAGTTTTTTGCGTTTCAATGGAAAAACTGTCCACTGGCTGAGCAAGCGCAATCGATAAAACGTCTTCAATCCAAGTCACCGGGTGAATTTCTAGCCCTTCAAGCACATTGTCAGGGATCTCTTTCAGATCTCGTTCGTTCTTCTTCGGGATCACCACCGTCTTTATGCCACCACGATGAGCTGCTAATAGCTTCTCTTTCAAACCACCAATCGGCAACACTTCACCACGCAACGTAATTTCCCCCGTCATGGCGACGTCGCTGCGTACAGGATTACCGGTCAGGCTTGAAACAAGGCCCGTAACCATCGCGATACCTGCACTTGGGCCATCTTTAGGTGTTGCACCTTCTGGCACATGCACGTGAATGTCGCGCTTTTCGTAAAAATCGTCGTTGATGCGAAGCTTGTCGGCACGGTTTCTCACGACTGTCATCGCCGCTTGAATAGACTCTTGCATTACGTCCCCCAAAGAGCCCGTGTAAGACAATTTGCCTTTACCTGGTACCGCCGCACTCTCAATCGTGAGTAAGTCGCCACCGACCTCTGTCCAGGCTAGACCTGTCACTTGCCCAACACGATCACCGTCTTCAGCTTTACCGTAGTCAAAGCGTTGAACACCTAAGAAGCTCTCTAAGTTATCACCATTGATAACGACTTTCTTTTGTTCTTTATCGAGCAAGATCGCTTTCACCGCCTTGCGGCATAGCTTCGACATTTCACGTTCTAAGTTACGTACACCAGCTTCACGGGTGTAGTAGCGAATCGTATTGATGATCGCACTGTCTTCAATATCGATTTCACCCGCTTTCAATCCATTGCGTTTAATCTGCTTCGGAATTAAATGCTGCTTTGAAATGTTAAGTTTTTCATCTTCGGTATAACCTGAAAGACGAATGACTTCCATACGATCTAACAATGGGCCAGGGATGTTGAAACTGTTCGACGTTGCCACAAACATAACATCAGATAGATCATACTCGACTTCAAGATAGTGATCTGCAAAACTGCTGTTTTGTTCAGGGTCTAATACTTCAAGCAATGCTGATGCCGGATCACCGCGCATGTCCGAAGACATTTTGTCGATTTCATCAAGCAAAAATAGTGGGTTTTTAACCCCAACTTTACTCATGCTTTGAATTAGTTTGCCTGGCATCGAACCAATGTAAGTACGGCGATGTCCGCGGATCTCCGCTTCATCTCTCACCCCACCTAACGCCATACGCACATATTTACGACCCGTAGAACGAGCAATAGACTGACCTAAACTGGTTTTACCTACACCAGGAGGACCAACGAGACACAAGATGGGTCCCTTAAGTTTGTTGGTACGCTGCTGCACTGCTAGGTACTCAATGATGCGTTCTTTTACTTTGTCTAAACCATAGTGGTCCGCATCTAAGATTTTTTGTGCATTGGCTAAATCTTTTTTAACCTTGGAACGCTTCTTCCAGGGAACATTGATCAGAGTATCAATATACGAACGAACGACTGTTGCCTCTGCAGACATAGGCGACATCATTTTAAGCTTGTTAAGTTCTGATGTCGCTTTTTCTTCAGCCTCTTTTGGCATTTGAGCTTCACCAATGCGCTTCTTAAGCGTCTCGAATTCATCAGGTACGTCATCTAACTCACCTAATTCTTTTTGAATCGCTTTCATTTGCTCGTTGAGATAATACTCACGCTGTGATTTTTCCATTTGCTTTTTCACGCGAGAGCGAATCTTCTTCTCAACTTGAAGCAAGTCTATTTCGCCTTCCATCAGTGCCATTAAATACTCAAGGCGCTCTGTTACGTTATATAACTCAAGCACTTTTTGTTTTTCTGGCACCTTAATCGGCATATGTGCAGCCATGGTATCTGCTAAACGCGCTGTCTCATCAATACCCGATACAGAGGTCAGTACTTCAGGTGGAATTTTTTTATTGAGTTTTACATACCCTTCAAACTGACTTACCGCACTGCGAATGAAAATATCTTGCTCTTGTTCAGGGATATTTTCCGAAGCAATAAACTGCGCTTGCGCTAGAAAATAATCATCCGTAACCAAGAACTCATCGATTTTTGCTCTTTGCGTACCTTCAACAAGTACCTTTACCGTGCCATCTGGTAATTTTAGCAACTGCAGTACTGTTGCCACTGTACCAACATCATAGATATCGTCAGTACTAGGATCATCAATTGAGGCTTCTTTTTGAGCCACTAAAAATATTTGCTTGTCATTTTCCATTGCAGCTTCAAGACATCTAATAGATTTCTCTCTGCCAACGAACAGCGGGATCACCATATGAGGGTAAACAACCACATCACGCAGTGCCAACACTGGAATTTCAACTCGATCCGTTCTCTCAAGCGTCATTATGTTCTCTTCGCACTTCATTTATTTTTTAAGATTACAGAGGTATATGGGGATGCCCTCTATAAAGTTCAACTCTTCGACAAAAAAAGGAGCACGAGGCTCCTTTTCTAATTGTGCTGACTGACTATTCAGATGCCGCTTTGTCTTGACCACTGTTTTCATAAATTAAGATAGGGTCTGACTCCCCCTTAATGACAGTGTCGTCAATGACCACTTTACTAACATCTTCAATTGAAGGCAGTTCATACATAGTTTCTAGAAGTACCGCTTCTACAATTGAACGCAGCCCTCGAGCACCAGTCTTGCGCTCCATTGCTTTGTGTGCAATTGCTTTTAAAGCATCTTCACGGAACTCTAATTCAACACCTTCCATCTTAAACAGTGCACCATATTGCTTAGTAAGCGCATTTTTGGGCTCATTTAAGATTTGAATAAGCGCATCTTCATCTAACTCGGTCAGTGTCGCTACCACAGGCAAGCGGCCGATAAACTCTGGAATTAGACCATACTTAACGAGATCTTCAGGCTCAACATCTTTAAATGTTTCACTCAAAGAACGTTCGCTATCAGAGCTTTTTACCTCTGCGCCAAAACCAATGCCTGTATTAGTATGACTGCGTTGCTCGATAACTTTGTCTAGACCCGCAAAGGCTCCACCACAAATAAACAGTATTTTAGATGTATCTACTTGTAAAAACTCTTGCTGTGGATGCTTGCGGCCACCTTGTGGTGGAACTGATGCAACCGTGCCTTCGATCAGCTTGAGAAGCGCCTGTTGCACACCCTCACCAGACACGTCTCTGGTGATCGATGGGTTATCAGATTTGCGAGAAATTTTGTCAATCTCATCAATGTAGACAATACCACGCTGTGCTTTTTCTACATCATAATCACACTTTTGCAATAGCTTTTGAATGATATTTTCTACGTCTTCGCCCACATAACCAGCCTCGGTTAATGTGGTTGCATCAGCCATTGTGAATGGCACATCTAATAGCCTAGCTAACGTCTCTGCTAGCAGCGTTTTACCACTACCTGTAGGGCCAATCAATAAGATATTACTTTTACCAAGCTCTACCTCAGTTTTGATGCCTTGGTTTCTAAGACGTTTGTAGTGATTGTAAACCGCTACTGACAACACCTTTTTGGCATGCTCTTGGCCGATAACATAATCATCTAAATGGTTGCGGATTTCTTTAGGCACCGGCAGTTTATCAGACGAATCATGCTGCGGCGCAATATCCTTGATTTCTTCCCTAATGATGTCGTTACACAGTTCGACGCATTCATCACAAATGTAGACTGATGGACCAGCAATTAACTTGCGTACTTCGTGCTGACTCTTACCACAAAATGAGCAGTACAAGAGTTTGCTATTCTTGTCGCCGTCTGTAGGAGTGTCTGACATTCAACTACCTCTTAAATTTGGTGAGTTACCATCACAGTGGTAACACAATACATGCTTTAACTATACCAAATAAAATTTCAGTTGGCATAACTAAGCTGGCTCAAAATGAAAACTACGCGTATAAAAGTCATCATTTTGGCAATAAACTTTAAAAAACTTGGACCTCACTAAGATATAGATCCAAGTTTTATTATTTCAAGGTGTATGTTGTCACCTAAAATAATCATTGTAATTATTAACGACTAGTATGTACCGCATCCACCAAACCGTAATCAACCGCTTCTTGCGCATTCATGAAGTTGTCTCGGTCAGTATCATTGGCAATTACATCATACGGTTGACCGGTATGGTCAGCCATCAACCTGTTTAATTTTTCTTTAATTGTTAGAATTTCTTTTGCGTGGATCTCAAAATCAGAAGCTTGGCCTTGGAAACCACCTAGAGGCTGATGGATCATAACGCGAGAATTTGGTAAACAGTAGCGTTTGCCTTTTGCACCACCAGATAGCAAAAATGCCCCCATACTTGCAGCTTGTCCAACACACACGGTGCTCACATCTGGTTTGATGAAGTTCATTGTGTCGTAAATAGACATACCCGCCGTGACAGAGCCACCAGGGGAGTTGATGTATAAATAAATATCTTTGTCTGGGCTCTCTGATTCAAGAAACAGCATCTGTGCCACAATCAGGTTGGCCATATGGTCTTCAACTTGACCTGTTAAAAAGATAATTCTCTCTTTTAGCAAACGAGAGTAAATATCATAAGAGCGCTCACCTTTAGCTGTCTGCTCAACAACCATAGGTACTAAAGCGTTAAGAGGATCTATCATACCGTCATTCATATTATTGGTTCCTTTATATGCGAGGCAGGTTTGCTGCGCAGTTCAAGCGCTATCTATTGAACTCGCCTTAGTTTTATTTCGTCATAATAACGAAAAAGGCTCGCAGCACTGCAATTAACAGAGCATTACGAGCCATTTAAGCGTTAGCTTAACAGTAAGTCAATGCTTTCCTCAAAGACGAGGTAAGAAACTTACTCTGCAGCTTGTTGAGGGTTCATGATGTCGTCAAAAGACTTTTCAACATCAGTCACCGTAGCGCTTGAAAGTACAGCTTCAACTGCTTGCTCTTCCATTGCTACATTACGCATCTGCTGCATTAGTTGATCATTTTCTTTGTAGTAGTTAACTACTTCAGAAGGATCTTCGTATGCTGACGCTACTGTCTCGATTAGTGATTCAACTTTTGCGTCATCAACTTTGATGTCGTTTGCTTTGATCACTTCACCAAGAAGAAGACCTGTTTTAACGCGAGTTACAGCTTGCTCATGGAATAGCTCAGCTGGAAGCTCTGGCATGTTTTTAGCGTCGCCACCGAAACGTTGCGCAGCTTGTTGACGAAGTGCATCGATTTCTTGGTCGATAAGAGCCTTAGGCACTTCAACTTCGTTCGTTTCAAGAAGACCTTGGATTGCTTGCTCTTTAACCTTTGCTTTAACAGCTTGGTCAAGCTCACGGGTCATGTTCTTCTTAACTTCTTCTTTAAGACCGTCTACACCGCCTTCAGCTACACCGAATTTAGTTGCAAATTCGTCGTTAAGCTCAGGAAGTTCTTGAACTTCAACTTTCTTCACAGTAATTGTGAATTGTGCAGGCTTACCTTTAAGGTTCTCTGCGTGGTACTCTTCAGGGAAAGTTACGTCAACCACAACTTCTTCACCCGCTTTTTTACCAACGATACCATCTTCAAAACCAGGGATCATACGACCTTGGCCAAGTTCAAGAGGGAAGTCTTCAGCTTTGCCGCCTTCAAACTCTTCACCTTCAACAGTACCTAGGAAGTCGATTGTAACGCGATCTTGCTCACCAGCAGCCGCTTCAACTTCAGTCCAAGTAGCGTGTTGCTTACGAAGTGTTTCTAGCATGTTAGCTAAGTCGTCAGCTGTCACTTCTACAACTGGCTTCTCAACAGCAACTTTATCTAGGTCTTTGATTTCAACTTCTGGGTAAACTTCAAAAGTTGCTTCAAACTCAAGATCTTTACCTGCCTCTAAAGACTTAGGAGCAAAGCTAGGCGCACCAGCTGGGTTGATCTTCTCAGAAACGATTGCTTCAATGTAGTTACGTTGCATTAGGTCGCCAGCCACTTCTTGACGAACAGCTGCACCGTAGCGCTTGTTGATTACAGAAACAGGTACTTTACCAGGACGGAAACCGTCAATACGCTGGGTTTTAGACAGTTGTTGTAAGCGTTTTTTAACTTCAGTCTCAACGTTCTCTGCAGGAACGGTGATAGTCAGACGGCGCTCAAGGCCTTGAGTCGTCTCAACAGAAACTTGCATGATATACCTCAATTTTCATTTTTGGCGACAACGCGCCTTCCTTCACAAACAAGTCGACACTGAAGTGTAATTAGAATTCAAGCGAAATGCGCTTATGACCTACCAATTACATGCCAGACTTGCTGCCTGCCCCATCAGGGCACTATGTTAAACATTAGACGCGGCATTATAACCTATAAAACGGTAGAGTCGAGCAATCAACTGAAATAAATGACATATAAGGTAATGAGTGTAAATTTAAGGAGGTATTTTGATATTAAATAAAGAGGGAGATGGTCGGCGATGCAGGATTTGAACCTGCGACCCCTTGGACCCAAACCAAGTGCGCTACCAAGCTGCGCTAATCGCCGATAATATGTATTTTTTTGAAAGTGGTCGGCGATGCAGGATTTGAACCTGCGACCCCTTGGACCCAAACCAAGTGCGCTACCAAGCTGCGCTAATCGCCGAAACATATTTTAGAGTGTAGATGGGGCGACTGATGGGGCTCGAACCCACGACAACCGGAATCACAATCCAGGGCTCTACCAACTGAGCTACAGCCGCCACTACATGTGGACATAATTTAAATGGCGCACCCGGAAGGATTCGAACCTTCGACCCACGGCTTAGAAGGCCGTTGCTCTATCCAGCTGAGCTACGGGCGCAACACAAACAACACTTGTGTGCTATCCACCCACCTCATCAAGTGAAGAAGTGGTCGGCGATGCAGGATTTGAACCTGCGACCCCTTGGACCCAAACCAAGTGCGCTACCAAGCTGCGCTAATCGCCGATTTTGTTACTGACTTAGAATGTTTTTGTTTAACACCCCTCGTTGGCAACGGGGTGCATATTAGAGATTTGAGTTGTTGAGGTCAAACATTTTTTTTAAAAAATCTTTCAACTGCCTATTTTTACCTCAAAAGGGTTAAAATTCAGCTCAAACAATCAAAAATCATTCAACTTCCCCCTTCAAGTCGTTCATTGATTCTGCTTTATCGTGGGATCCAGCTTGGCTAATCACTTCAATTTTGCGAAAATGTACGCAGAACAGTGATAGTGCTCATTCAATCTCTATTTTTATTGAATGTGACTATAAACTGCCATGTTTACATAGAGTGACCCCTTTTTAGCTCTATAATCGTTCAAGTAACTAACCCTTATATATAAAGGTCACCCATGACGGCAAACATCATAGATGGCAAAGCCATTGCGAAACAAGTTCGCAGTACAGTCGCAAAACGTGTTGAGCAGCGTGTAGCTGAAGGACTTAGGGCCCCAGGATTGGCGGTCGTACTTGTCGGGCAAGATCCTGCCAGTCAAGTTTATGTCGGCTCGAAACGAAAGGCCTGTGAAGAAGTTGGCTTTGTTTCTAAGTCATACGATTTACCCAATGATACGAGTGAAACGCAGTTACTCGAGCTGATTGATACACTTAACCTTGACCCTGAAGTGGATGGCATTCTTGTTCAATTGCCTCTGCCAGACGGGCTGGACGCTGAAAAAATTCTCGAGCGTATTCACCCCAGTAAAGATGTAGATGGATTCCATCCTTACAATGTAGGCCGACTAGCACAAAGAATGCCTGCGCTAAGACCTTGCACACCCAAAGGCATTATCACACTATTAGACTCGACTGGCGTACGTTATAAAGGTATGCATGCTGTTGTTGTCGGTGCTTCAAATATCGTTGGTCGACCGATGTCTTTAGAGTTATTACTCGCAGGGTGCACCATTACAGTCTGCCATAAATTTACTCAAGATTTAGAAGCGCACGTACGTCGCGCGGATTTATTGGTCGTTGCCGTTGGCAAACCTGAATTTATTCCTGGTGACTGGGTTAAAGAAGGCGCTATTGTTATTGATGTAGGTATCAACAGACTAGACTCAGGTAAGCTTGTAGGTGATGTGCAATATGATAAAGCAGAGCAAAATGCGAGCTTTATTACCCCTGTACCTGGTGGTGTTGGCCCCATGACGGTAGCAAGCCTAATTGAAAACACACTAGAGGCTTGTGAAAACAGCAAAAGCTAGCAGCGTGAGAGGAGCACTTTAAAAGTGCTCCAATTTATTAGACTGTTTTTCCGTTTCTTCCGTTGATTTTAATTCTTTTGCCATCATCGACTCTAACATCTCCATTTGTTTATCAAAGTCCGCTTTATCAATGTCACCCTGTTCTAATAGACTCAACAGCGCTTCCATTTTAGCCCTGATCTCTTTTACTTTTTCCTCGTTCACTCCAAGACGATTAAAAATCAAAGTTTGCTGCACCTGAGATAAAAAGCGCTGATTCAGGTTAGATGTCGATAACTCTTTTTGCCTTAGAGACCGAGACAACTGCGAGACTGGACTTTGGTTACTGAGCTCTTTTGCGAAAGCGTCGCCGCTTTGTGGTTGAGGTGCACGAGTGCTTGCCTGTGAGAATTGCGATTTAGAGGTCGTGGTGGCTTTATGTAATAGCATTTAACTCTCCTTTTAAAAGGCATACCTTTGCCGTTTAATCATTACCTTTAAAGTTAAGCAAACTGCATGCCTTGTCACCAGAAAATGCATAAAGGTGTTGAGCTTGTATTCTCGAGTACACTGAGCAAAGATTGGGTAATACACCCGCTATTTGCAAGTTGGCTTGATAATTTCCTGTTGACACATAAGCGCTTGTTGGCCATTGTTAGCAAGTACAACTGCATGGTCTACTTTTGCAATTTTACATTTTTTGCTCAAGGCTTTATCCATAAGGTAGACTTTGTCTTACTGTGACTGGACAACACCTTCAATGGCAACGTACTCAGTTTTATCTTGAGGCTCTGCATCCCTATTCATACGATGCGTCTTCGTTCACTTTACATCCAGCCAATATAAATACCGCACAAGCGGTGTCCACAACTAATTTCATACTGCGATACTTTCAATACAACGTTAAAAACGTACAGGTACCACAGCAATAAAATCATAATATTATATAGAATTGCTTGAACACTAGAGTAGCGTCAAAACTTCAATGACGCTTGGCAAGCGGTCCTTAAGCAGGTACCGTTGCAATGCATTCGACCTCTACACGAGCGCCCAAAGCAAGCCCGTTCGTAGAAAATGCACTTCTTGCAGGGTATGGGCGACTAAAAAACTTGGTATACACTTTATTAAATTCAGGCCACTCTTTTATGTCTGCCAACATAATCGTGCATTTAAATATATCTTTCATACTCAAGCCGTGTGCATTTAAGCTTGCGCGTATGTTTTCCATTGTTTGCTTGCTTTCAGGCCCAATCCCTCCTGCTACCAATTTAGTTGTACCGGGTTGAATACCTATTTGACCTGAGAGATATACCTTGTCGTTCACTTTGACAGCCTCAGAAAAAGGCAAGTTGTGCCCTGCTGGCAGCACTGCATACGAATTTAAAAACTCAATATTTGACTTTGCTTGTGGCTCAGCATGAGATAAACCAGCGATCAACGATGTTAAAATGACCGCCACTGCGCACTTTTTCATAATGATTCCTTTTACTTTATTGTTCACATGTCCAAACTATCATTGTTCGGATAAAAACCAAATGACGACATGAAGACCCTACGCGAACATGATTAATTTTCATACCCATCGACGATGAATTTTACATAACAATATAAAGTAAACTTGATTTCATTAAGACATTAATTCGGTGTGCTCTGCGAAAGCATCAGGTACTTGCAAATCGAAACCTGAGTGCTGAATAGGCTATACACACTGGTGATCGTGCATTTGAAAATATTGTAGGAGGAAAATAAATATGAGATCGAGAAGGGAAAGTAAGTAAAAAGAAACAAATGTTTGCTTCTTTTTACTTTGTTATGTCAGCTTAAGCTTTGCGCCAAGTCGTTTTGCCCGCACTATCTTCAAGAATAACACCCAATGCAGTCAATGCATCACGTGCTTCATCCGCCGCAGCCCAATCTTTGTTAGCACGCGCTGTTTTACGTTGCTCGATCAATGCTTCAATTTTTGCCACTTCATCATCATCCTGCTCGCCTTGTAAGAAGCTTTCTGGTGATTGTTGTGCAATACCCAGTACTTCAGCAAGCTTAACGAGAACGTAAGCATGTTTACTCGCCGCTTCCGGATCGGATTCTTTTAACAAGTTAACTTCTTTCGCTAATTCAAAAATAACAGGCAATGCTTCTGGTGTATTGAAGTCATCATTCATCGCTTTTTCAAACCGCGTTACATACGCATTATCTTTTAGCTCAACTTCTTTCAACTCAACACCACGCAGTGCGGTGTAAATACGCTCGAGTGAAGAGCGCGCCTGATCTAGGTTTTCTTGTGAGTAGTTCAACTGGCTGCGATAGTGACCATTGATTAAAAAATAACGGACGGTTTCACGATCGTAGGCCTTTAAAACTTCTCGAACAGTAAAGAAATTACCTAATGACTTAGACATTTTCTCTTTGTTCACCTGAACCATACCAGTATGGATCCACGTGTTTACGTAACACCCGTCGTTTGCACAGCAAGATTGAGCAATTTCATTTTCATGGTGTGGAAACTGCAGATCTGAACCACCTCCATGAATATCAAAAAGATCCCCCAAGTGCTTTGAACTCATCGCACTACACTCAATATGCCAACCTGGTCTGCCTTCGCCCCAAGGTGAAACCCAAAACGGTTCACCTGCTTTGGCTTTTTTCCACAGTACGAAATCAAGCGGGTCATCTTTACCCTCAGCAACTTCCACGCGAGCACCGGCCTGCAACATATCTAAGTCTTGCTGCGATAGCTGACCATAATCTTTGAAAGTCGAAACATCGAATAAAACATCACCACTTTCACCAACATAGGCATGGCCTTTCGTAATTAAACGTTCAATCATCTCAATGATTTCGTCCATATGCCCAGTAACCGTTGGTTCTATATCAGCCGGTAGGATATTTAGCGCTTCGAAATCTTCATGCATCGCCTTGGTCATGCGCACAGTCAAATCATTGATTTCTTCTTTATTTTCAGTAGCTCTTTTGATGATTTTGTCGTCTACGTCTGTGATATTACGCACGTAAGTCACGTCATAGCCTAAGTGACGGAAATAGCGATTGATCACATCGAATGACACATACGTGCGAGCATGGCCTACATGACAGAAATCGTAGATTGTTATACCACACACATACATGCCGACTTTGCCTTCAACGAGAGGTTTAAATGGTGATTTTTGACGTGTCAGTGTGTCGTATATCTGCAACATGTAGTTATTTTCCTAAAGTTGTATTTAAAACTTGGGCATCATAACACTTGCTCAGGCTCGTCTCTACTGTAAAAAGACTAATTTTACCGGCCCTAGGGATCAAAATTTACACCGTGAATGTATCAAAGTTACTTCAACACTTTGTAGTTCTGTCGTTGTACTATAAACTAGCGTTTTAATCTTTTTATTGTAATTCAAGGACCCATTATGGTTGTTTTACAAACAAACTTCGGCGAGATCAAAATCGCATTATTTGAAAAAGAAGCGCCAGCTACGGTTGCTAACTTCAAAAAGTATGTTGAGAGTGGTTTCTATACTGGCACTATTTTCCACCGTGTCATTGACGGCTTTATGATCCAAGGTGGTGGTTTTGAACCTGGTATGAGTCAAAAAGAAGTTGAGGCACCGATCCAAAACGAAGCGAACAATGGCCTGTCTAATAAAGTGGGCACATTGGCAATGGCCCGTACTCCGGATCCGCATTCTGCAACAGCACAATTCTTTATCAATGTTAATGATAACGACTTCCTAAACTTCTCTAGTGAAACATCACAAGGTTGGGGATACTGCGTATTTGCTGAGGTTGTTGAAGGCATGGACGTTGTAAATAAAATCAAAGATGTTGCAACTGGCTCTTCAGGTTTCCACCAAGACGTGCCTTTAGAAGATGTAATCATCGAGAGTGCTGTCATTACAGATTAATCCCGATATTAAGTATGAGCGCTACGGCGCTCTTATTTTTAGCAAGAGACCCCATGCGCAAAACCTATTTTATTTCAGACTTACACCTAACAGAACACCGCCCAGATATTACCAATGCTTTTTATTTATTCCTCGATAACTGTATCGACTCAGATGTTGATGCCCTTTACATATTAGGTGATTTTTTCGAAGTGTGGATTGGTGATGACGAAGGCGATCCTCTGGCATTGGATATTGCGCAAAAATTAAAAGCAATCAGCAAACGTGGTATCAAACTGTTTTTTATCCATGGCAACAGGGATTTTTTAATCGGTCCGAAATATGCCGAACTATGCGGTATGACATTACTGCCTGAGCAAACCGTGATTGATTTATACGGCACGCCGACAGTTATTTTGCATGGCGATGAAATGTGTACACAAGATACCGAGTACCAAAAGTTTCGCAAAAAGAGCAGAGGCTGGTGGTGGCCACGCCTTATGCTGGCCATGCCTCTTTGGTATAGGCGACGCGTAGCTAAAAACGCGAGAGAAAAAAGTAAACTGACACAAATGGGTAAAGCTCCAAGTATTTTAGATGTCACACCTGAAGCGGTTAAGGCGATGTTCGATAAATTCAAAGTCACTCGCATGATCCACGGGCATACGCATAGACCTTGCGTACACAAAGACGACAACCAGATCCGCACAGTATTGGGAGATTGGTATAGTCAGAGCTCTTACCTTGTTGTGACAAAACAAGAGCAATCACTAGAGCAGCATGGTTATAGTGAACATAGCAACAAGTAAAAGGGCTCACTATTCACATTTAAGCACGCTTAATCTTTCCGAGGTATGCCATAGGCAGAGCAACAAACTTATAATAGCTCCAGTGTAATGGCTTTTTCCGAGATGCAGGGTGCGTGAGTAGCTGTGCTGCAAATTTTACAGAGCGATGTTGAATATGGCGCTTGGCCAAGTCACATATGTGCGCACCAACATACTTTAACACCATTGGTTTTAACTTGTCGGCTACCCTCCCCTCTTTTACATCTTTCAAAAGACGCTCGGCGAAAGGGCAAAGCTCCTGTGGGGGGGCTTTGTCGCACGCACTATTTTGTGTCCCCTGATAGTAAAAACTCTCTATTACTGGTGTGTACGCAATGCGAGAATACATGGCAAAATTAATATAAAAACTTTGATCTTCGCCCATCCATTCTCCACATGGAAAACCACCTAATTCATGAAAGACCGATTTACTCACTACGATGCTCGACATTGTAAAGGGTAAATCACCACTTGCAGCAACTGCAAAGTAATTATCCATTTCATAGCCACAGGCATCCCAACGTGTCAACGCGATTTTGGCATCTAAGAACTCATTCTCACCATACACCTTTTGATATCGCGTTGCATACAACCCCATATTTGGAAAACGACTAATCAAATCAGCTATACGAGACAAGAAAAAGGGTGTCCAAGTATCATCCGCGTCTAAAAACGCGATAAATTCGTTGCTGCACTGCGCTGCACCGCTATTTCTCGCCGCAGACACCCCTTGATTGGCTTGACGTATTAGCTTTAGGTTCGGCACATTCAATGCTTCAACCTTGGCAACACTGTCATCTGTAGAACCATCGTCTATCACAACAATTTCATCCGCTTGATAAGATTGCTGCAAAACACTTTTAATTGTGCGCTCGATACACTCACTCTTATTGTAAAGAGGGATTACGACTGAAAACTTGATGCTGTTCATATTCATTACTCCAATTCTTCATTGATAACGCGATAGCTTGCTCAACCGGCAGAGTGGGAGCAATGCACTGTCCAACCACTAATTTATTAATGGTGCCCAAAACGCGTTCTGTCTCATATTCGTTCGCGTCAAACTGATAATCTTGCGCCATGCCAATTTGCTTAGACCACTGTTTACATTTACTGTGGTATTGCAAGCTAACAAACGGGGTATTCATCATGTAGGCGTAAATGGCAGCATGAAGCCGCATTCCGACTACTGCCTTAAACATCGCAATGCTCTGTAGCATGCGCAGTGGGTTGATGGTGTAACGAATGCGCTTGATTGGTACGTAACTAGGTAACTTGCTAATAATTTGGTCATGGATGAGGTTATCACCTAAAACGCCATGATCGTTTAGCTCCATTAAATACACATCTTCACGCGTCGTTTCCCATACAGCGGTAATAAGCTTTACCGCTTTGCGTACTCGTGCACGTTCATTCAATGCATCAGTCTGTCCAAATGCATTAGTCGCTTGCTGACAAAAATTGAACGCAACTCCTCTTCTGTCAATAGACTGAATTGAATGGCCAAAATAGTGAAGCAACGAAGGCGCTAAATCGAATGTCAGCGCCACATTCGCATTAGGCGCGATGGACTTCGCAATCTCGTAACTTTGCGCATCTCTCACACCCACAAAGTGGCATTTATTTAAAAACTTTATACACTGCTTTTCATCACTGGCAGTTTTAAAGGCCTCTATACCCACCCCCACTGCGTAGCTAGACTTCTTGCCACATAAAGAGATCATGTGACACTTTTGCGCAATATCTTTGCTCGAGTGCAATACGGAGCCACCGCCAAATATAATTTTTTGCGCATCAAATGCCTGCTTATAGTTAGCAATACGCTGATGTCCCCTAAACAACATCGGCCCTTGACCTTGTAGGTCCAGCTGTTTAACCAGTGAGTACTGGCGGCTCGCATTAACTGTAACTTGGTTGGAACCAAATGTTTGTTTAGCACCTTCAACACTCGCTAGCATCAATGCATCATCACCGCTGTTGCGCATGCCGTAATATCCCACTACAAATATGTCGCTTTTGCTTTGCATGATTCGTCCTCAATTCTAAATGTCTGACTAGGTGATTGCAGGCAATGTGCCAATAAGAAAACTTTTTTAAGTCACTGATTTATAAAAACAATATATTTAAAGGATGTTTATCATGCAGAATAAAAAGTGGCTTTTTGCATTTCGAAAATGCGAAAAAGCGAATTTTCTTAAAATAAAAAGCCAGCTCCTAAGGTGCTGGCTTGGTGGATAACCATGGGGAATGACTAATATTAATAAGCGCCTTTGGCTCCCAAAACACAAGGGACAGTTTTGCACAGTATCTTAATATCACTGGTAATACTTTGCTCTTGAATGTATCGATCATCTAATTGCACTTGTTGCTCAAACGTTGTATCCGCTCTGCCTGTTACTTGCCAAAGGCCTGTGAGGCCTTGCTCACTATTCAAACGAGACAACTGACTCGGGTTATATTGCGCAACTTCAATCTCCAGAGCGGGTCTTGGCCCAATCAGTAACATGTCACCTTTAACTACGTTAAGCAGCTGTGGCAGTTCATCAATAGAGTATTTACGAATGAAGCGACCAATACTGGTAATACGCGGGTCATGAATATACTTTTGACAAACCCCTTCCCTCGCACTATCTTTTTGCTCTGGTGCTTTAAAGCGTGGATCATCTTGTGTGTACATAGAGCGGAATTTGTACATCGTAAAGCGGCGGCCATATTTGCCCACACGGACTTGTTTAAAAACACATGGTCCTTTACTTTCTAGCTTTAACGCTATCATGAGCAGCATCAATAGAGGGCTGATAACCAATAGCCCGAGCGTTGCGACTGTGCGTTGTAGCCATACTGGAATTCCATGATGAACGCCATCTATATTCGCTGTTTTAACATTGCTATTGCGAGCAGAGCGAATTGAACTTACTGTGGCTGACGTTGAAATTTTATTTGTAATTTCCATGATTAAAGCCCTCTGATAGACTGTTTTAAAACATAAACTCGAAATAGAAAAATTGGATTACCGATAACGTAGCGATTAAATTTGGCCTTTGGTTCTTGCATCAGACGCCACACCCACTCAAGTCCTAGCTCTCTCATCCACAGCGGTGCCCTTGGTATCGCACCAGAATAAAAGTCTAGTAAGCCACCAACCGCCAGTGCACAACGACAGTCTAAGCGATGTCTATTTCGCGCCAGCCACTCTTCTTGTCGTGGTGAGCCCAGTGCCACCAGTAGGATAGTTGCACCGCTGTTGTTGATTCTTTCAATGATCTCATCATCACTTTTAAAGTAACCATGATGCGTACCCCGTATATCTAGCCCCTCAAACCGTGCCTGCAATGCTTTACCCGCCTTTTCTGCGATACCTTCTTTTGACCCCAGCAAAAATAAAGCACTTCCTGTTTCAATGGCCTTTTTGCACAATGCAGGCAGCATGTCTGTACCGTTTAGGTTGTCCGCTAAATCTATGCCAGCATGACGAGCAGCGAGACGCATTCCTGACCCGTCAACAAAATTTTTGTTGCTTTGTGACAACACCTTGCGCAGTGATGTCTGCCCAGCTGCGAGGTTTATCGAGTTAGCGTTGAGAAAGTAGCCTATTTGGCAGTAATTTTTGTCAGCGTGCGTACCACACACCCAATTTACAGCATCAGACATATTGGTATTGTCGAAGGGAATCCCGAATACAGCAGCATCGGTGGATGTCGCCCCCCCATTTTTGTACAGCATTCGACACACCATAATTTGTAGCATCATGGCACAATCTTTGATTGCCCCCTGCTCATTTTGTTTTTTTAATAATGTCGCAGTGTCACCCGCAACTAGGCCAGTCATACGATGAAGTTGCAGACAATCAAATAACCCTGCACGCTCACATGGAGATTTAAACCGGCGGATGCGCGGTATTGTCGTTTGCGCCCAAATGATGGGGGTGCCGACAAAGTTCACCTCACCGCTGACAATATTGATGAGCATGGCACTGTTTTTTAAAAACCCGCAGCGCCACGTGTAAAGTGCAACAACACCTCCGCCGATGTCTAGCCAGTTGCCTTTCTTCAGCGGGGCGCGAAGTAACACTACACTTATTGTGATATTTAATATGATTAACGGACTTAGTGCGCCAAGTAACAACATCGCGGATACCCGGCTCACGACACTTTTTAGAGACTGTGGCTTTGTAGCTTTATCGTTCAACATAATCTCGCACCTAACATTTTATCTTGCAGAGGTAATTGCGAGGACTGTGCCAACCGATAGGATTTTTTTAACTCTATGATTTTTATTTGAAAAAATGTTTTTATAATGTAAAGGAAGCGATGAAATTTCTATTTTGCAAACTATTTCGAAAACCCTTTTTTAAATTAAAAACCGTCACAGATACGCTATTGGGGGCTGTTAATTCACTCACTATTTTGAAAACTCAGGGTACGATCTCATCACTTGATTAAATAGCCTCGGTAATCGCTCCTGAACCACCAATAACTTTTTTTCTTGTTGACTTAAATCGTTCAAATCACATTTGAGTAAAATTTTACTCATTTTAAATATGACTTTATGGATTACTTTATCAGACCAACTATTTTTTAAAGGACCAAAATTAAAGTGACGAATATAATCACTCATCTCTTTTGCATAAGTATTATTCCATTTGGGGGAAATGAGTTGAAAGCCTTCCCACACTTTAGCAAAATGCGCCACATGACCATTTTCTCCCCAACCAATCCCCTCTGACTCTGCCACAGGTGTACAAATAGAGGATAAAACGTCATTCAGCCATTCAAGCGTCGCCGGTGAGCTTTGCATAAGCATGACACCTGAATTAATCTCACCGCTGTAACCATGCGCCATGTAAAGATACTTATCGTCCACCAGCAACTGTTCAATCGGTGGACAGGTTGGTTGAATAAATGCATCCGCATCGACAAACAGCACACTATTATATCCAGCCTCCAATGCAGCTTTTAACAACAACAACTTGAGCCAACAACACTCAACACCCAGAGATGTAAACAAAGGACGCGTCACCACTACATATTGATAATTCATTTTCTTTGCGTACTGCTTATGACTTTTTATACAGTGACTATATCGCCACTGATAACCATTCAAAGCGACACTAAAAACTAAAGTTGTACTCGACTTATTCACCATCTACACATCCTTAGATACGATGTACTCTTATTTATTAATAAAGCAAAAGAATGGCCTTTTGCCCAAAAAGATATTTTCTCAATTTTAAAAATGAGAAAATAATTACTTACAATATTGCGAAAAATACCGTGTTTTTTTGAGAGAAAAACAACTAAACAACTGTTTATAAAGAACTTTGTATTTTGGCACAGTTACTGCTCTTTCTAGAGTATCATTAACTGAATACAAGGTTCTGTAACTATGAACTACCTAACTAAGATGTGTGTTAGCGCAGCTTTGTGCGCTTCAGCCGCACCAGCGGTTGCTGTACAACAAGTCGATGGACAATATGTGTGGCAGTTTCAGTCAGGTCAACCATGGCCCACAGGCTACAACCAAAATACAGGCAAGCCAGACGATCTGATTTACACGAGAGACCAATATAGCAGTGATTTTTTTCAACGTATAAGCAATGCGCTGCCTGAAGCGAGAGTAAACGAAGCCTTTATCACCGGAGACGCGGGCTCAACCATTCACCTGAACGAAGAGGCTGAAGTCTTCATTACGTTTATTCACGAAGGTGCCGGTTACAAAAACTCGTTTGGTTATTTTACTTTTGATCCAGAGAACCCACCGACCAGCCCGGAAGAAGTCCAAGAAACGATTGTATTTCCTAACCTGAGTTATCCTCACCTCACCAATGGACACCGTGCAAGTATCGGCACCTTCCCAGCGGGCACCAGCATTGGCTTTTTCGTTGCGGCTAATGGTTTTTGGTACTATACAGGTGTAAAGAACTGGCAAATTCCCTATTACTATTCTCTATCTTCTCTTAACCCAGAACCCACTGAAGACTTAAGACAACACTGCGTATTGCTGTACGATGAGCAAGAGCAAGAAGTCGTGATCGGGTTCGAAGATTTACCACGCACCTGGGGTGACAATGACTTTAACGACGCCGTATTTAGCGTCACTGCCAGCCCTGGCTCAGCAATATCGTCAGGCAATTTAGTCACCATGCCAGAGGCTAACGACAGCGATGCGGACGGCATCGAAGACGAGCAAGACGAGTTTCCAAACAATTACCGCCGCTCTCACAGCCAGTACTTCCCTTCAGAAACGGGTGTATCCACACTCGCATATGAAGATAACTGGCCTCAAAGAGGCGACTATGACATGAACGACTTGGTCGTTAAACAACGTATACAAACGACGTTTGATGCAAGCAATTTAGTCAGTGGTTTTATTGTGCATGGCTGGATAACAGCCCGTGGTGCGGCCTTTGAGAATGGTTATGGATTGCGTCTCATGGGCTCAACACCAGACCTTATTGAAACTGCGACAATCACAATTGATGGACAGAACTTCGATAAATCAGCCGAAGCGTTTCAAAGCAATGCTGTTTTGCAGCTTTGGAGCAGCACTCAGGTGTTCACCCAAACTGGCCAGTCAGGACAATGCTCTCACTTCAATACAGTAAAAACCTGCGACTATTTTGAGCCTGTGCCTTTTACACTAGATGTGACGTTTGTGGAGTCACAACCTACTTTAAGTATTACTGACTTAGACTTCTTTATATTCAGGACCGCAGACAGAACTATCGAAGTGCATATGGCTGACTATCCACCCACAGACTTATTTGACCAAACACGCTTTGGTAAAGTTGACGATACCTCAGACGCAAATGCTGGACGTTACTTTAGAACCGCTGATAACTTACCTTGGGCACTCATGGTCAGCGAAGAGTGGCATTATCCGAGAGAGTATATCGATGTACTATGGGCTTATCCTGACTATGAAACATGGGTAGAGTCCAGCGGTGAACAAGCACAAAACTGGTATCTCACTAGCGACAGAGACACCCACTACTATATGCCAGAATCTGAGTAATGTTAGGAGACCATCATGAATACATTGTACAATTTAAAATCAGCTCTGAGCATGGCCTTATTTGCAAGCGTACTGACTGGATGTGGCGGCGGAGGGGGTGATTCTGCAACACCCAGTACAACGAGCCAATCAAATTCGCAGCAAACGCAAACAACGAGCGCAACGAGCCAGACTCAGACAACCAGTGAAGCGAGTAGCTCGAATGAGTCAAATACGGAAGAGGCAATGCCGCCACTTAGCTATGAACCACAAGAGGAGCTGCTTCAGACCACAGCCAGTGCATCAACTGAACTGTATGTTGAGCCCGACTTTACATTTCGTACAAGTGACGATGTAGCACTGGAGTTAAGTGGACAAGATGTCTTTGGAGAATCACTAGCTGGAAGAGCGATTAAAATTTATTCCTTCAGCATGGATGTGCCTTCAGTTGAAGATGAACTCATGGGTCAAAAACAATTGATTGCGACCTTAAGATTCAATTCCGCGGGGCAACTACAACACACTTTAACCGTGCCACAAACAGCACAAACCATGTTGATCCGAGTCGATGGGATGTTAGAGACCAACCAAGTGTTATTCAAACTGGACTCTGATGAGGTGATTACCCATACCTTCAATTAACAGATAAGCGGCGTGGTTTACTTCATATCCACGCCGTATTAGACCTGCACTTACCCAACTCGGCCCACCGATTAAATAAATTCACTCGACACCACTTCGCATCTATCACATATTTGACTATCCTTTTGGCGGATTATTTCTCATTTTTTGAATTGCCAAGCAATGTCTGTGTATTTTAGTAAAAGTCCTTGGAACTCTTACAGTTAGGCTGCTATATCTTAATAAGAGAACAAAAATGAAAAAAGGAGCGCAACCATGGAAAAGATAATGGGATTACATATCCTACTTGTAGATGACGAACCGCACATATTACGGTCCTTGAGCCGTGCGTTGCGCTCTGACCAATACACGATTCATACTGCACAAAGTGGTCAAGACGCACTTGGCGTATTAGCAAACGAACCAATTGATGTTGTTGTCACTGACAAAAATATGCCCGGCATGACCGGGAATGAATTGCTGGCCATTATCGCGGATGACTACCCTGATACCATTCGTATTATGTTGACTGCGTTTACCGAACAAGCTGCGCTCATCGACGCAATTAATCAAGGTAAAGTATGGGGATACCTTCAAAAACCATGGGAAAACGATAATTTACGTATTACGATTGAACAAGCATTACAAACTAAAATGCTCATTGCAGAGCGTAATATGCTCCGTGCAAGCCTCAAAAGATACAAGCGAGAACATAGGTCGCAATTTCAGCGTTTCATCGGTAGTTCACTGGCGATGCAAGTCGTTTATAAAGCGATTGACAAAGCAGCCCCTAGTCGCGCCAACGTATTTATTACCGGTCCCAGTGGTACCGGTAAAGAGCTGGCCGCCGAAGCTATTCACAATTTAAGTCCACGCCACGACCAAGACCTTATTTGTATTAACTGTGCAGCCATCCCCTCGGAACTGATGGAGTCAGAAATATTTGGCCACGTAAAAGGCGCATTCTCTGGCGCGACGAATAATCGCGATGGCGCAGCGACCTTGGCTGATGGCGGCACATTATTTTTAGATGAAATTGGCGAAATGGACATGGCGCTGCAAGCAAAGATATTGCGATTTATCCAAACTGGCACATTTCAGCGAGTAGGTAGCGGTAAAACGGAGCGGGTTGATGTGCGCTTTGTTTGTGCGACCAATCGCAACCCACTCGAAGCCATTGAGCAGCAATTACTGCGAGAAGATTTATTTTATCGCCTCAATGTCATCGCAATTGATATGCCAGCGCTTTGTGAGCGCGATCAAGATCCGTTGCAAATCGCCTTATTTTATCTTAATAAGTACAGTGAACTTGAAAATAAACTCTTTGTTGGCTTCTCTAAACGGGCGGAGCAATTGATCCTCAACTACGGTTGGCCAGGGAATGTCAGGCAACTGGAGAATTTAATCCACAGTGCAGTGGTCATGTCTGACGGCCCCATGATAAGTGAAGAGACGCTCATGCAACAATTGCATCTCAAGCCAGACGAGTCCTTATTTACGCCAAAGATAAGATCACAAACGACACCAATGGCTCAAAGCCCGGTATTGCCCAGTTCAAAATCGACCGAGCAGGCCGCCAGTATTAATATCATTCCCCTTTCTGAAGTGGAACGCTTTGCAATCGAGCAAGCACTACAAGTGTGCGAGGACAATGTCGTTAAAGCGGCAGGGTTACTGGAAGTGAGCCCATCTACGCTGTATAGAAAAATCCAAAAATGGGAACCCTCATAAGCAATTGAACCTTTGCAGAATGCGAACCCTTTGCTTCGCAATCTGCGACTCAATCAAAATGAAAAATAGGGATTCGATTAAACATTATAAAATACAACAAGTTATTAATTTTTACGTTTTGGCCTGATTATTGATTAGTAATATCAACCGATAATCAGAGGCGTTAACCATGCAGGCACGTAAATACTCCACCACACTTCTTATCAGGAACACTTCTTGGCTAGTGGGTGCTGAAGTAGTGGCTAAGGCGTCACGCCTCGCAAGCATCATGGCAATGGCAGCCTTTCTGTTGCCAGTGGAGTACGGCGCTGCGATGCTTGCCATGAGTATTCATGAAGTCCTACGTTTATTACTTCGTTCAGGGGCAGGCGCCCAAATCATACGTGCAAAAGACGAAGAGCTACCTCAATTACTGGCTAATGGTTTATGTGTACAGTGGACCGTGTGTATCAGCTTATGTGTTGTTCAATTCGGCATTGCGTACAGTACACATTGGCTCTTTCCTGATCATGATATATTTACGCTGGTCGCCTTGATGGCACTGACGTATTTAGTGTTCCCAGCCGTTAGCACCAAAGCGTTCCTTGTTCAACGTGAAAACCGTATGGCGTTGTTCAGTGTGATCAGTAGCATGTGTATCATCATAGAAAACCTCGCCATCGCAGTGGCTTTGTATTCGGGTGCAGGCCTCATGGCAATCGTCTACGCCAAGTGGGCATTTGCAATCGTATGGCTTGGCGCATTTTGGGCCGTTAAAACGCAGCCACATCGGCTTGGATTTGAGCGTGTTATTTTCACTCGCTTGCTACTTACATCAACTCAATTAGCCGCAGCTGAAGCCCTACGTTCACTGAGAATGAATATGGACATTTTTATTGCAGCGCGCCTTATGACACCGGAATTGTTTGGCTTATACAGCTTTGCTAAGAGTGCCGGGATCGGCCTTGCGATGTCTATCAGCCAAGCTTATATCACAGCGCTATACCCGTATATTTGTCAGCAACAAAAAACCAATACACGTGACAGTTTAGGTAAAAAAATAACGCTAGTGACTGGTCTGGTCTCGCTTATTTTTATCTGCCAATCGGCTTTAGTGCCTGTTTATGTGCCAATTTTGTTCTCATCCGAATGGCAGGCAAGCTTCATGACAACCAGCCTGCTGTGTTTGGTCGCAATTAGTACCGTGTGGACAGACACATACAGCGCCGTGCTGCGCAGCAAAGGGTTATATAGATTAGAAACACAACAATGTGCTTATTGTCTACTGGTGTCGATTGCAGGGGTATTTGCCATGACGCCGCAATTCCCCGAGTCATTCGCGCTAGTTTTACTCTTATCCAGTGTTTTATGGCTCGTGTTCCCCGCCGTAAACATGTTTATCAATTTTAAAACCATCAAGCCCGCATAAGGAGCCGATTATGAACAGCTTAATTCACCCAACAGTCAGTGTCGTTATCCCGATGTATAACGTTGGAAAATACATCGAGTTGAGCATCAATTCCGTGCTCAATCAAACTTATCAAGATTTTGAATTAATATGTGTGGATGATGGCTGCAGTGATGACACACTGGTGAAAGTCGCGCAATTCGATGATCCTCGCATCAAAGTGATTTCTCAGCTTAACAGAGGGCTTGCTGGCGCAAGAAATACCGGTATTAGAGCTGCACGAGGTGAGTATATCGCACTGCTTGATGCAGATGATTTTTGGCTGCCTGAAAAACTTGAAAAGCACGTGGCACACCTTGAGGCTAATTCACAACTTGGAATTAGCTATTGTCCCTCGTTGTTTATGGACGAGGACGATACGCTGCTTGGCATTGGTCAATTTCCTAAGCTGACAGGTATTACCAGCAAAGATGTATTTTGCCGCAACCCCATTGGTAATGGTTCTGCACCAGTGATCCGCAAAGCGGTATTAGAAGCCGTTGCGTTTGAAGATGGCATGCGCAATTGGCAGCAATATTTTGATGAAGAACTGCGTCAGTCTGAAGACATCGAACTGTGGATACGCATTGCACTAGACACAGATTATAAGATGGAAGGCATTGAGCAACCACTTACTTACTATCGTGTTAACGCTTCTGGGCTGTCTTCTAACTTGCACAAGCAATTTACCAGTTGGCAATACGCGGTAGATCAAAACCGCATTGGTCACGATGCATTCTTCAATAAGTACGGTTCTTTAGCAAAAGCATATCAGCTCCGCTACTTGTGTCGTCGCGCGATACAATCTCGCAACAGCACACAGGCCATAAAGCTGATGCATAACGCACTTAAAACTAACTGGCGTATTATAAAAGAGGAACCAAAACGCACATTGGCCACATTAGCATGCACTTATTTATGCACTTTACCTAACAGCCTATATGACGCCATTGAAAGTGTCGCAATGCGTGGGGCGGCATTCCTACAGAAGTCACATTAAGTGTAGATACTTAATTTACAGAGAAAAACCAGCTAACGCTGGTTTTTCTCTTTTGCAAACGCCCCTTTATGCAAAATGCAAAATATCCTCAAAAAAACACAAAGAAAAAACACAAGCAACTGATTTTTAATGATTTAGACAATTGGCCTAATTAATGCTTTATTTAAGACAGCAAACTTCTTATTAAGGAATAAGCCATGACAGTCACCCATTTAAAATCAAAGCTAAGTATGTTGGCACTTGCATGCCAAATTGCTGTGATTGCGGGCTGTGCACATATTGATGGAACAGTTGAGTTAGAAGACAAAGACGACCGTTTCTATGGGCACCCACATGCACAAGGCACGGTAATCGCACCTTCAAAACCAGGCACTGTGTTTGCAGCTGGTATCGACTGCTCTGGTGCTAACGAGTTTGCAATCACGAAACAATATCGGGTCGACAAAGCGATCAAAACTCACCCAAACAATCAAGCGCCGGTGCCTGTACTTGGCGGTAGAGATGCAAGCTCGCTGCCACTGAGCCCTGGGGATTTAATTGAAGTGAGTATGGAGTTTGGTGAAGGGTTTAATGGTAACTATATTCTAGATAATTCAGGCCTGCTCGAAATGCCCGCGATAGAGCCTATTTTCGCTGCAGGTCTAACCACGCAACACCTCAGCGAGCGGATAGAGCTAGCACTGATCAGAGCAAACATATTCAAAGCCAGCACACTCGACGTGAATATCCGGGTGTTGAACCTAGCTGCAATTGAAGTACCAGTATCTGGCGCCGTATTTGAGCCTGGGCGGGTAACCATTAACGCATCTATTCCTTCTCAAATTCACAAAGACCGTATCGTCGCTTCAGGAGATCAGACGAAAAAACGTCTGCTGTCTGAAGCAGTGAGAACAGCATCAGGCATTCGTCCAGATGCAAAACTAGACCAAGTCATTTTAATTCGGTCAGGATGGCAAGTTGAGGTGGATCTCACCGGCATTTTGACTGGCGAGCCAGTCACCGATTACGCGCTTATCGCAGGCGATCAAGTAATAGTGCCTAGTACAGGTTGCTTTCAACCTCATTTAGTTCGTCCATCGCAAATAACGCCAAAAGGGTTTCGCGTATTCATGTCGAACTTAATTGATTCTGCTGAGAGTAATTCCAATGCCGCAATCGGCAGATTCTCGAGTAACCTACCCTACGGCACAAGATTATTACAGGCAGCTGTTTCGGCTAACTGTGTGGGTGGAAAGTCCTATACCAATGCGCCTCGTCGCGTTGTCTTGGTAAGTACGCACCCAATTACAAAACAAACACAAGTCATAGAGCGTTCAATAGAACAACTTATGCGCATGCCTTATCGCGATCAGATAAATCCATATGTAATGCCAAATGA
The DNA here is from genome assembly GCF_021530565.1 of Pseudoalteromonas sp. SMS1. Taxonomy (GTDB): domain Bacteria; phylum Pseudomonadota; class Gammaproteobacteria; order Enterobacterales; family Alteromonadaceae; genus Pseudoalteromonas. The sequence continues at coordinate 420,198 of NZ_JAKGBI010000002.1, forward strand.
CGCCATCGCTTGTTACGATTCGGACATCACCAATCTTCGAGACGTGGCACGTACAGTTTTAGACATCGTAACACCATTTAAAGTGTTTTAAGGAGGTGTGACATGGGTACCGCACTTACAGTAACAACACCTTATAGTCGCTTCAGAGCGAGTATTTATAGAGCATTACACAGACCTTACTTGGCTGCATGCCTTATCAGCTACGTGGTCATTCTGGTGCTGGTTATTGCTTATTTACAAAAAGCCCCCACGTTTAAAAGCGATTTGGACATTGTGCTTCCTGGAACTGGCGCCAACAGTCAAGTTTCCATTGACGAGGTTGGGCAAGTGGTATCTTCTACCAGTGCACCTTTTGGTAAAGGCTACAACCCAAGGGTGAATTACAAAGAAATGCTGATGAGCCGTAACTTAATAGAAAATGCAGCCAAATCTTTGAATATTCACATTCGCGACTTTGGCAACCCAAAAGTGAGATTAACTGAACAAACCTCAATCTTAAACGTTGAGACAACAGCGAAGTCAGCAAAAATGGCACAGCAAAAAGCATGGGCACTTTACGATGCACTGCAAGCTCAGTTAGACCACCTTCGTGCCGACGAAGTAAAACGCCGCGACGAAAGCATTAAAGCAGTATTAGACCAATACCGCGAAAGATTGAATGCAACACGCAACAACATCATCGACTTTCAACAGCGTTCACTGCTTGTATCAGGAGAGCAACTGCAACGTGAAACTGCAACCCTATCAACCATTAAAGAAAGAATGGTCATGATACAAGCTGAGATTGGCCAAAGTGATGATTATGTAAGTCAGTTAAGCGTTGACTTGGGGGTTTCTCCTGCAATGGCTGGACAAGCATTTGTGCTTCAATCAGATGGTGAATTTCGTGGCTATTTATCAGAGCTCACTTCAAGCGCATCTCAGTTGAGCGAATATCGTTCTCGCTGGGGTGATGGTCATCCAAAAGTGAAAGCTGAATTCGCGCGTTTTGAACAATCTAAGCAATCGTTAAGAAACCGCTCTCAAGGCCTAGTAGGGCCGAACGCAGCACACATATTTACGTCTCTTGACTTAAAGAATAACCCAAAACGCGCACAACTTTTTGCAGATTTAATTAATGCATACGCGTTAAAGAAAGGTAAACAAGCCCAGCTAGTCGAGCTAGACCAAGCACAAATTTTACTGAATGAGAAAATCAAAATTTATGCCCGAGAAGCTGCGGAGTTAGAGAGATTACAACGCGAATTTGACCTCGCAGAGGCGGTATTCACATCTGCTGCCGCTCGTCTAGAAGCAGGTAAAGCTGACGTCTTCGCGTCTTACCCGATTGTGCAGCTAATGACCCCGCCCTCTGTGGCGATGAAAGCAGTAAGCCCGAAGAAAAGCCTTGCCATTGCTGCCGCTCTATTTGCCATGATTTTCACGTCCGCTGCTATCTTGATGGTGAACAAGCGCAGAGAGATTGTTGCATTAGTCATCGAAAAGCCAAAGGCGAAGGCGTAAGCAATGTTATTACTCTCAGCGCTACCTGGCGAAAAAAAAGAATTTATAAGCTCTGAAGAGTTCGTAGTGTGGGCTGGGTTGGTGCTGACCTACCCCGCTTTTCTGACCGGCACTCTATATGTATTAGGCTCGATAATTGGTTGGCTGCTGTTCGCAATGGTAATTACTCGAATGTACTTCGAAGTCGATCAAAAGCAAGCAACGATCAGCCCCATGGTTTGGCTCTGGACAATTGCGATGTTCGTGATGCTGGTGGCACTGATCATTGCACACTTTAATTGGTCTCTCGGCATAGGTAAAACCATCAAATCTTCGATTGGCTGGATGAAAGGATGGGCACTACTGGCACTCTTTCCATTTATTGCCAATATGATTCAAGTGCGAAAAGAAGTCATCATCCGCGCAGTCTGCATTGTCGCCATTCAGACACTCATTTTTGCTGTTGTATCGTTTATATTTTATCTTGGCAGGCTCCCAGGTGATATTTTCCTCTCGCCACTCAAAGTCATTGGTGGACCTGGTGAAAGCTTTTTTATGGTCAGTTTTTATGGGATCAACCCTGAAACTGGCGCGGGTCGTTGGCGCTTTTTCACCCCTTGGGCACCAGCTGCGGGTTTTATGGCCTGTGTTTATTTGGTCTTTTGCTTGCAAGAGCAAAACGCACGTATACGTCGATGGGCAATTGCAGGGTGTTGGGCGATGCTATTGCTGTCTCAATCTCGTGCCGGCATTGCCATTTTTATTATGTTATTCCCTATGGTGATGTTCAGCGATAAGTTCAAAGAGCCGTGGTTTTTATTGATGCTTGGCTTTGTTGTACCCGCTGTATTGTTGCTAGGCGAGCCCGTCTACAACTGGGTGATGGATTCATACGAAGCTATCAAGCAACAACGTCCCGGTTCAACGAGGGTAAGACAGGCACTAGCAAACATTGCAATGCAACGTTGGGAAGCTGAAGCGCCGATTTGGGGTCATGGTATTGTAGAGCGTGGTCCCAAAATTGTAGAGCGTATGCCCATTGGCTCGCACCATAGCTGGTATGGGTTGCTTTTTGTTAAAGGGATCGTAGGGGCCATTGCGCTAGCCGTGCCAATGGCCATTACCATGATCTACTTCCTAGTTAAATCGCAGACCTCAAAAACAGCACAAACTGCACTTTGCCTGATGACCGTGTTTATATGCTACAGCTTTTTCGAAAACTTAGAAATTTTATCTTTCTTGTACTGGCCAGCATTACTCTGGTTCGGGCTTGTATTCAAAGGAGAAGATGACGCGTGTGTGCCAAAGCGCAAACGCCGTCGTCGTGGGAATCGCAATAAAAACGCAATTGAGCGATTCCCCAATGGGCGTACTTTTAATTAAAGAGCAAGCGCTGCTGTAACGGGTGCACCACTGTGAAATTTAAAATCGTCATCCGGCGCTGAAATCAGTGCATTCTCAATGTCTTTAAACTCAGCAATACGTGCTGTCACATCAAAACGCGTAGGGTCCGTCGCTTGCGCAACTTGCTCTGCAAGCTCTATGTAATCTTGGTAGTGCCTCGCTTCAGAGCGTAATAATGACACATAAAATCGACCTAAATCTGCTTCTAAAAATGGCGCTAATTTGGCAAAGCGCTCACAAGAACGTGCCTCAATAAATGCGCCTATGATGAGTTTATCTATCAGTGCTGCTGGCTCGAACGTGCGCACATGTTTTATCATGCCTGCAGCATAACGAGAGGCATTGAGGCTCTGAACCCTCAAATCGCGCGCTTGAATGATCTCTAACACCTGTTCAAAGTGATGCAGCTCTTCTTTGATTAGGCGCACCATCTTATCAAGGATATCTTGATTATATGCATACTCAGGCTTGGCGGTTAGACTACCAATCAATTCATTTTTACTTGCCCCAAATTGACCATCTCCGATTTTGCGATAAACAAAATCTTCATAGGGCTTTACCCAACCTAACAACGTTTTTGCTGAAGCATCATCTACCGCATATTTACGGATCAAAAATGCGGCGCTTTGTGCGGCTTTAAGTTCACAGTGCATATGGTCGACAAGTAACCTTTGCAGGTTTTCTGGCTTTTTAGCCTCTTCAATCCAGCTGTCAGGTGTACTTGTGCCCAGAAACTCATAGATAGGAGCCAGTAAATCTGCGTATTTTTCTAGCATAATCATCAAAAATTACCAAACTAAGGCGCGCATTCTAGCACATACCCAGCACCCGCCTCCATCATGGAAAATAGTAAAACACCTTAGCCATTGCGTGGCATCAAAGTTATAGGGTGTTTAACTCTAGTTTCTTGACAAAATTTAACCAATATTTCATAAATAAATTGAAGTTGTGTAAAAAACACCCAAAATAAAACAGAGAGGCTTTTATGATTTTAAACCATGTGTGGGGGCTCTATGCGCATCCAATAGAAGAATGGCAGACAATTGATAACCATCATGAAAGTGCCACTTTCAGTTTATCTCATATGTTCTTAGTCGCCCTTATCCCATGTATCATGGGATATGTCTCCTCCGTACACCTAGGATGGCGAGTGGGTACTAGTGATGTGGCATATTTAACGCACGACAGTGCTTTACTGATCGCATTTGCCATGTATTTTGCACTCATTATTGGCGTATTTACCCTTGCCTATTTAGCATATTGGATGGCCGTGACATTCGGCGCTCAACCAACATTCACACAAACCATTGAGCTTGCAGCTTACACTGCCACACCAATCTTTATGTCAGCTATTGCGGCATTGTATCCAGAGTTGTGGTTTGTCGTCAGTGTCGGCATTGTTTCTGTGGCGTATTCGGTATATCTGCTATATACCGGGGTCCCCATTATGATGCATATACCCGAAGAGCGTGGGTTTCTCTATGCCAGTGCGATGGTGACTTGTGGTCTCATTTTGTTGGTGATTATTCTCGCAGCAACCGCTATTTTGTGGACGAATGGCATTATTAGCCCTACATTTAAATAGGGAGGCGGCATACAGTGCGCTTCCTTTGCTTTTATCCTAAAAAACGAAATCAAACAAAAGGGCGATGATTAATATCATCGCCCTTTTTTAATTCGCTTTCACCATTTGAAAAACCGGGCTACTCGCCTTCGCCTGTCTCTTGATTATGTAGTTCAAGACTTGCTGACATTGCTTTTTCTCGTGTTGACTTTGCAGAGTCATTACGTAAAGCATCAATGCGATTTAAGTAATCCTGATCGACATCTCCTGTGATGTACTGACCATCGAATACCGATGTCTCGAAATGACTGATCTCTGGGTTTTCAATTCGAACGGCAGCAATTAAATCTTCAATTGACTGATAAATCAAACCATCTGAACCAATACTACGGTTAATATCTTCTAGCTCTCGGCCGTGTGCAATGAGTTCTGCTGCTGATGGCATATCGATACCATACACATTTGGGAAGCGTACTTCAGGTGCGGCTGATGCAAAGTAAACATTTTTAGCACCGGCCTCTCTTGCCATTTCCACAATCTGCGCAGACGTTGTACCACGTACGATGGAGTCGTCCACAAGGAGCACATTTTTACCGACAAACTCTCTGTCAATCGCGTTCAATTTACGGCGTACGGACTTTTTACGTTGCTCCTGACCAGGCATGATGAAGGTGCGGCCAATGTAACGGTTTTTAACGAACCCTTGGCGGTAAGGTAGGCCGAGTACCGATGCGATCTCAAGTGCGATATCACAAGATGTTTCCGGGATAGGAATAACAACATCAATGTCTTTATCCGCCCATTCACGCTGGATTTTCTCACCCAATTTCGTGCCCATGTTTACACGCGAGGCATACACCGACATATTGTCGATTGTTGAATCAGGTCGAGCAAAATAAACAAACTCAAAGATACAAGGTGCTAGTGTAGTCTTATCCGCACACATCTTTGAGAAAAATTGACCATCAGCGGTAACATAGATGGCCTCACCCGGCGCGACATCGCGCACAAAGTCAAAACCGTCCGTAGCCAATGCCACACTTTCAGAGGCAAACATGTATTCTGTGCCACTTTCAGTGTCTTTTTTACCAAACACTAATGGGCGAATACCATGCGGATCACGAAATGCGAGCATACCGTGGTCGATGATCATTGCGATGCTCGCATAGCCACCTGAACACTGCTCATTTACTGCTGCAATAGCTGTAAACATGTCGTCTGCTTCTAGCTTCATTTTGTCGCTGCGACCTAATTCATACGCTAGGATATTCAGTAAAATCTCTGAATCTGACGTCGTATTAACATGGCGTCTTGCCTTCGTGAATAAACGCTCTTTTAACTCAGCAGCATTGGTCAAATTACCATTGTGCGCGAGAGAAATACCAAACGGAGAGTTTACATAAAAAGGCTGAGCTTCTGCTGAGCTAGAAGAGCCCGCAGTTGGATAACGCACATGACCAAGACCGATATTGCCCTGTAGGCGCTTCATGTGACGTGTATGAAATACGTCTTTCACCAAGCCGTTCGCTTTGCGAAGGCTGAACGTATTGTTGTCAATGGTAATGATGCCCGCTGCATCTTGACCGCGGTGTTGCAAAACAGTTAAGCCGTCATACAAAGCCTGATTAACAGGAGAAGTTCCGACTATCCCAACGATACCACACATTAAAAAATTCCTCGCCGATTAACGGTTTGCTGAATTTAAAAAGCTCGAATTATTTTCTAAATAAGAAAAAAACCATTCAATGACAAATCCAAATTCAGGGATTACTACCGATGCCTTCCACCAATTTGTATCTGGGGCTTTGGTGAATGCATCGAGAAAAAACAACAGGGCACTTACGACAAGCACACCACGCATAGCACCAAACAAGATACCAACAATACGATCAGTGCCAGACAATCCTGTACGCTGTACAAGTTCACCCAATATAAAATTAACTAGTCCACCCAGTACCAGCGTCGATATAAATAGTATGGCTATCGCCGCAGCGTTTCTTAAAAGGGGTTCTGAAACAAAGGTAAGGAAAGTGGATAAGTATTGATAAAATAGACTGGATATGAAGAAAGCGCCAACCCAAACTACAAGAGACATAGCTTCTTTTACAAAGCCGCGTATCAGCCCAAAAAAGGTGGAAATACCGACAACTGTAAATATGGCGTAATCAACCCAAATCATAATAACCAACAAGTCGTTAATTTGGGGCGCATTTTATAAGACACGCTTTAGAATTGCCAGATCAATTTGCAACCTTAAACTGTGTCAGCCTGCCATTCAACTTGGTTAATTTCTTTAATTCCGGTAACTTAGCTTCAAGTTTTTGCTTATTTAAGTCAGGCCCAACAAATACCTTTGTCAGGGTACCATTTGGTGTCTTAACTGGACGAGTAAAGGTTTTAAAGCCATTTTTCTTAAGCTTGTCCGTTAATGCCAATACATTAGCTTCATGAGAAAAGCTACCCAATTGAATGACATAGGCCATTTTAGTGAAATTTGAAGAGTCTGAACGTTCAAGCTGAGGTTGCGTTTTGGGTTCTACTTTTACGCTAGGTGTCTTATTGGCGACAGAGGAAGCAACTGTATTTGTCGCTGCTTTTGACTCTTCAACAAGTGTGTCTTTCAAAGCTTGCTCACTTTGCACAACAGGTGTTGACGACTGAACTTGTGGAGCAGAATCTGCACCCACAACAGCTTCTTCGCTATTTAAGGCTGTGTCACCGGACAAAACGTGCGATTCAGACTCATTAAGGTCGTCGGCGACAATATTTTCAATGCGGTCCTCTTTCGGCTCGAGAGCCAAAGAAGCTCGGTCATCAATGCTTTCTTGTAAATCGATAGATGTAAAGTCTGGTCGCTCAGGAATTTGTTTAAACCCCTCTTTGTAATGCACTTTCTCGCCATCCAAAATGTTTGGAATAAATACAATTGCGGCAATAACAATGATGCTGGTACCGACAAGGCGATTTACAAATCCTGAGTTCAAAATTTTACTCTCTATTTTTTCCAATATTGAATGGCTTCAGCCACCGTGAAAAACGACCCAAAAACAATCAATGCTGTATCACCGGATTGTTCAGGCAATAGTACATCTAACGCGGATGACACACTGTCAAAAGTACGTGTGCTTGCCTGTGTTTCAGGTGGCAATGCAGCTAACATCCTTTCAGCAGTTTCTGCTCGCGGACCACTTAAGGATGCACATGCCCAGCTATTGACGACGTCGTCTAGTTCATTAATTACGCTGGTTTTATCCTTATCAGCAAGCATAGCGACTAAGACGTTAATTTTAAAGCCCTGATTTTTTAAATCGAGTAACTTAGTGCGCAAATAACGTGCCGACTCAGGGTTGTGGGCAACATCTGTATACACAAGAGGGGCATCGCTTAGCTGTTGAAAACGGCCTTCAACCTGCAGATTATCCAGTGTCGTACGAAGCTGTACTTCCTCTGGCAAAAGATCTAGTCTTGCCAACGCGGTTAATGCTGTCGCGACATTTTGCGCGGGGATAGCAGGCTTGGAAAAACGTAAATCATACTCTTGATATTGCCAACGCAATCCGTCTTCTAATGGAGTAAAGTGAAAATCTCGCTTAGACAAAATCAATTCAGCGTTAATTTCTTGGCCATAGTCTGTGACTGTGTGAGGGATGTTTAGATCACCCACAATCGCGGGGGTGTCGGTACGGAAAATACCTGCTTTATCATAGCCAACCAGCTCTCGAGTATCTCCTAAATATTCTTTATGGTCGAGATCGATAGTGGTTATCACACTTGCATATGGCGTTACAATATTGGTCGCATCAAAGCGCCCACCTAACCCGACCTCAAGAAGTACATAATCAACGGCATAACGCTTAAACAACGCCAAGGCCCCCAAAGTACCAAACTCAAAATAGGTCAGTTGCGTTTCACCTCGCCCTTGTTCTAGCTCAAAGAAAGCATCGACATGGTCTTGATCAGGGAGTGCTTGCCCATTAATACGTACACGCTCATTGTAACGGATAAGATGCGGAGAAGCGTATGTGCCTACTGTATGGCCTTGAGCCAATAGTATGGCCTCCATACAACGTGCTGTCGTGCCCTTACCATTGGTACCACCAATTAAGATGATTTTACTTGATGTCGTCAATAAGTGAATGCTGTTCGCGACTTGGGCAACACGCTCTAAGCCCATTTCTATATTGGCAGGATGCAGTTGCTCTAAATAACAAAGCCAATCATCTAAGCTCGATGATTGGCTAGGTTTAATGTGTGACATAGCTAGCTCAATTTCGAAAAATTTACGCTACTCTATGCTCTTGTTCAGTAGAAGGCAAGTCCATAAACTTGGAAATCATACGGGCTAACGCGTCACGCATTTCACGGCGGTCAATGATCACATCTATCGCACCGTGCTCTAGTAAAAATTCACTGCGTTGGAAACCTTCAGGTAGTGTTTCACGCACTGTTTGCTCGATAACACGTGGGCCTGCAAAACCAATTAACGCTTTAGGCTCTGCAACGTTGATATCGCCAAGCATGGCCAAAGAAGCTGAAACGCCCCCCATCGTAGGGTTAGTCAACACAGAGATGAATGGCAAGCCTTGCTCGCTCATCTTTGCCAATGCAGCACTGGTTTTAGCCATCTGCATCAGTGAAAATAGCGCTTCTTGCATACGCGCACCACCAGATGCAGAGAAACAAATCAACGGCATATTGTGCTCTAGACACTCGTTTACGGCTTCCACAAAACGTGCACCAACAACCGACGCCATTGATCCGCCCATAAAGGAGAACTCAAACGCAACAGCAGCCACAGGCACACCTTTTAAGCGGCCTTTCATGGCGATCAGCGCATCTTTCTCACCACTCACTTTTTGTGCCGCGGTGATGCGATCAGAGTATTTCTTAGAATCTTTAAACTTCAGCACATCTTGAGGCTCAAACTGTGCACCCAGCTCTACAACCTCTCCATCGTCTAAGAAACGCTCTAAACGCTGACGAGCCGAAATACGCATGTGATGATCACATTTAGGGCACACATATAGTGACTTTTCTAACTCAGCTTTGTATAAAATTGAGTCACAAGATGTACATTTAGCCCAAACCCCTTCTGGGACCTCTTTCTTACCTGCCGATTTAGCAGCTTTAGGCAAGATTTTTTCTAACCAACTCATTGGCAACTCTCTTGTCTTTATTCTGTAATGAGTCTGTGCACACAGACAGATTTTCCCAATTAAAACATGTTTAAGGCAACAGCGATATAAAAAACTGGTCTTAGTAGTCTTAACATCTACTAGACGTTCTATAAATGCAATTTTTCATGTCTACCTGCTCAATTTAATGTAGAACACACCTTGAGCAAACTTGACTAAAATTGGGGGTTAATTGCTATTGTTTAATTTCAACTTCCGGCAGAAATAAGGGCCCAACAGGCTTAGTCGGAATGCCCCACTTTTCGGGGTAGTCCACATCTACCAGATATAAACCATTTGGTTTCGCTGTTGCACTCGCCTGAGTGCGGTCTTTAATTTTAAGCAGCTCTCCCATCCATTCAGGGTTTTGCTCACCAATACCTATATCTAACAAGCACCCAGTGATGTTCCTTACCATGTGATGTAAAAATGCGTTTGCTTTGATATCTATCACAACATAGTCGCCAAACCTATCAACCTGTAAATGGTGGATGTTGCGAAATGGGGTATTAGATTGACAATGAACAGCACGAAATGAAGTAAAGTCCTGTTCTCCTAACATAAATGGGCAGGCAGCCTGCATTTTTTCCACATCTAATGGGTGATGAAAATGCGTTACGCCATTGCGTAAAATACCGGGTCTGTAAGTATGATTATAAATTACGTAGCGATAACGTCTTGCCGTTGCACTAAAGCGGGCGTGAAATTCATCATCTACTTGCTGAGCAAACCTAACTGCAATGTCGTCAGGTAGCTGCGAATTCATACCCAAAGTAAAGGCACTCATTTCTCGCTCAGCATCCGTGTCAAAGTGAACAAGTTGTCCTGTTGCATGCACACCCGCATCGGTGCGCCCAGCGCACACTATATCAACGGGGTGATTACAGATCCTCGACAGCGCAGTTTCAATTTCTTCTTGAACACTACTAACGTGGCTTTGACGCTGCCAACCTGAGTAGTTTCCACCGTTATACTCAATACCTAGTACTACACGCATACACTTGCTAACTCTTCACTAAATTATGACCGGGCATTTTATGCTATTGACGCGGGGAAGAAAAGCAATGGGCGCGATATCGCACCCATTGCCTTTTTATTTGATTTGCGCTTTTAAGATGCGTGCCTCTTCTTGAACCGATTCGGGCCCTTTTTCCATCACTTCCTCAAGTGCTGATACTGCCGAGTCAAAGTCTTCGATTTCTAGGTAAGCACGGGCCAAATCCAATTTAGCTGCAAACCCATCTTCTTCAAGGTCAACATCTGGTGGATTGTCTCCGGCCAGCAGATCTTCAAAATCATCCAGACCCACATCCATATTAGGCTCCTGATAAGGCTCTTCTTGTACTAAAATATCGTCACTTTCAGCGATTAAGTCATCTATATTCAAAAAGTCCTCAGGAACTTGTTGGGTCTCATCAGGCATCTCAGCTGTCGCCGACTCCTCTTCAACCTCAAATGGCTCATCTAGCTCCTCACTCAATAGCGCATCAAAATTAACTTCTAATTCAGGTTGCTGGTCAGGTTCAAGCGCCTCAGGCTCTGCCTGCTCATCTAGCAAAGACTCAAAGTCGGTCTCTTCTAGATCAGCCATAAACTCATCTTCTATCGCGCTTTCGTCAATCTCAACAGGGATTTCTGCTTCAATGTCGTCTTCAGCTATTTCTTCTAGCTGATCTAAAAAGCGCTCTGGATCAATGTCTAAATCAGCCAGCTCTTCTGCATTTGGGACAACGTCCTCTGTCGGCTGACCTAAGCTATCAATCGCTTCGTCTGCCGCGGTTTTGGCAGCCTCTTCATCAAACGATGCGGCCAAATCTTGCGCTAACTCACGCTGCTCATCAATCATTTCATTGCTTAGAGCAGGTTCGCTCGACGTTGCTAGCCCTTCATCCATTGCAGCCATTGCAGCCGCTTCATCAAATGGCGTATCCAAATCAATGCTTAAATCCTCAGGCGTATTAATTGTATCTGCAGATTGAATCGCTGGTTCAGGCACGTCGTCCATGGCTGCTAATGCCGCGGCTTCATCAAATGGCGCGTCTAAATCTAAGCTTATCTCGTCATCAATAGACTCGACAACTTGACGCGGATCATTAGATTCCAATGACATTTCATGTTCGAAACTCTCCCTACTTGAAGATGGTGTATCACCAGAAGCCTCATCACCCAAATCAACTTCATCAAATAAGTCATCCAAGTCGTCTTCAAATGGAGCTGCTAACTCATCTTCCAACTGTAAGTGCAAATCGTTTTGGCTGCCCAAACTTTCGGCCAATTGACGCTCTGTCTCACTCATCTCATGCACTGAATCAGTCTCATCTAGAGATATAGCTAATTCGTCACTATCATCCAGCTCAAGTTCTGGGTAGCTTTCCAGTTCAGCACTCGGCGTTACAAAGTCTTCTTCTGGCTGTTCTTCTTCTGCAAGTAAATCTACTTCATCTCCAAGTGGATCATCACCTAAATCTATTTCAAGCTCTTCAGCCAGTATCTCTTCGTCGAGCTCCGCAAACTCACTCTCCGCCTCTAATGCATCCAGCATATCTCCAACACTTTGGCCCGGCTCCTGTTCTGCTTCTAGCTCCTGTTCTACTTCTAGCTCCTGTTCTACTTCTAGCTCAGGCTCTGCTTCTAGCTCAGGCTCTGCTTCTAGCTCAGGCTCTGCTGCTAGCTCAGGCTCTGCTTCTAGCTCAGGCTCTGCTGCTAGCTCAGGCTCTGCTTCTAGCTCAGGCTCTGCTTCTAGCTCAGGTTCTGCCTCTATCTCAGGTTCTGCTTCTAACTCAGGTTCTGCTTCTAGCTCAGGTTCTGCTTCTAGCTCAGGTTCTGCTTCTAGCTCAGGTTCTGCCTCTAGCTCAGGCTCTGCTGCTAGCTCCGGCTCTGCTAGCTCCGGCTCTGCTAGCTCCGGCTCTGCTAGCTCCGGCTCTGCTAGCTCCGGCTCTGCTAGCTCTGGTTCTGCTGCTAGCTCTGGTTCTGCTGCTAGCTCAGGTTCTGCCTCTAGCTCAGGTTCTGCCTCTAGCTCAGGTTCTGCCTCTAGCTCAGGTTCTGCCTCTAGCTCTGGTTCTGCCTCTAGCTCTGGTTCTGCCTCTAGCTCTGGTTCTGCCTCTAGCTCTGGTTCTGCCTCTAGCTCTGGTTCTGCCCTGGTTCTGCCTCTAGCTCTGGTTCTGCCTCTAGCTCAGGCTCTGCTTCTAGCTCAGGTTCTGCCTCTAGCTCTGCTAGCTCTGGCTCTGCTAGCTCTGGCTCTGCTAGCTCTGGCTCTGCTGCTAGCTCAGGCTCTGCTAGCTCTGGCTCTGCTAGCTCTGGCTCTGCTAGCTCAGGCTCTGCCTCTAGCTCAAGCTCTGCTGCTAGCTCAGGTTCTGCCTCTAGTTCAGGTTCTGCCTCTAGCTCAGGTTCTGCCTCTAGCTCAGATTCTGCTGCTAGCTCTGGTTCTGCTTCTAGCTCTGGCTCTGCTGCTAGCTCGGGCTCTGCTGCTAGCTCCGGCTCAGCTGCTAGCTCTGGCTCTGCTTCTAGCTCCGGCTCTGCTGCTAGCTCAGGCTCTGCTGCTAGCTCTGGCTCTGCTGCTAGCTCTGGTTCTGCTGCTAGCTCAGGTTCTGCTGCTAGCTCAGGTTCTGCTACTAGCTCTGGTTCTGCTGCTAGCTCTGGCTCTGCTGCTAGCTCTGGTTCTGCTGCTAGCTCAGGTTCTGCTACTAGCTCAGGTTCTGCCTCTAGCTCTGGTTCTGCTGCTAGCTCAGGTTCTGCTGCTAGCTCAGGTTCTGCTACTAGCTCTGGTTCTGCTGCTAGCTCTGGTTCTGCTGCTAGCTCAGGTTCTGCTACTAGCTCAGGTTCTGCCTCTAGCTCTGGTTCTGCTTCTAACTCTGGTTCTGCTGCTAGCTCTGGCTCTGCTGCTAGCTCTGGCTCTGCTGCTAGCTCAGGTTCTGCTGCTAGCTCTGGCTCTGCTGCTAGCTCTGGCTCTGCTTCTAGCTCAGGTTCTAGTTCTAGTTCTAGTTCAGAGTTTGCATCCAATTCCGCTACAGACTCAAACCCTTGCGGGATCTGCGCTTCTTCATCAAGCATGCCATCCAAATGACCTGGCGTTACATTCGACGCACTTTCAATTTCAGTAAAATCTCTCGGTTCGTGCTCAATTTCATTGTCTAACGCAGATTCATCATCCAGCGGTGATACCTCGTCACCCACATTAGTCAGCAAATCATCAATGTCGCCTAAATCGTTTTCATCAAGTTCAGCCTCTAGCGACGCATCCAACACGTCATTTTCTAACTCAGGCGCTTCTTCTTGCTGCGCGACGTCTTCACCGGCGTCGGCCAACAAGTCATCAATGTCGCCTAAATCGTTTTCATCAAGGTCAGCCTCTAGCGACGCATCCAACACGTCATTTTCTAACTCGGGCGCTTCTTCTTGCTGCGCGACGTCTTCACCGGCGTCGGCCAACAAGTCATCAATGTCACCTAAATCGTCTTCATCAAGTTCGGTCTCTAGCGACGCATCCAACACGTCATTTTCTA
>NZ_JAKGBI010000012.1 GCF_021530565.1 Pseudoalteromonas sp. SMS1
GCATACGTCATCGACTGACCTTCAAACACCAAAGCCGTACTGTCAGGCGTTCGGACAGCCTGTGCTTCAAACTGTTGATGTACCATCAGTTCGTGTGCAGGTGCACACGCTGTGTTGTTCCACGTATGTAGTTGTTGATGTACAGAGTGATGATCTAAACAATTAAACTCTTGAATTTTCGAGCTTGGGTTTTCAAGAATCTGTATAACTAAATTTTCTATCTGACATATATGTGATTCTATTTGTGAATGACTAAAATATGCATTATCAAAAGTAAATTCAGCAATTACATCATCATCTTTTACAAAGTCTTGAATTGCAATTACAAGAGGCTTTGCTCCAAAGTCGTTATTAAGGGGTCTTCTATGGGTTTTGGTATTTTCAAAGCTATATTCATCTGAATAATCTTCTACCGACAAAGATATATCAAACAAATTGGCTCCTAGATGACTTGTCGACCGCAATAGACGCATAAGTTCAGAAACAGGAAAACGTTGATGTTTATACAAACTTCTCATTTGAGAAGTAATTGCCAGCATTGTCTCGACAAACGAACTTGATGGAGCAACAGGAACTACAACAGGCAAAATGGAAGAAAACATACCTAATGATTTTTTCTGACTTGCAGATGTTCGATTGTGAACAGGCATTCCAATTGCAAGTTCTTCCCTGCCATCTGTCAGTTTAGAAAAATAAATTGCCATAACCGCGAGGAAAAAATGTGTGTTAGAACCACCAACCTCCGCTGATAGCTTTGTCACAGCAGAGAATATACTACGCTTTATTGGCCAATAGGCCTTAGAGAAAGAGCTACTATTGGAATTCAGCGACTTAGTGTTAAACAAAGGCTCAGGCAGTTTATTAAAACTTTCTAACCAAAAAGCTTTATCTTTTTGAAAACGCTTCGAAGATTTATATGCTGCGTCTGATTCAATAAAATCAATATAAGAAGATGTATAGTCACTTAGCTTTTCAGGGGAATTTAGATCATGGTATATATCAATGAGGCGGGTTGAAAATAAGTAACTTGAGAATCCATCAGCCATTAGATGATGAAAGTACGCAACAACTATTCCCTCATCTTCCGCGACTTTGATCCAATCGACTTTCCAAAGTGGATGGTTATATAAAGAAAAAGGTTCATTTAGTCGTTGCCGCATATGCTCTTGTGCACGTTGCTGCGGATCATCATAAGACGAAAAGTCTACTCGCTCGAATTGCACGTCAATGTCATTCTCAACTCTTTGAGTGACACCATATTCAGTTTTACTGAATACCAAACGAAATGCATCATTGTTATCGATAAGAATTGAAAGGGCGGTACACAAACGTCCAAAATCAACCTTCCCTTTGATATGCATTGAACCACCAATATTATGACAAGGCAGTTCAGATTTTAGTTCTTGGTCTATCCATATTAATTCTTGAGGGGAAGTAAGTGGGTATTGTAATTTATCGCTCATGACAATTTATTAACCTATTTTTATATACACTCTTATTAACTTATAAATTTAAAAAGTTAATTCAGAACCATCCTTGAAGTTATATTTCTTTAAAATTCAAATTAAAAACGTATAGAAATTAAATTATATTTACAACAGGATTTAAATTTTCACCTATATCACAGGGGAAACGACACTTTATTTTGGAAGCTAAACCATAGTAGCTGATTCTTTTTCTTTTGATTCGATGCCAACTAGTTCCCCTCCATCCATAAAGATTAGCCTATCGGCACATTTGAAATAACGATCATCGTGAGAAACAACAATGACTAACTTATTATCTTTTTTCATGGTGGGTAAAATTTGATGATAAAAAACTTTTTTGAATTCAGGATCCTGATCAGCGGCCCACTCATCAAAAATATAAATATCCTTATCTTCAATCAAAGAAACTAAAAGTGCTAACCTACGACGCTGTCCGTCAGATAGTTTGGTGGTAGTAAAATAGCCATTAACAAAATCAGTTTTTCCTGCCAAGCCTAAGCTTTCCAAATAAAAATTGACTTTCTCAACATCTGACAAACTTTGCTTTTTATACAGCTTGCTAAACAAGTAATAGTCTGAATATATAACTGAGATCCGCTCTCTAGCTAAAGCAATATTACTTTCATTAATAACCGTATTATCAAACAAAACCTCACCCTCATCACATTGATAATGAAGTGAAATTAACTTGCTTAATGTAGACTTACCAGAGCCGTTACCGCCCACAATGAAATTTATTTGACTTCGACTAAATGAGAGACTGACGGGCTTTAAAGAGAATGAGTTATCAGATTGTTTACTAGCGTACTTATAGCTTACACCTTTGACATTGTATGTATTCCATTCCGGCAACGGTAAAGAATCGTTACGGTATACTTCACCGTCGTAACGCTCTAATGCATGTATACGTTTCAATGCAACATTCCCTATTTCAAGCTCTCTCAACATCCCTAAGATTGTTGCAAGTGGGCCAGCTATATAGAGTAGGGCCATTATAATTCCTGCACTTTCTTCTTTGGGAAAAGGAATATAGCTGGGCAAAACAAAAACAAGGAAGCCAATAATAAAAAAAGACAAAAGATCACTTGCTGTAGCAGATAAATGAAGAATTCCATCAGCAATTTTTTCTAATTTTGTAGACTTTAAAAGTGGATTTTCTATTTCTTCTTTTATGTAATTTTTCGATTTATTTCTATCTAGTTTAAGCTCAAACGCTCCAAATATTAAACCCCTTAAGCCCTCTTGAATAACATCGCTAAACTCTCGCGATTTAGCGTACGAACCTCTAACAAGCCTGACTGGCGTTTGATAAAGAATAAGGCCAAATATGACGGAAACTATAACAATTGCAAAAACAACAGAGTTCAATATAAACAAGTAACTAAACATACCAATTATTGTTACTATTGAAACGACAATAACGGGAATACCTACAGCAGCATTAGCCACACTTAGTACATCCTCAGTCAGTACATTTAACAATCGAGAAAAACCTACCTTTTCCATATCATCAAGTTTCATACTGTTAACTCTCTTAACAATATTTATTTTTAATTCTGCAGTAGCTGATTTTGCGATATTATTAACAAGAATAACTGAAGCGGCTTTAGTGAAAAGTATTATGATAACGGTTAAGAAGAATACCCACCCCTCATTACCATCTATAAAATTATATGCTTGAAAATAACCATCATTAACTCCAACTTCATCGCTGTCTTTACCTTGAATACTATTAACAATAATTGGAATTATCAGACTATAAAAGAAACCTGATAAAGCACCAATAGTAACTGCTAAAACCAATAGCTTTGGTGAATATGAGAACAACAAGGAAGTTATAGAAACCTTTTTATTGTTTGAATCACTACTACTCATCCATGTTCCTTAAAAATAAAATTTAAAACCACAAACACTGAAAATCATATTACCTATTGAAAACCTCTAAACTAGAATTAAATGAACTTTCACCATACCAACACCATAAAAAAGTAGAAAATATAGTAAAAGCAATCTTCATAAAGACAGTAATGATAATAATAAGCAATTTAAATTATAAACTAGAGGTAAAATTTCACTCTGTATAGTTCTGTTCACTAGCCTTTACTTAAAAAATTTAAATCAAACACCTCTGTCTAGTTTTATTTAAATTTTTATAGAGATAAAGATAAGAGCTTATTATTCAAATGACATTCTTATACAGAACAAAATTGAAAGATAAGCTTTTCTATTTATAAATATCTAAGGTAAGATTTAGCCAATTAGCTTAGCTTGTTCTTTTTGAAATGAATCATACTTATAAAAGTTCTTCTTGGCATTTTGAATAAAATCAGATTGACTGAAAATATTAAGAACAAGCCACTTATTAAGTATATCCATAGGGAAAGGTAATGGTCTAAGAAAGTCAACAAATAGAACAGTTCTAGTCTTATCTGATTCGTTCCAAGCTGAATGCTCAAAACTATCATCAAAAACTAAACTTTTGCCATTTTCCCAACCTTGCACTTCGTCTTCAATTTGAATTGCACATTTTTCGGGAACACTGATCCCCAAGTGATAACGCAACAATCCATTGTAAACGCCGGTATGAGGAGGGATCTTTTTACCAGGCTTTAGAATTGAATACATAGCAGACACCCAGCCAGGTATGTTATTTAGCAATTTCATCGTGGATGGAAACAAAGCTATGTTATCTTCTATAGACTCTCCATATCCTTTAAGCACGATCACTTTCCACTTATCATCTGATGTCAGATAAGTTTGCTCGTTCTGAATTTCTTGGAAAGCAGGAATATTTTCTTCCTGAGATAAAGCTAATAATACTTCATTCAAAACTTCTGAATACAAGGCTTCAGCTTCTTTAATCCAGGAAAAGTCCTCATTATTAAAAAACTTAACATTCCCATCTTCTGTTTGACGAATGATTTCAGTAGCCACAGGGTGTAGTATGTGTCCCCACTCATGCATGTTATCTAAAGTCAGTAAGTCAAATTGCCCCAACAAATATTCTGCTTTAGATTTATCATGTTCGAATAATTTGTCCAGCAACGGTGATAGACTATTAACCAACGAACTAAAGTCACCCCTATTGAGATCCATTTCTATTTTTTGTGTACTTTCCTGCATTACATTCACTCCTTAAAATAAAGCCCAAACACTGTATTAGAATACGATTACGACACAGATATAAATAGTTGCCCTTCAGTACTATCATCAAAGCAAATCTATACCTGTCCTGTATGATGACAGCAAACTAAGCAGGTTATGGGGAATATAAAAACGCTAATGTCATCGCTCTTAGTCATTTCAAAATTTGCGCGTGTTTACTCAAAAGCCCGTTTTCACATACCCAAAGTAAGCTTTCAAAGTCTATCAAGCTAAACGCTCAATCCAATTTCATCATCTTTATAAAGTCGACCATAAATAGCTTCTGAATTTGGGTTTACATCTGGCAATTTTTTTATGATCAATTCGCCCAAGTTGGCTTCAGTAGTAAGTGGGCCGCCGCTTTCAAATTTTTCAAGATCATCTTCAATAAGTATATCTTTTACTTCTGAAGCCAAACCTGCATAGTGAATAATATAACTATCGACTCTTTCAGATGGATCAACATTAAGAAACAGCATGTGATTAAACTGAATAGGTAAATGGAACACTTCACAACCAAGTTTATTGACATTGTAATTTAGGAGTGTTTGCTCTGGGTACTTGAGTCCCCCTTGCGAGTCCTCAGTAAATTCGAAAATAGATTTGTGGCATTTCGAGAGGACCATCACACCCACATTGAAATAGTCCTTGTCCCACTTAATTGGGGGCATCTTTTCAAGCATATCATTGATTTCCAGTGTCTGATCAATGCCAAAATCAGTTTCATATAGCACTGCAAATTGCTCTTCAGGTACGATATCAAATAGATTTGGACAACTTTCTCGAACCACGGTATCAAGATCTAAAAAAATAATTCTTTCGTACGATTTTAAAAGCTCAAATAATTTAAATTTAGCCCAGTATGCAGAATATTCTGATTCTATTAAAGGAAGCTCAAACTCTTTTATTTCGACGAAATCAGCTCCTATCTTATTTGCATAAGCTTTATGGGTAGGGAGAGTTAGGCTCGCCATTTTGCTATAACGCGTACCAATATTAATAGTGACAACAGCATGCTTCTTCATTCAGAGTTATTTCCCTTTATTTTTGAAATGAAAAATAAATTAAAATTTGAATTAATTTATTAATTAATAAAACATATGTCCTTAGCAAAAACTATTAAACTGAATAGTTAAATCAGATTAGTTGTAACAAAGCATTTATAAAACTTTTCAGCTAACGAGTTACGCAAACACGTTTACGCATTCTAACCTAGAAAAATTGACGCATTAATTACAATAAAAAGCAAACCAAAAGCGAATAAATTGGCCACAAAATAACAAAAACAATGATGTTGGTCAATCTATAATATACGTTACTGCTTAAAGGATTTTTCCTTCTATCTCATATGGATAGAAAACTTAACATAGAAAGTTTTCAATTTTTTTTCAAACATAATTTATTGCATACGTATTCATAGCATACATTTTATTTACAAATCACTAGGTGAAAGTTTCAATAACCACACGTATTAAAAAGGGTAAAAAACTACACAATATTTATTAGATAAAAAATATAGTTAAGCCTATAAACATCTACCTTCCCCACAAAAAATGGCTTTTTCAAGCTTTTTAATTGCAAATTGAACAACATAATTATTTCACGAAATATCAGGGGAAATTTATAGATTAAAAAGCTAATTAATTAGGAAAATGCAAAAATAAAAAGGGTAATTAGAGACGTCTAAATTTTTATAATTAGGTGTTACATAGTAAGAGAGCATGGCTCTTTGATAGTATTATCTTAAAAATAGGAATGGACAGACTCAATAATAATAGTAGAAGTAATGCAATATTAATAAATGCATAACTTCTACAAACCTTTAACTGTCTATTATTCAATCATTCCCTATGAAGATCTGAGGCAGATATGTACAAACTTGCACCACATAGCCTCCAATTAAAGTGAGGCTAAGTGGCACAACGGATCACATAAGCCAATGCAATCACCAATTAATACGAATAGAGTTTTTATGCCTAAAAAAGTGCTGATAGCGATACCCATAACAGATAGAGATGAGCCACTTATCGCCGAATGTTTCAATGCGTTGAAAAATGCTATTGAATACGTAGAAAGTAACGAGGTTAATCCAATAGAATTTAATATTTTAATTATGCCTAGAACGACTGATCTTGCAGCTATTGATAATTGGTCTAGATTAAAGAACACATCAGCATACCCTATAAAGATTGAATGTGTTGATCCCTATGAAATTAGTTCACGTCATAACCTCGCAGCCATAGCCATGAAACGGAATTTAGCGCTAAAAAAAGCATTGGTAAATAACGACGATTATGTGCTTTTTGTTGACTCAGATATTTTGGTGAATCCAAACACAATCTTCGATTTACTTAGCGCGGCTTATCTAGGGCATGATATTACAATATCAGCCTACGAAGTTGTTTGGTTAGGGTACCCTGCTATATGCACTATTCAAGACGGCAAAATAGGCATATTGGATCTATCAAACAAAAATGAAAACATTGCACAACCAGTTCAAATTGTAGGCATGGGCTGTAGCCTGATTAGCAAAACATGTTTCAATATTCCTTTCTCAGACCAATTCACTGATCCGACTCATGAGGCACTATTAAAAAACGCTTTAAGAGAAGATAACGGGGCAGATTCCATTATTTTTGGTGAAGACGTCATATTTTCACTAAGTTGCCTAACACAAGGAAAATCAATGTATTTCACAGGAGACGTAGTGGAACACAAATACAAACGACAGTAATGGCCTGAGGCGAGCTAATAGTCGTCATTAGATCGCCAACACCTCAGATAACACTATGCTATGCAATTCAACCACACTGATCATCGCCCACATCATAAACTACAGATCAAACTTTAAGTGCGCATCAGCTTATTTTTAAGCAAGGTTCAAGCAAGTACTATCTCAATCATAAATACTTACTCCTTGAAAAAATTGTATATATATTAGAGATAAGCAAATTTAGTATCGGACATTATGATTTGATTCATGTATCACCTACGCAACAAAGTGATATTGAAAATCAGTGGATCCCACATGGATTGATAACTGAGGGCGATAATCTTGACTATAAAAAATGGACAATTAAGTTTTTTTTAGAATATTTACTTATATATACCTTATTTTATAGATCCAAAAAAACATCTTGATAACCTTCAGATCGATCAAACTCAGAATAAAACTATCCACATGACTATTTTTTGGTGTCAGCAAGAGCAAGAGATTGTGATCATCACGCTCGATGACTGCACCTTATCTTAAGCTTACTACCTGTTTATCCACAGTAAACAATTAAAAACCAAGCTCGGAATAATTTATTTACCCGTTATAAAACAACAAGATATGAAGAAGCACTCACAATATATCAATTATTCACCAATTAATTTTATCCCTGTGAAAAACTATCTCTTTACTTCTGCCCATGGCGCATTATTATGAGCGGCATAAATAGTGCCTTTTCGAGATAAAATGAGTAACTTAGAGATCATAATTGGCAGTCAAATGGGATCAGCAGAATACGTTGCAGAGCAACTAGCTGAGGATCTTGAAACAAGATCCGTCACATGCAATCTGCATGAGCAGCCTGATCTGTCGGAGTGTAAGGGTGATACTTGGTTAATAATTACATCGACTTATGGCGCCGGTGATTACCCAGAAAACTTATTGCCCTTTATCTCTCAGCTCCAAGAGCAGGAAGATATGAGCCATATAAAGTTTGCTGTAGTCGGTATAGGTGACTCAAGTTACGATACATATAACCATGCAGCAATCAATGGCACGAAACTGCTGACAGACAAAGGTGCAAAGCCTTTACTACCCACCCTTACAATAGATGTATTAGATGAAGCGTTACCAGAAGACACGGCATTAGCATGGCTACCAACGCTAAGTGAGATCTTAATAGCAAGTTGAGAAAGATCTGTTTCACATAAGTTATCCACAATATTTCTTAAATTTAATGAGTAGTGTGGATAACCTTTGATCTAACTGCTGATCTATACTTACTTATCCATTGGATAACTTTAAGGGCATAACTGGCTGTGTATAAATAGCCGATTTGATCAAAGCTTATACGCCATAAGATCCGATCTAATTCACACCATTTGATCTGACTTAAGTCTTTGGATCAATATAGGAATATCACGTTATGCACAGATCTTACTGCCTATAAATATAAGATCAATAAAGATCTTTAAAAAGATCCTTATATATATTTAGTGATCCATTTTATCTATGGGTTAAAATTTAATCGTTTCACTTCTGCGTTTTTCTAGGTAGAATACGCACCCTTTCGAAATTTGCTGGTTGTATTTAAGTAGGATCCCGTAAATGATTTATCATGAACATTTTGACGTAATCGTGGTTGGTGGCGGTCATGCTGGTACTGAAGCTGCACTTGCAGCTGCACGTATGGGTATGAATACCTTATTGTTAACTCACAATATGGACACATTGGGGCAAATGTCTTGTAACCCAGCGATCGGCGGGATCGGTAAAGGTCATCTGGTCAAAGAGATCGATGCACTGGGTGGTGCGATGGCACAGGCGATTGATAAAGGTGGGATCCAATTTAGAACACTGAATTCATCAAAAGGTCCTGCTGTACGAGCAACCAGAGCACAAGCAGATCGTGTTTTGTATAAAGCAGCGATCCAAGACACTTTACAAAACCAAGAAAACTTAAAGATTTTCCAACAAAGTTGTGATGATCTTATTGTTGAGCAAGATCAAGTGAAAGGCGTCGTTACCCAAATGGGGTTGCGTTTTAGCGCAGAAACGGTGGTATTGACGGTGGGGACTTTCCTTGGTGGTCAAATCCACATTGGTTTAGAGAACTTCAAAGGCGGTCGAGCAGGGGATCCTCCCTCTATTGCTTTAGCGCATCGCTTACGAGAACTCCCATTTCGTGTTGATAGACTAAAAACGGGTACTCCTCCACGCATTGATGCA
Organism: Pseudoalteromonas sp. SMS1; assembly: GCF_021530565.1. Taxonomy (GTDB): domain Bacteria; phylum Pseudomonadota; class Gammaproteobacteria; order Enterobacterales; family Alteromonadaceae; genus Pseudoalteromonas. The sequence continues at coordinate 9,574 of NZ_JAKGBI010000012.1, forward strand.
AGAACGGTGGATTTCTCCGTTATGCAAGCGCAACCGGGGGACACGCCTACACCTGTATTTTCTTTTATGGGCAAACAGTCCGATCACCCGCAGCAAATTCCTTGTTATATAACGTATACCAATGAAAAAACCCATGATGTAATACGCGCAAATTTGCATCGTTCACCAATGTATGCAGGTGTGATCGAAGGGATCGGGCCAAGATATTGTCCATCAATCGAAGATAAGATCGTCCGTTTTGCTGATAAAGAAAAACATCAGATCTTTGTTGAGCCTGAAGGGCTAACGTCTTATGAATTATACCCTAATGGCATTTCCACCAGCTTACCATTCGATATACAACTTGACATCGTGCGTTCCATCAAAGGTTTTGAAAACGCGCATATTTGTCGTCCTGGTTATGCGATTGAGTACGATTTCTTCGATCCGAGAGACTTAAAGCAGTCACTGGAAACCAAATTTATTAATGGTTTATTTTTTGCTGGCCAAATCAATGGTACTACGGGCTATGAAGAAGCCGGTGCACAAGGTCTTATCGCGGGTATGAACGCGGCACTACAAGTCAAAGGTGAAGCGCCATGGACACCGCGAAGAGATGAAGCTTACACAGGAGTACTCATTGATGATCTTGCGACATTGGGCACAAAAGAACCTTATCGTATGTTCACAAGCCGTGCGGAATACAGATTATTATTGCGCGAAGACAACGCCGATCTACGATTGACAGAAAAAGGCCGCGAGCTTGGGTTAGTAAATGACAAACGCTGGGCTGCATTCAATGACAAACTTGAAGTCATGGAGCAGGAGTCTCAGCGCATTCGTTCAACTTGGATCCACAAGGATCATCCTGCTCGCGATCAAGTGAATGCTCTATTGAAGTCCCCTTTGACGCGTGAAGCCAGTTTAGAAGATTTGATCCGTCGCCCAGAAGTCAGTTACAAAGATCTGATGGCAATTGAAGGGTTGGCCAGTGAGCAAGACAATTGGCAGGCACTTGAGCAAGTAGAAATACAAACCAAGTACGCAGGCTACATTGCAAGGCAACAGGATGAAATCAATAAGCAGTTACGCCATGAAGAAACATTACTGCCTAGCGAGTTTGATTATAGTCAGGTAAGTGGTCTATCCAATGAGGTGGTTGCAAAGCTCACTGACGTGCGTCCGCAAACGATCGGACAAGCATCGCGTATTTCTGGTATCACCCCAGCGGCGATTTCGCTATTATTAGTGTATCTGAAAAAGCAAGGGCTGTTGCGCAAGTCGGCGTAACAGCGATGGAAAACTGTGTTATTAGAACAACTGAATGCGCTGTTATCTAAAACAGACATTACGCTGACCGAAAATCAAAAACAGCAACTTGTCGATTACGTCGGGTTGCTCGACAAATGGAACAAAGCTTACAACCTCACTTCTGTGCGAGATCCAAAAGAGATGATGGTGAAACACATTTTGGATTCCTTGGTTGTTGCGCCACATTTAAAAGGCAAACATTACATCGATGTCGGTACTGGACCTGGTTTACCAGGCATTGTATTGGCAATTGCACTCCCTGACACTGAATTTGTCCTACTGGATAGCCTTGGAAAAAGAGTACGATTTTTAACCCAAGTAAAACATGCGCTTGGACTAAAAAACGTCACGCCTGTGCAGTCTCGTGTTGAAGAATATCAGCCAAGTGTTAAATTAGACGGTGTGTTAAGTCGTGCGTTTGCGTCTTTGCAAGACATGGTGCAATGGTGTACACATTTAATTGATACATCAGGACGATTTTTAGCACTCAAGGGAATGTATCCGCAAGATGAGCTAAATAGTCTGCCTGATGGCATTTCTTTAGAACAGAATATCACCTTGCAAGTTCCTAATCTGGAAGGTGAACGCCATTTAATTATTCTTACAAAAGATTAAGAGTCGAGGACACTGTGGCTAGAGTCATTGCAATTGCAAACCAAAAAGGTGGCGTTGGTAAAACGACCACTGCGGTTAACCTTGCTGCCTCGATGGCAGCAACCAAAAGAAAAGTATTGCTGATCGATCTCGATCCGCAAGGCAATGCCACCATGGGCAGTGGTGTTGACAAATATTCTGATGTTGCAACGATTTACGATTTGCTGATTGAAGAGACGCCGATCAAAGACGTTATTTGTACTGAAACTTCAGGTGAATATCACTTAATTGCCGCAAATGGTGATGTGACAGCCGCTGAAGTCAAGCTGATGGAGCTGTTTGCGCGTGAAGTGCGTTTGCGCAACGCGATTGAGGCCGTTCAAGACGACTACGAGTTCATTTTTATTGATTGCCCTCCTTCGCTCAATATGTTGACGGTCAATGCCATGGCCGCTGCTGATTCGGTGATGGTGCCAATGCAATGTGAATATTATGCATTAGAAGGCTTAACGGCACTGATGGACACAATTACCCAACTGTCGAAGTTGGTGAATCCATCTCTGCAAATCGAAGGTATTCTTCGCACAATGTATGATCCGCGTAATCGACTGGCCAATGATGTATCTGAGCAATTAAAGCAGCACTTTGGCGAGAAAGTATACCGCACTGTGATCCCGAGAAATGTCCGTTTAGCTGAAGCCCCAAGTTTTGGTGCGCCTGCAATGTACTATGATCGAGCTTCAAGTGGGGCAAAGGCGTATCTTGCGCTTGCAGGAGAAATGTTGCGTCGCCAAGAAAAACAAGCCGCTGCAGTAGCGTAAGAGGATAATAAAAACATGTCGGTGAAAAAAAGAGGACTGGGCCGAGGGTTGGATGCATTACTCAGCTCTGCGAAGCCACCCGCTGCGGCATCAAAGGAAACTTTAGAAGCACAACCGAGCGAATCCGTGCCCGCTGAACCTGTAACTGAGCCAGTTACAATCTCAGAAAATGAATTACAGCGAATTCCTATCGAGTTTTTACAACGTGGTAAATACCAGCCGCGTAAAGATATGTCTGAGCAAGCATTGGAAGAACTTGCTAACTCAATCAGAGCACAAGGGGTGTTACAACCAATCGTTGTGCGCAAGATGGCTCTGAATCAATATGAAATCATTGCGGGTGAGCGTCGCTGGCGAGCATCTCAATTGGCAGGCCTTGATGTCGTACCCTGCATCCTCAAAGAAGTTGAAGACGATGCCGCCGTTGCGATTGCTCTCATTGAAAACATTCAGCGTGAAGATTTAAACGCCATGGAAGAAGCGGTAGCATTAGATAGGCTCCTCAATGAATTTGAGCTGACCCATCAACAAGTGGCTGATGCTGTCGGCAAATCGCGTACAACCGTTACTAACTTGTTACGTTTAATCAATCTCAATGATGATGTAAAAATCTTGTTAGAACATGGTGATATCGAAATGGGCCATGCACGTTGTCTATTATCACTGCAAGGGGAAGCACAATCAGAAGCCGCGCGCACTGCGGTCGCGAAGGGCCTTACGGTGCGTGAAACCGAGAAACTTGTTCGTACAATGCAAGAACCTGCGGTTAAAAAAGAAGCAAAAGAAAAGGACCCAGATGTCAAACTGTTAGAACAACAGCTAGCAGAAAACTTGGGTGCCAAAGTAGAGATCAACTACAATCAAAAAGGCAAAGGAAAGCTGGTTATTTCTTATGCTGATCTTGATGAATTAGACGGCATTCTTGGGCGGATCCATCCAGATTTACAACAACCCTCCTAAAGGTCAAATTTGCGACGAATTGTGTGCCTATTTTATGCGTCAATTCGTCGCGTCAAGTTGCAAATTGAGCAGAAATCAGTATAATTTCGCCAGTTTTTATACCCTGATAAATTTTAGCGTCATTAAGGTTAATATAAAGTGACTCATTCGTTAGCTGGCCCGTACAGACGTGCCGCATTAAAAGGTGTCTTGCTTCAGGGTATCGTAGCACTGTTTGCTGCAGTAATAGTTTTAGTAGTTTGGGGAGCACAAGCCGGTCTGTCAGCTTTGATGGGCGGTATTGCAATTGTGCTGCCAAACTTCGTATTTGCTTTGTATGCCTTCAGATATGTTGGTGCAAGTAAAGCAGAGCAAGTATATGACTCGTTAAAACGAGGCAAAGGATTAAAATTTTTGCTAACCATTTGCATATTTGCACTGGTATTTAAACATTTAAGTGTCATGGCGTTGCCATTTTTCTGCTGTTACATACTCGTGATGTTTTCGCAGTGGCTAGCACCGATTTTTTTTAATCATTAACTTTTGGGATAAAACATGGCTGCAGAAGAAGTTACTCTATCAAGCCATATTCAGCACCACTTGACCAATGCCAAGATGTGTTCGACCGATGCCGGTCTTGCCTTCAATAAAGCATGTGCGGATAGTGGATTCTGGACATGGCACGTAGATACCCTCGCATGGTCAATCGGTTTAGGTCTTGTATTTTTATGGATCTTCCGTAGCGCCGCTAAAAAATCCACTACAGGTGTTCCTGGTAAATTCCAGTGCTTCATCGAGATGATCGTTGAGTTCGTTGGCGACAACGTACGCGATACTTATCACGGTAAAAGCGCTTTAATCGCACCATTAGCCCTCACAATTTTTGTTTGGGTGTTCTTAATGAACTTAATGGACTTAATTCCGGTTGATTTCCTACCTGCATTCGCTGGTTTCGTTGGTGAAACCGCATTTGGTATGGACTCTCATGATGTTTACATGAAGATTGTACCGACAACAGATATCAATATGACTGCTGCACTAGCACTAGGCGTATTCTTCTTGATGATCGGTTATTCAATTAAAATGAAAGGCATCGGCGGTTTTATTGCTGAGCTAACGCTTCACCCGTTCAGCACTAAGAACAAAATCGGCATGATTTTCTTAATCCCTTGTAACTTGTTACTAGAGACAATCGCATTAGTCGCTAAGCCTTTCTCGCTTGCACTACGTTTGTTCGGTAACCTTTACGCGGGTGAGCTGATCTTCATCTTGATCGGCGCAGTTGGTTTGATGCAGTTACCTCTGCACTTCATTTGGGCTGCTTTCCACATCTTAGTTATCGTTCTTCAAGCATTTGTATTCATGATGCTGACGATCGTATACCTAAGCATGGCTAGCTCAGATAACCACTAAGAATATAATTTTTAAAAAGATTTTTTAACTTTAACTTTAATTTACAAATGAAACTTTGGAGAAAAAAATGGAACTAGTATTAGGTCTTAAGTACATCGCTGTTGCTCTACTTATCGGTTTCGGTGCTATCGGTACTGCTATCGGCTTCGGTAACATGGGTGGTAAATTCCTAGAAGCGTGTGCTCGTCAGCCTGAACTTGCACCTTCACTACAAGTTAAAATGTTCATCCTAGCTGGTCTAATCGATGCGGTAGCAATGATCGGTGTAGGTATCGCGATGGTATTGTTGTTCGTACTTTAATAGCCTTATTTTTTGAACAGCTTACTATTTTAAGGAGGAGCGGTTGTGAACTTAAACGCCACTCTACTAGGTGAATTAATCGCATTTGTGGTATTCGTATTATTCTGTATGAAGTACGTATGGCCACCACTAAATGGTGCGATTGAAGCTCGCCAGAAAAAAATTGAAGATGGTTTAGCTGCCTCTGATGAAGCTGAAAAAGAGCTTGAGCGCGTTCGTAAAGAAGCCGCGGTAGAGCTAAATGAAGCGAAATCTCAAGCTGCTGAAATCATTGAGCAAGCTAAAAAGCGTGCTGCGCTTATCGTTGACGAAGAGACAACTCGTGGTCAACAAGAGCGTGAGAAGATTATTGCTCAAGGACACTCTGAAATTGACTCAGAGCGTAACCGTGTTAAAGAAGAACTACGTTCTCAAGTAGCTACTTTAGCAGTGGTTGGCGCTGAAAAGATTTTAGAGCGTGAAATTAATCAAGACGCACACAGCGATATCGTTGATAAGCTAGTTGCTGAGCTTTAATTAGGAGGGTATGAGCATGTCTGAATTGACTACTATCGCTCGCCCATACGCTAAAGCGGCTTTTGAACTTGCCGTTGAGAAAGGTGCTGTTGAAGCTTGGAATGAAATGCTGTTCTTCGCTGGTCAAGTGACTAGCGATGAGCAGGTTCAGACGCTACTGGGTAGCATTGCTACTCAGGCAGAGCAGTCTGAAGTCATCATCAAGCTATGTGCTGAACAACTCAACGAACAAGGTCAAAATCTTATCAAGCTGATGGCCGAAAATGAGCGTTTATCTGCAGTCCCTGCAGTTGCTGAACAATTTGCTGAATTAAAAGCGGATTATGATAAAGAAATCGACGTTGACGTGGTTTCTGCAACTGAACTTGCGCAAGAGCAGCAAGATAAATTGGGCGCTGCGTTAGAAAAACGTTTCGCACGCAAAGTTAAGCTGAATTGTAGCATTGACGAAACCGTAGTAAGTGGTTTGGTTATCAAAGCTGGCGATACCGTAATTGACGGTAGCGTACGCGGTAAATTAGACCGCCTAGCAGTGTCGCTACAATCGTAATTGGGAAAAAGAGCATGCAACTTAATTCCACAGAAATTTCTGCACTGATCAAGCAGCGTATTGAGCAGTTTGAAGTTGTAAGTGAAGCACGTAACGAAGGTACTATCGTATCTGTTACTGACGGTATCATCCGCATCCACGGTCTAGCTGACTGTATGCAAGGTGAGATGATCGAGCTTCCTGGCAACCGTTATGCTATTGCATTGAACCTTGAGCGTGACTCAGTAGGTGCAGTAGTTATGGGTCCTTACGCAGACCTTAAAGAAGGCGTAAAAGTACAATCTACAGGTCGTATCCTTGAAGTGCCAGTAGGCCGTGGTCTACTAGGTCGTGTTGTAAACACACTAGGTGCACCAATCGATGGTAAAGGTGCACTAGACAACGATGGTTTCGAACCAGTTGAAAAAATTGCACCAGGTGTAATCGAGCGTCAATCAGTAGATGAGCCAGTGCAAACTGGTTATAAGTCTATCGATGCGATGATCCCAGTTGGTCGTGGTCAGCGTGAGCTAGTTATCGGTGACCGTCAGACTGGTAAAACTGCACTTGCAATCGATGCAATCATCAACCAAAAAGACACAGGCGTTAAGTGTGTGTACGTAGCGGTTGGTCAAAAAGCATCTACTATCGCAAACGTAGTACGTAAATTAGAAGAGCATGGTGCACTTGAAAACACAATCGTTGTTGTTGCATCTGCTTCTGAATCAGCAGCGCTTCAATATCTAGCGCCATTTGCTGGTTGTACTATGGGTGAATACTTCCGTGACCGCGGTGAAGACGCGCTTATCGTATATGATGATCTATCTAAGCAAGCAGTTGCTTACCGTCAGATCTCACTACTACTTAAGCGTCCACCAGGTCGTGAAGCATACCCAGGTGACGTATTCTACCTTCACTCACGTCTTCTAGAGCGTGCATCACGTGTTAACGCTGATTACGTTGAGAAGTTCACAAACGGTGAAGTGAAAGGTAAAACAGGTTCATTGACGGCATTGCCAATCATTGAAACTCAAGGTGGTGACGTTTCTGCATTCGTACCTACTAACGTTATCTCAATCACCGATGGTCAGATCTTCCTAGAAACTGACTTATTCAACGCAGGTATCCGTCCAGCTGTTAACGCTGGTATCTCGGTATCTCGTGTAGGTGGTGCAGCGCAAACTAAAATCGTTAAGAAACTAGGTGGTGGTATCCGTCTAGCGCTAGCTCAGTACCGTGAACTAGCGGCGTTCTCACAGTTCGCTTCTGACCTTGACGATGCAACGCGTGCACAACTTGAGCACGGTGAGCGTGTAACAGAGCTAATGAAGCAGAAGCAATACGCACCTATGTCTGTTGCTGAAATGTCTCTGTCTCTATTTGCTGCTGAGAAAGGCTTCCTACAAGACATCGAAATCAACAAAATTGGTGATTTCGAAGAAGGCCTAATCGGTTTCGCAAACAGCACTTACGCAGAGCTGATGACTCAAATCAACGAAACGGGTAACTACAACGCTGAGATTGAAGCGCAACTTAAAGAACTTCTAGAGAAGTTCAAGTCGACGCAAACTTGGTAATTTAGTTATTCATGGTGACTTCGGTCACCACTGATTCGGAGAGAGAGTCATGGCCAGCGGAAAAGAGATAAAAAGCAAGATCGGGAGTATTAAGAATACTCAGAAGATCACCAGCGCGATGGAGATGGTTGCCGCTTCAAAAATGAAGAAGGCGCAAGACCGCGTGGCATCAAGCCGTCCATACGCTGAGAACTTACGCAAAGTGATCGGTCGTGTTGCTCAAGCAAATCTTGACTTCCATCACCCGTTCTTAGAAGAACGCGATGTGAAGCGAGTTGGTTATATTGTTATCTCAACTGACCGTGGTCTGTGTGGTGGCTTAAACTCAAATGAGTTTAAGAAAATCACACAAGACGTTAAGGCGTGGAAAGAAAAAGGCGTTGATGCTGAGTATGCTACTTTAGGTAGCAAGGCGGCCGGTTTCTTCCATCGTTTTGGCGGTGAATTACTCGCTAAAAAAGCGGGTCTTGGAGATGCACCTTCAATTCAGGACGTTATTGGTCCTGTAAAAGTAATGCTAGATGCATTTGCTGAAGGCAAAATTGACCGCTTGTTCGTTGTGTACAACAAATTCGTGAACACAATGAAGCAAGAGCCAACGATCGAACAGTTATTACCTTTGCCAAAAGCTGAAGAAGAAGTATCAGCCCACGCTTGGGACTACTTATATGAGCCAAACCCAGAAGCGATCTTAGAGACGCTATTGGTTCGTTTCATTGAGTCACAGGTGTACCAGGGTGTAGTAGAAAATGCTGCATCTGAACAGGCTGCCCGTATGGTTGCGATGAAAGCTGCAACCGATAACGCAGGCGACCTAATGGATGAGCTGCAACTTGTTTACAACAAAGCACGTCAGGCTGCAATCACACAAGAAATCAGTGAGATTGTTGGCGGTTCGGCTGCTGTTTAACGCTTCGGCAAAGTTTAACGAGAGGAATAGACATGAGTTTAGGTAAGGTCGTCCAAATTATCGGCGCCGTTGTGGACATCGAGTTTCCACAAGACAACGTGCCAGCCGTATATGACGCACTAAAAGTTACAGAAGGCGACCTAGCTGGTTTGACACTAGAAGTGCAACAGCAGTTAGGTGGCGGTGTGGTACGTGGTATCGCACTTGGTACTACAGACGGTCTACGTCGTGGTATCTCAGTAGAAGGCACAGGTGAGCCAATCAAGGTTCCAGTTGGTACTAAGACCCTAGGTCGTATCATGGACGTACTTGGTCAGCCTATCGATGAAGCAGGTCCAATTGGTGAAGAAGAGCGTATGTCTATTCACCGTGCTGCGCCTTCATACGAAGATCAATCAAGTTCAGTTGAGCTACTAGAAACGGGTATCAAGGTAATCGACCTTGTATGTCCATTCGCGAAAGGTGGTAAAGTTGGTCTATTCGGTGGTGCCGGTGTAGGTAAAACCGTAAACATGATGGAACTTATCCGTAACATCGCAATCGAGCACAGCGGTTACTCAGTATTCGCAGGTGTTGGTGAGCGTACACGTGAGGGTAATGACTTCTACCATGAAATGAACGACTCTAACGTACTAGACAAAGTATCTCTAGTATACGGTCAGATGAACGAGCCACCGGGTAACCGTCTTCGTGTTGCACTGACTGGTCTTACAATGGCTGAGAAGTTCCGTGACGAAGGTCGTGACGTACTATTCTTCGTAGATAACATCTACCGTTATACACTAGCAGGTACTGAGGTATCAGCACTACTAGGTCGTATGCCTTCAGCGGTAGGTTACCAGCCAACGCTTGCAGAAGAGATGGGTGTTCTACAGGAGCGTATCGCGTCAACTAAGACGGGTTCAATCACTTCAATCCAAGCGGTATACGTACCTGCGGATGACTTGACTGACCCATCACCGGCGACAACGTTCGCGCACTTAGATGCAACAGTTGTACTTTCACGTGACATCGCGTCTCTAGGTATCTACCCAGCGGTAGACCCTCTAGATTCAACTTCACGTCAGCTAGACCCTCAAGTAATCGGTAACGAGCACTATGAGACTGCACGTGGCGTTCAGACTGTACTTCAGCGTTATAAAGAGCTGAAAGACATCATCGCGATCCTAGGTATGGACGAGCTGTCTGACGAAGATAAGCAAGTTGTATCTCGTGCACGTAAGATCCAGCGTTTCCTATCTCAGCCGTTCTTCGTTGCTGAGGTATTTACAGGTGCACCTGGTAAATACGTATCTCTTAAAGACACCATCTCTGGCTTTAAGGGCATCCTAAACGGTGATTACGATGACATGCCTGAGCAGGCATTCTACATGGTTGGCTCAATCGACGAAGCAGTTGATAAAGCTAAAAACATGTAATTAGGAGGTTGTTATGGCAATGACAGTACAACTTGACGTAGTAAGCGCAGAGCAGAGTGTATTCTCTGGTGCTGTTGCCACTATTCAAGTAACAGGTAGTGAAGGTGAACTAGGTATTCACCCTGGCCACGCGCCACTCCTGACTGGCCTAAAACCTGGTATGGTACGTTTGGTTAAAGAAGATGGTACAGAAGAGATCATCTATGTCGCAGGCGGTACGCTTGAAGTTCAACCTAAGTCAGTAACTGTCCTTGCGGACGTTGCTATCCGTGGTGAAGAGCTTGATGAGCAGGCTGCTGAAGAGGCCAGACGTGAAGCTCAAGCGCAAATCTCTTCAGGCTCTGCCGCTGACCTTGATTACGATCGAGCAGCTGTACAGTTAGAAGAAGCGCTTGCACAGCTACGCGTTATTCGCCAGTTGCGCAAATAACCAACCACCTATTTGGTTTAAAGCCCACGCTAGCAATATCTAGCGTGGGCTTTTTATTTTATCTTTTCCGCATTTTCTGCACTTATCAATGTGAACGACCATGGTGCTTTTAGCTGCATCAGCCACAATGTGCACGCGCTAAATTTAATGCTTCGTCCTTAGTTATTAGTCTTTTTAATTATGTTAAGTAAAAAGTAATATTTATTAGAAAGCAGCGTGTCGCTGGTTTTTATTCTATTGATAACTATTCATCGATTATAAGTGAAGAATTGTTCACATTGAGGGATATTTAAAATAGTATAGCTATTGGTCGTATAGTCGGTCGTTAGCTGTGACGTACTTAACTTGAGTGCATTGTATTAATTCGTCAGCTCTTTTTAATGTGGAGAACCATAGAAGAGCTTTGCATATTTACTCTGCTTTTATTCCTATATCCTCAAAAAAGAATATGAATATTGTTGCGTTTTGTAAAAATATAGAAAAAATAAAACTGGAATCTTGGACGATATATCCAGATAAACAATTACTAACAGACAACGATAAAATAGAAAGGGAACTGGAGCCACTACTATTTAGGATGCTGTTGTATTTTATTGATAACAGTCATCGTATTGTCACGCGTCAGGAGTTATCCGATGAAGTGTGGCAACAGCCTTATGTTGATGATAATGCAATAAATCGTGCGATATCCGAATTGAGAAAAGCGCTGAAATCGGACAAACAACGTGGGCAAACATTAAAAACGCATTACCGCACAGGCTATAGCTTTGTGCTGGATGTTGAAATCATTTATAAAGGCGCACACGCCAAATCAAATCACACTGAGTCTGCCGCAAATCCACAACAAACGGTTGAAAATGCGGCTTTAAGTAGCTCGCCCTCTTTGCCTCCAATGTCTAACGCAAAGTATATTTGGGGCGTACTTGGTGTTATCGCATGCGTTACAGTCGGCGTGATGCTGAAAGATCAATTACCTGCACCAGTTGAAGAGGCTACGTCAGTAGCACAGAGTCATGGCTACAATGATTATATTACCCTGCTGGACAAAGAGATATTGACCTGGAGCAAAGGATCGGTAGCGTTTCAGGACATGTCGTCAGATAGCGCGTTGTTGGCTTATTCATTTCTTGCTGAGGGTAAACGAACGTCTGCTTTGTATGTAAAGGATATGAAGTCTCTGCAGAACAGTAAGCTAGTCGAGGTCGCTGGTGCCAATGTCATGCCGACTGGGTGGGCAGCAGACGGCGCGCGTTTATACTATCAGATCAGCAGTATTGGCGAAAACAAAGTATGCGAATTGTGGCTGGCAACATTCTCACCAGGTACTACCGATGCGGAACATACAAAAGTTTGGGATTGTAATGCTGAGCGCAGAATGAGTGTCACCAGTGTAGACAGTACGTTGCTATACACAAAATATGATTATCGTGACCGACCTTATATTTCGGCGATTTTCAGTAAAGACTTATCCAGTGGTACCGAGTTTCAAGTCACCTCTCCAAATATTCGTTTCAGCGGAGACTTTTATGTCAAGCTCTCCCATAGCAAGCGTGAGATTTTGTTTTTACGTTCAATTAAAAACGGCACGGCCATTTTTAAAGCAAATGCCGATGGCAGCGAACAAGAACTGTTAGTGCGATTGAACTACAGATTGCGCTCAGTTGAATGGTCAAGCGATGATTCAAAAGTGATGTGGTTTGACGACAATGAAAATAAGCTGATGACTTATGAGTTGGCCAGTAAAATTGTTTCAAGCATGTATTTTCCTCTCGAAAAAGAAATGCATGGTTCTATGGTGGTGTCACCTGAACAGTTGATATTCTCGACTAAATTGTTGGATGGTAATATTTATCAAATTGATGAAAGTACCTCTGAGGCATTACTCATTCCATTTTCTGAATCTGATGCGACAGAATCTTTAGTCGCGCCTTTCAACCATGCGAAGGGTGGCATCTATTTAGCAAGAGGCGCAAGAAATCAGTCGTTGTGGAAGATCATTGATGGGGTTCGTACTAAGTTCTTGGAACTGCCAACCACCGAGATTGTCGATATCGTGCTTTCGTCAGACGACAGTCAACTACTGGTTGCTTATCAAAATCGGCTCGAAATCATTGCAATGAATGATCTGAGTGTGGTCAAGAGTATTGCAGTAAGCGATACCATTGCGGATGCGAGCTGGGGCTTGAACGACAATATTGTGATGACCTTGGTGAAAGATACCAGTGACGCATGGAGCTACAGCTTAACAGAGCAAAAGTTTGTGCGGCTCACCAAAAAAGGTATTCACTCTGCACGCATGATCGATGACTCCTATTTGTACTATTTTGATAAAAACTACAAACTCTTTAAGCGTGAATTGGAAACGGGTAATGAACAAGAATTGTTAGATTTATCTGACACCACGCATTTGAGCTGGTCGATGACCAATGATTTTGTTTACTTTAGCTCGGGCAACAGCGTGAGTAAAATGGATCTGAGTAGTTTAACTGTGACACGGTTATTAACCGTTGAGCGTAAAACGGATTCTTTTTTTGGTATATTTACCGGTGCTCAAAAAGGGCAAGTTTATGTCTATGCTAAGCGGCTTCAGAATAACCACCTGTTGAATGTGTCTGTGGCCAAGTAGTGCGTAAATGACGAGCTCTACTGAGGTAGTGCTCGTTGAGTCAATCATACTACGGTCAGTGCCACTGCGTCCTATGGCCTAGCGCCTGTGCAATCAGAGAGAAACTGACGCCAATTCTCCAATCTTTTATACAGCTGCAAAAAACGATAGCTGTCTCGCCGGCGTATTAATCATTGAGCTACGGAGGTGTTTGAGCACGCCCGCGATTAAAAAATGTCACCGAGATAATCTGATACTCCGCTCAACGCGCTTTACTGTGGCCGTTATTTGTGGACTGTCGCCATGAAGGTCATAGGGTCAATTGTTTGCATGCGGTTTCTCAATGCACTCTCCATGTATTCACTGTCATGTCACTTTTGTAATCTTACTCATCGCTTTTCAAGATGCTAAATCATCCTTGTTCTGTCAAAAATGACAGTTACTCAATTTTTGAGGTTTTATTAATATGCATGTGCTCGCTGATCAATGGCAGCTGAGAAGAAGGGGGGCATGTGAAAAATGAAAAACATGTCACTTCTTACAGTTTTATAAAAACCAGAGTTTGCCATTATGGCTAGGCACAAAACGAAAACTGAATTAGAGCATGAGTATGAACAATATTTTGAGGTTACAGCAATTACCACAACGACATAACACAGAAGAGGGCGTTTGGAATTTTCACAGCGTAGTGAGAAGTACCTAGCACTCGCCTCTAGCATCAGGAAGTATGATTCAACCCCAACCATAGAGAGTCAATACCCCTGAGAGTCTGCGACGTGCCGGATGATTGGTCGCGTCGTCCTGACAACTTTTCTAAAACAAATTGAACAATGAGAACGAAAATATGTTGGATAATTTATACACCTTTGCCGATAAGCATTTTTTCTCGCGACCATCAGAGTTAAGTGCTGATAAGGAATACAGTGAAGTTATAACCAGTTTGCTTTCGAAAGATTGGACAGTAAAAAGACACAATATTTGGTTGACGGCCACGCCAAAAAATATAGATATGCCGCTACAAGGATTTAAAATTCATGTCTCGGCAATTGAAGACGAAGCCATTGAAGTAATACATAAAGCGGTACAAGTGTGTCTAGATCACAAAGCGGCTTTCAAAGTCATTTGCCGCAAAGATATTGCAAACCAATTGGCCTCAAAATCTACCGGTCGCAGTGGTTCAGGTAAATTAGTTACGATTTATCCGGTCAATATTGAGGCTTTTAAGGTCATAATCCACGCATTGTACATGGCCACCAAAGACAATAGCGGTCCATATATCCTATCCGATAAGCGTTATAAAGACAGTAAAGTGGTTCACTATCGCTATGGTGGTTACAAATTGATCCCTAAGCAGAAACCCGACGGCACGACAGATACATGCTTAATTCAGCCTGACGGTACTTTGGTCAAAGATGAGCGGGCAGCATTTTATTCGTTGCCTAGTTGGGTTGATGAGCCATTTAAAGAGGAAGAGAGCACTGACAGCGCGTCGGAGATCACGCCTTTGGCTGGTCGGTATCAAGTACTGGAAGCCCTTTCTTTTTCTAACAGTGGGGGGGTCTATAAAGCGCTAGATTTACACACTGAAAAAATGGTTGTGGTCAAAGAGGCACGTCCATATGTACAGTTTTCTTCACTCAATACGAAGTCAATTTATGCCGATACGGTTTTGAAGAACGAGCACAAAATCCTTGAGGCCTTGCAAGGCAGTGAATACTTCCCAAAACCCGTCGATTGTTTTTCAGAATGGGAGCATTCATTCTTAGTGGCGGAGTTTGTGCAAGGGGAAGCAATTCGCTCACTCAGCGCCAAAGAGGCAGTCACCTTAATGCCATTTACAGGGAACTTGGCAACGGCGGAAAAGTTTAAGCAACAGTTTACTTGGATCTCTCAATCTTGTATCGAAGCGATTACCTACGCTCACAGTCAGGAAATCGTTTTAGCTGATATTTCACCGAATAATATCATGGTTGATATCACCAATAAACGTATTAAATTTATCGACTTAGAAGGGGCGTTTCGAGTTGATATTGCGCATGAGCATCGAGACAGCATCCCTATTCTGGCAACGCCTGGGTTTACTGAGCAGGCTACTCTGGCCAAAGAGGGAGCAACATACAAAGGTGACTGGTATGGATTATCAATGGTGTTATACAGCATGCTATTGCCGATACAGCAAGCCTTTGACATGAATGCTGAGTTCAAATGGACTTTGCTAGAGAAAATGGTTAAAGACAGCGGCTTACCAGCGCAAGTGACGGATGTTATCGACTCGCTCTCGAAAGGGTTAGTTGCGGATGCCAAAGTACTTTTAAATGAGCTCGATAATATCTCCTTGTCGAAAGAGGTGGCAGGCAAGATAGAAAGATTAGATGCATTCCCAGCAGTGCCATCTAACTTTTATGAAGTCGAACATACACTTCAGCGTTCGTTAAGCAACATTACTCAATTACTGCGTACGGGCATTGAGCGTCAAGGTCATGACTTTTATTTACCTGTGGATTTCCAAGCATTCGATACACATATGGGATCACTTGCCTTTGGTTACTCTGGACCTGCTTTGTTGCTTGCTCGCGCATGTAAAGATATACCACAGGGCCTCGCTTCAGAGTTGGATAAGAGCTTTGCTGAAAAAGAGGCATCTCCTGGCATACTGGTTGGCTACGCAGGTATGGCACTGAGTCAAATTGAGCTGGGCAATTATGATGTTGCACGTGAATTATTGATGAAATCAATGCTTGTTCCATATGAGCAGCAAGCGAGTAATTTTGCCTATGGCTTAGCTGGTATTGGCCATGGCTTTGTAAAATTGTATCAGCACACACAAAGGTCAAGCGATTTACAGCAAGCGATTGAAGCGGCTTGGTTGCTAAGAAACCGCAGAACCTTTGAACACGGTGGCTACAAATATGGGTCAAGCGTAGAAGGCAATGAGGGCGTTGGGTTTATGTATGGCAGTGCCGGTATAGCCCTCTTTTTAACCCAACTCTTTACTGTAACCAATAAAGAAAACTACCTTGAAGAGGCGAGGTTAGCACTGCAATTTGACTTACATGCGGGACTCAATTCTGATGGCCACTATCAATGGGGGGATTCGCAAAACAGTGCTTTAGTACTGCCCTATATTGAAAATGGGTCTGCGGGTATTGGCTCGGTGGTTTTGCGCCTGTATCAAGCAACGAAGGACGAATATTATTTGGATATTGCCCGTAAACTTGCCTTGAGCTCATACTCGCTTTATACCGCTCAGCAAGGCCTTTTCTCAGGTTCTGTAGGCATTGCAGACTTCTTGTTTGACATGTATCAGGTAACACAAGAGCAGCAATATAAAGAGAGTGCACTCAGTATATTAGAGCGCTCGGTGCTCTTCTCTGTATCGCGAGATGAAGGCGAATTGTTCCCCGGCCGCACCTTGATTCGGCTGTCCACCGACTTAGCAATGGGCTCCTCGGGTATCGGTATCGTTTTTGACCGCGTGTTGAATAACAAATCACGTCCGTTTTTTGATATCTAACCGAGTTGGCTGTTTGACGACGGCGTTCAATAGTAAAAGGAAAATTGGCAGGAAACTAAAGCTCGCTTACAAACAATAAAAATAAATAATAACAACAAAATAATAAAAAAGAGCGGGTTTTGGTAGTGACAGGGAAGTCACGCTAGGGAGAGGGGACGCATCATTGTGTGACTCGGTAAGGGCGTACACAGCCACTGTTGAGTTTTTTGTTCTCTGGCAAGGACGCCAGCCTTACTGACTGAGTAAGAGAGGCCAGGAAGCAGATGTCAGGTCATGGTTTACCTGAGAGAGCAACGTGCACAGGACGTGCACACACCGATTTATTTTTTTGTTCTCTGGCAAGGACGCCAGCCTTACTTGACTGAGTAAGAGAGGCCAGGAAGCAGATGTCAGGTCATGGTTTACCTGAGAGAGCAACGTGCACAGGACGTGCACACACCGATTTATTTTTTCGTTCTCTGGCAAGGACGCCAGCCTTACTTGACTGAGTAAGAGAGGCCAGGAAGCAGATGTCAGGTCATGGTTTATCTGAGAGAGCAACGTGCACAGGACGTGCACACACCGATTTATTTTTCGTTCTCTGGCAAGGACGCCAGCCTTACTTGACTGAGTAAGAGAAGCCAGGAAGCAGATGTCAGGTCATGGTTTGCCTGAGAGAACAACGTGCACAGGACGTGCACACACCGATTTATTTTTTCGTTCTCTGGCAAGGACGCCAGCCTTACTTGGCTGAGTAAGAGAGGCTAGGAGGCAGATATTGGGTCATAGTTTATCTGAGCGAACAGTGTGCATAATATGCGCACAGATGATTTATTTCCATTTCCTTTTCCTTGGCAAGGAGGCCAACCTTATTGTATTGAATAAGAGATGCTAGGAGGCAAAGTGCAGGTGACTCAGAGTGTTGGCGTGCAAGTTGGCGCTATATTTTCGATTTCTGGCAAGGACGCCGGCCATGCTCTTATGCACTAAGTGCGAATATCACACACCTAGCCTTTTATTTCTCCCTAAAGGCAGGCACCTTTGCTATCCCAAATGACTGTTAACTTTGCATACTACCGCACCTTGCTGTATCTCACTTGGTTGCACCACTCTTGTTGGGGGCAATGTAGGTGTTTATGGAAAAAATTATCACGGTATAATTCAGCAAAATTTGTGTCAAAGTGCGAAGAGTTCAAGAGTTACCCCTCAGGCGATAGCGTCGTTTCACGAGCTAGAGCAAAGTATATTAACGTGCAAGTCACCCTTGATTACTGCTGGGCATTTTTGACGGCGTGTTAATTGGGGGGCTAAAAGCTTATCGTTTTCGCCCTTTCTCATGTCAATCGCCACCCGCATGTGAACGCTTATTGCGGTATTCAGTTTGTATGTTTCAACATCAAAATACCAAGCGCCAAATGATACGGTGGGTGATGCCATTGTGCATATCGGGAAGCTAAGGGGAGTGACAGTCATATATGTGCGTGAAAAGGTACCAATAAACTTTTACTGACGAGAAAGATCACAGACGCGATTAGGTTGAGGTGTGCATGTATATCATAGCCTAATTAGAGGCTATGATTAAAAAGGTACTTTACGATGGCTTGTTGTCTGTTTGCACTGTTGGTTTTCTCAATGCAGTTGCTCAAGTGAAAATTAACAGTACGCTCCGATATCCCCAATATTTGACTGATCTCCCAAGATGTTTTGCCCTCAGATGCCCAAAGTATGCAATCACGCTCTCGTTTAGTAATTTTGACTGTTTCTTTGGAGATACAACGCTTTAAAGCAAGTAATAAGTGTGGCCCTAAAATACTCCAGTACCACTCTTGCTGTTGCGGCGTGATATACGACTCGCTGGTGATGAGAATGCTCCCTAAGATACCGCTGACACCGCGAATAGGTATAATCAATCCGTATGTACTGTCTTTGACATTTAAAGAGCAAGGAGTATGACTTTCTCTGCAATGCTCATAGATAACGTCAAGGTTGAGTATTTCCTCTATTTCATAGCTTTTTGGCCCAATGATTTGATGCTGATATGACGTTGGTGAAAGTGGTGTAAAGCCAATTAAATGTATCGAATCACTGTGAATACGTGCAGCAATGTCTCTCAGCCAATGATCAATGTGGGCCAGTGTGTCTAAATTCCCTGCTGCAACAATGAGAGGCTTAAAACTCAATATATTAGAAAATGTATTTTCTAAGTTGTGATTGTTCATCTTAGTTCCCGCAATTAATGAGCGTTGATGGGGCTATAGTGACGCTAATAAATTCACCTTGCAAATTTCTGGATATTTATTAATAAGTATAAAAAACATGTATTTAACCTTATTTATTATGGTTGAAATGATTGCACAATGGATTCTTTATAAGTATGTCAGCGCAGGCTATGATTTATTAATTATTCCGAACGAATAACCACAGCTTGATTTACCACAACTGACTGACTTTTGTTTAACTTAACCTCATGTTGGATGCGTCATTCGGGTCATTGGCATGGTTTCGTGAAACCTTGATGATCGGGAGCGGGGTTTTATGCTGGTTAATGGGGTCGATTGCCAGAAGGGTTGTCTATCATTGCTGTGTACTCAATGGTGTGCCGCTCAGTATTAGCGTCTGTTTTAATACAAGCGTCCTGTTTTGCTCAAAATACAACGAAGTTCACCGTGCAAAGCGCTTTGCTTTTGATTTCATATGTGTCATGCGATGATAACGGTAAACTCACGCCGCGCATTACGCTATTGGCGTTGTCTGGGAGGCGCCAATGGTAGGGGTATTTTACGGGGCATGTTGAGCTGGTGGTAAGTATTTAGGTGAATGGTGTGAGTGAACAGGATAGGGCGAAGCAATCGCCATGGCTTGAATCGTGTTTGAAAGAGACGTCGTTTACGCAGTGATGTGCCTGATGCGAGCGATTAATACTACACACGGTATGGCGTATCAGAAATGAAAAAAGCGCCCTATTAAAGTAGCGGACACGGGTGCTATTTTAAAGGGCGCTTGAACAAAAAAGTAAGTAATAAAATTAGAGTAATTCTGTAAACTTAAAAGATTCGCCGGTACCTAGTACACGTACTTTGAAGCTTGGGTTTAATTCTTTGGCGGCATAAGCAAGTCTGCGCAGTGGCTCGTTAACATGCTCAAACCCAAGTTGCCATGTGCCATAGCCCCAGGGGATAAATACCTTACAGTGCAGATCTTGCGCCGCTTTTAACGCATCCTCAGGTGACAGGTGCATACTTCTATAGTGCTTTCCATAGGCTGCTATTGGCATCATGCAGATATCAATATCCCCATATGCATTTTGTATATCATGGAAAATTGGGCTGTACCCTGTATCGCCTGCAAAATATATTTTCAGTTCACCGGTATTGATGATCCAACCACCCCATAAACTTTGGTTCCGATCGAAAACGCCTCTTTTGGAGTAATGATGCGCTGGTACAAAGTGGATTTTATTCTGCTTGTAATCCACGTCGGTATACCAATCCATGGCATATACACGATTAAATTTTCCTGCGAGCTCATCTTGCATGCCTAATGGTAAAAAAATATCAAGGCCGGTCCCCAATTCTGATAAGGTCTCATTGGAGAAATGGTCGTAATGGTCATGGGATATTAATACGCTATCGACGAATGACAGCGCTTTCGATGCCACAGGTGCTGGTCTTAAACGCTTTAACTCATCAAATATCATTGTGCCTACGGCACCGATTATGCCATCAAACTCACCAAGTACAGGATCTGTTAAAAAGCTATTTCCATGGCTGTCCTGAATTAAAAAACTCGCATGACCCAGCCACGTAATCATATTGTGAGACTGGCGATGTATAGAGAGCGGAAATAGATTATCCCGATAATTGAATCCATGGGTTTTATCAAATCCGGCGTAATAGAGCTTAAAGATACTGTCTTTAATCGGCTTTCTTTCTGCTGGTGTCACGAAGTCTATTGTATCAATCTCATGATAGGGCCCTAGGCCCTGAAAGGGAGATACATAGAGGTTTTTATACGGTTTTACATCGTCGGCATGCAATGTGTTGTTTACTTTAACGATTGGGCTTGACGGCTGATTAGTATTGCACGCCGTGGTGGCCAGTATGGCTACACATAGCCCAATGTATTTAACCGATTGCATTTTATTTCCTTAAAACTTATAAAATATTGGTGACAACGCATTTCGCGATTGCTTGAAGTCGATTTGCGCTGTTGGTCTTTTCAATACAATTGGCAAGGTGAAAGTTTACAGTGCGCTCGGACACACCTAAGATTTGGCTAATTTCCCATGATGTTTTCCCTTCACAGGCCCAAAGTAAGCAATCTCGCTCTCGTTTTGTGATTGCGACAAGGCGCTGTTTCGTCACTTTGAAATAAGCATGCACAAGGTAAGTTGCAATGGATGACCAATACCAACATAAATGCTCGACAGCCTCGGTGTCCTCAATGTGCAGCACGAGAGCGCCATGCTCATTGTGGCCCGCATGGACAGGTAACAGGTATAAATGCTGTGGATATAAGCTGCCAAACCGACTCAGTGAGATGGGGGAGGATTCCCTATTACAATACTGTTGTACTTCTTCACTTAATAGTAATTGGTTAACAGCGCCGGACTGACTTCCAAACAATTTACTTTTGATAGACGTTGGCGTGATATGAGCAAACGCAATGAAGGTTAAAAAGCTAGGAGTCGACATTGCTTGTAACTCTGACACTAGGTGGCGAAATTCAGTTTCACTTTTTACGTTGTCTATTTTATTCACGACTTCATTAAAGGCGGTTTGGGTGTAAATGCTGGCCGCTGCTTGCGCGATGATTGCTGAACTCATGTCCGGTGCTCCACTTATTGAGACGTATTGATTTATATTTCTGAAGGGCTTGTCACTGAAGTATCAGAGCTGTCGCCTTTGGGTGGTGTCGTTTTTAATAAATGAAATGACGTTGCACCGCCGTTTATCATCTGGGTCATGTTGACTGGTAAGCGGTTGCTGTCTTGGCTTAGGTTTTTGATTTTCTTTTTTGTAATTGCTAATTTCATGGTCGTGTCCTTAATTTTATTATTATTATGTTTTTATTGGGTTTTTTGTTTTTTATTAGTCTTGATGGTTTGGGCCTGAAGGCACGGTGACTGATGTATCAGAGCTACCGCGTTGCAGGTCAGATGATGTACCACCATTGATATATTTGGTCATTTCAACAGGAAGACGTTTGTTGTCCTGACTTAAGTTTTTGATTTTCCTTTTCGTCATCGCTAATTTCATGGTCGTGTCCAGTTTCTTATTATTAGATGTGGTTGCTGTTATAGCTGATGGCCAGGACCTGAAGGCACGGTGACGGACGTATCTGAACTGTCTGCTGGCAGTTGTGGCATCGAACCACCATTGATGCGCTTTGTCATATCGGCAGGAAGACGTTTGTTGTCTTGGCTTAGGTTTTTAATGTTCTTTTTAGTGATAGCCAGTTTCATTTTTTATCCTTTTACTAATTTGTTTATGTAGAACTAGGTACAGTTTTTATTATTTGACTTTTTTATGTCTTTACAGGGATGTTTTGTGGTGCCCTGTAACTTGAGTCCTAAGTTAGCAAGAATTTTCTAAAAGTGAATTATTAGAAGGTTATGATTTGTATATAAGGATTTGTGCTAAATATATGATTTTAAAGGTTTGTTATATTGTAAAAGAGTTTAATTAGAACTTTTTCAAGTGTTTTGCACGATTTTTACGGTGTTTGTGGATGCAACAAAGCACGCATATGCGCATAAGAGCGTAAGGTAAAACGCGTCGATGGTGTTGCATGTATGAGGATATTGGTGGGGGACTGACAGGAGGTCGAGGGCGCGATAAGAAGAAGGGCTATTTATTGTGCACAATGGACACGTAGAAGCAGCGGGTTGGTTGAAAAACAACCTGTTTGGTGCAGTGTTTGGTATTGAATCAATGCACAAAAACACGCAAAACTTGATAAAGACGTAGCTGTACTCGTCAGATGAGCATTCAAAGTATGAATTTGACTGTCAATTGAGATAAATCTAGTTAAAATATCATCAATCATTTCTGAACCATTTTATACATTACGTGTAGGTTGGCTGTGCACATGGAGTGGCAGCCTTAAAGTGTGTGGAATGTAGTAGGGGATTATAAGTAATAAAAAGGATTCATCACTGATGGCATTAAACACAGTTATTCTCGCTGCGGGTAAAGGTACTCGCATGCGTTCAAATTTACCCAAAGTTCTTCACCCTGTTGCTGGTAAACCGATGGTTCAGCATGTTATTGACAATGCAGTTGCAATGGGCGCAAAAGCCACTAATTTAGTTTACGGGCATGGCGGTGAGCAATTAAAAGAGCATCTAGCACACAACAAGGTCAACTGGGTGTTACAAGAAGAGCAACTTGGGACAGGTCATGCTGTGGCAGTGGCAAAAGAACATATTGCGGATGATGATACGGTATTGGTCTTATACGGGGATGTGCCTCTGACCAAACGTTCTACCTTAGAAAGACTTTTAACGGCAACGCCTGAAAATGGTTTAGCAGTACTGACAGTGACGCTTGATAACCCAACCGGTTATGGTCGTATGTTGCGTGAAAATGGCAAACTTGTTGGCATAATCGAGCAAAAAGATGCCTCTGCTGAACAGCTAGAGATTAAAGAGATCAACACCGGTATCATGGCTGCCAAGGGTGGTTTACTTAAAAAATGGTTGGGCCAGTTATCTAACAATAATGCGCAAGGGGAATACTACCTGACAGACATTGTGGCCATGGCACACGCGGAGGGAATTGAAATCAGTTCTGCTCAGCCAGACGACGCGATGGAAGTTGAGGGCGCGAACAACAGAGTGCAACTTGCGGCGCTAGAGCGTGCATATCAAGCGCGTCAAGCTCATGAATTAATGATAAATGGTGCTAGTCTGGCAGATCCAGCGCGTATTGACGTACGCGGTCAGGTGACAACGGGGCAAGATGTTGAGATAGATATCAATGTCATTTTCGAAGGTCAGGTTGAGATCGGCAACAATGTGCGTATTGGACCAAATTGCGTATTGAAAGACTGTCAAATTGGCGATGGTGCGGTTATTAAAGCGAATACCGTCATAGAAGAAGCACGTGTCAACGCGTTGTGCACCGTGGGGCCATTTGCAAGGCTGCGCCCGGGTACCGTACTTGAAGAAAATGCGCATGTTGGTAACTTCGTGGAGATGAAAAAGTCTCGTTTAGGATCTGGTTCAAAAGCTAACCACTTCACGTATCTTGGTGATACCACGGTGGGTGAGAAAGTTAACATCGGTGCCGGTACGATCACCTGTAATTATGATGGTGTGAATAAATCACAAACTATCATCGGTGATGGCGCCTTTATTGGTTCTAACTCGTCGCTCGTTGCGCCAGTGAATATTGGTGCACAGGCAACAGTGGCTGCGGGCTCGGTCGTGACAAGCACGGTTGCGGATTCGCAATTGGCAGTGGCGAGAAGCAAGCAACGAAACATCGATGGTTGGCAACGCCCGACCAAGAAAGCCTAACGCAAAATGCAAAAAAGGGAATTGAATTCCCTTTTTTTGTATCTCATTTCTTTCTGGTGTTCAAAGTGATACATTACGGAGGGGTTAATTAAAATTTAACAATAAAAACAATTAATTCAGGTGTACAAGTTATTATGGAAAATCTCTTTCGCAAAGAAGTACTTGAGAATAAGCGACACCGATTAGAAGGAGCTGTGAGTTTAGTTCAACCACCCGTGTTTAAGACACTCACCTTTCTGATCTTGTTTGTGGTGATCATTAGTATTATTTTCCTTGCCGTGGGCAGCTATGCGCGAAAAGAACGCGTATCTGGTGTACTGGAGCCAAATACCGGGATCCTCAATATGGTTGCTTCACAAGAAGGCGTGGTTGCCGAAGTCCTGGTTGAGGAAGGTCAGTTTGTAGAAGCCGGACAGCCGATTTTGCGCATTGCATCAGCTAAGCACAGTACGCAAGCGCTAGAGTTAAACCAAGCGCTACTTAATCAATATACGTTTCAGATACAAAACATCGAGCGACTTATTGCTCAGCAAGAACAACAATATCAATTAGATCTCAATGAGCTAATGCTCCAAAAAGTCAGTGCTAAAAAACGCCTTGAAGAAATAAATAGTCAGCAAGTGACATTCTCACAACGCCTCGATTTGAATAAGCAGATGGTCAATCAAATTAGCACGTTGAAGGGCACAGGGTATATTTCAGAGTTGGAGTTGCAAAGACAGAAAGACACCCTGTTATCACTCGAGCAGCAGTCTTCCAATATCCGTTCAGAAAAGCTCAGCTTAGCGTCCCAAATTGAACAGTTTGACACGCAGCTAGAAAAACTCCCCCTTGGACATGATGAACGGATCAATCAACTTAAATCCGAGCGTGCGCAATTAAAGATTCAATTGACATCAATCGAACAGCAGAGGCTGGGCGAATTACGTGCGCCCAAATCTGGGGTTGTGACAGGCTTGTTGGCGAAGGTTGGTAAGAATGTCATTTCAGGACAAAAGCTGTTAAGCGTGATCCCAGAAAATAGCCAAATGCAAGCCGTGATTTATGTGCCTACATCGGCCTTTGGGTTTATTGAGCAAGGCCAGCAAGCCAAATTGCGCTACCACGCTTTTCCTTATGAAAAATTTGGGATTTATGGGGGAGAAATCAAACAGATCAGTACCAGTTTAATTTTACCTGAAGAAGCCATCATTCCCGGTATTATTAGTGAACCTGCTTATCGTGTCATTGTGTCTTTGTCTGACCAAAGTATTCAGGCATATGGCAAATCTACCCCGTTACGTGCAGGGATGATGTTAGACGCAGATATTATCATCGAGGAGCGTTCGCTACTGCGTTGGTTATTTGATCCGGTATTTAGTATTAAAGGACAGCTGTAAGCTGCAATAACGATAATAAAAGGCTTTGTATGCACCAGGAAGATAACTCACCGGTACAAAAATTACAGTTTTGGTCAAGGAATTCACTGCCTATCATTTTGCAATCTGAAGCGGCGGAATGTGGTTTGGCAAGTTTGGCAATGGTTGCGGCATACCATGGATACCACAGTGATTTGACCGCGCTCAGGCAAAAATTCAGTATTTCAATTGAAGGCGCTACGTTACTGGATATTATGCACTTTGCTGAACAGCTAGAGCTTAGTTCTAGGCCACTAAGAATTGAATTAGAAGATTTAGATGCACTACAAACCCCATGTATTTTGCATTGGGATATGAACCATTTTGTGGTGCTAAAAAAAGCCAATGAAAAGCGCATCGTCATTCACGATCCTGCATCAGGCGAAAAGACCTTTACGTTAGAAGAAGCTTCTAAACACTTTACCGGCGTTGCGCTAGAACTCACCCCGACAAAAAGTTTTGAGAAAAAAGAGAAAAAACCAAGTCTAAAATTTGCCGACTTTTGGAGTCGTATTACTGGCTTAAAACGCTCTTTGTTATTGATTTTCTTACTTTCTATTTTACTTCAAGTGTTTACACTTGCCGCGCCATATTATATTCAGTTGGTGATTGATGATGTCGTCCTTACTGGCGATACCAACTTATTGACTGTCTTAGCCACCGGCTTTTTCTTGGTCCTCATATTTGAGATTGCCACCAACGCATTACGGGGGTTCACACTGCTGCACTTTGGCAATCAAATGAATATCCAATTGGGTGCAAACCTTTTCCATCACTTGGTGCGCTTGCCGATTTCATACTTTGAAAAGCGTCATATGGGGGACGTGGTTTCTCGGTTTGGCTCGTTACAACAAGTGAAGCAAATTCTGACGACCGGTGTGATTGAAGCCATTATTGATGGCTTGATGGCCATTATTACCTTAGCCATGATCTTCTTTTACAGCCCGACACTTTCGCTGGTGGTCTTGGCCGCGGTGATTGCTTATGCGTTGGTTCGGGTTGCCATGTACAAGCCATTTAGAACCATTAGTGAACAAGAGATCATGGCGCGTGCAGAAGAAAACTCCAACTTCATGGAAACGGTGCGTGGTATTCAAACAATCAAGCTGTTCGGTTCTGAAGTAAAGCGAGAGGGGCAATGGCAAAACCGCTATGCAAATGCAATCAATCAAAGTATTCGCTTAGGTAACTTCCAAATTGGTTATGATGCAATCAACCGTGCCCTGTTTGGTATCGAGAATATCTTGGTGGTCTACTTGGCGGCGCATTTGGTCCTAGAGGGAGGCTTTAGTACGGGGATGTTATTTGCCTTTATGTCTTATAAACGTCAGTTTATGGACAAAACGGCGAACCTAATTGAAAAGTTGATTGAATTTAAAATGGTGGGGTTACATTTTGATCGTATTGCCGATATTGCGCTTACTGACAAAGAAACCTTGCAACCAGAGAAGCAGAAGAAACACACTGTAAAAGGCAAGATTGAACTAAAAAATATCTGCTTTTCTTATTCAGATGCGACACCAAATGTATTGCACAACCTCTGTTTAGATATTAATGAAGGTGAATCAGTGGCCATTACTGGCCCTTCGGGATGCGGTAAATCAACCTTACTTAAAATTATGTTAGGCCTTAACCAAGCCAAAAGTGGTGAAGTACTGATTGATGATGTGCCCATTGAGCAAATTGGCGCGAGGCAATATCGTCAGCAAATTGCTGCGGTGATGCAAGACGATGAACTGTTGTCAGGCTCTGTCGCCGATAATATCGCCTTTTTCGATACC
Organism: Pseudoalteromonas sp. SMS1; assembly: GCF_021530565.1. Lineage (GTDB taxonomy): Bacteria > Pseudomonadota > Gammaproteobacteria > Enterobacterales > Alteromonadaceae > Pseudoalteromonas. The sequence goes on from NZ_JAKGBI010000012.1 coordinate 37,110, forward strand.
CCGATAGATATGGAGCGTGTGGTTTATTGCGCGCAGTTAGCGGCGATACATGACGATATTAGTCAAATGCCCATGGGTTACGACAGTTTAATCGGTGATATGGGGTCATCCCTTTCAGGGGGACAAAAGCAACGGATCATATTGGCGCGTGCATTGTATAAACAACCTAAAATTTTGTTTATGGATGAGGCGACGAGCCACTTGGATACGACTTTGGAATCGGACATCAATGAAGCGGTAAGCCGCTTGGATATGACCCGCGTAATTATTGCACACCGTAAAGAAACCATTGCATCGGCGAATCGTGAAATCCGCTTGCAAAAAGTTACAGCAGAAGAGCTCGAAGCCGAGCAAGAGTAAATTTAACCATCGCCCTCCAGCGCTAGGGAGGGCCTTATTCGACGTAGTTTTATTTAATTTTTGTTGTGCTTCAGTCATTTTGAGAACGCGTAGGCGTGCAATTTATGTGACCAACTAGTCAATTTTTAGACGTAGATTAACTATTGAGATAGGGATCTATTTAAGTTAATTTCTATTGCGATAACAAAAAAAATAAAGCTTTATTATTAAGGAAGACCATGTCAGAGCATCTTATCATCACAGAAAGTCAACGCCGTGAAATCACGGACATCATATCGCTGCTAGCTGCAAGAGTGAGTGAGAATCTCAAATCAGGAGAAGCGCAAAATGGATTGTTAAGTGGTATTGCAGGCCAATTGCTGTTTTTATTTAAAGCGCATCAATTTGACGAAAGCATTGTGGACGAAGACGTTTTTGGTGAGATGCTTGAAGTGTTGCAGGAGCAATTAGCGGATCAAAGCTTCGAGTTGAGTAATGGCCTTGCTGGGCAGGCTTGGGTACTAGAATATTTTAATCAAGCGGATCAAGCAGACTACGATCCCACGCTCTTAGATGATGTAGACGACCTGTTTACCGAAGCGCTCAATCATAATCCCTGGCCTGGGGAAATCGAAATGGTACTGGGTTTGTGCGGATATGCCCCCTACGCGGCTAGACGTGCGAAGTTTTCTGATCAGCATAAACTGTATGGCACCATCGTATCTGGGTTAGAAAGCACGGCGACGTATTTTGACAATGGGCATATCGCGTGGTCTCAACCTGCAGAATCCGTTTACCGCTTTGATACCGATGATAAAGATAAGCCAGAATATAACTTAGGCTTGGCACATGGTGTGCCAGGTATGATTGCTGCGTTGCTCCCAGCCTACCATATCCCGTCACTTAAAGCGCGTGTGGACAAGCTTTTATCGGGGGCCTGTGATTGGTTAATGACACATCAAAACTCGGCCAGCGGAGCAGATGCTGAGCATTCTTGTTATGGCTCTTGTGCCGGTGCTGAAACTCATTCAAGACTGGGGTGGTGTTATGGTGATTTAACCATCGCCATGATATTAGCGCGAGCAGGCCATGCATTGGACAGGCCGAGCTATGTAGAGCATGCCTTAGAAGTGGCTGTACATGCCACCAAACGCGATGCAGAAAATGCCTATATTAATGATGCTGGTGTGTGTCATGGGTTTGTAGGGTTGGCGTTGATTTTTAATATGCTTAACGATTTGATGCCACACCCCGCACTGAAAGCACGCTCTATCTACTGGATAGAATATGGCCTGCAAAAATTTCGCGAGGGCGGTATCAAATCGCTATATTCATACAATGGTGTCACAAAAGAACATGAGGAAGAATTTGGCTTCTTAATGGGATATTCCGGTATTGGTTGTGCATTAATCAGCGTGCTGAATGATGATACGAGTTGGACTGAATGTCTGCTGATGTCTTAAGGAGAGGTATATGTCAACAAAACAACTAAAAAACGACCACTTTTTTGTAATTCGAACGCCTCGTTTAGCACTTGAGCAGTTGGCTGCATTCGGTGAAAAAGACGCAGATACCAATTTGCTGCTCAGTGCTTGGTTAGCGACGCCAGGTGTTGAAGAGGCCATCTACCTTGCCAGCCCTTCGCTGTTGGAGCGTATCGAACAGTGGCGCAGCAAGCCAGACTCAAAGCAAGGTAAAAAAGTAGCCCATGCCCTGATTAAATATATGGTACGTATGTGCTCCAGACCGACCCCGTTTGGGTTGTTTTCAGGTATTCATAAAGGCCGCATCGCAGCAACCACTGAACTTTTGCCTGCAGATCACTGCAAAGACAGTCGCAAAACACGTCTGGATATGTTTTACCTGTCTGCGTTGAAAGAGCATTTTATCAAGCATGCCTCGCGTTCAGATAATTTAACTTATAAGCCTAACTCATCTCACTATTTTATTGCGCAGCAATGCCGTTATATCGAAACATATCTATCTGATGACACGATGCAGTACCGCCTCAGTGCGGTTGAAAGCGATGAGTACTTTAGATTTGCACTACAATTGGCTAAACCGGGCGTAAGCTTTAACGAGTTAGTGTCTCGTTTTAAGGCGCAATACCCTGAAGCATCGCAAGAAGAAGTCGAAAACTATATTCAAGATCTTATTGATGAAGGCGTATTGCTGGCGGATATTCCATTGCCATTGACAGGCGACTCACCAGATCATGCGTTATTGAAGTCAATCGAAGATATTAAAGAGTTAGACGCCGCAGACAAGCTGGCGACGGCACTGTCTAAGATCGACAGTTTGGACGCTGCATCCAGTGGTGACATTTCGCCATACAAACAATTGCTCTCACATCTAGAAAACTTACCGGTGAAAGCACAAGAAAATAAATTGTTTCAGAGCGATATTTACCGAGCATTTGATCAATGCACCCTTTCAGAGATGGAAATAAAACGGGTTCAAAAGCAGTTAGAGCTGATAGCTGGGCTGACAATTACTGAGCCGACTGGCGGTTTGAGCCAGTTTATCAGTAAATTCAACTCACGTTTTGAAGGCCAGTTTGTTCCTTTGGATGTGATTTTAGATGATGAGTCTGGCATTGGGATTTCTACGGAAACCGGCTATGAAGCACCGCTGGTGGCGGGGCTGAACTTAGCACGCAGTGGCGCTAATCAAGCGACCGTACCTGAAGTCAGCTTAATCGAGAATATTGTTGAGCGTGCATTGAGCCTACCAGAAAATCGTGGCAAGGCGTGTGTGGTACTGAAGAGCAAAGAACTGAAAGCCAAAGTAAACAACAAAGAGGCGGTCGCTACCTTTCCATACTCATTTGGCACCATGCTGAGCTTGTACCAAGATGATAGAGGCAACCCCATCTATAAGTTTAACGGTTGCTATGGGCCATCTGCCGCGAATTTATTGGGACGTTTTTGCCACCTTGATGATGGATTAAAAGAGGCTGTGAAGGGACATTTAGCACAGGAACAATCGCACAGTAATGATGTGATCTTTGCCGAAGTCGTACATATGCCAGAAGGGCGCCCTGGTAATGTGATCGCCAGACCGCATTTAAGAGACTATGAAATTGTGTTCATGGCAGATAGCTCGCTGGAAGATGAATATCAAATCCCGCTCAATGACCTGTATGTTTGGGTGGAAGGACAAAAAGTGAAGCTATGGAGTAAACGTCTGAATAAACAAGTTATTCCACGTTTATCAAGCGCCCACAACTATTCCGCTCGCAGCCTCAGTGCGTATAAATTTTTGTGTATGTTGCAGCATCAAGAAGGTCGAGCACCGCACTTTAGAATGCCAACCAGCACAGAGCGCGCTGCGTTTGTACCACGCGTCATGTTAGATAATTTAATTCTCAGCGAAAAAATATGGCGTATTGAGCGCACCGAACTAGAAGCAATCAATAAAAAAGGGGAGTTCAGTCGCGACAAGCTTGACGCACTCATGACCAGATATGATTTGGATGCACAAGTGAGTTTTGCAATGTCAGACAATGTGCTTCAGCTTGATTTACGCAACCCAGACATGTTTGCGATTTTACTGGCAGAGACGAAGGGCCATACCAATGTTGAGCTTAAAGAAGTCTTGTCTAGTAGCTATTGTTCTCGCGTGACAGATGCGCAAGGGTTGCATTACAGCAATGAAGTAATTGTGCCCTTTATTAATGAACATGCACGGGTGCACAGCCATTTCTCTGATGATCCCTATGCCAATATTACCGCTGAGCCTATCAAGCGCCGTTTTGGGGCGGGCTCAGAATGGCTTAGCCTGAAAATATACTCGGGTAATTCTCTGGTTGAGCAATTGCTTACCGAAGAGTTGCTGCCTTTGATCACTGAGCACCAGGATCTTTATGATAAGTGGTTCTTTATTCGCTATGGCGATCCGGACTGGCACCTTCGCTTACGCTTTCACGGTGATCCCGGTCTGCTGTGTGGCCAACTGTTACCGCGCTTAAATGCTCTGCTTGATCCAAAAGTAGAGTCCGGTGAGCTACACAAGGTGGAGTTGATGACCTACGAGCGCGAAGTTGAGCGCTATGGTGGACCAGAATCAATGAGTATGGTTGAGGCATTATTTATGTATGATAGCCGCCTAATTGCGCAAGCATGTGGCTTAATAGATGACCATGGCGAAGACGTACGTTGGCGTGTTGCACTCGCTTGTACTCACCGATTATTAAACCTATTCGAATACAGTAATGACGCGCGCTTCAAGCTGATCAGCAATCTGCGAGATGGGTTTGGTCGAGAGTTTAATGAAACCAGCGTGCTGCGTAAGCAACTGGGTAATCGTTATCGTGAATACCAAGCGCAAATGGAGGATGATTTTATTAAGCTAGTCCCTGAGCGGGCCAGTGAATGTGATGACGTGCAAACAGCCATACTGACGATTTTGGAGTCATGGCAAGCAAGCGCAGCACCTGTGGTGGAAGTATTGAGTCGTCTGATTGAAGAAGGGCAATTAAATTGCACGCGTGATTCTCTATTGAGTTCATTGCTGCATATGCACAATAATCGGATGTTTAAGGCATACGGACGTGAACAAGAGCTGGTGATCCATGACTTGTTACGGCGCAAGTATTTCTCAGCAGACAAAAAGGCGTGAGCCTGAATACAGTAATAAGGCGCCTGAGAGGCGCTTTTTTATTAATGGCATAGGCTAACTCCGTCAAAAGTGACTATAAATATAAGCAGGATCAGATTATTAGGTAAAAATATGAACTATATAAATGGATTGCTTCTCGGGTTGCTTCTATGTACGCACAGTGTTTTGGCAGCCTCTATTGCGAAAGAGCTTAAGGTTTTTGAGCCATACCTAGGCACTTGGCAGGCGAGTTTTTCGATGGGGGAAGGGCAAACCGTAACGGATGTGAGCCGGTGGGAGCGGGCATTGAATGGCACCGCAATCAGAACGTTACACTCGATTAATGACGGGGCGTATGGCGGTGAGTCATTGTTGTTTTGGGACAAAGCCCAGCAGCGCATTGTGTTTTACTATTTTACCACTGCTGGGTTTTATACGTCTGGCAAAATTGACGTTGTCAGTCAGCAGGAATTTGTCGCTTATGAAGCTGTTGAGGGCAATCAAGATGGCATCACCAAAGTGAAATCGACCAGCCGTTTCACAGAGGGCGCCTTTACTGTGTCTACCCAGTATCTTAAAAACGGGCAATGGACGGAGCCGGAGGTGCGTACATACCGCCCCAGTACCAAGCAAGTTAAGTTTAAATAATGGCCTTAAAACGACTCTTTTTTGGTCTTGGTTTAGATGCGCAAGCCAAGGCGCATATTTCACCGTGGTTAAATCAATCCGTGTCTCATGCAAAGCCTGCGACGTTGGCGCGTAATTGGCATATTACGTTGGCATTTTTGGCGCAAGTGGATGAATCGAGCACTGCGGCACTGATTGACTTTGCCCGCAAACTCAATCTTGCGCCTTTTGAACTGCACTTTTCACACACTGGGTATTGGTCACATAATGGCATCTTTTATTTAAAACCAGCCCCCAGTGAGGCACTCAACCGGCTTGCCACACCGCTTCGAGAAATATCAGAGCAATGGCAGTTATACTCTAACCCCTACGCGTTCTCACCTCATATCACTTTGTTCAGAGGGCTCAAAAAGGCCCCTGAGGTACAGTCGCCTTTGGCGCCATGGACGCTGACTGTGACCGAGTTTCATTTATATCATTCGCACACATGTCAGGATGGTTTGCATTACACACCGATTGCGTCGTTTGGGCTTAACGCCTGAGCCGTAAAGAGAGCTGATTTAGCAAAAAATGGGCGACTCGACGTAAAGGGCCAACGGCACCACTGTGATTAAATAATTTGGCGGTTGCCTGATTGCGTGCTGTGCTGACATGCTTGCGGCGACACTCTTTCGCGGCCATAGTCCAGTTTTCTGCTCGGATGGCGCTAAGCAGTTTAGGCCAAGCGCGACTCAGGTTAGTTGTGCCTAGATTATAGGCCATATCAAGCAGTGCTAGTTGCACATTGCTGGGCATTTTTTTGAAAGGAATATAGCCATTTTGGGTGCTAAAGAGCACCTCGAGTTCATGCTCAAACTCGGCAATTTTTTTCTCGAGTAATTTAAGACACTCTTCATGGGGCAGGTAGAGGTGACAATGTTGGTCGTACCAACTGGCTAGCCGCCCTTCGGGGAGCTTCGCAATGGCCTTAAATTCTTGGGCTTTTTGCGCTCGACTGGCCGCTTTTTTGGTGGACTTGTCTCTCATGGTCATTTTCGTTAACGCTTTCTCATCACCGACAAGGAAACCTGCGCCGACGGTCACGTTACCACGCGTATCAAGGTACAGATGGGCTATCACGCCTTCATACAAACAAATATGCTTGGCAGCTTGCTGCCTATCCAACTTTTTTAGATTGAACACCTTTCAACCTTTTTAACTTCTGATGCCTTGTTAACTGTGTAGCATTGCTTGAGTAAAGAGCAATAGCAAGTATTGACGTCGATATCGTGGGCGATGTGACTAATCTTTTCCCACAGATTACCGTTAAAGCTGCTGCGATCCATAGAAAAGAGCACTAAGTCATTTCCGTCAGCAAGCAGGGCATTTTGTGGATTGCTGGTCACATACCAGCCAAATTGTTTCATGTAATTGATATCTTGGTTGTCGTCCTGTACCTCATTTAGCGCTGCTTTATAGGCCTCTAAATTGCAGCAATGATTTAGAAGTGCTTTGAGGCTGTGGTAGGTATTACCTTGATATTCAAACCGCATTGATTTGATCAGGGCTGGCCCTGTCCCAGAGTTGGTTACTTTCACAGACATACGTGCTCGTTCAGCGTCCAGATCGTAATCGCTGTAGCTAACCTGTAACCAAGGCCAAGTTTCGGCGTGCAGTTGCCTTTCGGCTGCTGCGACTTGTTCTTGTGCGGCTTTGGCTTGCATATAAGTGGCGTAAAATGAGGCGGCGGAGATCAATATTGCACACAGCGCCAAAATACTGTTCATCTTGGAACGTGACAGGCGCCATTTAACCTGGCGTGGTTGTGTGCCCTTGTTTGGAGGCGTAAGAGGTTGCTTTATGGACATTACGTACTTCCCATTATGGCGCTAAAAAAATGGTCAGCTGTTCGCCAATTTGCAAAGTAGAGTGAGATATCTGATTCCACTGTTTAAGCTTATTAACGGACACATTGAATTGCCTCGCAATGCGCCACAAGCTGTCGCCAGATTTCACTGTGTATGTGTAATGTTGCTCTGCCAAGATGGGTAAAATGAGCTTTTCACCAATACGAATTGTATCACTTTTCAATTGGTTGAACGATTTAAGCTGAGATACGCTGAGGCCGTAACTGGCCGCAATTACACTCAGGCTGTCACCGCGACGAATTGTATAAGACTGCCATTGTTGGTCAGGCATGGTGGGTAAGTTCTGAGCGTACTGTTGCCACTCTTGCACCTTTTCAACAGGTAAAATGAGTCGGTTAGGGCCGCCTAACAGGGCTGGAAAACGAGCATAACCCGTGTTGAGGTCTTCGAGCATTGACCACTGGGCGCGATTGTCTAGTATCGTTGCGCCAGGCAGAGAAACTACGGTGATTGCCGGGGTGTTATCGATGGCTGGAAAGGGCATCAGTCGTTGCTTTAACAACTGTGTGGCAGCCAGTAGTTTAGGTACATAGTGACGAGTTTGGCGCGGTAAATTCAGCGCAAAAAAATCGGTGGATTTACCCGATTTTTGATTGTTGGCTATTGCCCTTAAAACTCGCCCCTCTCCAGTATTGTAAGCGGCAATGGCATGGTACCAGTTACCTTCAAAACGACGGTGCAAATAGGTTAAAAAATCCAGTGCGGCCCTCGTTGAATCAATCAGGTCTTGGCGGCCGTCATACCAGGGGTTGATGGTTAATCCATAATGTTTTGCAATCAGGGGGGTGAGCTGCCATAACCCTGAGGCATGTTTGTGGGAATAGGCCTGCATATCAAAATCGGTTTCGATGAGCGGCATTAAGGCAAGCTCGATGGGCAAACCGCGCTTTTCTATTTCAGTTACAATATAGTAGAGCAATGGGTCTGCACGTTCACTGATGGTGTGCATATAGTTTGGGTGGCTCAAGTACCATTCAATACGCTTTATAACACGTGGGTGATTGGACGGCGCAAAACTAATCTGCTGACGTATTCGTTGCCATACATCTTTTGCATCTTGTGGTTTGATTGCTGGTTTGTTCGCAATGTTTACTAACGGTGGCTGTGTCACAGTTGGGCTGCTCGGCGATATTTGAGAAGGCAGCGGTGAGGGGACATTGTGTACGTCCTCAGCTGAGGGCGTTGTTTGGCACGCCGTCAGAGAGAGTGCCAGAGCAATGAGTATGAATCGTTTGAGCATGATTGAGCCGTTTTATTATCGTTTTTGTCTCACTATTTTATAAGTGAATGAAATAAATAAACAAGTTAAAAAAATTGGGACAAAGAAAAGGAATTTAATAGTGGTTGGTTGTTTTTTGAACTAAAATTGGGTGTGTTGCGTTTAAGTAAAGTAGTTCCATTCAGTAAGGGGTATTTTTATGGATCGCACAGAACTCAGAGAACAATTTGAACATAGCTATATGGACCCGGTCATATTAAGTTACGCAGATTCCAATCACTATCTCGCTGGTGGTCTGGACGTACTGGGTAACTACCATCTTATTACGGACAAACACGGTAAAATCGTTACATACAACTCGCTGCGAGAGGCTGAAGTGGAGTTGGCTGAACTCGGCGCCACAGAGGCCACCTTTGATATGGAAACGGCCTATGACGAAATGGTCGGCAGCGTGAGCGATGGACATTGCCGCTTTAAACTGCCTTTGGTGCATTAAAAACGCTGAGCCTTAATAATGGGGCTCACGGCCCCGTATTAATAACTTCCGCTCAATGACAGTGTGACGACTGGCTCAACGCGTTCATCGAAACGTGTTCTTCCATCGTTGTTACCACTACGCTGAGGCGAGTAAAATGTTTGCTCGTAGGTGTATTTGGCGGTATTGAGTGCCGCAACCTCAACGTTGACACGCACCGCTGTGGTGAGCTGATACTCTGCGAATGCGTTGATTTCTATGTGGTCTTGCTCAACAAACACTTCGTCTTGATAATAGTAGGTTGCTGATTCTGGCAGGAAGATGTCTATCCCCCAGCTGTACTTGGGCATATCTCGCCTAAACGCCATGCTCGCGCTGTGCGGCGTTAAACCAGTTATTGCTCGGGCACCTGTCAGTGGGTCATGGTAACGCGCGCTTTGGTATTGATAATCGATACTTAGCTGACTACCTGACAGCCATCTGTCAGTATCCCATGTCAATGACCATTCGGTTCCTGCAAGCGTGGCAGTGCCAGCGTTGCCCAGACCTGCTCTACCATTGGCCAATGTAATCACTTCATGAATGTCTTTTTGCCATTGATGATAGAGTTTGAGGCTCATGAACAGGGTATCCGTGGGTCGAATATTGAAGTGTGTAGCAAGCTCGCTGTACTGGCTTGGCTGCAAGCGACTATTGCCGGCTTGGTTGCGGTCAAAGCCAGCATTTTGACTCGCCACAAAGTGATTAAAATCGAGTTGTTCTACATGATGTTGTGCAGTTAATACTAGGTCCCAATAAGATGCTTGCTCATAACTTAGGCGCACCAACGGTTTAATAAAGCTCAGGTTGCTGCGATGCGTGTGCGCCGCGCTGCTCTTAAGTTGGGTATACTCTGCGTCCAGCCTCATATACAGCTGCCAATGATGAGGGAGCGTGTGCGCGACGGCAACAAATGGTTGATAGCGCATTTCTGACACTCGGCTGTTGAGAACTTCACCCTCGACGTACGTGGTCGCATCTAGCTGATTACGACTGATCTCAATCCCCAATTCTGGTTGATAAGTCAGTGATGGCGCATTGAAATTGAATTGAACAACCTGCTCTTGATGTACTTTATGTTGTTTAAATAAGTCAGGTTGTTCACCCGTATCGCGACTGAGTGCGTCGCTGTCTGTGGCTTTTTTACTGTGTAAAGCGACCAGTTGTAGGTGTTTATCTTGGCGAGATTGATGTTGCCAATCAAGACTGAACTCTTGTTCCTGAGTTTGAATAGACTCATTGTAACGCCATGTACGCGCTAAATCGGTATCCGTTTCGCGATAAGGTCTGTGGTAGTCTGTTTGCCAATCTTCGTTGCGTGTTTTTGCTGACAAACTGAGTCGGCTATGTGACTGAGTTAACACGCTGCGCAGTGACAAGAGGCGGCTGTTTAGCTTTTCAAAAAAATCTTCGTGCCCTGTCTCGGTTTGCAGGTCCTGTGCTGAATATACATGCATACTCGATACTGACTGATGTCTATCATCCTGATAGTGCGTATTGATTTGATGTTGCCATGTGGCACTTGGTACTGATATTTGGGCAGCCAGCTCACTTGGTCGGTAGGCACGATAGGCTGATGTGAGTTTACTGCGTGCTTGCCAGTTGGTGGTTGCTATGTTGTCTCGGGTGATGACATTCACAACCTGATTAAACTGACTCGCGCCAGTAAAAGGGTGACCGGCACTGTAAAAGCGGATGGCGACGATATGTGACGTAGGTAGCTGGCTGAGTATTTGGCTCAAAGATTCTGATTTAGAAGCGGGCACAGCGCCATTAATTAACACATTTCCCCCGGACGCAGCTAATCCTCGGTTGGCTGTGCTTTGTGACAATGAAAAGCCAGGAATTTGCGTGATTTTGTCGAGTGCATTTTGCCCATAAAGCTGGTCCAGTGTGGTGTTTTCATAGTTGATCACTGTGAATGGTTGGCGATCTTGTGCATCGTTGGCTGTGACCTTGGCTGGCATGATAAGAAAACAACACACAATACCTGTCAAGAGGTGTGGGTTTTTGGATGGCAGTTCCATGGCGGCTTTGCTTCCTGTTCGATTCGATTTCAGTGCTTATTGAAATAAATCAAACTACGTAATTCAATCATTTAGGGATTGTTGGGGGCTTCTAGGGATGATTGGATGGGGGATGTGCACTCGCCCCTAAGTTGCAAGGGACGAGTGGACGGGTTTAGGTTAGGCTGCGTTTTTCAGTTTGGCTTTTACTTTGGGCTTAAAAGCTTTACTCAGTGCCACAGATTGCCCGTTTTTAAGCAGTACGAGTCCGCTACCTGAAGGCTTGATGTGAATACGCGCGACAAAATTTAAATTAACCAAGTGAGAACGGTGGGTGCGTATAAACTGAGAGTCTGGCACCTGTTGTTCAACTTGTTTGAGTGTTGCGCGTTTTAAAAATTGCTGCTCTTGAGTATGAAACTCAACATAATTGCTTGCGGAGCTAATGTGTGTAATATCATCAAAAAACAGATGTGATTTGGTGGCGCCATTGTCTACCTCAATGCCGGTATGTGGGTTGAGCTCGGTGCGTAAATACGTATGCCAAATAAAGCTGATGACGAACAAGACCAATGGGTGTGATGGCGCGAAGTACAACAAGGTATAGGCGATATTGTCGTTAAACACAAAGAAGTCAAAAATACTTTGGTAAGTCATCGATATACATAACATCAGCGCTAGAATCCCCAATAAACGCCGGTGTGTAAGTTGCTTTTTAATGTCATATTGATGCAGCAAACGAAAGGTGAGCGGCGTCAGTAAATACCATAACCCCCACTCTTGAAGTGCCCAAACAGGGTGGTTATTGATTTGCTGTGCGACGGGCATGACATAGTCATAAAGTGCATAGGTACCCGTTAAAAAAAAGATCAGTGCACTCCATCCAGCAAGTGAAATTAACCATTCCTTTTTAATCTGCTCTGTCATCATATAACCCTAAATCAGAAACGCGATTGTAGTTTACTCAAATTGTCTCAATTTCCCACACTATTGCGACGATATTGTGCTTTTTCGCTAGCCAAAGACACAGCGAAAGCAGGCGCCTTGTGGTTGGTCCAAATATAATAACTCACCCCCATGTTGCAGCATAATTTGTCGAGAGAGGCTGAGGCCAATGCCGGAACCCTGTTGCTTTGTGGTGTAAAAGGGGACGAACATCATATCCTGTGCTTGCTGTGTGATCCCCGGGCCGTTATCTATGACATCTACACAGAGTTTATCCTCCTCATTTTTGACGATCTTTAAGGTGATTTTGGGATTCGTCTGAGCACTAATTTGAAGTGCCTCAACCGCATTTTTACAGAGATTTATTAGTACTTGCTCTATTTGTTTGGTGTCTAAAACACACAGGGCATTGGGCGGCGCCACAATATCAAACGCCACTTCATTATGTTGCATACAAAAAAGCTGTTTTGTATTTTTTAATAGCTCACTAAGCTCAATCTTTGCAAGCTGGGGAGCAGGTAGGCTACTCAGCTTTCTAAATTCTTGAATAAATTCACTAAGATGAGCACTCCTTGATGCGAGTGTGGAGAGTGCTAAATGGAGATCTTGTTTGTCTTCTTCCTCATCAAAGCTCAGTGCGTCCGGTAACAATGAAATGCAAGTTTGTGCCATGGAGGTGAGCGGTGTAATGGAGTTGGCGACCTCATGGGTGAGCACTTTGGTCAGTTGCTTGTAAGCATGTTGCTCCTTGGCATTGAGTTCTTCTTTAATGGATTGTAAGGTCACGACCTTATACAGCTTGGTTTGGATCCGCAGTGTACTCACCTGTATATACAAGGTGTCATGTAACCCATGTTTCTGCCAAGAAAAAGTTTGGCGACTGTGTTTATGCGTATTTTTTATAAACTCAATGATTTGTGGGTTGTTACTGGCGATGGCATCGATATGATCGATTTTCAGGCCGAGTTGCTTTCTCACTGCCGCACTTTGCTCGGTAATCTGACCATATTCATCGCAAATGAGCATGGCCAGATCCATATGGTTGAATACGGCATTGATAAATTGTATTTGTTGTTCAGCCGCCAATTGTGCTGCTTGCATTTGCGTCTGTGCGTCACGGAAATCTCGACGTAATGGGTGATCATCGGGTAATCCTAAAGTGTGATCACCATTCGCAAGTGCGCGAAATAACTGCACTGGGACGCGTTTTTCCTGTCGGTATACATGATTTAACCAAGCAATTAATAATACCGCAGAAATACCAAACACAATGGCTGTGGCGCTGAGCCCACGACTGGCAATGGCCAGTTGGAGTAGCATGCCTAAACCCAGCAAACCACAGGCGGCGATGAATACTTTAAATTGTGCATTCATTGTTAAAGTCCATACTTTTCTAAGCGGCGATACATGGCACCTCTGGTTAGGCCTAACGCCTTTGCCGCATGACTTACATTGCCCTGGAAGTGTTTTAACGCTGCACGGATCGCCCGTTGCTCAATCACATCCAAGTCGAATGTGTCGTAATCTAGGCTCGACGTGGGTTGGTCGGATACAGGAGGCGTAGAGGCAACGAGCACATGGTGGATAGCCAGTTCGTTGCCGTCAGATAAGATAACCGCACGCTCAATTGTATGGGCAAGTTCTCGTACATTACCAGGCCAAGAATAGTCGCAGAGTGTGCGCAAAGCACTGGCTGGGAGCGTCACGTCACGACGGTATTTTTGCTGGTAAACATTCATATAATGATCGACCAGCAAAGGAATGTCTTCTTTGCGCTCTCGTAAAGGCGGTAGGTTTATTTCTATTGTATTGATTCTATACAATAAATCTTGCCTAAAATGACCGTCAATGACTGATTGGGGGAGTGCGTCATTGGTCGCACATACCAAGCGAATATCGACGTCGATAGCTTGATTGCCACCGACGGGCGTCACTTGTCGATTTTGTATTGCTGCGAGTAATTTAACCTGTTGATCAAGCGGCATATTGCCCACTTCATCTAAAAATAATGTGCCGCCATGGGCCAGTTCAAAGCGCCCCATTCGATCGGCTTTTGCGTCGGTGAAGGCGCCTTTTTTATGGCCAAACAACTCACTTTCAAACAAGCTACTGGACACTGCCCCCATATCTAAGCTGATAAACGGCATCTGGGCACGTGTACTTTGCGTATGGAGTGCATGTGCCGTGAGCTCTTTGCCGGTACCACTTTCTCCTGTGATCAGGATGTTCGCATCTGTTTTTGCAGCTTTACTCAATGTATCAAACACTTGAAGCATGGCGTCACTTTGCCCCAAAAATTCACTTTGAGGTTGGCAGAGCGCCTGACTCAGCCCCTGGGTTTGCCGTGATAGCTTACTAATGGCTTGTTTGTCTTGTGCGTGGGCAAGGGCTGTGGCAATGACGGTTAATAGTTGGTCGTTTTGCCAAGGTTTGGCAACAAAGTCCGTCGCGCCATTTTTAATGGCCTCAACAGCCAGTTGGACATCACTGTACGCGGTCATCAAGACAACGGCAATACTGGGCGCTTGCGAATGAATTTTATTGAGCCAGTAAAACCCCTCCTGTCCACTGATGGCATCACGGTTAAAGTTCATATCAAGTAAAATGACATCAACTTGATGGGTGTTGAGTAACCCTGCCACATCAAAAGGGTTATCTGTGGTGAGGACTTTTTTATGGTGTTGCTTTAGTAATAGTTTTGCGGCGAGTAATACATCGGTATTGTCGTCCACAATAAGTATGGTTCCCTGCTTTTCCATGCTGATAACTCATTATTGTTATTTTTTGACCTGCTCAGCTTACCGCAAAATGACAGAAAGTGTCCAATTATGGACATAGCTGTGTACTGAAAACGGACACTAAGCACATCTGTATTGGTAATGTATTTTCTTAAGTTTATGTATTTTAAAAGCTTTTAACTTTGGCATCAAAATTGATTAGTGAATAGGTATCAATGCCGAAGGAGCTGATATTATGGATAAGAAAATCACTAAAACAAACCATCGCCGTTATATCAAACCGGCACTTTTTAGCTGTTTCGCTTTGCTGGTTGGCTTTGGCGCTTATAGCCTGAGTCAATCTGCTGAGCAGGGACAAATGCAAACCGTTCATAAAGCTGGGGTCACTGTAAGCACGGTGACCAGTGGTGAGTTTAAAAACGCGTTGAGCATTCGTGGCCAAGTGGTGCCAAAAACAACGATTTTCCTTGATACCGTGTCGGGGGGGCGTGTCGAGGGCAAATTGGTGGAGCAGGGCGTCTACGTCGAACAAGGGCAGCCATTGGTACAACTGTCTAATACCAACTTGCAGCTTGATGTGATGAGCCGTGAGGCCCAGGTGACAGAACAACTGAATTTTTTACGCAATACTCAGATGACTATGACTACCAATGGTTTGAATTTAAAGCGTGACCTATTAGATATTGAATTACAGATAAGCCATTTAGAACGCAGGCTACGTCAATCAGAGGCATTGCTTAAAGAGGGCTTGACCAGCAAAGATGAGGTGGATGAAATTCGTCAAGACCTGCAATACAACCGCGATATTCACACGCTGACTTTGGAGCGTCAAAAGCAGGAAACCAGTATTCGAGAGGTGCAACTGGCGCAACTAGAGGACAGTGCCAAAATGCTACAAAACAACCTGCAATTTGCGCGCAAAAACCTCGAAAGTTTGCAGATCACCGCCCCTGTTTCTGGGTACCTCAGTGAGCTAGATGTGCAGGTGGGTGAATCGAAGCAAGCTGGCGCACGATTAGGTCAAATAGATATTCCCGGTGAGTATAAGTTAGCTGTGAGCCTAGATGAATACTACCTAACACAAGTCTCGTTAGGTATGGCTGTCGAGATTGCGCACGGTGGCAACACGCTGCAAGCTAAGGTGAGTAAAATTGATAGTCGTGTGACCAATGCCCAATTCCAAATTGAAGCTGAATTGCCATCGGGCATTCAAGCAATAAAGCGCGGTCAAGGCCTTGATGCCCAGTTGATGCTCAGTGATGAACAAGCACAAGCGACACTGTTACCGCGCGGCGCATTCTTTACAACCAGTGGGGGTCATTGGGTGTTTGTAGTGAATAGTGATGGTACGCAAGCGGCACGTCGTGATGTGCGTTTGGGCAAAAAGAACCAATATTACTATGAAGTTATTTCTGGTCTTGCGCCAGGTGAGCAAGTTATCACGTCTAACTATGGCAACTTTGACAAAGCCCATGTATTGAATTTAACCAATTAAAAATTATAAAAATCAATAAAGATTAAGGAACAATAATGATTAAGCTTTCAAACTTAAATCGCGTATTTAGAACGCACGATGTTGAGACAACGGCGTTGAATGGCATCGATTTAACCGTTGAGCAAGGGGAGTTCGTGGCCATCATGGGACCTTCGGGGTGTGGCAAGTCGACATTACTGTCAGTGTTGGGCTTGCTGGATGCGCCATCGAGTGGGAGCTATAACTTTGATGGTACCGAGGTAGCTGGTTTCTCTGAACAGCAAATGGCCAATTTGCGTAAAGCATCAATTGGTTTTGTATTTCAGAGCTTTAATTTGATTGATGAGCTAACTGTATTTGAAAACGTCGCGCTGCCTCTACAATACCAGAATGTCTCAAAGGCGGAGCGTAAGCAGCGTGTAGAAAATATTTTAAAGCGCGTGGCGATTGATCATCGAGCTAATCATTTACCGCAACAGCTGTCGGGTGGTCAGCAGCAGCGCGTGGCTGTGGCGCGTGCACTGGTTATTAACCCCAAGCTCATCTTAGCGGATGAACCCACCGGTAACCTTGATTCTAAAAACTCTCAGGAAGTGATGACCATGCTGCGTGAGTTAAACCGTGAAGGGACAACCGTGATAATGGTGACCCACTCGGAGAGTGAAGGAGAGTATGCGGACAGAGTAATACACTTACTTGATGGTCAGGTGGTGGTTGATAAGGCCAGCCAAGTGAATCAAGCTGCGAACGTTGCTTAGGCCTTGGGCCAGTAGTACAACCCAAGGAGATATTATGTTTTCAAGTTATATAACAACGGCGGTGCGTGCTTTTGCCAAACATAAGCAGCATTTTGCTTTGAATGTACTGGGGCTAAGTTTGGGCCTCGCGGCAGCAATTATGGTTGCATTATTTGCCGCGTATGAGCTGTCTTTTGATCGCCAACACCCTAATGCTGAACAAGTGTATCGAGTTCATACTGACTATCGAAGCTGGGGGTTGCAGTTGATTGGTGCGTCAAGCTCAGAGCAACCTATCAATATGAAGAGCCAGTCTCAGGTTGAGGATGTGTTGCTCATTGCAGACGCTGAAGAGATGACGTACTACCAAGCGCCACTGCCTTTGGCGGTAAAAATTGCGGATAGGGAAGTACAATTACCAAATTTTTATGCGGTCAGTGAAAACCTGTTAGATTTCGTTGCGCTCGATGTGATTGCAGGATCGGTCGAGGAAGCCATTACTTTGCCAAATCAATTGGCGCTCAGCCGCAGTACTGCGATGAGTCTGTTTGGCCGAGATAACGTTGTTGGTGAACGCTTGATCAATGAGTCTGGTGCCTACACGGTTGCTGCGGTATTTGAAGACCTGCCAGACAACACACACTTTTATTTTCACACACTGACTGCAATTCCAAATCATGCGCAGGGTGCAATCAGTGGGTACGTTTATATGCGCTTCGCACCTCAAGCAGATGTACCTGCATTGGAGTCTGAGCTCAACCGTGTCTTCACAGAACAATCGCAAGGAAGAAATAAAACTCTATCACTGCACTTAGTGCCACTATTAGATGTACACTTCAACAGCAGCGGCCCATTTGAAATGAAACCAGGTGGATCCGAGCAAGTCGTTTGGGTCAGTGTGGCGTTGGCCATTGTGTTACTGATTGTTGCGAGTACCAACTTTATCAACTTAAATATTGCCGCTGCAGCACGACGAGCGAAAGAAGTCGGTGTGAGAAAAGCGCTCGGTGCCAGCCGTTTGCAATTAATCCAACAGTTTTTAACGGAAGCATTATTGGTAGTGAGTATTTCAGGTCTGATCGCATTGGCATTGATCGAGATGACGTTGCCTTGGGTGAATCAGATCCTGGGTAGAGACTTAAGTCTGGACTTTTCGATATGGTTCTTAGTTTCTGTTGTCGGCGTAGTGATCTTAGTGGGTATTTTATCGGGGTTGTATCCGGCATTATTCATTTCTTCGTTCAGCGCAAAGCGCGTATTAAGCGGCGATTTACAGCGCGGCCAAACCGCGATTTGGGTGCGTAAACTGACTTTATATTTTCAAAGTGTGTTGTCAATCGCGTTAATCATCGCTGCGGTGATTATTTACAAGCAGATGGCACTGGTTAACGACCTAGAGGTTGGGTATAGCAAAACAGACCGGCTACTGGTCAAGGAGTTACCAGCGGAGTCACTGTTTAAAGGTGAAAATAATCGCTTATTTGACAGCATTCGCGCTTTGCCGGGCGTGGCTCAAGTCACGGTGAGTAACACGAACCTAACGGTCGATATGAACAGTGAACTCTTTTTGACTTGGCCAAATGGCGAGCAAATTGAGGGAACACAGCCTACAATTTCAACGGGGTACCATGCTGTTGAAGCGCTGGGCCTTTCCTTATTGGCGGGGCGCGACTTCTTGCCTCAATATGGGTCAGATTGGGCGCGTACGGATGAACAAGAGGTAAGACGTTACGGTATCTTAATTACCGAAAGCTTGATGAAACTGGCGGGTTATACCGATCCGAACGAGATTATCGGTAAACAAGCAACGGCCCATGAAGGACGCACACAAGTGACAATTGTGGGTGTTGTAGCCGATGTGAAATTGGGTTCTGCAAAACAACAAAAGTTGCCGCTGTCTTTCCGCCTAGGTTTAAATAACCGTCCTTTTGCAGACATTGTGGTGAAGTTGGATAAAAGCGTACCTGCCGAGCAAGTCTCTTCGCAAATTCAAGCCATGGTTGCTCAGCAATTGAAGCTGCATGAAGTCTCCATCACACGTATTGAAGATGAGTACCAACGTGCACACATTAGTGAATATCGAGTGCAGCAACTGGTGTTATTATTCAGCTCATTGGCGGTCTTTTTGACTTGTCTTGGGGTATTAGGTTTGGCGTCATTCTCCGCATTACGCAGACAAAAAGAGGTGGCTGTGCGTAAAGTCTTAGGTGCATCTCGCTTTAGTATTGTTAACTTGCTGGCGCAGGAGTATTTGGTGCTGATAGCAGCAGCGGTGTTACTGGCTTTTCCGGCGAGTTACTGGTTTTTAGATGGCTGGCTGAGCCATTTTAATGAGCGTATTACACAAGCGCCTTGGGTTTATTTATTTAGCGCTGTATTTGTCGCGCTGAGCACTTGGCTAACTGTGGCTCTGTTGGCTTTTCGTGCCGCAAGTGTGCGCCCATCACTTATTTTACGTTACGAATAAAACGCAGCAGGGTCAGCATTCGCTGGCCCTATTTTTACATCTCGGTTTATTCAGACTTTGGTGCACTAATATGCAAGTGGCCGTCTTTCATATCCATCGTCATGACAAAGTGTTTGAACACCTCATACCCGACAATACCTTTCACTTTAACGCCTTTTACGTGGCTTTTTGTTGCCGAGTACTGACTAACGATGTTCGCTTTGCTGCCTTTTGCCGGAAAGGTAACACTGACATCCGAGAGTGAGAAAGCACCGAATTTCACCTCTTTGGCTTTGATATGTTCGGTTTCGCCTGTGGAGTTTACCCCTGAAAACGACATTTTTTCGTTTTCTGTATCTAGCCAGCCAAATTTATCGGCATAGCGGCGTTCAATCATAATACCGCCAGTAAAACCGGTGTCGAGGAGCATCCAAGCTGAGTCACCTTCCAATTCTACCTTGACGATAGGTTGGCCATACCCCTTTTGAATTTTGAAGTCGATGTTCTCATATTGCTTGAGATCTAGGTGGTCATGGGTAAGCAGGCGTATACGACGGTTGGGATAATCAATTTGGGTGTTGAACAATTTGAAAAAACCACGACCAAATAGTATCGAGTTGTTCGGGTTACCTAACGCTATTTCAGGCAGCCCTTCTAGGTTTGTGTTGATACCAAAAAATGACACCGGCACCTTTTGATAGACCTTATTGCGCTGTGAAGCAAATGCACCTTCAATATTGACATTGCTACTGTGTTTGTATTTTAGTTTATGCGCCGTGACGAAATTTGCGTTGATGGCATTGAGTCCTGCACCCGTGTCCAACACGGCGTAGCTGTCAATATCTGACACTTTGACTGGAATGGTGATAAGGCCGTTTTGATAGGTAAAATCTAGCCAAGGTGTGACGGCTGCATAGGTAAAAGAGTGAAGAAAAACCCCTAATAATATAATGATGTGTTTCATTTCTGCGCTTAAATGTGTCGGTGGTTTAATCAATGTGCATAATTTTATGGCGGGGTAGTCGTGGTCGCAAGTTTTTTGAACAATGAGTGCTTGTATAAACAGCAAAGTTTCGACTACAATGCACATAAATTTCGAAACGAAACTTATGTGAATATTAGATGACAAAACGAAACACGCAACAGCGCCGACATACCATCGTCTCACGTGTAAATAGTGAGGGAGAGGTGAGTGTTGACGCTTTAGCAAGCGAGTTTGCAACATCAGAAGTTACGATTCGAAAGGATTTAACCGCGCTGGAAAAAAGCGGATTGCTACTGCGTCGATATGGTGGTGCCGTGGCGCTACCAAAAGAAATTGTGGCGACCGACACCGATAAACAGGATCCGCAGCGCAAAGTGGCCATTGCCAAAGCCGCAGCGGCACTTATCCGTGATCACAACCGTATCATTATCGACAGTGGTCGAACAACGGCTGCGATGATCCCTGAGCTTGCCAACAAACGCGGATTAGTGGTGATGACCAATGCGATCAACATCGCCAATCGACTCCTGTCGTTGGAAAATGAACCTACCTTATTGATGACCGGCGGCACGTGGGACCCCCACTCTGAGTCGTTTCAAGGCCAAGTTGCCGAACAGGTGCTACGCTCTTATGACTTCGATCAGCTATTTATTGGCGCCGACGGCATTGACGTGGCACGTGGTACAACAACGTTTAACGAATTAATTGGTTTGAGTAAGGTGATGTCAGAGTCTGCCAGAGAAGTCATTGTGCTGGTGGAGTCTGAAAAAATTGGTCGCAAAATACCGAATTTAGAGCTGCCTTGGCAGCAAGTCACGACCTTGATCACCGACAACACCTTGGCGTTAGACATGCGTCAAGCGATCGAGGCCCATGGCGTAAACGTGATCTGTGCAGAGATCACACAAGATTAAACACACAAACGTGCAAAAAATGGAGAGATTATGTGTGGAATCGTAGGAGCTGTGGCAGAGCGCCCAGTTAACCGAATCTTAATTGAAGGTTTAAAACGTTTAGAATACCGTGGATATGATTCAGCAGGTGTTGCGTTAAGCGATGCTGGCACTTTGAATACCGTTAAAGCGGTCGGTAAAGTGGCTAACCTTGAAAGCGCATTGGACAGCGCAAACGTAAAAGGCACAACTGGTATTGCACACACACGTTGGGCAACACATGGTGGTGTAACCGAAGCGAACGCTCACCCACATTTATCAAATGAGCAAATCGCGCTCGTTCATAATGGCATCATTGAAAACCACGAAGCACTGCGCGTTGCACTGCGTGATGATGGTTATACGTTCTTATCGGATACAGATACAGAAGTGATGGTGCACTTAATTCACCAACTACGCCAACAGCACAAAACATTGTTAGAAGCTGTTCAAGCTGCGACGAAACAGTTAGAAGGTGCGTACGGTACGGTTGTTTTTGATAAAGAAAACGACAACGAGATCATCGTCGCGCGCTCTGGTAGCCCTTTGGTTATTGGTTTAGGCCTAGGCGAAAACTTTATTGCTTCTGATCAGTTGGCACTTTTACCTGTAACGCGTAGCTTTATCTTCTTGGAAGAAGGCGACGTTGCACGTATTACACGTGATACGGTTGAAATCTTTGACGTTGACGGTAACCCGGTTGAGCGTGAAGTCGTTGAGTCAAACATCACGCAAGATGCTTCCGGTAAAGGTGAATACCGCCACTACATGCTAAAAGAGATTTACGAGCAACCACTGGCGGTACGTAATACGCTAGAAGGCCGCCTTGAAAATGACAAAGTGGCGATTGACGCGTTTGGTGACAGCGCCAATCAAATCTTCAAAGATGTGAAACATGTTCAAATCATTGCATGTGGTACGTCGTATCACTCAGGCATGGTTGCGCGCTACTGGCTTGAGCAATTTGCTGGTGTGAGTTGTAATGTAGAAATCGCGTCAGAGTTCCGCTATCGTGAGTCGTTCGTTCATGAAAATAGCCTATTAGTGACAATTTCACAGTCAGGTGAAACTGCAGATACACTGGCTGCGCTTCGTCTTGCCAAAGAGCAGGGCTACATGGCTTCAATGACCATTTGTAATGTCCCTGGTTCATCGTTAGTCCGCGAGTCAGATTTGGCATTTATGACCAAGGCTGGTGCAGAGATTGGGGTTGCGTCAACCAAAGCGTTTACTACTCAACTAGTTGGTTTATTAATGCTAACGGCTTCGATCGCGCAAGAGAAAGGCCGTGATCAGAGTGCCATTGTTAATGCTATTAAGACGCTACCAAACAAGCTGGAAGAAGCACTCAGCATGGCCGATGGCATTGAAGCATTGGCTGAAGAGTTTGCCGACAAGCATCACTCGCTCTTTTTAGGTCGTGGTTCTCAATACCCAATTGCAATGGAAGGTGCGTTGAAGCTGAAAGAGATCTCTTATATTCACGCAGAAGCTTATGCGGCGGGTGAATTAAAGCACGGTCCTTTGGCACTGATTGACGCAGATATGCCTATCATTGTTGTGGCGCCCAACAACGAACTGCTTGAAAAGCTCAAGTCAAACGTTGAAGAAGTACGTGCGCGTGGCGGCATTATTTATGTCTTCGCTGACAAAGACTCTGCATTCTCATCAGACGACACAATGCGTGTTATGAATGTGAACCACGTCGAAGACATCATTGCGCCAGTTGTCTATACAATCCCATTACAGCTACTGTCATACTACGTTGCTGTGATTAAAGGCACTGATGTTGACCAACCACGTAACCTAGCGAAATCGGTAACGGTTGAGTAAGTGGATTGCACGAACATAAAAAGTTGTGGCTTAGGAATAAAGATTCATACTAAGTATTAAAGTGTCATCCTAAGTAATAAAGTTTCATACTAAAATAAACTGAAAAGCCGACAAAAAGTCGGCTTTTTAATAATCTCTTACAGGTAGTCGAAGAGCATTTGTCTGTTCTTGAGTAGAAAATTGTAATACCTGTTTTTATTCTGGCCGGATTCCTCATCGCTTTTGTCAATGAGCCACTGACTACACAACAACCAGATTAATGCACCTCTCTCGGTTAATATAATTTCGTCTTGATTATCTGCCATCCCATAGTCTCGTCTTACAGAGGCTTTTAGATCATCATTTAAGCTAGGGTGCAATTCTAATAGAAGCGGAAGCATCGTGTTCCACTTTACGTCATGAGCTAATAGCTCATATGGCTGCGCATCTTTTTCGACAACATTAAGGTTAATATTACAAGCTCGAGCGAAGTTGAAATTCTTAAAGCTATAGCTATTACTAGATCTATCGTAAGCTCTAAAAAGCCAGTTTTTACCGTCTGATATTAGAGTTAAAGGGACTAATTCTCTGCAGCTATGGTTGCAACTATTCGCGGAGATATATTCGCAATTAATGGCTTGCTGGTTAAACATAGCTCTGGTGATTTTTGACACCTGATCAATGTTTAATTGTTCTGGCACTTTCCCGACTCGTGCATAATTTAATATTGGCTTACCTATTAACCTGTTTTTGTTAAAGCCGTGCGAAAGCATTCCTAAAGCAGTGTCAGCATCCATAGCTATAATAGGCTCATAGGAGTCTTCACAGATCACATTAACCTTCCTGCTCCTATCATATTGCATATTATTTGGTTTTAGCTTGTGATACAGAGATAAAAGTCTTGAAGATGAAGCTTCTGCTAAGTTGAAAGCTTCGGCCAAGTCCGTTCTTTGTATCGAGCCTGTAAATCGAAGTTTAAAGTCTACAAATGCTAGACGCTCTGCATTCGACCCATATTCTTCACTCAATTTAGCGTAGTCATAAGTTGTTGCCATAACACTTTCACTCTTATTTTTTTAATGATATTAGCAGTAGTTTTCATGAATTACACGAATCATTTTGATATGTGATATTTGTTTTTATATAAAAAAGCAGAGATCATTATTTGATCTTTCATAAACACAGGTGTAGTATGTATTTTGTTCGATAGCGAACATGTTTTAATCATTACAATTAATTGGAGGTAAAAATGGCAAAAAATGCACCTTATGGCGATGGTAAGAGAATTGGTGCTGTAAAAGAGCGTTCTCAATTCCAGACTCCGTCAGGACTATGGGCAAAAAGAGATACAAATACAGGAAGAATCATGGATGTAAAAATGGATGGAGAACCATTTAAGGGGGTGAGAAGAGAGAAGAAGTGAAAGACCTATCGAAATAGGTCTCCATACAAATTGGCAGTTCAGGGCGGCCACCCTGTTCTAATTTTATAGAAAACAACCAATGTCCTTGACTATAAATCTAACTTATATGATTCGTCAAGGGCTGTGGTCCCAGGAAAAATTATGAGTAAAAACGATTCTAAGAAAGAATCATCAGAAGACGTTGAGTATATATACAGACCTTATGTAACTACCCCATAAGCTGAAACAGTTCATAAGTAGAATTTTCCATTAACTAAAATAGGAAAATTTACGATGAGAAAAAGTAAGTTCACCGAAACCCAAATTGTCGGCATGATAAAAGAAGTAGAGTCAGGTTAAGACGTAAAGGAAAGCGCCGTGTACCAACGAGAACACCTGAACCATTAACTGCACCAACACAACATAATGAGTCGTGGTCAATGGATTTTATGAGTGATGCGTTAAGCTATGGGCATCGTTTTAGAACATTTAATGTACTCGATGACTTCAATCGACAAGCATTAGCCATTGAAGTTGATACCAGTTTAACGGCTGAAAGGTTTATTAGGACACTAAAACAGCTCATTGCTTGGCGCGGTAAACCAAAGCAAATTAGAGTAGATAACGGCCCTGAATTTACCTCAACTGCACTGGACTCTTGGACAGTGGAAAACAACATCAAGTTGGAATTTATAAAATCTGGCAGCCTTTATCAAAATGGCTTTGCGGAAAGGTTTAACCGAAGCTATCGTGAAGAGGTATTAGATTTATACTTGTTTGAGTCACTACAAGAAGTACATGACACCACAGATAAGTGATTAGATACTTATAATTATGAGCGGCCTCATGATTCACTTGGCTATATGACACCAATTGGTTATCTTGAGGCTGCATAAAGTTCTACGAAAGTGCTGTACTAAATTGGGTGGAGTTACACAGGAGCACTATAAATAATCACAGTTCAATGAAAAGGATAGCTTTAGTCTAACAATAAATCCTGCTATTTCCCCTCAAAAACACCTTATGGGGAGACAAATTTGTCCTCACCTCTATTATCATAGTATGTACTGTTCCTATTCGTCTAATTGGCGATTAGTCTGATTAGCAATACGTCTACTTTGGTAGTCAACTGAGTCCTCATGAGTAGAGACATAAAGATCTATACTATCGAGATCATAAGGTCCCCACCTCAAGGCATAAACGTCTCCCCTATAAAGGTTACATGTCATAATTATTGTGCTGTAATTATGACATGATTCAAGTGGAGCGACGTACATGTCTACAGCAAAAACAAAAGAAATTACAGCAGAAAAAGCTGTTCAAACAAATGAAAAAAAATGGGGAAAAACTCTTATGGAATCTGGATGGACTGCCTTTCCCAGTATTATTTTGGAAAAGCAGCATGCTCTAGGTTTAAGCGCCATGGACGTTAATATCATATTGTACTTGTCTACCTTCTGGTGGGAAGCGGAAAATAAGCCTCATCCATCGAAAAAAACTATAGCTGAAGCGTTGAATGTAGATCCGAGAACTATTCAAAGAAGGATTTCAGCTTTAGAGAAGGCGGGATTTATACGTCGAGAATATAGGCCCGATAAAGACAAGGGAAATAAATCAAATATTTATCATTTTGATGGGTTGATCAGTGAGGCAGAACCATTTGCTCTTGAGAAAATCGAGGCTAATAAAGCCAGGGCGGAAGAGGCAAAAGCTCGCAGAACAAGGAAGAAACCGAAGAAAACAGTATTTACTGCAATAGATGGCGGTAAATCTGACTAAATAAATCGAGTGCTATATGTGGGAAAGTTGAAAATTTTGGTGTTTTAGCTGGTTGGACCACTTAGGTGTAAATGTGTGTTATATTATAAGTTGGGCGCTATATTTATTTCAGTGTTTTCGTTGTGTTAAAATCGTGGTAGAATAATCATATATAAGAGAATTTTGCATATTGAGGAGTTATATAAGTAAGGATGATTTTATAAGAAGAAATTAATTGTCGTGAGGGAGCGCCTCGACCTATGCCCTGATATTGCATATTGGCGTATGCATTGGGAAAGGCCGAGAAGCTGAGCATTTCTATGCGGCGGAATTGCACGCAGAGAGACACTGTTTATTTGACACCATTCAGTATATCTCCTGCACAGCTTTAGCGCAATCATGTGTATTTATACAGGAGATGTACCTATGCTTATGTGTAGCTACCCTATGCCTGTGCGTGTACGAGAGTACAAGCGTTTCCGTTATGGACGCTGGGAAATTGTATGTTCACACTGTCGGAGCCTGCCTAACGGCTAAGGCTTACTATGGGAGCTGCTCTTTAAATAGAGTGGCTTTCATTCTATCGTATTTTCTTTATGCCTTTACCTATGCCTATGACGTTTAGTTGTGCTTATGAAGCAGAACCGCCAGGGGAAACATAGGCAGTTTGCGATTTGGCATGCCAAATTGAGTCACTTTCAAATTATTTATAAAGTGCTTTTAAAATACTTTATAAGTACTTTAGAAGTTTAATTAATCTTATTTAATGGGTGATTCATAAAGTGATCACCGAAAGTCTTTATTAGAGCTTTATTCTTTGAGTTTTTTATTTTTGCAGAGACGTCTTTGTAGTCTCTGTACACAACTTCATATTGTTTTGTGTTTTCCTTAGCTGTATTTAGCTTCGTGATTGCTTCATCTGAAAACGTACTTGATGTCCAGAATTCAAAAACTAGATGTCGATCTCTCCAATCTGGATGGGCCAGGGCAAAGGCTCGAAATATTGGTACCTGTTCAGTGAGCCAGTATTTGGCATCTTCACCAGATACTTGTTTGTTAAATCCATATCCTTTTCCCTCGATGAACCTGACTTCCCGATGGTTGGAGCATATAACATCAGCTTCTTTGATTCCTTTTGGGGTTTGGCAAAGTCGATTCAGCTCTACAGGGTTAGAATACTCAGATCGCATAGTTTCAGCTATTATGTATTCAAATAACGCCCCCCTTAACCTACTAGCGGCACCTTCAATTTTTCCCAATAA
Source organism: Pseudoalteromonas sp. SMS1 (assembly GCF_021530565.1). Taxonomy (GTDB): domain Bacteria; phylum Pseudomonadota; class Gammaproteobacteria; order Enterobacterales; family Alteromonadaceae; genus Pseudoalteromonas. The sequence goes on from NZ_JAKGBI010000012.1 coordinate 64,812, forward strand.
GTTGAATATGATATCGATTTTTTCAGGCTCAATAGAGCGGATAGCAACCTCTGAAAGTATGTCCGTTAGTTCTTTTAAGCCTCGTGCTGTTTCGTTATCAAAAATTACTGAGGTCGTTGAGGGAGAAATACCTTGTGACTTAAGTTTCTTGAATGCTGCATCGCTGAAAGAGTGGGCAAAAAAGAAGCAGAGTTGCTTACCCACATTTTTTAAACCTCTAAGTGCGTTTAGCTTTTGTAAAAATGGAGCAATTCCAGACTCGCTAACTTCATGATTAAGCAGAATGTCACATACAACAAACCCTGGGTTGGGTTTTGAGCTGTTGTTCGGGAAAGTTACAAGAGGGCTTAGATAAGATGGGCCTGCCAAGTCCCAGGCTGTGGTGCTTACCGTAGGGTTTTTTTCCAAGGAACGAACAGAAACTTGGTTGTATGAGATAAATCCAAGTTTTCGCATCCAGCTTTTAACCCCACGAAGAACAAGTTCTTCGGTAAATAACCTTGCTTTCATTGCCGGTATTAATGTTTCAACATGATTTACATGAAGCCCTAGGTATATGCAGGGTCCTATGCCTTCGACGTGTATTTCTTTAAATAGATTTGCAGACTTTAATTTATTGAGTACAACTTCTGCCGCTAGATGTTTCTTTTGTCTAATGGGAGCGCCGCAGGCTATTTCAAAATGGCGCCTTGGCATAATGCCGCCCCTTTCCTTCAATGCTGTTATAGCAAAACCATAGGCAGAGTTAGTTGACAGTAAAGCTAGTTCGAGGCGAACCCAATACAAATTGCTACCGGCTTGTTCCTTTAGAAAAAGGAACTTGGCTCGTCTCGGAAATGACAGGTCTAATCGTAAAATGTCCTCGCCAGCTCTGGACACTCTTTGTCTAGCAGCGTCCGGAGTTAGCTCCAACGTGTTAACTAGGTACTCAGTTATTTCAGAGCTCAAAGCAGGTCCGGATTTTTTTAGGTATTTATGAACCAAGTTATTCATGTCACACTGCGCTATATATACAAGATAAATTCATAATGGGCCCAAAAAAAAGGTCGAGTGAACAGCCCTTTAAAATTGGGTGATACAGAGGTGTTCTTTTTTGTCTTTAACTAAGAGTGTCACAGTCGCCGGGAAAAGGCTATAAAATATGCCTGTAGAGAGCGGGAAATCCACATTGGCATACCAAATTGAGAAGAAAGCAAATGAGTATAATGACACTTGAAAAGTACTTTTAAAGTGCTTTGAATGCTTTAACCTCTTTGCGATTTTTGCTTCTCTATGGCTATTATCGCTTGCAGCCTTATGAAAACCGCAACTGGAACCCCAACGGCTGATCTGCTTCTTATATTAACTTATATCCAGCGTAAGAGAACATGCGAGTTGAGGTACAAAAGTGCGTAACTTAAGAACGGGTACTGAAATAGTACTGTTTATTTGTAGAGAATCACTTCTTTCTTGGCTTTGGTTCATTTCTGCGTACAGTAAGTAGTTTGTTACGCGGGGTGATAATTGTATATTGCAAAGGAGTAGTTATGGGGAAGAGTGCTTTCTCGTATTGTAGAATTCTGACTGGTATCCAACATCGAGATTTGGTTTGATCCAATTGATGGGATAGTTGAGAAGTTTGAGAGAGTTTTCTCAGGTTGTGGTAAGAGAAAGGGCTTTTTGTTGAGGAAGCTGTGAATCAATTGAGATTACTGACTTCTCTCAGGATTCATAAATACAAAAATTAATTCATGGGGCTAACAAGGACGCGTATGTGAAATAAACGCAGATCATATAGCAGATAACATAATAGTTATGTTAGAAGGTGGAGGGTTAGTAGCATTCATAAATCAAGATTTTGATTTGGAAGATTGGTTTGAGAACTTTTGGCTGATAATTGAGAAACAGTTGAGAGTATGACTCTCATTAAAAGCTGTTAATAGGCGAAAGTGAGATAGAAAATACCCTTAATATATTTACTGTACTTGCCTAGAAGGTCCCTTTGTGGCACATATGCGAATGTCAGTATGATACTTTATTACTCGAAATTTATTTAAACTAATCGGTAAACATGCACTCAGTATGAAGTTTTATTTTTGGAATTATTGAACCTTAACACAAGTTCAATACCTTCAGTGCAAGCTGGTATGAAACTATATTCCTCACCCACAAAAGTTTGTGGCTTAGAAATTAAGATTTACCGACAAAAAAGGCGCGATAGCGCCTTTTTTAATGGGTCACTATTGGCGCTGTTATCAGGCTTTGTGTTACTGGCCATGAGTGTGTCGGTGTTGAGCAATCGCTTTTGGTTTATGAAGTTTGTTAAAGCACTCATTTATTTAGACGCTCAGCTCAGGTTCCTTTTGATGGCGTATACAAGCAGCGTATGCCCAGTTGATATGTGTATGCTGGTAAACACAGTGCGGTGTCCGCTTGCATCTGTAGTTCATTCGTGGGCTGCAACCAAGTGGATGTGGTAGCGTATTTTGCCTTAAAAATTAGGGCTGCTGCGGTAAACTTTCAGTTGTCAAAAATGAAATGGCCCAACCTAAAGTTGGGCACACTAAATGGCGACTGTTAATTAAGACTTTTTACAGCGAAATAGCACAAATGGCGCCCAGTGCTTACCTGAAAGCTGTTCGAGTTCGATACGTTCAACGACATCAATACTCTCAAAACCAGCCTCACGCAATACACTGATGTAGGTCTGTTTATCCCAGTGGGTGTCTATGATTTTAAACACATTGCCATCGGGTAAGTCCAAATATACCGGCCGTTTATCACCATCCTGGTACTCAACATCAGCGTCACCATTTTTAAAGTTACTGAACTTTACCCCAGTTGAGTCAGGGTTGGTGTCTAAGATATAGAAGTAACCGCCACTTTGTATGGCTCTATGTGCTTCTTTGGCGATTTTTAATAACTCTGCTTTTTCATCGTTATTAATAAATACGTAGCAACACACAGCGGCATTAAAGCTGGCATCATCAAACGGCAGTTCGCCAGATGTCACCTGCTGATAGCGAGAGTTTCCTCTATCAGCATGTGTACTGGCTTTGTCAATCATCACATTGGAGATATCAACCCCTGTGACCTGCTCGATACCGCGCGCAACAAGTCGACGTGATACTTTGCCACCACCACAGCCGTAGTCTAGGACACTTATTTGCGTGCCAAGTCGCGCAATTAGGTCATCGATGAGGGGTTGGTATCCCAATTGGTTTTCCAAATAATCATCATAGAAATCAAATTGATGAGATACTTCCTCAATCATCCAATCAGTGCTCATATCAAAGCTCCTTCTTGTTCACAAACGACGGCTTTGTTGGTATGTCGATTCGTTAAAAATAGGCGGTGGAAAGGGTGAAGCTGGTTCATTAGCTCAGTATCAATAGGGCATTGCTGACGTATATAGGTGTTGGCTTTAAACAAACGTAAAATGTCTCGCCAATAGTCGTCTAACGCAACCGCATTGATGTCATGCAATGACATATGACCACTTCGGATCTGTTTTTCATACTCAAGTACAGACGTGATGACGCCAAAGTCCGAACGAGGCATGACAGGCAGTGACTGCTCAGATAACATGTTCTGAGCACTGTTTTGTAGCAATGACGCGACTTTCTCAAGGTTATTTTCGTAGATATGGATCGAACCGACTTGGTGCGTATACGTGCCAACGTCACAACCGATGAGTGATGCGATAAACTCTTGGACAAAGGTAAACGAGAAAATGTCACTAAGCATACCAACATACGCATCATTGGCACGCATGTAGCCCACCATATGCAGTTTGTTCTCTCGCAGCAATAACTGCAATCCGAGGGTGCAAGATACGTCTATATTATGCTTGTAAATGTCTTCATCTGCGCTAAAAATCTGCAAAAATGTGCGTTTACTGTCTGCGTCATCGTTTTTTAAAATATCGACAACACGGGCAATTTGGTTGAGGTTTTGAGTGCCAAAATGCAGCAGTTTTTTACCGTACCCAGTGCCAGGCAGCGTTGCGCCATCAGCTGAAAATCGGGCCATGGATGGGGCATACCATTGAATAAAGTCCAAGTCATTTTTACCGGACAAGTACCACAAAGCTTCAGCGTAGTTAAAAATGATATTTTGCCGCCTTTGTGGGTGATAACAGAATCGATTTTTCGGGTTGTCGAGCTTGCCACAAAACCCTAAAATTTCTCTCTCAGCAAACCCTCTTGGGCTATTTTCAAACTCGTACAGATTGTAGACTTCATCTAACGTGTTTAAATAAAGCTGATTTAAGTTGTTATACCGCTTCTGCATGACGCTGCGACTCCAGCTCTTCGATCAAGGCTTCGACTTGTTTTACGTCTACACCTTTTGCTTTGTTATAGCGCAACTCTTTAACAGTTGATATTTCGCCAAGACCTTGTACCAAGTAGGCGTATTCTTCACCTTCCTCCAATAGCAGGATCATTGGCTTTTTCATCGCAGACGCCCAACCAAGCTCAATATGTGTGCCGGGAGATGCTGGTGCTCCAGGAAACGCGACAAAATAGTCACACTTTGCAATTTCGTCGTAATCAATCTTGGTACACTGTGCTGGCGTCATAAACTCTCTTCCCCAGCTTTCACGTTTATGTGCGCAATGTACAGACCAATTTTGCTGTTCAAAGTGGTCGATAATATCTGAAAATTGTGCAATGTGTGCCTCAGACATGACTTGCGTTTCTTTTGATACAAGTGCCTTAAACGGCCCTGCTAAAAACATTTTTTTCATAAGTGTCCTTTTATATTTTTTAGGTTAAATTAGTTCTTTACTCGTTGGGTGATTATTTTTGCTGCGCGTTTTGCAACATCCCCCACATGCTCAATCAGTGCGGTTTGCCCTGACATGATCTGTGCCATAGACATCCACTGGCAATCCATCGCATCGTCAGACGCAATGGCATCACCAGATTCGTAGCGGCACAGTACCGCGATCAAAATAAAATGGTGGTGCTCACCGCTGGGATCAAATTCATTGACCTCGATAACATCGAACGTCTGTTCCGGAGAGCCTTGAATCTGCGTTTCTTCAAAGAGTTCTCTGCGCGCTGCATCATGCAGCGATTCTCCGGGGTTAACGGATCCTCCGGGGTAACCCCAGCCGTATTTTTGGGGCTCCTTTGCTCGTTGTACCAATAACAGTTCATCGCCTCGGTAGGTGACAGCCAGTGCGGCAACGGCTGGTACTTTCAATGTTCCGTTTGCTTTGTCCATATTCTTAGTGCCTGCTCTTATCAAATAAGTGAACAAGGAAGTTTAGCCCATTGCGACCAGCGCGATCTCTCCTGGCCAATTGCGTCGTAGCGCATCTGCGGCACGCCATGCTCTAATGCCCGAGCGACAACACATTACGGCTCTGGACGTATGGTTTGGTGGCACGCAACCTTGCTCAAAGTCTTGTACTGCTGCGCGCTTAGCATGAGGTGTGATTGGCAAGCTAGCCTCTTGTTCATTTCTGAGTTCAACCACATAGTCATGCTCACGAATATCTTCGTGGCTGATAAATGAAAAGGCGGCGTGCTGAGGCTCTGGTGCACCGTCAAATCTAAAGCTGCTCATTGCAAATGAATCGAGCGGTACATTCACGAGCATACCCAGCACCGAAGGCGATGCATCGAGCAACACATTTAATGCCATGTGTGCTTGCAATGATCCTATCACCCCCACTACAGGGCCCAAAACACCAGCGCTGGCACACGTGGCTGTGTTGTTGGGAAGTGCAGGGAAAAGAGCACGCAGTGACGGTGCACCGCCACAAAAACCGCCCACATAACCGGTCACTCCCAGCGCCGAGGCACTGATAAACGGTGTATTTAATTCACAGCAAAGGTCGGATAAGGTGTAGCTGACCGCATAGCTATCAGCGCAGTCGAGTACCACATCAGCTTGTGATACCCAGTCACGCGCGTTACTTGGTGTCAGCCTGACGTCATGTGCCGTGACAGTTATGTCTTGATTTAACGCCGTTAATACCTGTTTTGCACTCTGTGCTTTCGATTTGCCTTGCATATGCTCTGAATAAAGAGGCTGGCGATGAAGGTTGGAGCATTCAATAACGTCATGATCAACAACAATGATATGGCCGATGCCGGCACCTGCTAAGTATTGCAATACTGGGCAACCAAGCCCGCCGGCCCCCACAACCAGTACCGTTGCTTGTGTGAGGCGCGTTTGTCCTTGCTCGCCCACTTGCGGCAGTATCATTTGTCTGTCGTAGCGACTCATACGGTTTCTCCTGTCGCCGTCAGCCACTGCTTAACACGTTGCTCTGGGTTATCATGCAATAGGATGTCGGTGACAACGGCAACGCTGTCTGCCCCTGCAGCTAAAACACTGGGCGCAAGTTCAGCTTTCATGCCACCGATCGCGACAAGTGGGATATCTCCCACTGCTTTTTTCCACTGTGTAACACGTGACAACCCCTGGGGGGCCCACTTCATTTTCTTTAAAATGGTAGGGTATACAGGACCTAGCGCAATATAGGTTGGATTAAGATCCAGCGCAGTTTGCAACTCGGTTTCATCATGGCTGCTGATACCGAGTCTGACGCCGGATCGTGTGATGATATCTAAATCAGCGGCCTGCAGATCTTCTTGGCCTAAATGAATGTAATCACATCCCAACTCAAGCGCCAATGCCCAATGATCATTAATAATCAGGTCACAGTTGTGGTCTTGGCAGATTTGTTGCGCGGCGATAATCTCTGCTTTCAATTGGGCAGAAGAGGCTTCTTTTATACGTAGTTGGATCTGTTTTGCCCCAAGAGGCACAATACGTTCAATCCAATTTGCACTGTCAACGATTGGGTAAAAAGTACTTAAACTCATACTAAATATGCCTTACCGAGCACCGGCGTAGATGGCTCTGCCATGTCTCGTTTTTCTATTGGGCCTGCTTCATATGCGCTTCTGCCGGCCTCAATCGCTTGCGCAAACGCGCCTGCCATTTTCGCCGGATCTCCCGCTTTTGCGACTGCGGTGTTTAATAAAATCATGTCGTAACCCAATTCCATGGCTTGTGCGGCATGAGAAGGCAAGCCTATCCCTGCATCAATCACCAAAGGCACATCAGGAAAGTGTGCGCGCAGTGTACGTAGTCCGTATGGATTATTGAGTCCTCGCCCAGACCCTATGGGCGCCCCCCAAGGCATCAATACTTCGCAGCCAACGTCCAGTAATTTACCCGCAACAGATAAATCTTCTGTACAGTAGGGGAATACTTTGAATCCATCTTGGACTAGCAGCCTTGCTGCATCGACTAACGCATAAACATCGGGTTGAAGGGTGTCTTGTTCGCCAATCACCTCTAACTTTATCCAATCTGTTTTAAACACTTCTCGCGCCATATGCGCTGTGGTCACGGCCTCTTTCACCGTGTGGCAGCCTGCGGTATTGGGTAGCACATGGACATTTAAACTTTGGATCATTTGCCAAAAATGTTGCCCAGCAAGGCTATCACCAGATTCGCGGCGCAGCGACACCGTCACAATTTGTGTGTTCGATGTTTTGACTGATTCTGCCAGCGATGCCGGTGATGGATATTGAGATGTACCTAGCATAAGCCTGCTTTGCAGGGCAGTACCATACATATTCAGCATCTTATCCCCCTTGCATCGGCGCAAGTACTTCGACTTTGTCGCCTTCTTTTAATTGTATTTGTTGACGATTTGGCTCACTGACGAAGTGTCCATTTAGTGCGGTCACAATGACTTTATTTTGATAGCCCAGCTCATGTAACACATCTTGTAGTCCCTCGGTGTGTACTACTTTGGGCTCACCATTAATAACAATATTCATCCATTAACTCCGGTATTTGGTATCCTTCAAAAATGGCATTGGCTGCTACACGCGCCATTACTGGTGCAAGTAAAAAACCGTGCCGATACATGCCATTGACGGTCAAGACTTTGCCCCGCCAATTTACTTTAGGTAGGTTGTTCAAATATGCAGGACGTGCATCAACCCCAATTTCTACAATTTCAGCTTCGCTAAAAGCTGGGTGCAAGGCAAAGGCTGAACCCAGCATCTCAAAGACTGAACGTGCTGAAACGCGAGTGCGCTCCGTGTTTTCTATCATGGTCGCTCCGACCATAAATAACCCATTACCACGCGGCACGACATATAAAGGGATCCGTGGGTGGAGTAAGCGAATAGAGCGCTGCAATGTGACATCACGACTGCGAAGCAACAGCATTTCCCCTTTCACCCCTCTAAGTTCAGGAATAGCATCCTGTGCAGCAAGGCCCGTGCAGTCAACAACACACTCAAATCCACTCAAGGTGCCAGGCTCGACTTCACAGTTAAATTTAAAAATGACACCTGCGCTCACTAATTGATCAAACAGTGACAAGATGGATTTTCTGGGGTCTATATGCGCTTCTTCGGGAAAAAATAAACCTTGAGAAAATCGCTCACCCAAATCAGGCTCGAGTTGCGCGATCTCTTGCGCTCCCACGCTTTGGTAGTCTGTGGTTCTTTTGGCGAAGGTGCGAAGCTCACTTAAATCGCGATCCAATGCAAAAACCAACGTGCCATTTTCTTGCACTTGTGCTGTATGGGTTTTCCACCATGACTTTGCATGTTGGCCCAATTTTACAACGCTGGATTCTGCGGTTTCTCCTTCACACCATGGTGCCAGCATGCCCCCGGCCCACCAAGAACAGGCTTGCTCACCAATCGACGGGCCTTTTTCGTAGATCGTCACCTTGGCACCTCTGGCCACAAATTCAGTGGCACATGTCAAACCCGCAACACCTGCACCGATAATTGCAATGTTCATGTTTACTCCTGCCACTGACGATAAAAGTGGTGAACGGGACCATGACCATGGCCAATTGCGAGTTCATCTGACTGTTGGATCGCGCTATATAGGTATGACTTTGCTTGTTCTACCGCCTTTTTTAGAGGCACTCCTTGGCTTATCAAGGCTGTAATCGCAGAAGAGAGAGTACATCCGGTACCGTGTGTATTGTTTGTTTTGATCCGTTGAGCACTCAGCTTAAAAGGCGCCTCATGGCGGTTCATCAATACATCGATACAGGTTTGAGAGGCTAAATGGCCTCCTTTCATTAATACCGCTTTGACGCCTAAATCTAATAGGGCTTGCCCTTGTTGAGTAATTTCGTCTTCTGTATTGGCTTCGGGTTGGCCAAGTAACACAGCAGCTTCTGGCAGGTTTGGGGTGAGTAAGGTTGCCAGTGGTAAAAGTTCACTTTTTAATGTGGCAACGGCCTCATTTTGCAATAACAAGTCGCCTGATTTGGCGACCATGACAGGGTCCAATATGATCGGAACATTGCGCCCTTGCAAACATGACGCAACGGTGGCAATGATCTCAGATGAACTGAGCATGCCTATTTTAACTGCATCGACTTGAATGTCATCGAAAACGGCATCTATCTGTGCTTTTACGATGTCTCTAGGTATGTCATGTACAGCACTGACGGTTTGCGTGTTTTGGGCTGTAATGGCTGTTAAAACGCTGGTGGCGTAAGTGCCCAGTGCAGAAAATGTCTTGATATCAGCTTGAATGCCAGCACCACCGCCACTGTCGGAACCTGCAATCGTTAAGGCGACCGAAGCACGACTATTTACCGAATCAACGGCTGCATTCGTCTCTTGAATAACCATAAAACGCTCTAACCCTCCTTGGGTTGTTTATATTGGAGCTTGCACTAAAAATCATAATGATCTTTGTTTTAATTATTTATAATTTAACAATTAACCCTGGTGGTGCAATATTCTAATTTTACTAAGTTATTGCCAATCAATGTATTGGCGTGATATAAAAAACGGTATCTTTTGTACTCATTAGTCAATGAATAGGTAATTTAATTTTTATTATAATAGACGGTTTTTCTTTCTATAAGTTTAACAGTACTTTAATTTTATAATAAAATAAATACTTTGTTATTTAGTAAAATTAAAAAGTGAAAGGATATGTCTAGCTACACAAGCTCACAGGTGCAACATCAATGGGACCAAAAAATATCGGGTATATTTTTGGCCATCTTGGCCACCTGTTTATACGCAACCAAAGGCATATTTGTAAAACTCATGTATAGCTTAGGCGTAGATACAGTTAGCGTCATGGCCTTGAGGACGCTAATTGCATTCCCTATTTATTTGTTTATCGGTGTGTGGCTTTATAAACGCTTGGCGCCTGCTAACCCCCACGCTCTAAAGCAAACTTGGTTGCACTGTGCCGCCGTTGGTGTCTTTGGCTATTACTTAGCAACCTATTTGGATTTGCAAGGCTTAAATTATATGAGTGCACAGCTGTCTGGCCTGGTATCATTTGCGTACCCAACATTTGTTGTTTTACTCAATCGGTTTCTGTTTAAAGTGCCGGTTACGCCAATCATGATTGTGTCCCTAATAATGACTTACTGTGGCATCTTTACCTTGTTTTCTCACGAGCTCACGCTAGAGGGGGATAATGTCATATTGGGCTTGGCTTTGGGGTTATCAGGGGCAGCCTGTTTTGCGGGGTATATGTTATTTAGCAAACCGATTACGGCTAAAATATCCAGTGGCTTGTTCACGAGTATCGCGATGAGTGCGGCGAGTCTGTTTATTTTTATACACTTCCTATCTTCTGGGAGTTGGTACACGTTAACGATCACCCCGCAGGTTGCGATTTTGTCTGTTTGCATGGCAATCGGTTGTACCATTGCACCTTCCTATTTGATTGCTGAGGCAATCAAGCGTGTGGGAGCCAATAATACCGCATTGCTGGGTGGGCTTGGTCCAGTTATGACCGCTGTGATGGCGATTTTAATCTTGAGTGAGTCATTTACCTCTGCGCACTTGGTAGGTATGTTATTGGTGATTTTTGCTATCATATTAGATCCTGTCAAAACATACTTCTTTGGGAAAGCCAAAAAGTAATTGCGCCTTCATGACCTCTGCTCAAATTAGGGGAGCGGTATTGATTGGGCATTAAAATAGTCCTGCCTAACCGGTTTTAATAAAGAATCAAAGTTGCGCTTTATTTTTGCAGTGTTTAATTTCTATTATTGAGTCGTGGAGTTATTAAGGGGGTAAGTCAGCATGATTAAGTTTTAATTGCAAATTTTTGAATTTATATAAAATAAAACTCATGATTCCACAGTGCTTAAACGTAACATTAATCTATAACTTTAATATTATTTTTATACGTTTCTTGTGTCTTTTTATTTAAAAAATCGCAGTATAATATGCCGCAGTAGTGGTATGTTCAGTATGTATGCCTGACAACGAGAGGTGAAAGGCGCCATATTGCCCCTTTCACTTTATGGCTAGGCTAGGATGTTCCAACCTCGTGTTTTGGTCTAACCGCGAATTAATTGCGCCAATGAATGGTTACTGTGAAGTTTGATAGACGCGTGTTTCTGGTACGGCAGGTATCTCGAGAGATGTATTGTGGGCAGTCATTATTAACTGCGGGGTTATTGACGCGTGCGCGTAACTCCATTTCAATGTCTTTCAAAAATTGACCGTTGGCCACTGCCGTTGTATCTATGTTGTTTAGTGGAATGCCAGAACCTCTGCGGTTGCCACCACCGCGTTTTAGGGTGGAATCAAACTTGTTGGTTGGGCCCATAAAACCCATCAGTATTTCGTAGTCTGCAACTAAGACCGCTTCTTGGAAAGTGTAATCAACACTGATCGAGTTTATCTTAGCATTCGCCGGTACGTTGTAATGGGTGATGCAATTGCTGAAGGGGAGTCTTGGTTTTGGCTGCGTGCTAGTCCAAGGGTTGGGGTAAAATCCATCCGTGTATGGAATGGTGACATTATAGGTTACTCGATTACCGTGGCCATAATCACCCGGTAAAAAGTTACCGTCTTCTTTGACAAGGTTTAATTTACATTCCCCTTGGCCAGCCAGTGCTGATGCTGATACAAACAGAGATAATGCAAGTGCGGTCAATCTATATGCTTTTTTCATCGTAATGTTTCCTTTTACAAATTAATGTTTATTTTCAGTTGCTTAGAGTTTTCTTTTATCTTTCTTGCGCCATCGCCTAACGCGCCGTGAGACCTTTCTAACATAACCTAAAAAATTGCCTTAGCAAGCAGTGAGATCAATAAAAATCAAAATTTAAAAAACAATTTACTAACATTGTAGGGGAGAGGTTATTTAGGTTGATAATACGCGTATGTGCTTCGTTTTATTTTTGGTATTCACAGCAATCAACTTGAATTTTGCATGTATAGCGATGTATAAAAAACAACCTAACCTAGGCGGGAACGCGTAAATACATGGAAATAAATTAAGGAAAAAGTATGAAATTAGCATTGAGTAAGAAAAAAATAAAAGCACTGTCGAATGATACTATGCGCATGCCGTCGGGTGTGACGCCAAAAGTTGCCGGTGGTGCATATACTGAAGAAACGTGTGCCAGTAATTGCAATAACTGTGGTGGCGGCACCACCAACCGCACGGGTGGTAATTATACGTGTTACACGTGCCGAGTGACCGATGCTTGCCCTACAGCGCTTTGCTAAGAGTTCGCAAATATAAAAAGGGTTGGATAGAGCCAACCCTTAACAACAATATGGATTAAAAAGCACGATATTGGTTAGTCTGTCTGCGTTAATTTTGTTGTTGCTAATCCGGTCACATTAAGGACATCTTGCCAGCTCACATATTTAAAGTTTTGAGGCTCATCAGGTAAGCGATTTCGACCATCTTGGATGACTAACAAGCCGTTTGGATAGTCTTTCGAACGTAACGTGGTAGAGAGTGCCAGTCCATCGGTTTCCGATGAACCGTCAATCCCGTTAAATCCATCTAATCCCACACGAAAGCCAGCGAGGTGATTGTATGGTGGTGTTGCTTGGTAAAGTTGATAGCTGTTGTTGCCTTGACTCGACACAATGAGGATGGGGGACGCACTATGGGACAAGGCAAGGCCCTCCACATCATCCACTAAGTGTGTGCCAACTGTGGCGATAGAATGTGGCTGGCTGTTGTCCGCAGGGTTCAAACTGGTGACCCAAATACCCACATCTTCTTCTCCAATAAACAGACGTTCGTGTACATCATCTGCCACACAGCCCTCAGGTTGTGAGCCTAATTGAATTTTACGTACCACGGGGGCAACTAAATTACTGTTATTTGCTTGCACTTCGTATTGCAGTGTCAGGCCGTCTTTGTTGTTTGCAAACACGTAATGTTTACCTTGGTAGGTGGCCATACAAAGACCGTAAATTCCGGTCAATTGAGCTGGTGTAGTGCCTAAGCGCCTAACCTGACCATCGGCTTCTATACCGTAAAATGCCAAGCTATCATCATCACGTTTACTGGCTGTCACTAAACTGATGATGCGCCCTTGCCAGTTAAAACCAGTGCGTACATCGACGTTATTGAGTCGCCCATCTTCAAATTTTTGTAGCAGGTTTCCCTGTAAGTCATAAACTTGAAGCCCCTGTTTTTTGTGTGTGCCTAGCACTCGTGACTGTTCTGGGTCAGTTGGGTGAACCCAGATCGCAGGGTCATCCATGGCGTCCCCAAACTGCTCAGCAGGCTGACTCTGTGCAATTGGACGGACTACTTTTAACTTGGGGCTTTGAGCGACAGAGTTGAGTTTTACCTGCGTGACGCCATAATGACCCGTTTCTTCACTCGTAAAACTCAGTTGCACACTGTGCTGGTTTGCTGTGTGCGTTAAGTTCAACATCGTTGCGGTCAGCCCTGTTAACGCATAGCTTTTGGCGGGTTGCCAGCTATCTACTTTTTCTGGGGCATCCCAGTAAAGTAATTTGTCACCGCTTTCAAGCAGCGCGAATAGTTCGCCAGAATCGCTGGTGGCAAGGCTTGAAGCTGGCTCTGCTTGTTCACCATAGGGGGCAACTAAAGAGACAGGGTAATACTCTGGGTTGTCTTCAATGCGTGCAGGGTAGCGCCAAATACCAAGTGGTTCACTGACATAGAGGAAACCTCGATTTGGGTCTACTGCGCACGAATCGGCATCATAAGGTAGAGCTAGTTCACGCAGTAATAATGGCGTTGCCAACCAGCTTTGCTGCTGACGCAGTAACCATTGCTCTGCTCGGCCGCGACCATCAGACAAAAAGATGGACAGTGTTTCATTTGCTGGGTCGGCAAACAAGCAAAGATTGTCTACCAGTAACCCTGTTTGTGAGAGCGAAAATTGTGGCGTCAGTGTGGCTGTTTCGGCGTTCAATGTGCCGATAAACACGCTGTCATTGCTGGCTTCTAGTGCTGCGTACAGCCACTGATGGGTACTGATCGGACTGAGCCGCACTTGCTTGAATTCGCCTTTTTGTTGTGACTTTCGCGTATCGCCTTGATGTAAGCTCAGCCCTATTTTTTCAGATACCACCAAAACTTGCTCCGCATTGGGTACTTGCCAGCTATCTACGGTGCCAGCGGTCGATGTTGTGATCGACAGTGACAGCGATTGCGATGTTTGAGTTGGTTGAATATCGTGACTTTGGCAGGCACCCAATGTGCCCACCAAGCCAAGCATCAGCGCCGTTTTATATAATTGTGATTTATTCATAGTTAAATTCCGACATAACTAAAATTCATTTTGAAAATACAACCTCCGTTTCCACACTGCGCATGCTGACGTGAGCTTGGCGTCTGTTTTCAAACCGACAGAGTGTAAATCTGTGAGCGTATGTATCTGCTGAGAGGCTACCTTAGAAACCCTGTGTTGCAGTTTTATTTCAACGTGTAGAGGTGTGGTATTAGGGCGCGCATTTTAGCGTCAGTTCGAACCATTTCTCTGCATGTTATGAGCTAATTTGTCGTGAACACTCGGGTACTAACGGAGCTAAGGGCGGCTGTGTAACGCACAAAAGCAGAGATCATCAAAGGAATACGAGCAGAGGCCGAGCCATTTTGTCTGGGTCTAAATAGCTCATACATTAAACGCTTCGCGCCTTAAAAGTGTCATAAAGCACGTCTACGATGTGGACATGACCAGATTATTCCGCAAACAAAAACAGCATGTTGTCAGTTTATCTGCCACTTTGATCGCGGGTGTGTTACTGACGCTACTCGCTTTTATCATTGGTGATTTAGCGCCAATGCATGACATCGATTGGATGGATGTCGCCGGCGAAGCGGCCGCCACAATCATGGCAGCCATTTGGTTTGTGTTACTGATGTTATGCCGTCCCAGAGGCTGGGTAACGATATTATTACTCATAGGGTCTGGTACTTATTGGCTAACAACTTGGCTAGATTTGCTAGATGAACTTCTTGCTTATCCACCAGACAACCGCTTACTTGCCTGGCTTGAATCCTTGCCAGCCCCCATCAGTATGTTCTTACTCACTTGGGGGCTAGTCGTTTGGTTTAATGAGCAGCAAGCCGTGAATCGTCAGCTTAAGCAGCGAGAGCATTTTCATCGCGAACATAGCCTTATTGATCCCGTGACACAGTTATATAGTTTGCGTTATTTATTAGTACAGCTCAGTCGCGAGGCGCTACTGCATGATAAGCGAGATCAACCGTTATCCGTGATGATGGTCGATATTGATGGCTTTGCTCACTACAACCGAATACACGGTCCGCGCCAAGGCGATCAAGCCTTAAATGCGGTTGCTGCGGCCCTTGAAGTGGCCTTGAGAGAGACCGACCTTGCGTGTCGCTATACCAGCGATCGATTTATTGTACTACTGCCAGATACGCCACCGCACGAAGTGAGCGTATTCAGTCAATTGATTGAAGATTGCTGCAATAACGCTTTAAAAGGTAAGTTAAATGTCACGACCGTACAGCTAACACGGCAAAAAGCCGAGCCAGAGCAAGCTTTGTTTGAGCGTTTAAATCAATTATTGGCCAGTGCTAAGCGCAGCCATTCCCATCCAGAGGTCGCCTGATGCTTCGTAGTTTCGCGTGTCTAAATGACAAACGCATGCCCGCACACTTCCTCATCACTATGTTGGAATTGGCTGAGCAATATCGTGTTGAACCAGAGTGGCTACTGCGAGGCTCTCAGTTATTTTTGGATGATTTGGCGTTTCCGGCGGCACAAGTTGCGCCTGAGCAGGCACTTTATGTGCTTAAAAAACTGAAAAGAGAGCTTGCCGATCAGCCACAGCTGGCGATGGAGTTAGGTCAACGCATTGCCAGCGGTCATGGTCATGTGTTATTTGATCTGTGGCGTTATGCCCCCAATCTAAACGAGGCCCTTGCAGCATGGGCAAGGTCGCAAAATCATATCGAAACACTGCTGCAACTCAATGTGCAGCGCCATCAGGGTGAAATTTATATTCGGCTGACCGAATCAGCATCTTTAAGCACACAGCAAAGAAGCGTATTTGAACTGGCACTGTCTGCATGCCGCTTGTTGCTCAAGGAGCAATTGGGGGCGCAGACTTGGCTCAAAGTTGAGCTCCCGTGGGCACAGCCGAGTCATAACTTTCATTACCCGGTTTACCTTGGTGAGCATATTGAGTTTAATGCGCCGCGTTGTGCCATTATTCTTTCTGAGCAGGTGTTGTATCAACCTTTTAAAGAGGCCAGTGCACTGCGCTTTGCACAAACTAAGCGCGCCGTTAAATTGCACCGCCAAGCACCGTGTTTGTTACAAGCGCATCTGCGTAGATTGATTCGACGCCGCCTGAGCGATCCTTGGAACTTAGACATGACAGCACGCTCTTTGGGGATGAGTCCAGCTACGTTAAAGCGACGTCTTAAGCAAGATGGTACTCATTTCAAATTATTGGTTGATGAAGTGAAAGGGCAAGAAGCACTGCACTTAATGGCGCTAAACCAATGGAATAACAGTCAACTTGCCAGCACGATGGCTTTTTCTGACGAGCACAGTTTTCGTAGGGCTTTTAAGCGTTGGACAGGGGCGGTGCCGAGTGCTTTTCGTTGTAACTAATTTACAGTTTTAATTGTATATACAAGAAGCTAAGTGCATATAACTATTTAGATTCATTGACATTCGAATAGGCTATTTCAGAAATCACTTCAGGTGTTACTTCGTCTAAATCCCCCAGTTTATCAAGAATTTCACACACTTCGCGTGAAGATTGATTCAGCGCCTCTATGACTTCCTCTCCTAAGTCATGTTTCAGGTTTGGTGAATGGTTGATAATTAAGAAATTGCTTTGTAAATTCCGCACCAGATGATTAACGCCAGAAATGGTCTCTCTATATACCGAGATTTTTTCTAGCTCTTTTTCTAACGCAGTATGTTTGATGAGCTCGTTAAAATACTTAATGGTGAGTAAAGCGCAGGACCAAATGGCGAGGAGCGCAATACCACGGTTAAACAGCACCTTCCAGAGTTCTCCACCACTGGGGGAGCTGAAATAAGCAATAACTGTGAATAATGAACAGAGCACGGCCAAAATTAACGTGAATCTTATGTTTTTGGCCCACAAAGAGATCAGAATTGGAATGATATGGGGGACGCCGCCCGCAACCCCCAACGGAATATGTGAGTCGACAGCAAAAACAACGCACATGGCCAAAATAGAGATCAGCATCACGAGGTTACTATTAGCATGTTGAGTGGTCATTTTTGACATCTTTCCTTACAGATTTTTGCCATAGCAGGCGCGACAGCACAACACGCAATGAGAAACTTGAATGACTATGGTGAATCGAGTGGTGTTATTAGACATGTTAGCTTAATTCTAGAGCGATGGTGGATAATTGGTGTAATGTGAGAGGCATAGTGAGGTTTGCAAGCAACACTTCTTAGCATGAAAATAGGCAGAGGCTTTGTAATTCAGCAATGTTTGAGCGTGTATTGATTAATGCCAAAAGCATAACTGACAGTGATATGAGCCAGTATGCACTGGCTCGTTAAATATTAAGTGTTACTTTCTTGACTCAAGTGCATAGGGATCTATGGGTTTCCACGGGCCTGCCCCCATCACTGCATCACATTGTGTTTGGCATAGTTTGATGTGCTTTTGTTGCTTTGTTTTAGATGACTTCTGACACAAAATTTTCTTCATATTAGTTCCTTGATATTTTCCTTTGTGTAACTCATTAATATGCAATATTTATATTCTAGAAATTAAAAAATGACTACTAAGTAAGCTGCTTATTTTTCACCTTTAAGATCAGCATCGTTAGCAACAGACGACGGGCTATGGCCATTAATGCATAGCCATATATCTCATCGGTGTCGTAGAGAAACGTCAGTGAGTGCCAGCCCAATGCATTTCTTAATGCATTTTCAATTAAGGCCAAAACATTCACAACCCCTGCGGCTATAAAAAGCCAATGAAACAAGCCATCAAAGTCTGTGAGTATGATTTTACTAGAGCTTGAGAACAAAAGAGAAATTTGAACTCTAAACATAAACAACAAAACAGCTAGTAAATTTATTAAGATCTGCAACCAAAAAACAATAGTGCCAATAGGTAGCTATTGTCTTGTTGCCCTAAATCTATTACCCCAGTTGCAAATAGACTATATTCAGCCACCGCTATAAAAGCGATCATGAGCGAGATATGGCATATGCTTGGCTCTCTGTTTATTGCACCAAAAACAAATCTTTGGCGCCACGATGCATAACCTAATCAATGTGCCACTCCCCAAATAAGCGCGACGACGATTGTCATTAAAATTAATATCATATTCATTTGTTTTTCGCGTGAGCGATTTGCATGCTCGCCTTCTTCACTGGGTTTGGCAAATAAGTAATTACAGATAAATGCGAACAAAATGAGCAGAGCGACCTGTAGCCAACCAAATGACAGTGTCATGCCAGAAATGACCAAGCTTACCGCCATGCTGATGGCGGCAAAGTACTTGGCTTTTTTGGGCACTATGCGCCGTGTTTGCCAGTTGCTGAGGGTTTTACCAAACTTTGGGTGTGTGAGTAGCCAGTTTTCAAGTTTGTTGGATGATTGAGAAAAGCACCACAGTGCGATAATCAAAAAGACCGTGGTTGGCATCACCGGCAAGATGGCCCCAATGAAGGCCAAACCAAGCGAAAAAAAGCCACCCAGTAGGTAGCTATATTTTACAGCAGTACGCTTTAAATTATGCGGCATGGGGGCTCGGAGCTTGTGTGTAGCTCAGCTCAACCAGCTGATTGGCAAATTTAAAGGCGGCTTGTGCGCCCGCTAACATGGCTTGCTCTTGTTGCTCATTAAGCGGCGCATCTTCAATGCCCTGCATAAACTGACGCCAGTGATAGCCTCTGCCGATATCTGAGCCCGCTAAAAAGCGTGCGCCAAACTCACCATTTAGCCCTAGTTTTTCAGCCTCTTTGGCGAGCACGGCCGCGCCAAGCTTAGAGCCTTCGATAACGTATAACCAGCCTAAACTTTCATATTGAGATGCGGTGATGGTTTCGAGATTTTGAATCGGCTCTGGGTGCGATAGTTCGAGGTCTTGAAAGTCTAAAGTGAGTTGTTGAGTACGATCTCTGGCTGCTAAGTCCGGAATCAGTTCGGCTAACTTTACATCTTGATACAGAGACTCGACATGTTTTATGAGGTGGTAGTGGTAATGCAAAAACTGACCATAGTTTGCTTTACTCTCAAACGGCGATTGCGCCATGATTTTTTTATCAAGTTGATCGTGCACACTGGATGTTGAGGTTCTCAGTTTGCTCATTCTAGGGTAGTTGGCGGCTCTTAAATTACTCATCTGTTTTAAAACTCGTTGGCTTTTATAAATAAGAACGAACGAGTTTTGAAAACCCTCAAAGTATTCTTGAAATAAATCCCCAATAGGGTCAATGACAAGGCATTTATTTCTTAATAAAGAAGGCAATAGGAACCGCCATCGTAATGGGGTTACCCTCTATGCTATCTGGTGGGGGAGGCAATGGTTGAGCACGTTTAACCAAAGCGACCGCTTCTTTATCGAGTGCCGTGATACCGCTGGCCTTGTATAAGCTCACACTGAGCACTTCGCCTTGGCGATTAATACTAAATTTAACCCAAGGGGCGCCTTGTTGTGCCCGTATTTTGGCGCTGCGCGGATAGCGTTTTTTGCGCTCTAAATGAGCCTGAACTCGCCCTTTCCACACCATTTGAGTTTGAATATGGCTGTTACTATGGGCCCCCTTATGCGCTGTTGAGGTATTTTGTGTCGCTTTTTGCGGGGCACTGTCTGGCTGACTTGCCTGGCTGCTTGTTTGACTTTCTGACGGGCGTTTTTTCGTGGTCACTTTGGCCGGATTGACTTCCTCGGGCTGACTTTTAACTTCGGTAGGTTTGGGAGTCTCTTTTTTAGGCTCTTTTGGTTTTGGCTTCTCGCTAGGTTTGGCAACCTTCACTTTGGACTGCGTGTGCTTTATCGGTTTAATCGTCGCTTTAGGCTGTGCCTCTGGGGGTGTTTGTGGCGCAACTTGCTGCGGCTGGGCAGCTGTTGAAGCCTGTTGTTCAGGACCGACAGGTTGCTTGCTTGGTTCATATTTTGAGGCGGCAACAATACTGACTTCAAATGCGTTAGGGCTGGAGGCTGGTGGTGGCGTCAGAGATTGCGGTGCTTGCCACATCAGCACCGCTGCAATTGCGATATGCAGCGCGAATGCGGCGAGGAGCGCAAGCACCCATTTTCTACGAGCGTGCTTGCGTGTGGTGTGGTTTGGACCTGCGAGAAGGCTCATTGGGCGGTGTCTACCTGCTCAGTGCCGACGAGGGCTACTTTGTTATATCCTGCGGTTGCCAACTGATTCATCAGTTCGATAAAGTCGCCATAAGGTACTGCTTTGTCGGCGCGGATCATGATGGTTTTGTTTTTTTCAATCCCTTGGTTTTGCAAGGTATTTATCAGCTGTGATTGAGCCAGCTTGATATCATCCCCCAGTGTTAAAGAGAGATCTTTTTGCAAAGTGAGGTATATTGGTTTGTCTTCTTGCGGTTTTGCCTCCTCAGCAATCGCGGGCAGATTGACAGGCACATTGACCGTTGCAAGCGGTGCGGCAACCATAAAAATAATCAGCAATACCAGCATGACATCGAT
This sequence comes from Pseudoalteromonas sp. SMS1, assembly GCF_021530565.1. Lineage (GTDB taxonomy): Bacteria > Pseudomonadota > Gammaproteobacteria > Enterobacterales > Alteromonadaceae > Pseudoalteromonas. The sequence continues at coordinate 85,719 of NZ_JAKGBI010000012.1, forward strand.
AAAGGGGGTGACATTGATTTCATGTTGTTCACTGGGCACCGATGGATTTTGATTTGTGCTTGAAAAGGCCATTAGCTTGCTGCCTTCATCTTAGTTTGGCCTTTGCAGGTGTCTGGCGTCAGTTGGCTAGAGAGCGCTTTAGCATGGGGGTGATCGCGGTCCAAATCACGGCTAATAAGCACCATAAGCGCAGTCACAATATCGGCGGTTTGAGCTGTGTAGCTGGCAATCGAGCGTGAAAAGTGGTTGTAGATCACCACCGCTGGAATAGCCGCAACTAACCCTATGGCAGTGGCGAGTAGTGCTTCGGCAATACCCGGCGCAACAACCGCCAAGTTGGTTGTTTGCGTTTTGGCGATGCCAATAAAGCTATTCATGATCCCCCACACGGTGCCGAATAGGCCGACAAAGGGGGCGACCGAACCAATGGTTGCGAGTACACCAGTGCCTTGGTTCATATTTGCACTTAGGGCGGCTTGAACACGCTCTAATCGAGCAATAATACGTTCCTTGAGGCCTTCATCTGAAACTGCACCGGCAGCTGAAAGTTCTAGCTCGTGTTTGGTCGCGTGTACTAACAGCATGACCTCGTGTTCCGTGCTTGCGGTGGCCTGATCGGCATCACTAAAGCTTTGGCTATTTACAAGGTGAGTAAGCAGTTGATGGGCGCTATTTTTGGCCTTGGTAATTTGAATGGTTTTGTATAGCCAAATCCCCCATGTGGCAACGGATGCCAACAACAACCCTATCATTACGCTTTTAACAATAATATCCGCAGCTAGATACATCCCCCAAGGAGACAGATCATGGCCAGAAAAAGCGCTTTCTGTCTCGCCTGCAAGTGCTGGAGTCGCTGCGAGTAAACTCACTAGTAAAAACCACAGAGAGGGACGAAGAGGCATGGGTAACTCCTAAAGAAAGGTGGTATTGATTTTTTATTATATAAAATCAATGTTTTAAATTTTTGTGCTGGTTTTACTGATGCTCGACAGTAGATAATTTTACAGCTTCTACCTTTATAGACGGGTGAGATCCGTAAACCCGTAAAAGAAAATGAAAATATTTTTAAAAGAATAAATTATTAGAATTTACGCTTTAAATGAGATTGAATATCATTTACACTTTTGCGATTTCCAGCATACAGTACGGGTAGAACACTTTTGTCTAGTAACACCTCAAACAGTTTAAATAGCTTATACCAAGCGCACTACGAGTGGTTGGTAAAGTGGATCGCGCGCCGTACTCAAAACTGGGGAGACGCACAAGATTTAGCGCAAGACACCTTCGTCAAACTATTAGGTCGACCTGATAAGACCGAAGGGATTAAAAGTACCAAAGCATGGCTTGCCAAAATTGCTGACAACCTCGTTATTGATCAAGCGCGTCGTCAAATTTTAGAAAGAAACTATTTAGCCATGTTGGCGAACATGCCAGAAGCGATGGCCCCGTCAGCTGAACAAAAGTGGGAAACACTGGAACTGCTGGATCAGATCGATAAACTATTAAATGGGCTAAAACCAAAAGAAAAGCTCGCCTTTTTAATGGTGCGCTTAGAAGGCTTAGCATACAAAGAAGTGGCGAAGCAGCTCGGTGTCAGTTTGTCTTCTACCGAAAAGTATGTCGCCAAGGCGATGATGACTTGTTACATGAATACCTATGGTTTGGATGAGTAAGCGCGATGAATTCAAGTCAACGTTCCTCCGTCGCGATACCCGAAGAGGTGGTCCGCCAAGCAATTGCGTGGCGTATTAAGCTGGAATCTGGCGGCCAAGATGGCGCAACTTTACAAGCTTGCGAGCGCTGGCGTTTGGCTCAACCAGAGCATGAACTGGCTTGGCAAAGGCTCTGTAATTTAGACTCGACGTTTAACAAGGTTGCCCAAGCCGCCCCAACACTTGCCAAACAAACCATCATGGAAACCGACTCTGAGTTAGAGAGTCTGTCTCGCCGACACGCTTTAAAAAATATGGGTGGATCCCTGTGTGGCATATTGGCTGTAAGCTGGATATCGTACGAGCAAGGTTGGCTCGATCCTATCTATGCCGATCATGTTACGGATGGCCGTAAAGCGTTGGTCAAGCTTGCTGATAGCAGTCAGCTGTGGCTCAATCAGCGCTCTAGTGTGCAAGTTGAATTTACCGATACCAAGCGTGCAATCAAGGCTGCGAGGGGCGAAATACATCTGACGGCGGCGTCCGACCACCGGCCTTTTGAAGTGACCGTGAGCCAAGGTGTACTCAAAACCCAGCAAGCGACGTTCAATCTCAGAGAAGAAGATGATTACTCACTGTTGCAAGTGGATGACGGTGAAGTATGGATGCATGCTAATAGCGGCTATTCACGTCAGATCAATGCTGGTGAGGTGGTAAAGCTTGCTGATTTGGCAGCAAACAGCATGAATGCTGAGCGGTTTGATTACAGTGCTTGGGTCGATGGCGTGTTGTCAGTCAGAGATATTCCACTTAAAACCTTGTTATTAGAGTTGTCTCGTTACCGAACGGGACTGCTTCGCAGCGACCCCACGCTTGAAAATCATGTGATCTCCGGTGTATTTCAACTCAATGACCACGACCTTATTTTAAAAACACTCGCACGTACCGTGGACGCTGAACTTCAATATCGCACGCGTTTTTGGGTACAACTTAAAGCAAAATCAATCGCTTAATTCCAAATTTCCGGTATTTCTAAACCCTCAAAATACTTAAATGATAATAAATTTCATTTTTCTTTACGGGTTTTGAGGGTTGGTTCGGCTTTATAAGTGAGAAACAAAAAACTGGAACCAAAACGCAATGCATAATCGCACTAATTTACCTTTTGTCCCAACTGTATTAGCGGTGGCTTTAAATTGTATTTGTTTACCTGCCTACGCCAGCGATGCTGTGATGGCACCAAACGCAATCGAGTTTCAGCTGCCAGCGGGTAAGTTAGGCGATGTGCTCAATATGTACTCTCGTCAGGCGCGTGTGACGCTATCTTTTGAAGAGCACCTTGTAGAAGGGGTGACGGTACCAGCGATATCAGGCGTATTTGATAGCCAAACAATGTTGCTGACGTTATTGAGCAACACCAATTTACAGGCGATCCCTGTGGGGGCAGGCGCGTGGATCATTCAAGCCAGTTCCAGTAAAGATGTGATGACACTCGACACCATTCAGGTGCAAACACACAGCGACAGTGCGAAAGCCAAAACCTATCAAAGTTCATCGTCAGTGAATGTGGTAACGCGCGAAAATATTGAGCGATTTAGAGGCACCAGTATCGGTGATATCTTTCAGGGTGTGGCAGGTGTACTAGTGAGTGAAAATCGAAACTCCGGCGGTCTGGACATCAATATTCGCGGTATGCAGGGACAGGGGCGAGTGCCTGTTGTGGTTGATGGCAGCCGGCAGGAGACCACGGTTTATCGTGGTTACGCTGGCGTGTCTAGTCGTAGCTATATTGACCCAGATCTGATTGGTTCTATGCAAATTAATAAAGGGCCAACCATGTCGGCAGCGGGCACCGGCGCAACAGGCGGTCTAGTGACGGTTAAAACGCTGCGTGCGGATGACATTGTCAAAGAGGGTGAGCTCAGTGGTTTTAGAGCGCGTGTAAGTGGCATTGGCAATAGCAGTGTACAGCCACAGCCGGGCACTTATGCTGGCTACTACTTACCCCATAAGGTATATATTACAGACTGCCGATTTGAGAACAGTGTTAACTGTCCAGAAAACCGCAAATTGCCAGAGCGCTTTGCGCCTGTTGAAGGCATGGATAGGCCTGGTCTATTTGACTTTTCGAGCTATGCGGGCAGCTTTGCTGGGGCACAGCGTTTTGATTGGGGCGATCTGGTGATTGCCTATGCGAAGCGTAAACAAGGCAACTATTATGCGGGCACAAATGGCCCAGCGCCGACGCTGACTTATAGCGAACCTAAACAGGCGGCTTGGTATAAGGAGACGACGGTCGAAAGAGATGGGGTGTCGCGATTTCGCGCAGGAGAGCGCATTCCCAATACCAATTTTGAGAGCACGTCATGGCTGGTGAGTTCAACCGTATTGATGCCTGCAGATCAGAGTTTAGAGTTGAGCTATATTCGCTACAACAGTGAGTATGGTGAGATGATGCCATCGCAAGTGAAATCGTTTGGCCAATCGAGGCAGTGGCTAAACAGTGAGGTGCTTAACCAAACCTTTACCTTGGCTTATGGGTGGCAGCCTGTAGATCTCGACAATATAGATTTGGCAGCCAATCTGTGGCATACCAACTCTGTGACAGATCTAAATACCCCGGGCGTTGGATCAGTTGACCTTGAAAGCAACACGGCGAGAACCGATGATTATCAGCGTTTAGGCGCAGATGTCTCTAACACTATGCTGTTCTATCCAATGGGTGAATTAAAATGGCAATACGGTATTGCTGCCCAGTGGGAAGAGGTGGACACCAATACGCCGGCTTCAGAGGGATTTTACGCAGGTTCAAGAAGCGGTAATAAAGATGAGTATAGCGCGTTTTCCAACCTGACTTGGCGGCCATGGCAAGATTGGATCTTTGAAGCGGGACTGCGTTACGTCCGTTTTTCATCAAAAGACAACAACCCCCTACCACTGGCAAAAGGCAATGCAGCATGCATTTCGGATGGGGCTGACGGCTGCTTACCAGTTTACTACCGTAATAAGGACTCCGGTGGTGCGCCAATGGTGTCTGCGACCTGGGCCTTTGCCAAAAACACTCAAGTCTATTTGCGTTATGCCGAGGCGCTCAGAATGCCCAGCTTGTTTGAAAATACCTCTGGGTTTTCTGTCAGCCCTGCGCTCGATATTCCGCTTAAGGCTGAGCGCGCTTTAAATAGAGAAATCGGGATTAATTACTTTAATGAAAACACGTTCGATGCGGGTCATGTTTTTGGTGCAAAGTTGGCGCTATTTAGCAACCATGTAGATGATTACTTAACGCGAACACAGCGTAATGCCTTCGAAGAAAAACGCAGTGCGTTAGATGAATTTCGCCTGAGAAATATTGATAGCGTTGATTTAAATGGCGTGGAAATCAATCTGAGCTATGACGCAACTGATTGGATATTTGAATTCAGTGGTACCCATTACGGTAAAATAGAGGTATGTAACAAGGGAAGCTTTGTACGATACCACTGTACCGACTGGGGTATACCAAACAGCTACTTCAACAATATGGTGCCCCCTAAGTGGCACGCGAGTGCGCACGTTGGCTACAAATTGCTTGAGCAAAAACTTGAACTTGGCCTGCGCGGTACGTTAATGGGTAAACGAAATCCGATTCCAAAGTACAACGATGATTTTGGTTTTCTGGAGCCCGTGGAATGGCACAGTTACCGCGTCATTGACTTTTACACTCGATACAAATTTAACGACATGATGTCTGTGGACCTCACCTTAGACAATATCACCGATCGTTACTATTTAGATGCCCTGAGTTTAGGTTTAGTGCCTGCTCCTGGCAGAACCGCAAAACTCAGCTTAACGCTCGCGTTTTAGACCAATCCAACTCTGAACAACGGAGAATCGCATGAATCGTGCTCTCAGTATTTTGGCTGCATTAGGGGTGTCAGTCACACTCACTGCCTGTGGTGGCAGTTCTGATAACAATACTACAACCCCAACGACTACGCCTACAGCACCAACGACGCCATCAACAGGCACAGGCACTACGACCGAAAAGCCAGTGGCAGCAATTAATGTTACATCGAGCGAAGGCAATTCATTCTCTGTTGAGCAAGGGGATGTCACCGTCACACTCAGTGGCGCAGAAAGTAAAGGCAGTGCAGACAGTACATTAACGTACGACTGGGAAATCACAACTTTACCGCCGTTTAGCAAAGCGGTGCTAACTAGCGAGAGTGATGTAGATACACACTTTACGGCGGATCTACCCGGTGACTATGTGGTTCGCCTGATAGTTAAAGACGGTGAAAAAGAGAGTGAAGCGTCAACTGTTCAGTTTACTGCAACAAATACAAAGCCCGTTGCGGTGACAAAAACCAGCTATGAAGAGCCTCTTGGTACCACTACAGTCGATTTAGATGCCAGCAACAGTATCTTGCCGACCGGTGCTGAAGGCGCATTAACCTACAGCTGGATCTTAGTAGAAAAGCCACAAGACAGTGCTGCAAAGCTGAATGATAGCGATCAAGCACACGCTAAGCTGGACGTTGATGTCGTTGGTGAATACAAGATGCAGCTGGTCGTAAGCTTTGGAGATAATCGTGCTGAGCCAGTGGATGTGGTGGTAAAAATATATACTGCCAATGTTGCCCCTGTGGCCAAAGTGGAAGACTTAACCATCACACTAGGTCAACAAGCTGTGTTAGATGCTGGCGAAAGCTTCGACGCTGAAGGTGAAGCATTGCAATACCGCTGGCAGTGGGCGTACAGCCCGGTTGAACCTGATAATGTGCCATTGCCTGCGCTAGAAGGTGACAAAACCAGTACATTAAAATTCACGCCAGTGGCAGCGGGCGAATATGCCTTGACTATGTTTGTGTTTGATGGCGACAAAAAGAGCGATATAGCCGACGTTAAAGTAACCGTTGAAAAAGATCCTGACACCACTACCAATGCTGCACCAATCGGTATGCTGCAGGCGACGGGTTACTACCCGTCATACAGTATTGGTGAGCAAGAAGTGGGTTTAAGGGCTGAGTTCAACTTTATTGGTTATGATCCAGAAGCCGATGACATTTCTATCGTTGATGCCGAGCTTATTCAAAAACCTGAAGGCAGCACGGTTGAATTGGTGGATATTGGATCATGGAAACCGCTTGGCAAAAAGATCCAAAAGTTGGATGTAGAAGGGACCTATGTTGTCCGTATGACGGTGACTGATGGTGTCAATCAAATTACCAAAGAAGCGTCAATGGAAGCTAAAATTGGTAACGTAAATGGTCAGCCTTCAACCCGTGGGGTCGATGCCCAATCGAAATCGGTGATTGTCGGTAACGACCTAGTTTTTGATGCGTCGAGTAAAGATCCAAACAATGACCCAATGACATTCCATTGGGAGTTAGTAGATAAGCCGGACGGCAGCAATGCGATAATTGAAGCTGTGATTGAGCCAGAAAGCCAAGAGTACCGCCGTGCTAAAGTAAAAACAGATGTGCCGGGTTCTTACACCGCGCGTTTGATTGTTGAAGATGACCGTGGCTTGATGGCGAAGTCATATTCACAAGACACTGGGTTTGCGAAAGTGGCGAATACCGTACCTGAGATCCGCTCCGTGGTTTGGGCAAGGAGTTGGGGCAGATTGAGCCAAGGCGAAAACTATTATCAAATCTTGCCATGTATGTCGTTGCTACATCGCCCAGTGATTGTGGATGCTGATGGCGACGAAGTACATTGGCACCAAGAGCTAGTGAGCACACCGGCAAGCGGTGGTACGTTTACCAGCTACCCAGACAAAGCGGATTGCCCAGATAGCCGAGGCCAAGTATTTAGCAAGCCGGGCACTTACGTATTCCGTTACTACGCGACTGACTTAATCAATGACGCCGAGAACTACGACTTTGTGGTTAATGTCGACTCTATGGAAGATGCCAAAGGGGTGAGATTGCGTAGCCTAAACGCAGATGGTGAGAGCCTATGGCACCCATTACCGTACGAGAACAAACCGCCTTTCGCCAGCGACTTTTACTCTAGCTCTAAACCGTATTTAGAAGAAGGCGCTACACAGTGGTCCATGACAGCAGTAGACGGTGATTACACCATCGAGAATGTCAAAGTAAGCCACATTAATGGTGGGTTAGACGATTTAACACCGCGCTTTGAAGGGTTGAGTGAAGGCTTAGTGATTGCCAAAGGGGATGCATTAAACTTCCAGACCATCTACCCGAAAGTACCGTGTATCCGTACGGATGACAAAGCGGAAGGTTTCCATTTCTCGTTTAACATTAAAGAGATCCCAGAAGTGACCTTCGTACTAGAAAACTGGCGTGCTGCGAATGATGGCATTCTGAGTGAATGGCGTGAATGTGAGGCAGGCGAGCTAAAATAAGTTCAACGCCTGACAATTAAAAATTTGTATTTGCAAAGCCCTACAAGCTCTTTAGCTTGCAGGGCTTTTTTAATGTTTTGCGGTACTGCTGTCACTTAATACCGCTTGTATAGCCGCTAGCATAGGTTGTGCTATTTGCTCGCTATAACCTGCTTGTGCATAGGTGATTTTGCCTTGTTTATCGATCACCATGGTATAGGGGAGGCCGGGCTTGTTGAGTGTGTTGTATAAGGCATGTTTTTTATCAAACACAAACTCCAGTTGCAGGCCTTTATTCTCAAATTGTTTCACAAGTTTTTTGTATGTGCGTCTTGTTTGTCTGAGCGTGCCCTCTTCTCGGGTATTAACGACGATAATACGCATCTTATCTGTGCCCAGCTTACGTTGCAGTCCCTCTAGTAACGGCAATATTTTTTTGCAATACGGGCACCAAGAAGCTCAAAAAGTAACGACCGTTGGGGTATCAAGGCTACGAACAACCGGCGTCCCTTGTTTGTTTAGGCCAATGATTTGTTCGCTGCCAAAGTGTGTTATTGCGGCTTGTGTGGAGGCTGTGAAGCACAGTGCCCACAGTAGTAAAAGGAATTTATTTAACATGTACTTTTATCCTGTTTATGCGCCATGACAAAGAAAGCTGCGCCCTATTAATGAATAAACGTAGTTTATTTGAAGAGATAACAGCCGTGACAGCTTCTAGCTCTGAAAGTTAAGCGCGTGCGCTTAAATTAAGTTGTCTATACAAGAGTGCTGAAGGGGGGTTTTGACCTTCAGCCATGGAGGTTGCTCGTCATTTTTGAACTTTGTATCCCCCCTAATCCTTAAACATATCACGCTAATTTTAATACTTTGCGATCAAAACCACGCTCAGCGCTAAGCATTTTGTGCACAACCGTGTATATCCTTATTGGGAACTAAAAAGTAAACAACATGTAAAGGAAACAAAATGAAATCGATTTATCTAAGCGCCATCTCTTTGGTTGTTGGGTTAGGGTGTAGTCAGGTATACGCGCTAAGTTGTGATGGCGTAAATGTCTACCCAAATTGGCCGCAACTGGATTGGCAGGGTAAACCAAGTCATGCCAATACGGGTGACAAAATGCAGCATGATAATAAGCTTTATCAGGCGAATTGGTGGACCAAATCTGAGCCCGGCAGCAATGCATCATGGCAATACCTAGGGCGGTGCAGTGATGGCACGCAAGTATCCCCGATTGAAAAGTATGGCCGTTTAAAGGTGTGCGGTACAGGGCTGTGTAGTGAACACAACGCGCGCATTCAGCTGCGAGGCATGAGCAGCCATGGATTGCAGTGGTATGGGCTTGGTAAGTGTATGACGGATGTGAGCTTAGATGTTTTAGCATATGATTGGCAGGCCGATATTGTGCGTTTGAGTTTGTATGTACAAGAAGGCGGCTATGAAAATGATCCTGTAGGGTTCACTGCGCAAATGAATACCCTCATTGAAAAAGCTAGCCAGCGAGGAATGTATGTCTTGGTGGATTGGCATCAACTGAACCCAGGCGATCCAAATTTTAATTTGGAGTTAGCCAAACAGTTTTTCACTGACATTGTCGCCAGTAATAAACATCGCACAAACGTCATTTATGATATTGCCAACGAGCCAAACAATGTTGAGTGGCCACAGATCCGCCACTATGCAGAGCAAGTCATTCCGGTCATCAGAAACATCCAGCCCGATGCCTTGATTTTACTGGGCACACACGGCTGGTCTACGTTTGGTGCGTCTTCAGGGGGCAGTGTGCAAGATGTGCTCAACGATCCGGTGAGATTCGACAACATTATGTATACCTTTCATTTTTATGCGGCCTCACATACCGCATACTACCGCACGGTGCTAGACGAAGCATCAGACGTCTTGCCCGTGTTTGTAAGTGAGTGGGGTACGCAAAACTATGATGGTGATGGCCCCAATGATTTTGTGAGTGCGCAGCAATACATTGATCTAATGGCACGAAAGAAAATCAGTTGGACAAACTGGAATTACTCGGACGATTTTCGCAGTGGTGCCGTATTCAAGCGGGGTGCCTGTTCAAGTCAAAACTTTGCTGATAGTCAGCTTAAAGAGGCGGGGGCGTGGGTAAAAGCACGGATCGGTGAAGGTAGATAAATAAAGTCATTAAATTTGGGCATATTTGCAATAGCGTGGGGACACCGTAAATATGCCTTGTATCGCACCACGGTGATGAAAGTCATTTTACATGAGTATTGCACAAAATATCGTCTACCTTTTTAGAGTAAAAAGCCAAATAAAGGCGATATTTTCCCTTAATTGGGTATAAGAAAAAAGTTTTAGTTATTTATTTTAGTGTTTTCATTTATTTAACTAGAAAATAATGATTTTTTCTGTAAGAGTGTGGGCTGTAAATTATTTACAGTCGTATAAGTTGTGTTGAATAAAATATAGTGGTGCAGTGATGTTACAAGCAATTGCTCGATACGTATCTAGTCATATGACTACCGTTGTGTTACTACCGTGCTTACTGCTAGGAGCGGTAATTTTTTATGATGTATCAGTGTCGGCGAAGCGGATGAATGACGCCTATGATGCAGAATATAATGCGTTTTTAAGTCATGCCGTGCTGAGCGTGATCCATGAAACGCAAAAGGAGCGCGGGGCATCCGCAGGCTTTATCGGTTCAAATGGGGTTAAGTTCAAAGGCAACTTACGCCAACAGCGTAGCCAAACCGATAGGCTGTTAGCTTCGTTAAAAGAAAAACAAAAACATTGGGATTTGATGCCCGAAATGGCCAAAGAGCTCGATGAATTTGAGCGTAAGTTCAGCCGCCTAGCCACGGTGCGTGGGCAAGTTGACAACCTGTCTATCCCCCTCTCTGAAGCGCTAAAGTACTACACCGATATTAATCTCAAAGCGCTGCATATCGTGATCACCGCATCGCGATTAAGTAACGATCACACCATCGCCTCAGAGTTGGTGGCCATTTATAATTTTTCTAGTGCGAAAGAGTCGGCGGGCATAGAGCGGGCGGTATTGTCGAACGTGTTTAGTCGAGATAGCTTCACACCTGCGCTTAAAGAAAAATACGTGGCGCTGATAACCAAACAACACGTGTATCTTGAGGAAGCTCTGGAAGCCTCGCCTTTGGTTATGAAACGGATGTTTGAACGAGCATTGGACAACCCGTCTATGCGTGAAGTTGAGCGATTTCGTCGGGGTGTAGTCGATAAGGACGCTGGGTTTGGCCTCGATGCGGAGGCGTGGTTCAGAGCGGCAACAGATCGCATCAATGTGTTAAAAGAAGCAGAAGAACAAGCACTCAACCTGGTGGATGAAACCGCGATCAAAATTCAGCAACAGGCAGTACTTGTACTCGTCATTGAGCTGATGATTTTGGTGATCGGGCTGGTGGTTACCGCCGCATTATTCTTTGCGATTCGACTGCGTCGTCGTCAGTCGAGCATGATTGCTGAGGGTATTGATATCGCGCGCTTACATAAAAACTTGGGCCATGAGATAGATGTGATCTCCAAAGATGATTTAGGCAGTTCTGCCTTGAACATTAATAACTTAACGAAGCAATTTGAAGATGACTTGGTGGAGTTTGCTCGGGTATCGGCGCAGATTGCAGGATCGTCTCAAGAAACGGCAGCGGCTATCCAGCAGAGTCAAGAAAACTTAATAAGCCAGCAAACGGGTATACAGACGATAGCGTCGGCATCTGAGCAGATGAGCGCCAATATTCAAGTGATAGCAAACTCAATGAATGAAAATGCCGCAGCGGCTAAAACCGTCACGCAGGAGTCTTTACAAGGACAGCAAGTGGTTGCGGATGCGGTGCAGGTTATCCAGCAGGCGTCCGATGATATGGCGCGTTCTGCAACCACTGTCGATGCGTTAAACGAGCGCGTGGGCAGCATTTCGTCTATGGTTGAGATGATCAAGAGTATCGCAGAGCAAACTAACTTATTGGCATTGAATGCCGCGATTGAGGCTGCTCGAGCGGGTGAGCAGGGCAGAGGTTTTGCGGTGGTTGCTGATGAGGTGCGCAGTTTGGCCAGTCGGACCCAAAAATCTACAGAAGAAATTTCCGCATTGGTTTCAGAGCTGCAAACAAGTTCATCCGAAGCATCGAGTGTGATCACCCAAGGCAAAGAAAATGCGCTGGAAGCGGCTGAGCGCGCTGAGGCTATTAAACAAGCGCTGGAGCAAATAGTGGAGCAGGCGCAGCAAGTAGAACTCGTGACAGAGTCGGTCTCGAGTAATACTCAGCAGCAAAGCAATGCCATTGATGAAGTGAGCCAGAATATTACTGCGATTTTTCAAAAAGCGACAGAAAACGTCACCGGTGCCGAGCAGATCAGCGTGGCTGCGACCGACATTGCGAGCGCAGCCAAAGTAATGGACAAACTGATTTCGCAATACTCGGTCAGTCAAGCGGGTCGCTAATGGGGTGTGTAGACAAAGCGGTCATTGATCCCTTTACACTGATCGTGTTTTAGGCGTGGCGCGTAACAAGTAAAAAAGCACACAGGCACTGGTTATGCAACACGCCATTACTCCCAAAAAATTGCTCAACAGCAAATGGACATCCGTGAGTCCAAAGGATAAAGAGAAGCACTTTATCGTGACTGGCGTTGAATTTGACGAAGAGGGTCGCGTTGTCGAATGTGTTATTGAAGCGGTGATGACTCAACGTGAACAGGATATAAATTGGCGCGATCTGAAAGATCCTAAAGTATGGAAAATGGGCTGGAAATAGCTGTTCGTAAAATGGCTTGTGGATACCCTCGCGCAGTTTGTCACCGGCAATCAATTGGCTTCAACTCAAAAGTATGTCGCCATGGTGAATGTCTCAGTGCCGGGGATGCCCATGCACGTAAGCTGCTGTGTAAATGTGTTATCCAGCTCAGTCAATGCTGCGCTCGAGCAAAACGCAAAAAAATAAACACCCCGTGGTTTGAATAGGCGTTTCGAGCCTCACTACCTGCCAATGAAATGCACTGGGCATCCTGCATCTTTATAGGTTAAGGCGCATCAGCGTTTTGCTGTTTTTTTGTATTGGTTAGGTGTCAGCGAGGTATGCTTTTTAAATGCGGTATAAAATGCTGATTTAGAGTTAAAGCCGACCGCCATCGCAATATCAAGGACCGTTCTATCGGTACTTTGCAAATAGTTCGTTGCCTCGTCGATGCGATATTTATTTACGTAGTCAAAAAAGCGTACTCCCAGTGTTTCGTTTAGTGTTTGGGAAATATAATTGGGGGAAGTGTGGATGTGTTTGGCAAGTTTGGGCAATGAAAGGGCTGCATCCAAGTAGAGTTTATCAACTTGCATCGCCTGCTCTATTTTTTGACCAATGCGGATCGCTTGCTCGGTACTCAATGCGCTGCGGCGATATTTTTGTTCATCATCGGCTTGATTGCCCTCGGGGTCATTGAGTGATTCTGGATTGCAACAGGCCGTTGTCGGCGTATACAACTCAGCGAAACCTGGCTTCTGTCTCAGCCCCCAAAGAGCCAAGCTGTAAACGACGACTAATTGCATGAGCGGGTAAATTCGGTCATCAAAATGAATGGGTGCAAAGACGTTATCGAGTACTAGGTTTACGGCGGTAAAGAGCCAAGCGCCTCCGACACACAGCAATAACCAACTTAACCAACGCAACTCTTTTTGTTCTGTAGAGGCAAATACATCTTGCAACTGGCCGCGATAGGTCCTCAATCGTTCGATGATTTTGATGATATAAAATGCAGATTGCAGCACCCATCCCAGCACGCTGATAAACGTCAATATCAACAAACAGTAAATGCTGTAACGGATTAATTTGGGTGCTTGCTCAATGACATCGAGTTGCTCTGTGACTAATATGGCGTTGATGTAGTGTGTGGGCAAAAAAAAGGCACTGAGCGCAATGGTGCAACCAAAGAGTGCGGGTAAAAAATGCGTGAACTCTGATTGTTTTAGCTGCCAGGGTGTTTGGCTCGTGAGCCCTTTGGTGTAAAGCCATAAACTGGGTGAGATCAACAATAACGCCGGTAAAGCGAGCAGTAAACTGGTGACCTGAAATTGCGGCAACAAGTGTTGCATAGTTGGTAAACATATCACGGTGCCAATGGAAAGTAAGCAGAGGCTAAGTAGCCCGTGCACTTGTCTATTTTGTGTGCGTAATAATAGCAGGTGTGTGCTAAACAAGATGATACAGAGCGTAGCTATATTGAGCGCAAAGAGTATCGGCTGCGCATTTATCATAATCTTCCCCTTGCATCGGTTTAAAAAAATAAGATTTAATATCAGTAATTTACTTTTTTATTGTTTGCTATTTGCCCATTTCTACATGCTCAAATAGGTCCTTGCCAATAGTGATGGACGATTTTTTTAGGTGGATGCTCATACTCAACTCACATGTTATTAATCAACACAAAGAGTAAAAAATGACAGCACCTTTGCAGCATACTAAACAAGGCATTAAATTCAACTGGCCGGCCGTGATCAGCCTGTTGATACTCACTGCAATTCCAGGTATACCCGCAATTATTATTGTTATTCTGGTGCTTTTGGGCAGCGGGGCCGTTGCTGGTGTCTCGGAGGCCATCAATGCACAGTACTTTTTAACGCCTGCTGCCATACTGACACATGGTATTGCTGGTGGACTGTTCTTTTTAACAATGCCTTGGCAATTCTCAGATCGTATCAGAGCATACCACCTTCGTTGGCATCAAATAACGGGTCGGGTGGCGGTAATGTCAGGATGCGTGATGGCCTTGTCGGGGGTGTGGATGCACTTAATGCTTTCTCCCCATGATCTCGGAAGCCGGTTTATGTCTCTGATCATTTTAAGTGTGGCGATTTGTGGCGCGTTTATTGTGGCTGTGGTTCAAGTTATAAAGGGGCGCATAGAGCAACATCGAGCATGGATGATGCGGGCGGTGGCATTGGCCCTCGCGGCAATTACACCTATTTTCACTGGTGCAGTATTACAGCTCGTATTTAGTGCATGGACAGGCGGGAGTGAAATCTTGGCGGCGTTACATCATGACTACGATCGACTCATTGCGATGGCTGTCAATTTAGTGGTGGTGGAGTGGATGTTACGGACAAAGCTACGCTCTGCGAGGGAAAACTCGGTGCTGGCACAATGAGGGGATTTTTATTTTCAAAAATATATTGAAACTGATTTAGCATTAAAAGTTATTATCAAAAGTTTGCTAACAACATAGAGTATCTTTTCAGTAGATATAATCATGAGACAGCACGTGAGGGTGACCATGAAAAAGACGATTTTAATTACCGGTTCGACGGATGGTATAGGGCTTGCGACAGCAGTTACCTTACTGGAAAATGGTCATCGAGTGCTGCTTCATGGCCGTAATCAAAGTAAGTTAGACAAAGTGTCTGATGCGTTAAGGGCACAGTTTGGACAGCGTGCTGTGTTTAGTTATTGCGCCGATTTATCCTCTGCAAAAGCCGTGTACATGTTGGCAAAAGCCGTGCGAGACGAGCACCCGCATTTGGATGTACTGATAAATAATGCCGGTGTGTTTAACCTTGAGCAACCTCGTTCGGTTGATAATTTAGATGTACGGTTTATGGTGAATACCATAGCCCCTTTTATATTGACACAAGAATTACTCATATGCCTCACGCCTCACGGTAGAGTCGTGAATCTCTCGTCGGCGGCACAGGCCCCCTTTAATGCCGATGAATTGAGTGCATTGAGCACCCTGTCTGATAGTGCGGTGTACGCCAAAAGCAAGCTGGCGCTGACGATGTGGTCTCAGTCACTGGGTGAAAAGTACAAAGAGACAGGCCCGATGATTGTCGCGGTAAATCCGAAATCATTTTTAGCGAGTAAAATGGTCCATGAAGCCTATGGCATGCAAGGTGGCAATCTTCAGCAGGGGGCTGATATTGTCGTATCAGCGGCGCTTTGTGCGTCTTTCTCTGATGCGGGTGGGCGCTATTTTGACAATGATATCGGGCGCTTTACCACACCTCACAATGCTGCGTCAGACACGGCGCGGATGGATGAGCTGATTGCAGTATTAAATGCCTTGTTTACCAAGTTAAGGGAGCAATCTCACTCCCAATAGGGCACATCCCCGATATACGCTTTAAGATAATCGATAAATACACGTACTTTGGGCGCGAGCAAGCGTGAGTTAGGATACACAGCCCAAAGCGCCGTGTCGTTCACCAAGGGACTATCTTTGAGCACTTGAACGAGTTTACCTTCTTGTAGCGCTTGGTAGGCGCACCACATCGAGCAAAGTGTGATCCCCATGCCTCTGATACAGGCATCTCTGATTGCCTCTCCATTGTCTATTTGCAATCCATTACTGGGTCGAAATTTGATATTACCCTCAGCGTTGGCAAACACCCAGTGCTCAATCCCTGTAAGGTTAATCGTAGGGTGAGCGTGGAGGGTTTGTGGTGAGCTGGGCAACCCATGCGTGGCAATATATTCAGGGGAAGCGCATAAAATACGCGTGTCACTGGCCAATTTACTGGCCACTAATGTTGAATCGCTCAGCGCAGCATTGCGAATCGCAATATCAAACCCACCTTCTACCATGTCGACGATGGTATCGCTCAAACGAAGATCAATATTTAAATCAGGGTAAAGCTGCGTAAACTCGGCCAGCGCTGGCACGATATGCATTCGCCCAAAAGAGGCGGGGGCGGTTATCCTCAATGTCCCCTGAGGTGTGTGGCTACCAGCCCCAATGGCGGCCTTCGCGCCTTCAATGCTTTCCAGTACAGACTCGGCATGCGGCAAAAAAGCCAGTCCTTCTTCGGTCAGTGATACTTTACGCGTTGTGCGATATAGCAGTTTAGTGCCCAATGTTTCTTCTAATTTATTGATATGGGCACTGGCAACCGCGGCGGAGAGCCCCAATTCCTTGCCAGCTAAACTGATATTATGTGTGGCGGCGATGCGTGTAAATAGCTTTAAGTGTGCGATGTTCATTATCAATAAAATCTTAAAACTGATTGTTATTTTTTGGGTATTATCAAAACTATAGCTGGAAAATATACTTAATCCAATCAATCAGTGAGGATTAAATCATGAAAGCAATGACGATAAATGCATTTGGTGGCAGCGACGTATTCACCGAAACTGAGGTAGAAAAACCAGCAGTAAAAGCAGGCCATGTCTTGATAAAGGTAATGGCAAGTAGTGTGAATACGGTCGACACGATGATCCGCGAAATGGGCCCTGCACTGCCACTTTCTCCTGCCTTACCTGCGATATTGGGCATGGACTTTGCTGGCGTCATTGAGTCTGTGGGCGACGGTGTCGATGGGTATCAAATTGGTGATGAAGTGTATGGGTGTGCAGGTGGCCTGGCTGATCTACCTGGTACGCTGAGTGAATTTATGCTCGCAGATGCAAACTTAATTGCGCACAAGCCAAAGCGCTTGAGTATGGCACAAGCGGCAGCACTTCCTTTGGTGGGGATCACCGCTTATGAAGGGTTGCAGCGTGCAGGTATCTCTCATGGCCAAACTGTGCTAGTGCACGGAGGGGCTGGAGGTGTGGGCCATGTTGCGTTGCAGTTAGCGAAGTATTTTGGTGGGGATGTTTACGCAACAGGCAGTAAAGATGCGCAATTGGCATTGATAAACAAACTTGGTGCGACACCGATTAATTATCAAACAGAGTCTGTGGCTGATTATGTGACGACGCACACGGATGGAGTTGGGTTCGATGTCGTCTATGACTCTGTCGGTGGGAAGAATTTGCTTAACTCATTTGACGCAGCAGCATTAAATGGTCATGTGGCGACGACGGTGTCGTTGGCAGAGATTGATTTATCAGTGGCGCATTTTAAGGGGTTGTCACTGCATGTTGTGTTTATGTTGATCCCAATGCTACATAACGTGAAACGCGCAGAACATCACAAGATCCTAGCCTCGATGGCCTCCATTGTAGATGCAGGCCATTTGACGCCTATTTTAGATGACAGCACCTTGGCTTTTTCAGAGATTGGTCAGGCACACGATCGGCTTGCCAGTGGTCAGGCGATGGGTAAGGTGGTGGTGAGTAACACATGGTAGTGAACTCGGTCATCACCTGACAGGTTTAGAATATTGCATAGATCAAAATAGGTGCGCTTTTTAGGCACTGCCGCTATTATAAATTTATGGTTCTAAGTTTATGAGTTGTCAGTGTCTTTTTATTTGTTATCACTATTATTGATTTTTGCATTATTTGGCGTGGCATCGACCTACTTATTGCGCTTTATGTACAGTTATTGGATCCAAAAGCGCTTGGTCTTAAAGTATTTAGGGCTGGCAGGTCTGTGTGTTGTTTGCGTCGTACCATTGGTGGTACTGAACTACTTTTTAGCTGGGTAGACAGTAGCCTTTTGGCTACTGTCTGGGAGACTATTTCAATACAATAGATTGGCAGGTATTGCTAATACACAGAGCTTGGATAGGTAACACAGGCTCGCATATTTCACTGGCAATGGCATTTCGGTTGTTGGCTTTTTCAACGGCAGTAATACGTTGGGCTGCGCGCGCAACGTGCTCTTCATCGACATTGCGAGACGAATATACTAAGTATTTACTTGGCCCACCACAGGTCAGACGCTCACCAACAGCGATGACTTTGCATTGGAAACTGGCATCGCAGCCTTTGTTTGCAATCAATTGTTCAAGTGAATTGTTGCCTTCACTTTGTTGCGGTTGTGTTTCTGTGTAAGTGGCTTCGCACCCAGCTAACAGCATAAGTGATAAGCCAACAAGCGTACCGGCCTTTCGCTTCATCGATAATCCCTAGTTGGTGATTTATTTGTGCCTTCTAGTTTAACACAAGTATTTTCAACACATTGTGTTGCAGGCTGACGTAAATGTTCACAAATGCTGATCATACCGTGTTTGGCATTATATTGTGCCTCGCTATCGGTGAGTTTTTTAGCCAGTTTATAGACTTTTTCTTGGTCCGCTGTTTTGGTGGAAAACACCAAGTAGCTAGAAGGGCCGCCACAAGCGCGGCTCCCTACCGGAATAGCCTGACACTGACTATGACTATCACAGCTTTTATCTTTGGTGATAAAATCTAAATATGCGTGTTGATTTTTAATCGTGGCTTCGTCAATAGCATCTTGGTCATATTTGGCGATGGGTTCTGCTTTAGTCACCATTTTGGCTGGTGTGGGTTTGCTCATCCCTACATCATGACGCGTTGCAGACTTGGTTTGCAGCGAGGCTGGTGCAATAGGCTTTTTGCTTGGCGTGGCTTGTTGTTGTGGTTTTTCAGGCTGCGTTTGCGATTGTGTTTGCTCTGAGCCGGCTTCTGTACTGGAACATCCTGATATTATCACTAGGCTAGCTAGTGTTAGCTTAAGTGCGTTCATAATCTATCCTGTTTTTTTTACACAGTGTGCCGCGCTTTTACCTCAGATACAAGGGAAAGCGCTTAAGGGTATGCGAACAGATCTTTGACAAAATCTGCACAAATTATATTAACTTAGTACGTTGGCACTGCTCACCTTTATTGTCGCTGAATGGCGTGATGAGCAGCATATTTGTGTTGTTTCGTTCACATACCCTTTAAGATTAGAGCGCTTTTGGTTTACAGGCCACCTTCTGTGAGTTTTTGCGGATCAAGTAAGGTTTTAAGTGCTTGCTCACTGAGGTCGGTATTTTCGGCGGCGACTTCGATGATTGGACGCCCTTCTTTGTATGCCAGCTTGGCAATGGCTGCGGCTTTTTCATATCCGATCACCGGATTCAAGGCTGTTACTAAAATAGGGTTACGAGACAGTGCCTGTTGAATACTTTGTTCATTAACCTTAAATGTTGCGATGGCTTTGTCAGCAACCAGACGAGAAATGTTCGCCAATAGTTCAATACTTTGCAATATGTTGTAAGCAATGACCGGCAGCATCACATTGAGTTCAAAGTTGCCCGACTGACCCCCTACAGTAATCGTTGCATCGTTGCCAATCACTTGCGCGCTCACCATAGCGGCGGCCTCTGGGATCACAGGGTTCACTTTACCAGGCATTATCGATGAACCAGGCTGCAGTGCTTGCAATTCAATTTCAGACAATCCTGCAAGTGGGCCCGAGTTCATCCAGCGCAGATCGTTGGCGATTTTCATATTGGCAACCGCTAAGGTCTTAAGTTGGCCAGATAACGCAACAATGGCATCTTGAGAGCCAATGTTATAGAAGAAGTTTGGGCTCGGGTTGAATCGAATTCCCACATTGCTACTGAGGTAACCATTAAAGGTTGCGGCAAATTGTTTATCGGCATTTACGCCAGTGCCAACAGCCGTGCCTCCTTGGCCCAGTTGATAGACCTTATCAAGAGAAGCCAAGATGCCTTCGTAGGCTGAGTCCACTTGTTGTTGCCAGCTGCTCAGTGTTTGCGAAAAGGTCACCGGCATCGCATCCATTAAATGGGTGCGCCCAGTCTTGACGTGATGGCCCACTTCTTTGCTTTTTTTCTCAATGGTTTGTGATAGGTGTTTCAGTGCCGGTAGCAACTCATAAACCGCAGAGGTTGCGCTGCTGACGTGAATGGCGGTTGGGATCACATCATTGGAGCTCTGGCCCATATTGACATCATCATTTGGGTGGATCGAGAGGCCACTTTGTTGGCTTGCTAACGTGGCGATCACTTCATTGGCATTCATATTTGAGCTGGTGCCTGAGCCGGTTTGAAACACGTCAACAGGAAACTGATCTAAATGCGCACCGTCAATCAAAGCCTGACACGCTGTGGTAATGGCTTTTGCTTTGTCTTTGTCTAGATGACCCAATTCTGCATTGGCTTCTGCTGCGGCTTGTTTGATGTATGCAAGCGCACGAATGAAGCTGACTGGCATGTTAAGCCCACTAACGGGGAAGTTGTTAACGGCACGTTGTGTCTGCGCTTGGTAAAGTGCGGTTTCGGGAACTTCTAAAGTGCCCATGCTATCAGATGCGGTACGGTAAGTGGTCATACTGACTCCTAATTAAAAGGATTGAATTCGTGACTAATGATCCGAGCTTCTCGCTCTAGGCGATAAAAAGGCGCCATAGAACGATGTTGTTTTTTATAAAATCGTTTTAATGCGAGAAGGGGCTTATGGAGTTGCTCAAAACATTGCTGCCGGAAGCTCTGATGAGTCAAAGGGTCCGCGATGTGATTAAGCAATTCAAAAAAGACACGTCGTAAATAGAGCTCTTGCAATAACACGCAGGGCTTTCTCTCGTACCACTTGGCCAAATTAAAACCGTCCTCAATAAACTGCGCCACATAAACGGGAGCATCTAAATGAGGTCTTTGGCATTTTGTATCTAAGCGAGGCTGAAATTGGCAAAGTACTTGAGGTGTAACCATAGCGCATTATATTTTAGTGTAACGATAATTATTATCATTACACTAAAATAGGAGATTAGCAACCCTTGCTGACGGGATCGTATTTGCTTGGCGAGAACTCAGTTATAACCGAGAATAAATTGCTCTGTGGTTTGTTCTTTCTCTTGTTCTTTGCTGCTGAGTAAGTCTGCAACCTCTTGCTGGTACGTAGGTTCTGATTCTGGTGTGTTGGACTCAGGAATATGGCCAAGACTTAAATTAGGCATATGTGTCACTTTAGAATACTTCATGGTGGTATCTCCAATTAAGGTATTTGAACGGGCTATACATAAATACTTATAGCCAATACCAAAGTTTTTTGCATACCATATACCAAAATTTTTTTCTTTTTAATTATCAAGTTAATAATTAATTATTACCGATAAAAGTTTGCATTATTCACAGAAAGTTGCATCAATTAGGCGCGTATTTGATCAATTTAGGTGCAAAATGACAAAACCCTTCTCCCAAGCATGTGAAAACAATAAAGATCCCATATTGCAAAAACTGCGTCCGTTCTTTGCTGACGCTGCATATGTGTTGGAAATAGGCTCTGGTACAGGACAGCATGCAGTGCACTTCGCAGCATCGATGCCGTCTCTTCAGTGGCAAACTTCTGATTTGGCGCACAACCACGATGGGATTACCTGTTGGTGTAAAGAAGCCAGCCTCAGTAATTTGAAATTGCCGCTTGTTCTGGATCTCAATATGGCGCACTGGCCCATCACGGAAGTACCTGCAATATATACTGCAAATACGTTGCACATTGTGTCGACAAGACTGGTGGCACGCTTTTTCACTGGGGTGTCGCAACACTTAGCGCCGCATGGCAAATTAGCGATCTATGGACCGTTTAATTATCACGGTCAGTTTACGTCCCAGAGTAACGCCCAGTTTGATACTTTTTTAAAAACACGAGACCCTGACAGCGGTATTAGAGATATTGAATGGATATGTGAATTGGCTGCAGCAGCAGAGCTGACATTGGTGACCGATCACGCGATGCCAGCGAATAATCGTTTATTGTTCTTTAAACGGCAGTAGGGCTTGGCATTGTTGATAATACTGTGCCAGTTGGGCGCGTTCGGTATGGATGAACTCAGCAACCGCTTGCTTAAATAGCGGATGAACAAGGGTATGATATGAGTGAGTATACACAGGCTCAAACCCACGTAATAGCTTATGCTCACCTTGCGCCCCTGCATCAAACCGCTGCAAGCCCTGGAAGATCGCGTACTCTATGCCCTGGTAGTAACATAATTCAAAATGTAAGTGCTCACTTTCTTCTAGTGCGCCCCAATATCTGCCATACAGTGTGTTTTCGTCTATTAAGTATAAACTGGCGGCGATGAAGGCGCTGGGATCATGTTGATGGTTAGCCCGATAAGCGCAGCATAAGGCGGTATTGTCCGGTAAATTGGCAAACAGCAAGGTAAAAAACTGTTGGGTTAAATAACCATTATGCCCCGAACGCTTGCGATAAGTTTGGCAGTAACAAAGGTAAAACTGGGCAATTACTTCAGGCGTAATTTGCGCTTTATGTAGCCACCGGATTTGCAAGTTGCTGTGATTCACTTGGGCACGCTCTTTTTTGATCATTTTTCGCTTACGTGCTTTTAATGATACTAGAAATGCATCGAAATCGGCGTAGTTGCGGTTATGCCAGTGAAATTGGACGCCATGGCGTTTCATCAACTGCTCGGCCGGCCAGTCCTCATTGTTGTGGGGAAAATTAATATGAAATCCAGACCAGCTATGTTGGGACGCTGCGTCGTTGAGCACTGTTAAAATATACTGATGTAGTGTGTCGGTTGGCGTTTGACACAGCAACCGAGAGCCCACAACAGGGGTAAAGGGTACTGCACTGAGCCATTTCGGGTAATACGTTATATTGTGGCGTTCATAGGCTTCCGCCCATGCCCAATCAAATACGTATTCACCATAAGAATGGCTCTTTAGGTAGCCTGGTAAAATGGCAATCGGCCTAGCTTTACCTGTTTGATATATCACCAAATGATGAGGCTGCCATCCCGAGTGGCCACCTACCGAGCGGCTTTGCTCTAATGCATCGAGCCATTCATAACTGGTGAACAGCGCGGTGCCTGCCAATTGTTGCCAATCAGATTTAGGGACTTTCGCGACGGCATCGATAAATCGGTGCTCAAAATCATGACTTGTCAATATGGGACTCCAAAAACGCCATTAGTTGCGCGCGAAGGCCTGCGTAATCTGGGTTAAAGGTGACGCGTGCCAATGGTTGGTGCATTGCTTTGTTGTTGTCATGGTGCTCGCCAAAGGTGATATTTGGGGCTGTTTTACAAACCTTAAAGGCCGCCTCGTTTTCAAAGTAACTACCGCAGTGGCGGTAACTACCGTGTCTACCGTAATAAGGGTGGTTTTGCGGTAGCAGTAAGCCTACATGTGACATATCAACGACATTTTCTAGCTGACTGATTTGCGTCACGTTGATACGCTCGTCAACTGCCATACCATTTTGTGAGTAGAGCCGTAAATCGATAGGGGCGGTGTGGTTTTTGGCCCACCGGTTAAGTAAACGCAGCGTTGCTTGACTGTTTATGGTGGCATCAACATCACTCATGATGGTTAATATTGGCAGATCATCCGGCAGCGTCGTATCCATCATTTCAACCATCACATTATGTACCAGTGCAGCGGCAGCAAGCGGGAACGACTCATATTTGGCGAAGTCTAAATCAGCGTCTTGATCAAGCCAGTCCATCCATGGTACCCAATCTACCCATTGTGCCATCCAACTTTTTTTATTATGTGATGCTGTCGCTGGGGCAACTAAAACCAAGGCTGTCAGGTTTTTCGGCTGAGTGTGAGCAACCTCAATGGTGGCCAGTGCTGCACCGGTTGAAAACCCCATAATCGCAAACTGCTTAAAGTCGGCGGCTGTACGGGCAATGGCATATTGCACATGTGTGTGCCAGTCTTTATTACTCACCCTTCGCAGGTCATCTGCTGCTGTGGCATGACCAGGCAGCAGCATGGAGCGCACATTGAAACCTTGTCTATACAAGTCATTTGCAATGGCATTGAAAATGTAAGGAGAATCTGTGAGGCCGTGGATCAACAGCACGGCCTTTTCATTATTTGCCTGTCGCATCTGATAGGGGGCAAGGTGATCGACAACCCTTGTAGCATCGTGTTGCATATTCACCAAGCCAGGTAATGGGCAAGGCAGCTGAGCGCGTTTGTTGCGTGCAGAGATTAAAGCTCTGGACTTTTTGACATACTGCGCAAAGGTCAGGTTATCGCTGACTGTGATGCTCACATCGCCGAGATCATGGGCGACACGATACTCACCAGACTGTTTACCTTCAATAAATAGCTGGTGGTTAGCTGGCAGTGTTGTGCAATCTTGTGCTGTGGCCCCTGCTGCACTGACAATTGCAATTAAGCCGATGAATTTTTTGAGCATAATTTTGCGTAGTAATCTAAACATGCTCCTAGCTTATCGCGATCAAGGGGTTTTGCAAGGTGGCTGTTAAAGCCGATGGCAATTGCATATGCTTTATCCTCAGGCATGACATCAGCAGTTAATGCGACAATGGGTAAGCGACTTTGGTCATGCGTTTGGCGAATCGTGGAGGTGGCTTGATAACCATCTAGCACCGGCATTTGGCAGTCCATCAACACTAAGTCAAATTGCTGTTCTTGAATACGTGCCACGGCTTGTTGGCCATTTGGGACCAATTGATAGTGCACGTTAAATGAGTCCAACATGGATTTAATGACAATTTGGTTAACCGGGTTATCCTCCGCCACTAAAATGTTGAGTTTACTGATGCGTTCAAGATCAAATTGCGGAATCTGTGCATTGGATGCATCGCCAAACGGGCATCGTAAGTTAAAGCTAAACTGGCTTCCTGCCCCCGGTGTACTGTTGACACTCAGGGTCCCTGACATTAATTCGCACAACTCTTTGCAAATGGCCAGTCCTAACCCGGTGCCGCCATAGCGTCGCGATGTCGAACTATCTGCTTGAGAAAACGGTGCAAAAACCCGTTGTAATTGGCTTTGCTCGATACCAATTCCAGTGTCGGTGACACTAAATTGTACGCGGTAATCTGAGGCACTTTCGACTATTTCACAATGCAGTGAAACTTGGCCTGATTCGGTGAACTTAATGGCATTGCTGCATAGATTAATAAGTATTTGTTCAATGCGTAATTCATCCCCTTTTAACCATACGGCATGCGCAACATTGGTATGGAGTTTCCAGCTGAGGTTTTTCGCTTGTGCACTTGTGGCAAAGAGACTATCCATGCGTTTAAGTAAGTCTTGAAGGTTAAAGTTATGATGGGCTAGTTGCAGCTTATTCGACTCAATTTTTGTGATGTCGAGAATATCATTGACCAAGTGAAGCAGTGTCTTGGCGGCCATATTGATATTGTTGACGTAGCCTTGCAAGACATCTAACGACTCTGTGGTGCGTGTCAATGAAGCAAATCCAATTACGGCATTGAGCGGCGTGCGAATTTCGTGGCTCATATTGGCAAGAAAGCGACTTTTTGCCTTATTTGCTTGTTGCGCATCTTGTAAGGCTTGGTTTAATGACTCGGTACGTTTTGCCACTAAGTGATTGAGGGCATTGTTTTGATAATTATACAGCAGCACAATAAAAGTGATTAACGCACAAATACTGAGTTGCAAGGTCAATAGCCAAATTGTTTGTTGATGATTCAGTGCACTGATGAAGCTATCTTTAATCGCCAGCGTGAGTCGCCATGTTTGGCCTGCAAATTGGATCTGTGTGTAATAATGGGTATTAGCATGGTACGGTTTTTGTGTCGTATCGTGATTGCTAAAAAAGGGGATGTCGCTGTTGCCATCAAAGAAGGCTAAGTCATAGTTGTTGGCCTGTGTGGTTTTTAATACCGAGTTCAGTAGTACATCGGTTTGTACCACACCCATGGCATATCCGGTAATGTCAGCATGGCTATCTTGCTGCCCAGAACTTGGTTGAAATACAGGTGAAAACAACACATAAGCGGATTGAGCTGGCGTCGTCTGGATTAATTTGACGACATTAGTGGCGCGGGGTTGCAAGATGATTTCAGGGTCTTCCAGCGCAGCTTTGCGATTCGCTCGCGAGTAAACATTAAACCCCAACGAGGTGAAATTCTCCGCTTGAGGGGATACGTATTTGACGATAACGAGGGGATCGGTTGGATTCAGGGGGACTCCTTTGATTTTTACTTCATTTCGGTAAAGCTGATCAAGCGCAACTTGCATCTGTTGAAGCTGTGATTGTGCAGCTCTTTGTCCCCAAGAAAGCGCAAATAAAAAGGGGTAGCGTTGACGCTGCTGCTCGGCAACTTGTTGAAACTTGTTTGAGTCAAATTCTGGTAACGACTGCAATTTAGCAGCCATCCCTTGTACCGCTAACATACTGAGATTGACGTGGCGCAACACTAAGTTTTCAATGATGTTGATTTCGCGCTGAGCTTCTCGTTTTGCCGCATTCAAATTGCCTAAGTTATACAAGTGGGTGGTCGCTGTGACCGACATAAATAATATGGCACAGGTCGCAAACATAATGCGCTTGTGTTGATAGGGGCGCTGAGCAAAGACGGTTAAGTTGAGTAGCATCAATAGCAGGGGGGTAAAGATCAAAATACCCAAACTATCACCTAACCACCATGCTATGACGTTTTGCCAGTGTTGTGAAAAGGCATACAGAGGATTAAATAGGCTCAGTGAGAGCATTCCGATATTGGCCGACACGAGATTAACCAAAATACCCACCAGTAACACATAGTAGGCAATGTACTTCCGAGAGCGCATTAACAGTGGATCACCCAGCCAGAGACGCATTAAGTAACCACCTATCATGCCCTGCAGAACCGCGCCTGTTGCGACAATGATGACTTGTAAAACATCGGTGTAATTGTTAATCGGCGCTTGAAAGCCAAAATAGGTGGTCCAATTGAAAAGCACTGATGCGCCAAATATGGCTGGGGCAAATCGCCAACCCCAGAGGCTGCACCCAATTAACGCGATGCCAGCAGGTAACCAAATTGGCAATACTTGATTTTGAAAGGCGAATGATGTGAAGAGCTTACCAAACCCAAAATAACCCAAAGTCAGTAGGACATAGGCGGCAAAATTATGGGCGGGTGAGCGAAATTGAACTTGCATGAATTAATGGCCTTTCAAGGTCATAACGGCACTCCACGTTTATTGAAGGTCTGCTTTAATACGATGGTTGACTCAACCGCCGCGATATAGTCTAAATTCGCCAAACTATGCTTCACAAAGTGCTCATAGCTCGGTAAGTCAGCTGCGATAATTTCGAGCAAATAATCATGACTACCAGAGACCACAGAGCAGCTGCGCACTTCTTTTAGTACATCCACATGTTGTTCAAAACACTCTGCAGCTTGTACAGAGTTTTTGGTGAGACGGATAAATGCATAAACTAGAACTGAATAGCCTACCGCTTGCGGTGAGATATCTGCATGATACCCCAAAATCACGCCATCTTGCTGGAGTTTTTTAACTCGTCTTAGGCACGGTGTATCGGACAAGCTGGCTTGCTCAGCCAAGGCGGCATTGCTCAAGCGCGCATTGTTTTGTAGTGCGCTTAGCAAAATACGATCTTTGTTATCGATATCAGGCATATTAGTTAAATCTGCTACTTTTAAGAATAAAAAATTGATAATCCACTCATTGAGTTTAATGATTAATCAATAATTGGCAAATATCCCTCTTGCACTTTTGTTAGTATGACAATGATGTATTTTTTAGGATTTTGACAATGACGCAACTAACAAAAGATTTTGATATCTGGATAAGAAATGATTTTGTCGAACTCAATGATCAGCTAGAAGCGCTCTATCGCACCCAGTCTGATCGTGCCAATGTTGAAGGGGTCGGTGACGACATAAAACAACAATTGTTGCGACAAGGCGAGCAGTATATTGAAGCGTTGCTCGCTGAAGGAAACACCGACGAAGGCTTTGACAGTGCATTTGATTTGCTTGGGAATGTTGGATTGTATATGGCAGCCTGTCGTCGACATGAAATTACAGAGCCCAGCAGGGAGCGATGTTCGCCTTTAAAGGCCGCGTCGGCCTTGGCGATGCACATTGGTTCTTCCATTGGGGTAACGCCGCGCTTTGCTACTGCACACCTCACCACGCATAATACCGCTATTGACGGGGTATACAAACGCTTTACCAGCGACCCCGCAGAACAACTTTTTATCGACTATAACACCCGTGGCATTTTAGCCTACAAACGGGCGGCAGAAGCTTTGCTAAAAATACAGCCGCTCGGTATCTCGCACCCAATGACCCCCATGTTATTTGAGGAGGTCAAGCGTGCGTTACTTGATGTGATTGGCTCTAATCAAGTGTTGTTTAAAAAATTGGATACTGCGTCATTTTTCTATGTCGTGCGACCTTATTACAAACCATATCGAGTCGGTAAAGAGGTCTATCGGGGGGCCAATGCAGGGGACTTTGCTGGGATTAATGTCATCGATATGATGCTGGGGCTATGCCGTGCCAATGACGTCGACTATGCACAGATTTTGGTCGAAAAATTACTGTATATGATGCCTGAAGATCAGGCGACGCTGCGTGAGTGCATGCGTTTGCCTAATCTTATGGATGCATTTTTAGAGGCGCAGACCGCTCGCGATCAGACTTGGTATCAGGATGCCCTGCGTGTTTTTTTGCAAGCATGCAAGTTGCACGGGGATACGGCTATCCAACACCACAATCAACTGGTTGAAAAATATATTTGTTACCCTGCTAAGTCGATGGCCAGTACTCATCTAGACAAAGTCACCGCCAGCGGTCCACCACTTGAGGTGTTACTCGAACAATTAGCCACACTCAGGGATAAACGCGCTGCGGCAAAACGAGATGATCTGGACACTCGGTTTGAGGACATTCAACAACTGAGAAGCACGTTATACGAGCGAGGTAGCTATGAAAGCGAGTGACTTTCACTTACCAACGCAAGATTATCTGCTGAGTCATTCTGTAGGCCGCATGATGAAAACGGCGCAGCGTGACTTTGACAACCAATTTATGGCGCCATGGCAGCAGCTAAATCAAGAGCCTTGGGCGCAGTGGTTAGAAGGTGTTGAACGCTTTCGCACTGCCTTGGCGAATTTACTAGGCAGTCAGGCTAGCCATTTTTGCCCACAGACCAACTTGTCTAGTGGATTGACCAAATGGCTGATGAGTTTGCCACAGTGTCATCAACGCCGGGTTAAGGTCCTGTTGAGTGAACATGATTTCCCGAGTATGGGGTTTGTACTACAACGGGCCATGAGTGAGGTTGAATTAACCTTTATCCCAGACACGGAAGATATGAGCTGTTTCGACACTTGGCAGCGTTATGTCACAGCTGAGCATGATTTGGTGTTCATTAGTCATGTTTATTCAAATACAGGCCAACAAGCACCTGTACAGCCGATCATTGAGCATGCTAAGAGGTTAGGATGTCGGGTTGTGGTAGATATTGCGCAAGCTGCGGGTATTTTACCCATTGATTTGCATCAGTGGCAGGCTGACTGTGTAGTTGGCTCAAGTGTAAAATGGCTGTGTGGTGGCCCAGGTGCAGGGTTTCTATGGGTTAATCCTGAGCACATTACACAATATCAGCCTAAGGATGTCGGTTGGTTTTCACATCAAGATCCGTTTGAGTTTGACATACATCACTTTGCGCCGCACGACAGTGCACTGCGCTTTTGGGGGGGGACACCATCGGTAGCACCCTATATTTTAGCGGGCCATAGTATCGGGGCGTTTGCACAAGTGGGCATTGAGGAGGTGAGAGCCCACAATATAAAATTGCTGGAGGAAATATGGCAAGGGTTAACACCTTGGTGCGTCTCACCAAGGAAACCAGAGCACTGTTCTGGCACCGCCATTATTAATCCTGGTGAGCAGCTGCCTGCATGCATTCAGGCCTTGCAAAATGCAGGGATTGCGGTGGATGCGAGAAAGTATGGGATACGCGTCTCTCCGCACATTTATAACGACCGTGCGCAAATACTGCGCTTCATTGATGTTGTGCAGCGTTTCGTCGATTAGGGTGATTGGATTATTTAACCAAGCCTAGCGCCCGTTTGGTTTTGGCTTTGACGGAGCGCCAATGTGTGACTGGCACACTGGGAGCAAGTGATTCTAACTTGGTGAAGTTGACATCGTGAAAATCAATTTCACCTTGATGGGCCAAAATAATGGTTTTGGGGTGTAGGTTTTTCACTAACTCGAGGGAATGACGGTATCGATTGGGATAAAACACCGGATAAGGGGGAATAAACTGCCCCCTCACTTTGACAAATAAGTCAGCAACATAAATACAATTGCGTTTCTGATGGTAGAGGGACAAGTCCCGGTCAGTGTGTCCTGGCGTATACCTTGCTTGCCAGTCTTCAAAGCCTGGTAACACATCGCCGTCTTCAATGTAAAAGTCTGCATGCAGCTTACGCGCATACCACAGATTCTTGCGTACTTTCTTCTTTCTACCAGCAACCCACAATGCCAAAATCATGTCAGACCAATGCATCAACATGCCATCTAACCCACTATACCAGTGACCAGCAATATTGGCAGTGGCGATCTGTGCCCCTGTTTTCTTTCTAATTAGATGTGCGCCGCCGGCATGATCTGGGTGCATATGGGTGACAACGACTAATTTTAAATCAGCCAATGGACGCCTAAGCGTATCAGTAATAAAGCAACAAATGGTCTCCACATCTGCTCTACAACAGCCATCAAGTAACAGGATTTTGTCAGGGTATTCAACTAAATAAATTTGTTGAATGTAACCTTCTAGGAAGTGGATTTGCATGGTTGTCTTTGCTGGTATAGGTTCATAATTATTATTGTTAACACATCTGACCAGTTGTTGGGAAGAGAAAAATGTTGCCGCAGAGACTTCAGAGGACACGTTAAAGCGAGAAGAAGAAGATTTTAGGCATAAAAAAACCGTCCAAAGGACGGTTTCTTCACAAAGAACTGGCGGAGGGGGAGGGATTCGAACCCTCGATAGGGCTACAAACCCTATACTCCCTTAGCAGGGGAGCGCCTTCAGCCACTCGGCCACCTCTCCGACGCAAAACTTTTTAAAATGGCGGAGAGATAGGGATTTGAACCCTAGATACGCTATTAACGTATGCCGGTTTTCAAGACCGGTGCTTTCAACCACTCAGCCATCTCTCCATGGGCACAGATAATACTTA
The DNA here is from genome assembly GCF_021530565.1 of Pseudoalteromonas sp. SMS1. GTDB lineage: Bacteria > Pseudomonadota > Gammaproteobacteria > Enterobacterales > Alteromonadaceae > Pseudoalteromonas. The sequence continues at coordinate 117,297 of NZ_JAKGBI010000012.1, forward strand.
TCGAATTGGGTGCTGTAAATAGTTTTTTAATCGTTTGCTGAAAATTTAAACAAAAAACCGAAGTTATTGAATTTTTTGCCCGAAATTTATACTTTTTGATAATCTAAGAAGGAAATGCAAGCGCGTTGTACGCTATTGGGGCGTGCATGTGGCATCGATTCATGATGCCACATGGTAGAAGTCAACAGATTTACTTATGCATGACCACATAGCTTAATTGTAAAGATTGACCAATTTTGCTCAACCATCTCATCCATTGAACACGTGGGGCTGGGATGTTTTTTAAGGTTGGGTTAGTCGTGGTTTGCGTGTTGCTGCACGCAGCAGCTGTATTAAGCATATCGCTGTCTCCTAAGACGAATTGTTGATTGGTTACATGGTTATTTTGCATGCATTTTGCACAAAATTAAAACGATAAAAATTGCTGTCGTGGCATTAGAAAATCTAATGAATTTGCTTTTTGTTTAGATTTTTTATTGATTTAATGAATAGTTATTCACCTTGCGTTCGTTGCCTTTAATGCTTTTTTTGTATTTTATTTTATCTAGTGAATATTTATTCAGATAATATTATTTTGGGGTTTTTGTTTGTTAGTCATTTATAGACCGCAACGCGGGAAAAAGTTTTCGGCCCATGCCCAGTGGCTGAAGTTAGAAGCAAAAAAGCATGCTATTCAGCTGTACTGGTACGCCACTTCCGGCCATTTTGAAACAGATCTTGAGCGACTTAAGCATCTCGCTTCGCGATCTACGCAGGTGGTTGTGCTAGGAGGAGATGGCACACTCAATTTAGCGGTGAATGCCATTGCCGGTACCGACGTTGTGCTGTCACTATTGCCGTGTGGGACAGGGAATGACTTTAGCCGACAGTTTGGTTATTCCAGTCGGCACTGGCGCGATACCATATTTTCAGGCAAAGCACGTAAAATTGATGTGGGCCAAGTCGGCCATCGCTATTTCATTAATATAGCTGGCATCGGCTTTAACGCGGACGTGGTATCAACAATGGGTGGGAAGAAGCCCTTTGGAAAACTGAGTTATGGTTTAACTGGGGCGTTAAAGTTGGTCCGATACAAAGGGGTGGTGATTGATTATGGGCACGGCTCACACGCTACGATGATGTGTCTTTTTAGTAATGGCCGTCATTTTGCTGCTGGTTTAACACCTGCGCCAAATGCCAGCATCGATGATGGTATGCTGCAAGTAATGACCATCTCGATGGTTGCTTGGTATAAAAGGTTAGTGTGCTTTACACTGATGTTGTTTGGACTGCATACTCGCCTGCCTTGGGTAACGGTACAACAGTGCCAACAACTAGAAGTGAAAACGCCTGGCCTACCTGTTGAAGCCGATGGCGATTTAATTGCAACAACCCCAGTTAATGTGCGGTGCAAAGCGGCGTTGTTGCAATTTAAAGTCCTTAATTCGCCTTGATGGGGTGTGGTGTAGGGCGTCGTATAAATTTGGTAACAACGTGTTTTGGTAGCAATACTAGCAAGTTGCCGAGGCAAATTAACCCAAATCCGATGAAAGTGTTGGCTTGCCAAGTAAACCCCTCAAACCATGTGCTAAGCAAGACTGCCACGACAGGAAATAGTACGATGATGTAGCTGGCACGCTCTGGTCCTATGTTCTTCAGCAATGAAAAGTAGCATGCGAACGCAATCACGGTGCCAAAAATGGCCAAATAGAGTAACGAGCTCCAGTAGCTTATGTCCGCGTGAACGACGAATGACAGTGGGCTAAATAACACGTATATCCCGAGTAGCAGACTACTATAGAGCATCCCCCATGCATTCCCCTCAAGCACACCAATTGCGCGATTAGAGTTTCGAATACTGACCATATTGCCCAATGACGCGATAAAAGTGCCCGTGAGTGCGAGTACTAGGCCAACAAAGGTAGCAGATGAAAAACTCGCGGCATTGAGGTCTTGCCAAAATAGTGCAACGATACCAGATACCCCGAGTAGCGCACCAAAATAGGTTTTTAATGCAATGGGCTTGGCAAAGAACAGTCGGGTATTCAAGATATTTAGCACCAACATAAATGAGAACGCTATCGATGCCATTGCAGAGGTAAGGCTGCCTTGTGCCCAGTAGAGTAAGAGATAGTTCAATCCAAAATTACCGACAGCTAATAACATGAAAAAGCCATGATCAGCCCAAGTAAACTGCATCATAGGTCGCTTTTGCCAGATCACAAATCCCCACATACACAGTGCTGAAATAGCAAAACGGTAAAACAGAGATACCACCTCATTAACTTGGCCTAGTTGAAATTCGATTGCCAGCCAAGTTGAGCCCCAGATAAGAACCGTAACGATGTATAGCAGCCAGTTTCTCATGGTTGTTCCTTTATTAATTGACGTGATTATTGCAGCGAATAGCAGTTTACTCCGTTGTTCTGTGTATAATAGACACAGAAAAATGATTTTTTGACCTATACAGATTTCGATTGGAGACAGTGATGCATCATGGCCAATTCCTTTATCAGCAGGTGATAGATGTGATCAATGAAATGGTGACCAATGAACTGTTGACGCCCGGTTCAAAGTTGCCTTCATTGCGAAAATTAGCGCAACAACTTTCGGTCAGTATTCCGACGGTCAAGCAAGCCTACTATCAGCTAGAGGCGCAAGGGCGTATTTATTCCAAAGAAAAGTCAGGATACTTTTTATCTGATCAGGAAAAGAGTGCCTTACCCAAACGTTGCAAGTTGTCTGTTGCACCCACAGAAGTCAACAAACAAACCCTGATAGAGCAAGTTTATGAAGGCATTCACTCTCCTCATTGTGCGCCTTTTGGTATCGCAAATCCGGTGGCAGCGATGAGCAATGAGCGTGTACTCGCGAAAATGATGCGCCACGCACTCAAGCAGGCGGGTAGTCAAATTTTGGAATATGGTGCGATGGATGGGTTGGAGCGATTGAAGCGACAAATTGCACAGCGTTATTTACATATGGGCATGTCGGTTTCAATGGATGACATTGTCATTACCAACGGAGCACAAGAGGCATTGGCGATCGCGTTACAGTGTGTGACCAAACCGGGTGAAGTTGTCGCCATCGAATCGCCCTGTTACTTCGGGATTATAGAATTAATTGAAAATCTAGGACTGCGAGCATTGGAGATCCCGGTATGCCCGGACGATGGCTTGTGGCTTGAAGATCTAGAAAAAGCACTGAATGATCATGATGTGCGCGCTTGTATTTGTTCAACCAGTATCAATAACCCACTGGGTAGCGTTATGCCAGAGTATAGACGTCAGCTGTTGTTGGATATCTTAGTGGCAAAGGGAGTGACCCTAATTGAAGATGATGTGTACGGTGATCTGCATTTTTCTAAACATCGTGGCAAGCCCGCGCAATATTATGCATCCGCGGGGCAGGTGATCACCTGTGATTCCTTTTCAAAAACAGCGGCACCTAGCTACCGAGTTGGTTGGATACTTGCCCCCGGTTTTGCGGCACAAGCGCGGCGCTTTAAACGCGCGTTGAGTTGTTCCTCATCTTTGATTAATCAATGGGTATTAGCGGATTACCTTGCATCTGGAGACTATGAAAGACACTTGCGCAAATTACGACAGCGATTAATGGAAAACAAACAGAAAATGCTCACATGCATTCGTACCTTTTTCCCTAAAGACGTCCGCGTGAGCGATCCGGGTGGGGGCTGTGTCGTGTGGCTCGAGCTTGGTTCTAATGTGGATGGGGGCATGTTGTTTAAGCTCGCCATGGCACAGGGCATCAGTATTACGCCAGGGAAATTATTTAGTGTGTCTGAGCGCTTTCTGAACTGTGTTCGCATCAGTTATGGTTTACCATGGAATGATGAAGTCGAAGCGCATATAAAACAGCTAGGGACTCTTGTTGCAACGTTGAAAAGTGGTGAGCAAGATGTTGCCGATCACCACTAAGTTGGTTGGAAACATTGTCTATTCAGCGCTATAGCGCATGAGACGATAGCCCGAGACTGCTGGAATGGCTTGTGATAGCGTAGACTCTTGTAACGCGATTTGCTCAAAATTATGACACAGTGCAGTCGCTTGTTGCTCAAGGCGCTCGGCCTGTGCGGTGACTTTTTCTTCTATTTGTTGGCCCATTTGCGCCATACGCTGTTCAAATGAGGACATATCACCATTGGCATTGGTCATTTCAGAACCAATTGTGACAAGCAGCGAGCCAATGGATTGAAACATAGCACTTTTTACGGCATCTTCCATGCGTGATTCAAACTGATGCTCAAAGTGCTCGCTAAATTCATGGAATGTTTGCTCTCCCATAACAAAACTTCCTTGTTGATAAAATGTGCCCTGTATCTCACGGCTCAGTTCATCCAGCACCATTGATAAGTTGTCGAGGCCTTGTAAGTTAAAGGTCGTGGCAACCTCATTGAGTGCCACCTCTGCGACTTCAATGGCATCCGTAGCCATGGTTGCTACTTTCGGCAGTTCTACGCGCAGTGTGTCTGCATAGCGTATGAGCGCGCGTTGCTGGTGTGCGTCGACGTCAATAGGCTCACCATTTATAAAAGCGTGTCCAGTTGCATCAATGGTCAGAGCGTGATCATTCGGGGTTGTAATCGCCACTTCGTTTGGTGTTATTGCGACATTATTCTTGAATTCAATTTGGCAAGTGTCGTTTGAAAAAGAAAGACCATGGTCAGAGTGTGCCAAAACCGAGGTTGACGACAAAAGGGCGGTGATGAGTAGCGCGTTTTTCATTGTAGGTTCCTTATTCGCTGATGACGTTTAAGGTAAATCAAATAAGATGCCAAAATTAATAGTTTAAACTAATCAATGGTTTAGGTTTTATGAACGTATTTCAACGATATTCTGAATCAGCCCTTTGCCTAATAGTTGGCTATATTGGCTAACTATTAGCCTAATCAATTTAATAAATCGTGACGATAAAAATCATTCACTGTCCAAGTCGCTAATTTAAGGCTAAATAACGTATGTGTATTAACGCGATGATGACAGGCGAGTGTGTGAGTTGTGGTTTGCATTGTGTGCGTAAAAAAGTGGAAATTTTGTCCGCGCTGGGGTGGCACAGTTTACGTTGAATAGGAGTTTCTCATGGGTAAAACATATTCCTATGATCCATTGGACGATGAATACCAAGATGACTTTGGTACATTAGGTGATAAGGATACCAATACGCAGCGACAAAAAGTGCGAAAGAAATTAGATGAGTATCTAGAGCAAAAACGTTTGAGACGTAATTTAGGAGAGGACGATTTTGATTACTTTGACGATTAGTTATCATCGTCGTAAGTAGAGAGCATCATGGCGTATTAAGTGCTCTCTACATGATTTTTCCTGTTGTCGCAAAGTTGTATTAATCTTTGAAGGAGTTGTGGCAGTCTTTACAACCTTTTGCCCAGTTTCTAAACGCTTTACCTATGATTTTTTTGTCTCCAGACTCAGAGGCTTTTGCTAACGCCTCTGCATATTTTGCAAAGTCAGCAGCCTTTTTGTCGAAGGTTGCTCTGTCGCTCCAAATGGCCGGTAGTGCACTGGTGTCACCTTTATCTGACCCAGAAATAAATGCTTCCCAAGGCATCTTTGAGAGTTGAGCTGCATTGTGCGCTCGTTCTGCAAAGCGTTTTGCATCAAACGGCACCTTGCCTTTTAACATGTCACCCATATCACCAATTTGATAACGAATAAGTTGGAAACTCGCTTTACGATATTCAATTGCATCTTCACTGTCTTCAAACATCGTGCTTGCGTGTGTCTGACAGCTCATCCCTACCAGCAGTGCTATAAATGTTAATGACTTCTTCATAATTGCCCCTAAAAATAAAAAATTCACTACCTTTGTAAGGGTTTCTATATGAATTAGCAAGGGAAATGGGGTTAACAAATGGTAATAAAAATTAGGTCAGTAATTTGAATGTTGCACATATGGGTCCAAATAGACACGCCATTTACAGTTAATTTAATTTATGTTCATTTACTTTCTTTTACATTGACTTTTGTTTATTTAAAACAATGGTTTATGTATTTGTTAAAAGTAAAACTGAAATATTTGTAACTTTATTGTATTTCTATTATTGCAATTAACCATGTAGTCACATTATATTGATGAATGATTCTACTCTCTAAATATAAATAAACACCAAATTAAACAACAAGTCCTAGGGGAAACTATGGCCAAGTATTCATTTAAAGCGACAGCGGTAGCTATGGCTGTCTCAGGTGCTCTTACAGCAGCATCGGCAAGTGCTGCAACATTAGAGACCAATACACGTTTAGTTAACACACAAGCAACTAAAGTAGAGCAATCAGCTAAGCAAGAACATAGAGCTGAGGCATTTCTAGTTGTACTTAAGCAAGAAACTGCAGCGGACCTAATGGCTCGCGGCAACTACTCTACAAATGATGCACGTGAGACAGTTGCTTCTGTAGAAGCGATTCAATCAACGGTTAAACGTGAGTTTGCGCAGTTAAACGCAGACATTAACGTTGTTGGTTCAACTAAATTACTTGCATCAACACTTATTGTTGAAGCATCAGATGCTGCACTAGAGCAAATTAAGCAAAACGCAAATGTTGCTCGCGTACTACCTCTTTATGATTACGAGCTACATGTTGCTGACGCAAATGATTACATTAAGGGCGCGCCTGTAAACTTGGCGGGTTTCACTGGTAAAGGTCAAAAAGTAGCAGTATTAGATACTGGTATTGACTATACACACAAAGTATTCAACCCAGACGCAGGTACAAAAGAAGCGTATGAAGCAGCTCAGGCAGATCCAAGAGCTGTTGAATGGCCACAAGGTCAAGTGAAAGGCGGTTACGACTTTATGCGTAACGACCCGGATCCAATTGAAAGCGATCCTAATTTCCCAGATCCAACAAGCCCAGATGACGGTGCGTCTTCGCACGGTACATCGGTATCTCACTCAGTAACAGGTATTGCACCAGATGTTGAGCTTTATGTTTACTCTGTATGTGGTGGTGGTTGTCCATTCGCTGCACAGCTAGGTGCACTAGAAGCGGCAATGGATCCGAATGGCGATGGTGATATCAGTGACCGTGTAGACGTTATCAACATGTCTCTTGGTGGCGAATTTGGTTCTACAGATCGTGTAGACGGCACTCAATTCCTAATTCATCAAGCTGTGAAAATGGGCACTAACGTCGTTATTTCAGCTGGTAACGATGGTAACCACCCATTCCGTATCGGCGGACCAAGCACAACACCTAACGCATTATCTGTTGGTGCAATGGGTCACCCTACAATTAACGAGTTGTACGCATTGGGTACTATCGATGGCAAGTCTGTTGAAGTTGGTACGGCTGGTTTCGGTCCACAAGACCCGTTCTCATTCTCTAATGCAGATACTGAGCTTGTATACCCTGATGCAAACCAAAATGGCTGTGAAGCGTTTGGTGACGATGTAGACTTCACTGACAAAGCTGTACTTATCGACCGTGGTGCGTGTGCGTTCGTAACTAAAGCGCTAAATGCACAAGCGAAAGGTGCTAAGTATGTCATCATCGCTAACAACGTAGCTGGTGGTGCACCTGGTCTTGGTGGTACAAGTGACGAAGTGACAGTACCAACTATCTCAGTGACACTAGACGATGGCGCAGCACTTAAAGCGACATTAGCGGCAGGTCAACAACCAGTATTTACATTTGGTATTGAGTCTCACCTAGCTATCGACACAGTTGCTGACTTCTCTTCACGTGGTCCTTCAATGGATGGTCTACTGAAGCCAGAAATTACTGCACCTGGTGTTAACATTCAGGTTGCGGCGACTGGTACTCAAGATCAGCTAGCTGGTGCTACGGGTACTTCTTTCTCAGGTCCAATCACAGCGGGTGCTGTTGCACTTGTTCGTGAAGCTCGTCCTGAACTAAGTGCTGCACAAGTTAAAGCAGTACTAATGAATACAGCAAACCTAGATGTATTCATGGAGCCAAAATCAATTAATGCAGACGCTGAATTAGCGCCAATCAGCTTAATTGGTGCAGGTCTTGTTGACGTTGAAAAAGCAGTTGCATCACAAACTGTTGCGTGGGTACACCACGGTGATTACGATACAACACAAGCTGCACTTTCATTTGGTTTTGACGTATTAGAAGAAACAACAACTTACACTAAAGTTGTCTTTGTTAAGAACTTCTCTACTGACGAAAAAACGTATAACCTTCGTACAGCAGATCGTTATGCAAGCGATACAGCGCTTGGCGCAACAAGCTGGGAAATCCCTGCTTCTGTAACGGTTGGCGCAGGTCAAACGGCTTCTTTCGAAGTTAAACTAACTATTGACCCAAGCAAGCTTCCTGAGTGGAGCCTGGCTAACCCACAAAACGCAAATGACCTTGCTGCACGTGCAGCGTCACTAACGCTTTCTGAGCTAGATGGTGCGTTAATCTTTGACGACCAATCTACAGCGGATACTGATCACGACATTCACATGGTATACCACGTTCTACCTCGTGCAAACGAAGGTGTAGAAGTGACAGTACTTGAAGAAGGCGACAAGCGTATCCAAGTAACGAACAACGGTTTCACAACGTTCAATGTTGTTACTGATCAACTTGTAGCTGTAGGCCAAGAAGTATCTGCAGAAGACAAGCAGTTCAATATCCTAAGCACTTCATTCAACGTATACGGCAGCAGCACGTGTGATTCTGGCGCATTCTTCACAGCGTCAATGGCGCTACGTGACGAGCTAACAATGCACCGTCAAGCTGGTTACCGTATGACGCTAGATATTAACTACGATGGCGTATATGACTACTTCTTACAAAACTACAGCGATGTAGGTCGTAGCGCAGCTGTTATCGGTCGTGCACGTACACTAAGTGGTCCAATCGTAGATGGTGAAGACCAATGGAGATTCCTAAGTGCAATGTTCCACGAAGGTGGTACTAACACAATCACATTCTCTGGTTGTACTGACTTAATCGGTCTTGATACTTCTAACCTTGGTGATGACATCATGATCCAAGCACAAGCAGGTATCGGTAACTACCAGTCTGGTATCTTCGAAGTAACAGACACAGTAACGGGCCATACAACATTCGCAACGGCACCTGCGTCTCTAGTTGATGCAGACGGTAACGCGGTTGAGTCTCTAGCTCCAGGTGCATCTGCGTTTGTAGATAGCTACAAGCCATTTGCATTAGCTTCAGATGACCAAATCCTAGCGAACATCACTGCTGACATGTTACCTGCAGTAGTAGTACCAGTCATTGCTGATGCTGACCTAGAAGTATCTGAAGACGCACCAGTTGGTCATGTAATTGGTCAACTAGCGTTAACTGAGCAAGAAGGTGGCGCAGCACTATCTGCATTTGAGGTAGTTGCACAGTCTCATGATGGCATCGCAGTATCTAGAACAGGTGAAGTAACTGTTTCTGAAGCAGGTGCACCTGATTATGACGCTGGTGTTATGTCTGTAGAGCTAACAGTGGTTGCTTACGATGCGAAGGGCTTCAAGTCAGAAGCAACAAATATCATCGTTGACGTAATGAATGCGGTTGACGAAGAAGCAGAGAAAACGCCAGTTGTTGCTGATGGCCAAGAGTTCGACGTGGCTGAAAACGCAGAAGCAGGCACTGTCATTGGTATGCTTGAGTTCATGGACCAAGATAACAATGTTGCTTCGTTCAAAGTTGAAGGCTCAAGTGTTGTAGCTATCGATGCTGAAGGTAAAATCACGGTTGCTGGTGAAGTTGACTTCGACCAAGGTGCTTCTTTTGAAGTATCAGTAACAGCGGTTGATGCTGATGGCCATGAGTCAAAAGCTGTATCAGTTGTATTCAACGTTGAAGAAGACGAGCTAGAAGGCAAGCCGATGATTGAAGAAGGTCAAAGCTTCAACATCGAAGAAAACAGCCCAGTAGGTACTGCGATTGGTACAATTGCATTCTCAGACTTCGATAACGACGTTACTGAGTTTGTTATTACTGGTACTTCACTTGTATCTGTTAATGCAGAAGGTCAACTTTCTGTTGCTGGTAACCTAGACTTCGAATTTGACCGTCAGTTCAGCTTCGACATCATGGCGAAAGACGCGAAAGGCAAGTACTCAGAAAAAGTACGTGTTGAAATTCGTCTAATCGATGTTCAAGAAGACAATGGCGATGACGATGACTCAGGTTCATTAGCTTGGTTGACGCTACTTGCTGCGCCATTTGCTGCACTACGTCGCCGTAAGCAAAAATAATTTAGCGAATACGCTATAAAAGATAAAAACACCGGCAGTTGCCGGTGTTTTTTTATGTCTAAAACTTAGAGCATGAGCGTCACTGGAGGTTATTTTTTCATTGTCGGCGTGAGATTTTGAGACCACGTGTTGTGTTTTGGACAGGGCGGCGCCCGATGGGGGGCCGCGTGACAAGCGTACTCATGGAGAGCGAAAAACGGTTTGCTTGACTATGGTATGTCTAAATTGCCAGACTGACTTGTTTACCGAGCATTGTGCGCTGGCGTGCCTATCCATGAGCGTTGTAAGGCTTTGTTCGGTTATCCTATATCTTTAAAGATCATGCCTCGTCTCATACTACGCGTTGCTAACATAACTTCCGCAAGGAGTGACACAAAAGCACCAATGAGGAGTAACATTGCAGCGATAAAGCAACTAGATACAGTAATGCCCAATGGCCAAGTGTAGAGATGGGAGACAAACAACAACACCACCACTGCACATACCATGAGGGCACTCAGTACGCTCATGCTAAAAGCGATATGAATACAGCGGGAGCGTTTCAGTAGTGCACGCATTTCTTGGGTGAGTGTAAAATGTAACGTTTCCTCATTGTTGGCATTGAGTTTTCTATCAAGCAATCGGGCTCTGTCGGTGATGCGTGCAAGGCGATTTGACAGTACGCCTAAAAAAGCAGCAATCCCCGTTAGCAAAAAGACCGGCGCCACGGCTGTTTGGATCACTTTTGCCATGGTGAGTATGTTCACGACATCTGAAGTTAATTCCACGTTACTTGCTCAATAATGTTTTCAGTTTCACCAATGAGAGTTTTAACCACTCAGTTGTTTTCATCAAGTAGAATGAGCCGAGGTATCCCTTTATTGGCGTATTGGTTATAAATATGCCGGTTTTCATCGGCAATAAGAGGAAATTCAATACGGTAATTTTTTGCAAACTCACCGAGTGTTTCCGCATTTTCTTCTCGTCCAATCGCCAAAATAGTTAGGTCTTTGCTGTGTATGAGCGCGGACTGATTTAACGCGCGAAATGTGCGCTTTGAATCAGTGCACCATGTCGCAAATAAAATGATCAATTTATTGCCTGGAGTGTTTGCTAAATCGATAGAGTGACCAGAAATATCCTTAAATTGAGTGTGTTTAAAAGTGTCTCCGCTACTGATATAGGTGTCATAGTTGGGAGTAGAGACGATTGACTCAGTCGTACCGCATGCAGACAGTGACAGGCCAATTGCACTTATTAGTGCAATTTTTGTGTGGCGTGTGATCATTGTTATTTTCCTTGTGTTAGGCTGGCACTATTTACGCGTATTTTGTAGTTCAAGGCAAGCTTTGTTATGTACGTAGAGTGAGCAAGGCTTATCTTAAGATTATGGTCTATTTGAGTATTTTTTTTAGTGCGTTGATATCTGCGACGCTATTACCTGCATCATCTGAGCTGCTACTGTCAGGTATGATTGCGCAACAGGTGGGATCGGTCTTTATTTTGTGGCTGTGTGCGACAATGGGTAATGTGCTGGGGAGTTGCGTGAATTATTATCTAGGCACTCGAGTGGAGGTGTTAAGTCATTACCGTTGGTTTCCCGTTTCTGAACATAGCTTGGCAAAAGCAAGACGACACTATCAACGGTTTGGTCCATGGAGTTTATTGTTTGCGTGGCTACCTATTGTGGGTGATCCACTGACCTTAGCGGCGGGCATTTTTAACGTGCGACTGAGTGTATTTTTATTGTTGGTAACGCTCGGCAAAGGGCTACGGTATGCCTTGGTTATTGCGTTGGCAATGGGGTTATTTTAGTACGACGAATCCATCGGTTCGTCGTACTAGTGAACTACTGATTCAGTGCTTTTGTCCATTCGAGCGTGAGTGACACTGAATCGGCGAAGCGCAGTGCATGAGGCTTATCAACACGCACTCTCGCAAAGCTGACATCTGGATGTTTGTGGCACTGTGCTAAGACGTCTGCGACTAGCTTCTCCAATAGTAAAAAATGCCCATCCTCAACCAGTTTTATCACTGCTTTGGTGATGGTTTTATAATTGAGGGCATGGTCGACTTCATCCTGCTGCAAGCATTCGGTATCAGCCGGGTAGTGGATTTCAATATTGATGACCACATCTTGTTTCTTTTCACGCTCCTCTTCATTAAATCCAATAAAGGTTCTTAATCTAAGGTTGGTGATATTGATGATCGCGTTATGCATCATGGCATATCCTTGCAATTTAGCCGTTTTTTACCAGTTGTAAAAACTCGTTTCTTGTTTTCGCATCTTCTCTAAAGTTGCCCAGCATGACGGATGTGCGCATCTGGGAATTTTGTTTTTCAACACCGCGCATCATCATACACATATGTTTGGCTTCTACGATTACGCCAACACCGCGAGCGCCAGTGACCTCTTCAACCGCCTTTGCGATTTGATGTGTCAACTGCTCTTGAATTTGAAAGCGACGAGCAAACATGTCAACGATGCGAGCAAACTTAGATAAGCCTAACACCTTACCATTGGGAATGTAAGCAATATGACAGCGACCGACAAAGGGCAGTAAATGGTGCTCACACATTGAGTACAGCTCGATATCTTGGATCAATACCATGTCATCTGCATCGGAAGTAAAGACGGCATTGTTGGTGATTTCAGACAGTGTCTGTCGATAACCTTGGGTTAAATATTCCATCGCTTTGGCTGCGCGTTTTGGCGTGTCTAATAAGCCTTCCCTATCAATGTCTTCACCAACCGCGTTGATGATCTGTTTATAACTGTTCTTTAATTCATCATGCATAATATGACTCGCAATTCATTGTGAGAGCACTAGACAGCGGTTGATTTGCTGCCGCACTCCAATATTTACTTTAAGTGTCTGCCGCCATCGACGGCAAGTGTTCTACCTGTTATATAGCTGCTGTTTAGTAAAAGCTCTATACTGGAAATCACTTCTTGGCACCCAGGTTCTATGCCCATCAAGGATTTTTTGAGGGTCTTTTCTCTGTAGGCTGCGTCATCGTGCTCGTTAAATATAATTAATGAGGGCGCGATTGAGTTAACTTTAATATGTGGGGCATACTTGGCTGCGAAAGAGCGGCTTAAGTTATCCAGTGCGGCTTTACTGGCTGCATAAGCGATGTGTTTCGGGCTGCCTTTTTCTGCCACATAGTCGGTTATATGAATGATATCGCTCACGTTAGAACAAGCCTCAAGCAAAGGTGCTAAGGCTAAATTCAATAGATAAGGTACTTTTGCGTGGATACGCATCATATTGTCAAATAGCGCGCTGTGATCAGGGTTGAGCTTTTCACAGTCCCAGCTTGATGCGTTGTGGATCACTGCACGCAACTGTGGTGTATGGGCTTTAACTTGTTCTGCCAGCAACGAGACTGCATTTGGGTGATCAAAATCGATCTGAATACAGTGAGCACCTTGTGCTTCGAGTGTTGCAACCGCATCATGCTTTGTTCTGTATGTGATGATGACCGGAATATCTCGATCTATAAAATAATTTGCGATGGCTAGGCCGATGCGCTGTGCACCACCCGTGATTAAAATAGGGGCATTCATGGAGTTTCCTTTAAATAATGGCACTTTTTAGTGGCCTTTCGCCTACAGTTTTTTGAGATATGCAGGGGATATTTTCCATTTTTTCATTCTTTCTTCACCGTTACATACGAGTAAAAAAGACTTTGTGATCACTAAATTAGCATGAGTGTTCAGTGGCTGTATACAGCTGTTGTTACGAATCTGTTAATTCAACAAAGCGGAAGACCTCTAACTACCTTAATAGTGATATTTAGAGGTCACGAAATAATTATTCTTCGTCGTAAATGGTAGGAATTGGCTGACGCTTATGTTGCGTTCGTTGGTAGATAGTGATTAATTTATCAGTCACTTCTTGGGAAACGGTTTTTCCTTCTAGGAAATCATCGATATTATCATAGCTAAGCCCTAGCGCAGCTTCATCCGCAAGTCCTGGCCTATCACACTCAAGATCCGCCGTGGGTACTTTGTGTACCAGTTGTGCTGGCGCACCCAAATACTCAGCCAATGCTCTCACTTGGCGTTTAGACAAACCGAACAGTGGGGCTAAGTCGCACGCGCCATCACCAAATTTGGTATAAAACCCTGTGATGTTTTCTGCACTGTGGTCGGTACCTACAACCAAGCCTTGGCTCAACCCTGCAATTTCATACTGTGCCACCATTCTCTGTCGAGCTTTCACATTGCCTTTAACAAAGTCTATTTGTGCCTGCTCTGGTAAGTTTAGCTGAGCGTCTTGCATGGCCTGCATCGCTTGCTCATGCAATGCATCTGCTGCGGGTTTTATATTCACTGTCAACCTTTGGCTTGGTTTAATAAAATCCATAGCGAGCTGTGCTTCGTCTTCATCCGCTTGTATACCATACGGTAAGCGCATAGCAATAAATTGAAAAGTTCTATCGCTGTGTTCTTGGTTTAATTCATCTATTGCTAATTGGCACAGGCGTCCACACGTTGAAGAATCAACACCACCGCTGATCCCGAGTACCAAACTGGTGCAGTGAGCTAGTAATAAGCGTTGCTTTATAAATTGGACACGACGTGCTACTTCTGCGGCAACATCAATTGTGGGTTGAACTTTCATTTCGGCAATGATTGCTTCGCGCATTGGAAATCCTCTGGCCTGATTTTTATCTATACAGTGCAGTTTAAATGATCCTCAAGTCTCGGAGCAATGAGGTTTTACAAGTTATCTTAATCAAAGCCCAAGATGTTGCTTAATTGCCTGCAATTCCGCTTTTAATTGATTTATTTCATCAAGTAATGCGCTCAGCTCTTGGGGCTCGTTCAGTGGTACTTCCGAGTCTTGGGCTTGGGCCACATCCGCTTCACCAAAGAGATGTTGATAACGACTTTCTCGTTTGCCTGGCTCTCGAGGGAGTTTGACAAGTAACTCTTGTGCTTGTAGTTCAGCGAGTGCCTGTTCAACTTCTGTCACATTGCTGAAGGTGGCTAAACGACCACTGCGGGTTCTTAATTCACCAGGTGTTTGAGGGCCTCTCAGTAGCAATAAACAAACGATAGCACGTTGTTGATCATTCAGTTGTAAACTGCTGAATTCAGTATTACAAAAACGGTGGGTGTATTTTGAAACTCGCCCTGAGAGTGCTTCATCACACATCACCAGTCTGCGTGATTGTAACTGGTCAAGTCCATCCATGACTTCGGCTTCGCTCAACGCAAGCACAGGGTCTCGGTTAGACTTTTGATTGCAGGCATTGGTTAGTGCATTAACCGATAGCGGGTATTGATCTGGGGTGGTGGTCTCTTTTTCAAGCAGGCACCCAATTAGCCTTTGCTCAATCGTGCTGAGTTTCATAGATTTCCTTTTTTCATGTGTACTACAAATTGAAACACGTTTCAGTTTCGTCACCTTCATGCCAATGCACGAATTCGTTGGTGGACGTGCCTAAAAGTGTACTTACTCTATGCTATTTATGGATATTTTCCTAGCGCTACTGGTCCATTCATGGAGTGCTTTTGTCAGTAACTCAAAGTTAATTGGTTTGCTCAAGTAGGCATCCATACCAGCCGCCAAACATTTTTCTTTGTCTCCTTCCATGGCGTTGGCTGTCAGGGCGATGATCACAGAATCTTGGTGTTGCTCGCCGCATACGCCCTTACGGATCTCTTGTGTTGCGGTGTAGCCATCCATTTCTGGCATTTGGCAGTCCATGAGAATTACGTCATACATGGTTTGCGTACTGTTTAACATATCGAGTGCCACGCTACCGTTAATTGCACAGTCTACTTGCGCGCCCAGTTTGCTTAAAAAACTTAGTGCAACCGTTTGATTAATCTTGTTATCTTCGACTAATAATACTTTGCAACCGAGCTTAATATCCGGTGTGTTCGAGCTTTCAGTGATATTGTTTTGTAAAAGGGCAAGCGCATTCGCTGGGGTCAATGGTGCTAACAAGGTGTTGCTGCTATTGAATTGCGGATGACTTGATAGCTCATCCAAGGTATGACATAAAATCGCATATTTTAGATTATGTTTCTTGATTAAGTTTAATAGGGCTTGCGAGTCGAGTTCTGAGCATTGCGTTAAGATAGATGCGGTAATTATAAAGGCCGGCTGCATATTGTGTTGTGACTCGATAAAGTCGAGTGCTTCAGGCACGCTGATAAAGTGCTCAGTAGGGATCCGCCATGCGTTTAGCATATGTCGGGCGCTCAGTTCTGTTTGAGGATGCTGGTCGATGATAATCAGGCTATTACTGTTGCTATCAATGGCTTCAATTGGTTTTGCTTCTTGCAATTCAATATAAAAAGTAAAGGTACTGCCCACGTCTAATTTACTGTACGCATGCAGTGCGCCACCGAGCAACTCGCATAGCTGTTTGGCGATGGTTAAACCGAGCCCGGTCCCTCCGAATTTGCGGGTGGTTGAGAGATCAGCCTGTGTAAATGACTCAAAAATTTTGTCTAGCTGAGCCTTACTGATACCAATGCCAGTATCTTCGACACTGCACCACAATCGGGTGTTTGAGTTGGTCTGCTCGGTATAACAGGTGAGCGTAATTTTCCCGTTTTCAGTAAACTTAATGGCATTGCTAATGAGGTTATTAAGTATTTGTTTCAGGCGGTGGGGATCCGTCTTCGCGAACTGGCATTGCATATTGCGGCTATCTAAGAATAGTTCGGTATGTTGCTCAATGGCCTTGGGGGCAAAAGCGGCAAAGCAGTCACTGATAATTTGCACAAGATCGGTTTGCACTAGATCGACGTTCATTTTGCCGGCTTCGATTTTAGAAAAATCTAAAATATCGTTAATGATAGTCAATAATGACTCAGCCGAACTCTGAGCAAGCCCAAGGTGGCGCTTTTGTCCATCATTGAGGTTGGAGCTCGCCAGCACGTCGAGCATACCGAGTATGCCATTCATCGGGGTGCGTATTTCATGGCTCATACTGGCTAAAAATGTGGCTTTCACTTTCGCTGATTGTTCAGCGAGTTCCTTGTCCATGATCGCTTTATTTTGCGCTTGCTGTTGTTGTTGGCTGCTATACAAACTGGCAATCATTGCAGCAATGGCTTTGAGGAAACGTTGATCACTTTGGGTCCATTGTGGATACGAGGTATTAAACTCTGCACTGAGCACACCAAAAATATTGTCTTTAAACAGGATTGGCATAAACACAATTGCATCAATCTCAAAAGGTGACAGGTATTGCTCAGCGATCGATCGGGTAATGTTATGGCTGGTTGCCGCCCATGCTTCGACTGGTTTTTTTTCTAAAAGGGCATTGAATAACGCCGATTGTGACGCTTTTCGCCAGGGTGGAAAGTGTTGCAAACGGTCTTTTTTGGTATTACTGAAACAGACGGGGTATAAATGCGTTTGTTCGTGATTAAACAACCAAATACTTGCCCTATTTGCGCCGACGCCTTGGCACACCGTATCGATACAAAGCTCCTGAGCACGGTCTAAGTGGTTATTTAGGATTGCCTCATGGGTACTCAATTGAACGAGCAACTCGTTATTTTTAGCCACTTTTTCATGTTCGACTTCCATGGTTTTACGATCATGAATATTTTGAATTGAGCCAAAGACTTCCAATGTTCTTGAACCTGAACGGTTCGTTTGTGCCTTGATGAGCACCCAGCAAGGAGGCTTGTCTCTGGGCACAATTAAAAATTCGCCTTCAAATGCGGTGCCTTTTCGAATCGCTAGTCCCATCTCGTCTTGGAACTTTTTACGCTGTATACCCCCTTTAAAAAACTCAGTACTGCCCATCCATGAAGGTTGATAGTGGCGAGGCACATTAAATATTTGTTGTGTCACACTGGACCAGCTAATTTTGTGGCTGTTTAAGTCCACAGACCAGGCACCCACCTGCGCGAGCGAGCCCATGCTAGTTAAAGAGTTGGCTTGGTCTTCGAGTTGCTTTAACAGGCGTGTGAAAAAAACAAATGCGATGACAAAAAACAGCACGATGGTCAACAGTGCCAAGCGAAATGGCCACAGTGCCGATGCTTCGCCAGACCAGCCAAATCGCGGTGCGGCATACAGCACCCAAGATCCAGAGGGCACACTGATATTAAACGCAAGTGGGTTAAGTTGATGGATATCAGAGGAACCATAAAAGTAGGCACCTTGCTCGCCTTGTGCATGTTGTCCTCGAATGGCAATTTGGTAATTGTCCTCGAGCTCTGTGAGGCGCGCACTGGCATACAGTTTGTCCATATCAATCACAACCGAAAGCAGACCCCAAAAAGACTTATCTGCTGTGAAAACGGGAACTCTGGCAATGAGCGCTTCTCCACCTTGCATTAATTCGAGTGGTCCCGCGAGTACGATTTTCCCACTTTCTTTGGCTTGCAATGCTTCTTTTCGTTGGGTGGGGTGAGTGAGATAGTTAAGTCCCAATGCACTTTCGTTCCCTTTTAACGGATAGGTAAACTGCAAGATCATATCGGGCGCGGCACCCAAATTTCGCAATATGTCTTCTGACTCAAACAAAGGAGCGGCAATACGCGCAAACTCTGTTTGCGTCAGTGTGCCTTTATTGCCGAGGGCAATGGCTAACCCTCGAACCAATTGAATGTTGGCCGCAAGTTTGCCTTCTATGCGTGTGCGGTAAACATTAATATGCTCGTACGCACTGTTTTTTTGCACTTCAATCATATGTTTATGATTAACACGATCGATGTACCAGCCAGTCGCAACGATGACCGCGAGTAATAGCATTACGCTAAATTTTGAGAGAAATGCTTTCCTTTGCGGCACAACCGTCTCTGTTTGCATGTCTTTTCAATAGATTCCGTGAATAAGTTAACTATAGTTGCCCCTGCTTAATGTCGCCAAATCAAGAAGTGTTTTATGTTGTTTTAAACTTGATGAAACCTTATGGTTTTAGAGTGGCTGTATGATGATTGGATTTTGATTGTCTGTTAATGCATTGCTATATATCAGCAGGTAAACTGGCCGAGTGCGGCACAGTATAAAATTAGGTCTCTCTAAAGTAAGGAAAGTATATGCTGAAATGGTTAAAAGTTTTAATAGCCGTTGGGGTACTGGGTAGTTTATTACTGACCGCAATTGTTTATGGGGTGCTGTCACTTAGCCTGCCAGCATTGGATGGTCGCGGTTATTCCAACGCCCTTGAAGCACCGACCAAATTAAGTCGAGATACGCTTGGGCATGCAGTGATCAGTGCGCAAAATAGGACCGATGCCGCTTTTGTCATGGGGTATGCACACGGCCAAGATCGCTTTTTTCAAATGGATCTGTTGCGTCGTAACGCCGCAGGAGAGTTGAGCGAGTTATTTGGTGAAGCGGCGATACCTTTGGATAAGTCGATGCGATTTCATCAGTTTCGCCAACGCAGTGAGCAAATCGTTGCAGCGATGACACCACAAGAGCGACAACTACTTGAAACCTATGCCCAAGGGGTTAATGAAGGACGCATACAATCAGGGATGCCAAGTTTTGAGTATGTGTTGCTGAGCGCCGATGCAAAGCCATGGCAGCCAGCCGATTCTTTGTTAGTCATTTACAGCATGTATTTGGACTTGCAAAGTGCGACATTTCGTCGCGATAAAACCCTGATTCACATCGCGGCATTGTACGGTCAAGACATGGTCAATTTCATACTGCAACCCAGTCGTTTCCAAGCCGCGTTAGATGGCAGCCAACTGAATCGCCCTGCTTTGAATATTCCGACGCTGCCTGCTGTGGACAAACTGGGAGCTGTACAACATATTGAGCCTGAACCACTGTATGGCAGTAATAATTGGGCAGTGACTGGCGACCTTACTCACAGTGGGGCTGCCATGGTGTCTGATGATATGCATTTAGGGTTAAATGTGCCGTCGATTTGGTATCGTGCGCAGCTTAATTATCGCAGCCAATCAGGCGAAGCTGTTCAGGTGACGGGGGTTAGTTTACCTGGGGTGCCAGCGATTGTGGTTGGTAGTAATGATCACATAGCGTGGGGGTTTACCAACGGCTACTTGGATACGGCTGACTGGGTTGAATTAACCGTCAACGATAAAGTCGCGCCAGTCACAGAAACCATTCAATTGCCCAATGAACAAACGCATCACTATGAACTGTTGATCAGTGAGTTTGGCCCAGTCAAGTCGTTTAATGGCAAACAGTATGCGTTGCAATGGGTAGCCCACCAGCCATATGCCGTCAATTTGAACCTACTCAAATTTGAGACCTCGCACTCTGTTGAACAGGCACTCTCTGTGGCGAGCAACATTGGCATTCCGGTTCAAAATCTAATGGTGGTAGATAGACAAGGCAATGCGGCTTGGCAGCCCACGGGGGCGTTACCAGCTCGGGTATTTCCAAATGATTTAGCGGTGCCCTCATCACGGGCAGAAGAAGCGCATTGGAAAGTCAATGAGATTCAGCGCCCATATGTCTTGAATCCCACGAGTGGAAAATTGTGGACGGCGAATGCCCGAGTGATGTCTGCGCTCGATCATCGCCGCTTTGGCGATGGGGGCTATGCACTTGGTGCGCGCGCGCAACAGATACGAGACCGTCTATTGGCACAGCAGCAATTTACAGAAGCTGACTTTAATACGCTGCAATTGGATAACGAAGCCCTATTTTTAAAGCCTTGGCATGGTTTGTTAACGCGGACACTTAACGCTGCTCAATCACGAGGTGAAGATCACAAGCAGGCACTCGCTTATTTACAGGATTGGCAAGCATGCGCATGTAGTGAGTCGGTTGGGTATACGCTAGTCAGGGCTTTTCGCTCTCAAGTAATCGACATTGTATTTGCTCAGGTTGAACAGCGGCTAAAGTCACATGATGAAACATTGCGTCATCTCACACGGTATTTTGAACCCGCTTTATGGCAACTACTTGACCAGCAACCTCGAAGTTGGCTCGGCGACCATGCTTCCTGGCCTGAGTTATTAGTACAAGCTCATGTTCTAAGTAAGCAATCATTACGTGCGCAGTACGGCCCTCAAATGGCGAATTGGCAGTGGGGTGTCGTCAATGCGTTAACCGTGCAGCATCCATTTAGTAAACAGATGCCAATCCTAAGTCGCTTTTTAGATATGCCAACAGTACCGGGATTCGGAGACAAATTTATGCCCGCGGTGCAAGGCAGAGAGTTTGGTGCATCACAGCGTTTCATTGCCCAGCCGGGACATTTGAATAACGCCGTGATGACTGTGGCTGGGGGGCAGAGTGGTCACCCGCTATCGCCATACTACAGAAGCGGCTTTAAAGCCTATGCTGAAGGTAAGCTGACGCCACTATTACCTAGCGACGTCGCTCACACGATTGAACTGCTACCACGGCAAATTAAATAGCCGCACTTTATGGGTTAATTGAGATCGGATGTTTGGCTTGGTGTGGTTGTGGTGGTGCAGTTACGCCCTTTGGCTTTACTCGCGTATAGCGCGTCATCGGCAAGCTGCACTGCCACGCTAAAAGGCAGTGCAGGATGCCATTGGGCGATGCCAAAGCTCATTGTGACTTTAAGTGTATCGCCATAAAACCCTTGTGTTGCGATATCTCGGCGAATACTTTCGGCGCGCGCTTGCGCCTGTTCAAGGTCGCAATTGACGAGTACCAGTAAAAACTCTTCACCACCCCAGCGCACTGCAATGTCTGAGTTGAGCGCAAAGCGCGTAAGCCGCAGCGCAACTTCCACCAATACTTCATCCCCGGTGTCATGACCAAATTTGTCATTGACCGCTTTAAAGTGGTCAATGTCGGCCATGATGACACACATCTGTCGTGAAGTTGCGAGGCAGTCTTCTTGAGCGTTATTGATAAGCTCTTTGGCATAACGTCGATTAAATAAATTAGTGAGTGGGTCTTTGGCTGCCAGAGTTGCTAATTGGTAGCGGTGTGAAAAAGTGATTTCACGAATATGGCCAATAGTATAGATCGAAGGCAAACCGCAAATGAGTACATTTATAAAATGAATATAAGGTGCCAATTCACTGAATATAAATGTGTTTGGGACTTTGTCGAAGAGTTCGAATAAAATGGCAAAGGCCGTTATCAGGCCCAATGCGAGAAGGGAAGCCAATTTTAGTTTGAGTCGATAATCAAGTAAGATCAAACTGGCTATGGTCCAAAGGTAGTATTGAAACCCGTATGCCATTCCTAGGGTGGCACATACTAAGATGGAGTGTAGCGTGACCTCTAAACAAAACAGCCGCAGAGAGAGGTGGCTTTTTTGTTGATGTAAATAATAAATGCCCAGCAACCACAGCGCGACGCTGCCAACATTGATGATTGCCAAAAAGTACACATCGCAATACCAAAAAAAGAAAATCAAAAATGTGTGAAGCGCACAGCAATAGTTGGCTAGCTGTTTAAAAAGTCTGTTTTTTACCTGTTCAACCGCATCGGGTTTACTGAAGTAATGTTGACTCGTTGGCACGCAAATCCTAACTAATTTAGATGGGTATATTCCAGTATAGGTTAAGGATCCCACCGTGAAAAATAACGCAGATCGTTTTGCTTTGTGCCGGGTTGTCAGCTTGCCATGACCAAAATGGCGGCGATGGCGATTAGGAATAAGCCAAGTGTATCACGCTTTTTAGGTGGGGATTTAAGCCAGAATGTGGCAATGAGTATCGTAAAAAAGACTTCGATCTGCCCCAATGTTTTAACATAAGCCACGTGCTGTAAGCTCATTGCACTAAACCAACCAATGGACCCGATACAGCTTGTTAAGCTAACTAATAGGGTTAAGGGTAAGTGTTGTCGGATGACGCGCCAAGAGCTTGGTTCTTTAATCGTCAAGTACAGGCTCAGTATGAAAGTTTGACAACCAAGCACCCAAAAGAGCACCCATCCTGCACTGTGAGGAAAGGGAAGGGCGCTGGCAAGGCTGGCTTCTCTAACCCACAAAGAGGTGAGGGCAAAACAGGTACCACACGCCAGGCCTAAAGTGGCTGTTTTCAAGTTGAAATTTTGCAGGCTAAACCCACTCAGAATGAGGACCGCGCCCCCCCCGATAAGTACACCCAGCCAGCCTAATAAGGTGAGCGCTGAACCAAAAAAGATCATGCCCAAAATCGCCGCAACCAACGCTTCACTTTTAGCAAGGCCAGCACCAATCGCAAAGCTTTTTTGCTTAAACAAGATGACCATCAGTGCAGTCGCAATAATTTGCATCATACTCGCAGCAACAATATAGCTGACTAAAGTATTACTGTATTCGAGTGCTGGAGCTGGTTGAAACGCGTAGAGTAAATATACATATAAGCCGGCCAATGGGAGGGCAAAAAGAAAGCGAGCGAGCGTGACAGTAGCGACACTGGCGTGTGTGCTTAACCGACTTTGTAACGCATTGCGCCATGCCTGACTAAACGCAGCTAGGCAGGTAAAAAAGATCCATCCCATAATTGACTCTAAACGTGAAGTTTAAGTACTAAGTTACTATTTAAGTTAATAGTTTTCGAATGAAAAATAGTGATGTTGGGCATATATCTGAGCAATAAACGCATGTGCGACACTCGGTCACAGGGCGACATGAAACAAATTAATCGCCGCTTTGCAATAAAACTCGTCAGGCCTCCTGATGGTATTCGGTGGCTTTACACATTTTTATAAGCTTGTTTTCTGCTCTTTTATCACATGCCAAAATACGCTTTAATAACTGACAATATAATCAAAAGGACCTGTCATGGATGTGATCATTAGCTGCGCTTTAGTCGGTATGTTATTACCTTACTTTGCGAAAATCCCCGTTATTATTGAGATGCACAAGGCGGGAGGCTATAACAATAAGCAGCCTAGGGTACAGCAACACCAGCTAACGGGACGAGGCGCGCGTGCGGTTGCTGCCCACTACAACTGTTTTGAATCACTCGCTGTTTTTACGGTTGCCCTTGTTGTTGTACTGGGGACAAACCACACAGCCGAAGTTGTTCAGTGGCTAGCGATAGGCCATATTGTCGCACGCGTACTTTATTGTGTTTTTTACTGGTATGATTTGGATTTACTGCGCTCGATAACTTGGTTGATAGGGCTCATGAGTCCTATCACAATGGTGGTTTTAAGCTTGCAAGCCCTCTAATTTCAATGCATCCAAAGAGATTTGACGGACCTCACCTTCTGCGAGGGTATTGGGGTCAAGTGCGAGATTGGCAATACGGGTACGGTTAAGGTCAACGACACGTCTTCCGCAAAACTTCGCCATTTTTCTAATCTGGCGATTGAGTCCTTGCTTTAAAATGATAGAAAAGGTGTTGGGGGAGACTAGCCTTACGACACAAGGCAGCGTGAGTTGGCCATCCACAGGCACCCCTTGCGCCATTTGTTGGCAAAATTTTGCGTCAATCTCGCAGTCTACAGTGACGACATACTCTTTCTCTTGGTGGTTATCAGGGTGGATCAAGGCGTGGCATAGCTCACCGTCATTGGTCAGTAAAAGTAACCCTCGGCTATCTTTGTCGAGTCTTCCTATTGGGTATACCCTTGGACCACTGGGCAGCTGGTGGAACAAACTCGCTGGGTCATCTTCATTGAGTTTGCAGTCGATGCCCATGGGTTTATGGTACAAGTAGAGCAACTTTTCAGCTAGCCCCAATACCCGTTCGCCACACACATAGATGTCGTCTTGATCATTAACGTGGTCTATGTGGTTGGCTGGGTGGCCGTTAACCTGCACTTGCCCCTGATCAATGAGTCTCGATGCCTGACGTCGTGAGCAGACACCGCAATGGCTGAGGTACTTAGCAAGGCGCATAGGAGGACTAGCAATTGATCTAGACATAAACATCACATTTCAGTGTATCGAATGGAGATTATATCAGATCAGAACGTTTTGAGTCACAGATTAGAATCCAGGCGTGCATGAGTTTCGTATGACAATTAATTTGGAGTATTGTTATGAAAATAACCTTATCTGCGCTGCGTGATAGACAACCGATCAAGAAGATTGTCGCAAACTCATTGGATGTTGCCTTATATAACTTAATAGCCTGTGTGGGCGATGCAGAATATATTGTGGTGGACAGCAATGGCGAAGCCATTCGCGCGCGAAATCCCCTTGAACTGCAAAAGCTGGTGCAACATATCGACTACCAGAAAATGACCATTCGCCATCAAAGTGCCTATGATGAAATGATAGGCCAACCGACTCGTCAAGGCAGTAATCAATTGGAAGTGCCTTTTGGTGACAATAAATTGTACTAGGGCACAAGCATTGAATTATCGACGTGAAGATGTTTAGTATTGTGCGGAACTTATTGATTCGTGGGCCGTCAACTGAGATAACTTAGAAAGTTAGGCTAATGTGGGCGTGTTAGCGAAATAGATGCAACATCGGAGGGAATTTGAAAAAGGCAATATTCACTTTGGCAATTGGTGATAATCCCATGTATCAGGCTGCGATACACAGCTTCAGGCATTACGCGGCCAAAGTTGGGGCTGATCTGATCGTCGCGGATACATTAACGTTTAAAGTGCACATTGAGTCACCAAAGTTTGGGGCCAATCCAGCATGGGCTGAAAAGCTGCGCATCGGTCAGCTGTTGGATGAGTACGATCGGGTACTGTATCTTGATGCAGATATTTTAGTGCACCCTGATACCCCTAATATCTTCCAAAAATATGATGATTTAGACACGGTTTATATGCTTAATGAGGGCGCTACGTGTGTACGGGAGAATGAAAAGTCGTTAATAGAACAGACTCTAGGGGGAATTGATTGGCCTTATTTTGACAATAAACCTATTTACTATAATGTCGGTGTTATTCTGATCTCGAAGGGATGCCGTTTATTCGATTTTGCAACGCTTTCTAGGTTACAACAGGTGTGTAACGAGGTGCGGTTTTACGAGCAAACACTCTTTAATTATGAGTTGTTTCGAAACCAAATTAAGCATCAGGCACTCAGCGAAGACTTTAATCGAATGGATATGTTTGGCAAACAAAACTATTGTCGCGCAGGCTTTATTCACTACGCTGGCAAAGGGTATGCAAAAAACAACCGCCGACGAGATGTACAATTTTTAAAAGATTTTGCTCAGTTGTATCAAGGGCTCGTGCCAGAGCAAGAAATTGCGAGACTTAAGCAAGCTGCGTGGCATCAGTTTTTAATTAAAGTAAATAAAAAGTATCCTTTACCAAGTGTATTGATCAACACGCTTTGTGTCTTGTTTGTACCCAGATAGTTGATGATCAAAATAAACTCAGCAATTTTTTTAATTAAATTCACACTTTATTAAAACAATCATAGATACTACAGTTACACTTAAACTAACTTAGGTTAAATTGGTGTTACTTGTTGTGGAGATCAATAAATTACAGCTGGAACTAAACCAGTGTACCGATCTCGTGCGAGTAGGTGAGCAACATGAGCGTGGTCACCTGATCCCCGCACGTGCGATCGCGAAAACAAAAACATTACTGTCTTTAGGGGCACATGATAATTGGGCTTTTGACAAAGCTTTTCAACAGCTTAATCCAGATTGTAAAGTGATTGGTGTTGACTACCAATTGAGCCTGTCTTCTATTGTCAGTGGTGCGTTTAGGAGTGGCGTTAAGTCATTGCAAAGCGTGTTGTTTGGCCAATTAAAGCAAAGTAAAGCGCATGTAAAAGCATTACTAAATCGAGTATTGCTGTACACTTTTTATAGAAGTGGTAACCGATTACTACGTCGTAGAGTCAGTGGCCACACGAATGAAGATGAAATTAGCTTAGAAACACTGATTGCGGTATATGGCACCATTGAAGACAATGCCACAATGCTCAACATCAGCATGTCGTGTGATGATTACCAGATGGTGGAAGATATTATTCGGCTAGAGAGTATGTTGAGTGTAGTGACGATAGAACTGGCGCCCGTACCTGAATGTATGTCAGAAGTGAACCTGTTTATTGAGCGCATGTCAGAGTCGTTTGAGGTTGTGCATATATCGGGTGGAGAAATTAATCGCGCTGAGCAAACACCGCTGGAGCTGACCTTTATGAATCGTAGGCTGTCGTCCTCGAAGTGACCCCCGTCTAATTAAGCGCTTATGAGCCTGTTATTTACTCCCTTGGTTTGAGAATTAATTGTGCATTTTGCTGATCTATTTCAAACTTGAAATGGCGTAAGAAGTTCATACCAAGTAACCCCGGCCCTTGCCCAGATGTTGTCATCACACCAAACTCAAATGGTGTCTGTTGTTTTGAGCCTATTTGGATACCAGGGCTTTGATAAAAAGGAATTTCTACGATGCCATTGGCTGTGCTGACGCGTCGTGCGGTTAAAAAATTTACATCATAGGCAAGCAAGTCAAACTGAGCGGCGGTGAGCGCAGTGATACTTGCACCGGTATCGATCATCAGTTCAATGTGCTGGCCTGCAATTTTCGCCTGCAACATATAGTGCTCGCCACGCCGTGTTAGTGGAATTATTTCAATCTGCTGATACTTACTGTTCAATATTTCAAGCAAGGGCGCAATGAGTTGGTGCCGTTGCTGTTGAGGCGTTAGCTGTGTCAACAACAGTTCCGCTTCTAGGTTATTTTCTAACGCTAAATGTGCGTGTGCAATACGTGCCACGAGGGTCAGGTTATCAGGCAGTTCCCCGAGCCAAACTTGGCCCCTATCAATTAATTCATGCCAGTGGTTATGTGCTGTTAGTTCTTCGAGTTCCGTATTTATTAGCGTGACCAAGGTGCTCACGAGGTGAGGGTGTTCCGGAAATTGCCGCGACAATTGAATATATCGATAAATGGCTTCTATGCGTTCACCACGGGCTAAAAAAACCGCTGCTTCAAACTGTAATGCGATTAAATCATCGGGCACAACTGCTAAATATTTTTGCACAAATAGCAAGTAATCAGCCAGTGTATTTGATGAGGCTGTATCCAAGGTGTTATGCAAGGTATTGACCCAAGTGTGGATGGTTTGAGCTGAGCGACTCTCTAGTGGCAGCGTTTGCCACTGTTCGAATGCCGTAAACAGTTGTCCTGCGGCAAATGCTTGTTCCATTACAACATGCGCTGTGGGTGTGTGGGAAGGTGCTGATGAATACGCAGTGACATCTTGGGGCGCAGTGCTAGTGTCGTTTTGGGCAGTATTACCAGATAGCTGTTCAGCGATAAAAACTTGTTTTAACAGTGAATTGGGACGATGCCAATCAAAGTAAATATTGAGTGTAAGGGAGCAAAATAACAATAGATTAAGCATGTGTTTCATTATTTCTAATCTCCCTTATGCCATAAATTATTGGTCAATATGAGGCTGTACCGCTTGTTTAATGGCAGCTGCAAAGTCACGTGTAAAGGCTATGCCCAAAGCTGTCAGTCGAGCGTCTGCAAGCGCGCAGTTATATGGCCTCGTCGCACTTTGCGTTGGCTCTGGAAGCGCAATAAGGTTATCAGGGTTTTGTCCCAGCGCATCGGCAATATGCCTAGCCATTTGGTATTTGGTCATTGATTGGTTGTCAGAAATATGAAAGATCCCACCTGTCGTGGAGTGGGGGTGCTGTAACAGCGCTTGTAAAGTTAGTGCAATGTCTTCGACATGGGTTGGGAATCGCACTGCCCAATCGTCATGCGCACTGTTCGTTTGTGCGAGGATTTGCTGTGCAATCATTGTCACGGCAGATTCAGCCAGATGTTCAACCTCTCCATATAAAACAGGTACACGAATAACAGTATGCAATGCACTGTTTGCCAGTATCGCTTGTTCTGCGAGGGCTTTACTCTGGCCATAGAAATTAACCGGTGACCGTGTTGCATTCTCTAAATAAGGGGCTGATTTACCATCAAACACATAGTCGGTGCTAATAAAGATAAAATGAATATGGCGTGCCCGACATTGACTAGCCAAAAATTCAGCGGCTTTGACATTTAGTGCAATGGTGGCGTCATGATCGTTTTCGCATACATCGGGTTTTCGTTCGGCCGCAGCATGGATCATGACATCGGGTTGGTGCTTGTCTAAAAAGTGAATGATGGCAGCTTCTTGATTTAAATCGAGTTGCTCAATGGGTGGCTTTGCCCTACTGAAACCTGTACCAATCACTGTGTGCGAGTGTGCGAGTACTTTGAAAAGTGTACGGCCTAGCAGACCTGTCGCACCTGTAACAACAATTTTGCGCATAAACTGAATTTTACCTTGGCATGTGTGTATTCATCTTAACGCTGCTCGGGTCGATTTAAAAAGTATTATCGATATATTAACCACTAAAAAGCCGTACTCTTTGTTGGTTCGGTTGTTGTATGTACAAAAGAAAAGAACATAGTATGCGGTAAAGCAGAAGGCGCATTGTGGTATGGAAAAGGTGTTCGAATGCCCTCATTGAAGGCGATATCACGAGTATGTTGTACTTTTGCTTAGTAAGACTGAATACCATGATAGGTAGCGCCACCTGCCATGACATTGCGGGCGCCAGCCCGCGCATAGTCAGACGTTAAACGCGGTTTAGCTTAATCGCGACAGCTGGAGAATATCACTGATTTCGATATCTGCCAGTCCTTTGTATGTATAGGCTGTGGATTGGTTATTGAGCCATACACTTTGGCATCCAGCTAAGTTTGCGCCTTGTACGTCCGTGTCCAAACTATCTCCAATATGGAGGATCTGCTGTGGTTTGACACCTAGGTCCTGACATGCACGTTGGAATAATGCGGCATCAGGTTTCGCTTTACCATCAGGGCCAGCAAGGTAAACTCGCTCAAAAACACCCGCTAAGTTGAACTTTTCAACGTCAACGTTGCCATTCGTAATGGCAATGAGCGTATATTTCTTTGCCAGCTGTTGTAGCATGGCAAGAACAGAGTCGGACACCGTGATATTACTACGGGCTTGTGCAAATGCTTGATATGCATTGTTTGAATGTCTTTCAATTTCGTCTTTGGTAAGGTTCAGTTGAGACATACCATACCTTAACGCTACTTGCCTCCAAGTTGTGACATCATCCTGCAAGTGCGGCTGTGTATTGCCAATATGACGCCTGCATTCAAGCCAATAGTCCCCTTGTTTATTGGCCCACGCAGGAATTGACTGTAAATAATCCTGCATTGCTCGGATGGCGTTTAGGATAATTGGGTGGTTGTTATACAGCGTGTCATCTAAATCAAAGCTTAATACTCTAACGGGGGTAATGGCTCGGTTAAATCGCATCATACTCAGTCTGGTTTGTACTATTAAAGCTTATTGTACGCGAAAAGCGGGCTGACGGCGCAAACTGAAAGCATCTTTAATGGACTATTTTTTTTGTCTCGCGCGAGGGTGAGCTTGATCGTACACTTTGGCAAGGTGTTGAAAGTCAACATGGGTATAGACTTGGGTTGCCGATAAACTGCTGTGGCCGAGCATTTCTTGTATCGCACGCAGATCTCCGCTGGACTCTAGGAGGTGGCTGGCAAATGAGTGGCGCAGTTTATGTGGGTGAACATTGGCAGAGATCCCTTGTTTTATTCCCCACTCTTTCATTCGAGCACGCACATGACGTATTGAGATACGCGTTTTGCGCTTGCTGACAAACATGGCTGGTTCATCTTCATGGGCAAAAAGTGGCCGCAGTTTAAGCCACGCACCAATGGCGTCCAAGGCTTTTGAACCAACGGGAATTACCCGCTCTTTATTACCTTTACCGAGTACCCTAATTTCGCCTTCCCTAATGTCATTTAGATTGGTATTGACCAATTCACTCACACGCAACCCACTGGAGTACATTAGTTCCATCATGGCTTTGTCACGCACAGCTAAGGCATCATCCGCATTGATTTCTAGTAGTTGTAGCATCTGATCAACATCAAGGTTTTTTGGCAGAGGCTTTTGAAATTTTGGGCCTTTTTGTCCTGCGGCTGGGTTATGTAAGCTTGTACTATGCGCGTGTTTAGTTTTTAAAAATTTATATAAGCTGCGGATACAGCTGAGTTTTAAATTGATGCTTCTGGGGTTGTATTGTTTGCTGCGTAGTGACATCGAAAAGCGCCGAATTTGCTCACTACTGACTGAAAACCAATCATCACTTTGCGTCGCAAAAAAATGGGCTGCTAACTGCAACTGTGTTTGGTATTGGCGTACTGTGTGAGCAGAATATTGCTTTTCATACTGTAAGTACGCCATAAAGTCAGTGATTGGCTGCTGCCATTGTGGGGTAAGTGTATTGGCGTCATTGCCGCTCATGCGAGCTCTTTCAAACGCAGCTGTAAGGAGGATACCAACTCGTTGACAAACAAGTTGCCGTTGTCAGGAGAGAAGTGGTCGGCACAATCACTTGCAAAGGCCAGTATAGCGGTTGGATCGCTGCTGGGACCAAGCAGGTAAAGTGCGACTGAGCGGCAATCAAAGCCACTAAATAGTAACTTTTGTTCTTGTTTATCCAAGCGACCAAGATAACGAGGCAATTTGTTCAAGCGTCTGTTGATCAGGCCATCTAATGTCGTGTCGTATTGAATGAGCTGACACACATTGATTTTGGGTGATTGGGTTAAGGTATCCGCTAATATGTCAGCAAGTTCTTGAAAGCTTTGGCAATACCATAACGCACGTTGGCAGTCATTAAAGAGCTTAAAAATAAGCTCATTTTCTCTTGCGGATGCCATCATGCGTTCTATTTGTGCGTGCAATTTGGCGTTTTCTTCACGCAAGAGACGCTGCTGCATCAACGCTAGGTTTGGCGCGCCCTGTTGCTGAATATGCAAATTGAGATCGAGTAACAAGTATGGGTGTTCTATCAGAAAGTCAGGATTTTTTTGTAAAAAGGTCATCACTTCTGTGTCAGATACTGGTGTTTTTTTCTCACTCATATTGCTACCTGTCCATCAAAAACATGTTCAGCTGGGCCGGTCATTTTTACCGGCTTACTACCGCCATTCCAACGTATCTGCAAGGTGCCACCAGGCAGATCAACACGTACGGTATCTGCCAATTTGCCCTGTTTGATACCAATGGCAACCGCACCACACGCACCGCTGCCACACGCTAAGGTCTCATTTGCGCCACGCTCCCAAACTCGCAGCTTAATGTGTTCACGGTTAATGATCTGCATAAAACCTACATTAGCGCGTTTTGGAAAACGTTCATGGTGCTCTAGCAGCGGTCCTAACGTGTCGACTTCTGCGGTATCAATGTCATCCACTTCTAGCACACAATGCGGGTTCCCCATTGAAACTACCCCACAAAAGACCGTGTGTTCGCCAGCCCTTAGAATATAGGTTAGTTCGCTTTGTTGCGCTTTAAATGGAATATCTTGTGGTGCAAATTGTGGAGTGCCCATATTAACAGTGACTTGGCCGTCTTTCTCTGTGTAGAGCGTGATATCACCGCCCTTTGTTGAAACGCTAACTTTGTGTTTGTTCGTTAGCCCTTTCATTCGGACAAAACGGGCAAAACAGCGTGCTCCATTGCCACATTGCTCTACTTCTGTGCCATCGCTATTAAAGATACGGTAATGGAAATCCAAATCAGGTGAATAAGGCGGCTCAACCAGCAGTAACTGATCGAAACCGATACCAAAGTGTCGATCGGCAAGCTTGCGGATCTGATCTCGGGATAGAAAGACATTTTGTGTGACATTATCTATCACCACAAAGTCATTTCCTAAGCCGTGCATCTTTGAAAAATTTACAAACATATTACCTTACTATTGAGTCACTAAATGCGCTTTTTATACGCACATTATTATTCTGAAAGCAACGCTTCACCTTGCCATAGAGATTCAAGGGTTTCACGTGCTCTAACTAAGTGCGCAGTGTCGCCATCCACCATTATCTCAGCCACTCTAGGTCGAGAGTTATAGTTGGAGCTCATGGTAAACCCGTATGCGCCAGCGCTACGTTGTGCTAGCAGGTCTCCAGGTTGAATGGCCAACACTCTGTCTTTGCCAATAAAGTCACCCGTTTCACATACAGGACCAACTACGTCATAGGTATGTTCAGGGGTGTTATCGGTCCTAGGGCTAACGGCAATAATTTCCTGCCATGCTTGATACAACGAGGGGCGCAACATGTCATTCATACCTGCGTCTACAATTGCAAAGTGTTTGTCAGCCGTCGGTTTTAAATATTCAACTTTCGTTACCAGTAATCCCGCATTTGCAGCAATTGCTCGGCCTGGCTCAAAAATGAGTTCAAGGTTGGAGTAGTCACCCAGACGCTCAATGACTTGCGCCGCATAGGCACTCGGGTGTGGCGGTTTTTCACCCTCATAAGGGACGCCTAATCCACCACCAATATCTAGGTGGTGTAAAATAATCCCAGCCTTTTTTAATGTATCAACCAGCGCCAACACTTTATCAAGTGCAGCCAAAAAGGGCTCAACTTCGGTGAGTTGAGAACCAATGTGAAAATCTACGCCAACGACTTGAATGCCGGGCAGTGCACAAGCCAATTGATAGACGTCAAATGCTTGTTTGATGTCGATACCAAACTTATTCTCTTTCAGGCCTGTGGAAATATATGGGTGTGTTTTCGCATCAATATCCGGATTGACTCGGATGGACACGGGGGCGCTTGTTTGCATTTGCGTTGCAATGGCAGAAATACGCTCAAGTTCGGCTTTTGACTCAACATTAAAACACTTAATTTGCTTACTAATAGCAAACGCGATTTCTTCGTTGGTTTTGGCCACACCAGAAAATACCACTTTGCTGGGGTCGCCACCTGCCTTAAGGACCCTAGCCAGCTCCCCCTGTGATACGATATCAAAGCCAGCCCCCATTTTAGCCAGCACATTCAGTACCGCTAAATTACTGTTGGCTTTGACGGCATAACATACCAAGTGAGTGTGCGCGGCTGCGGCATCTGTAAATGCACGATAATGACGCTCTAACGTTTTTCGCGAGTAGACATAACACGGCGTGCCATATTTTTTGGCGATGTCTTGCACCGAAACTTGCTCGGCAAAGAGTTCATTGTTTTGATACTGAAAAAAGTCCATTTATCACTCCTTTTCGTCAGTTTTTGCTTTATCCTGTGCTGCAGGTGTTGACTGTGTAGTACGGTTTTTATCTGCATCTTCAGGTAAATACAGTGGACCACGTTGCCCGCAAGCTGATAACGTTAAGGTGCTAGTTAATACTAGTGCCAGTAAGCTAAATTGAGTGTATGTCGCTTTCATTAGATTAATGATGTCAGTGCCTTTATAATCGCAGAGTAACAGAATTCGCGAAAAAAGCAGCTTTTGCGGTTGAAATTTATTCCCTAATTGGGGGAATGTTTGGCCTTTGTTGCCGTAATTTAGGAGTTAGCCATGACAGATCACGAATATCATCAACTAGCTGAAGCGCTGATGCTGACGATCGAGGAACAGATTGACGATTGTGATGCAGATTTAGACTATGAATCTGCCTCTGGTATTCTCGAAATCATCTTTGCCGATCAATCAAAAATTATCATCAACAAACAAGCACCCCTGCACCAGGTATGGGTTGCGACAAAATTTAATGGGCATCACTTTGAACTACGTGATGACAAATGGATAGACAACCGCTCGGGTGCTGAGTTTTGGCAGTTTATGTCTGATGCTGCGACTCGACAAGCGGGCCAACCAATAGAGTGGCAACACGACTGATGTTAGAATTTGTAGAATACGCTGCGAAGCAGCAGCACAAGGCAACGGTTATTTGGTTGCACGGACTAGGAGATTCTGGAAACGGTTTCTTGCCAATTGCACCTGAACTTGCTTTACCCGATGAACTGGGGGTTCGATTCGTATTTCCACATGCTCCAATTCGACCGGTAACCGTGAATGGTGGGATGGAAATGCGCGCTTGGTACGACATCAAAAGTATGGACCTTGAAAATCGTGCTGATGAGACCGGTGTAAGAGAGTCTGCCGCATTGGTGACGGATTTAATTGAAAAAGAAATAGCGGCGGGCATTCCAGCAGATAAAATTATACTTGCTGGGTTTTCACAAGGTGGTGTGATCAGTGTGCATTTGGCACCGAGGTTGCCGTTTCAAGTAGCCGGTGTAATGGCGTTGTCGACTTACATGTGCGCGCCGCAAAAATTGGCAGACGAAGCACAGCAAAATGCACTCAATATTTTTATGGCGCATGGTAGCCATGACCCGGTTGTGCCAATGTCAGCAGGTCAAACAGCGTATGAAGCACTGGTGCATCAAGGGTATGATGTAAGTTGGCAAGATTATCCCATGGAGCACCAAGTATGCTTGGAAGAGCTCAAGGCGATTAGAGCGTGGTTAATATCGCGCTTGTCATAGTGAATTTAGGACAGACGAATGACTCAACGTATCGTGATTAAAACCAAAGTGACTGATGCCCAGTCGCAGCCAAAAACAGCAAACTCAGTGAGTTATCAATACCATTGGCGGCGAATTATTACCGTACTGGCCATGATGAGTTTTGGTGTTATGGCGTTGTCATATGGCTTATTTAAGTCAGTCTATGCCGATGATTCAGCTGCACCTGTCAGTGAGCCGGTCGTGTTGGCGTCGTCGGCCACTGAGGTACCCGTCAACAAAATACCTGAGTTACAGATATCACCCAGTAGCCAAGCAGAAGCACACATTGACAGCGCCTCCATCGTGGTCAATGAGGCGCCGTCGGCTGTTGCCGAGCCTGAACCTCCTGTCATAGCCGTTGTGAGTGTGGCGGATGAGATGGAGAATCCGTCAAACGAGATGTCAACGGACACTGAACATCAGACGGCACAACCAGAGCTAGAACAAAGTGTGTCTACGACGACTCGGTTTGCAGATGACGCCCAAGTTGCCAGTGTTGCGCTCAATGCCAAAGTAGACACAAGTCATATCAGTCGCGCAGTACTGACATCTGGTATCGAGAACCGTGAGCCCGTGAATGTACTGAAACACCTCGTTGAACGAAATCGATTTGAGGAAAAGCTGTATTTCTTTACCGAGATCAAAGGACTTCAAGGAGAAGTGGTGCAACATTTGTGGTTTCACCAAGAGCAACTAATGGCTGAAATTACATTGCCTATTAGTGCGCCTAGGTTCCGTACTTACTCAAGTAAAAATATTATGCCAAGTCAAACCGGACAGTGGCGTGTAGAAGTTATCACGCAAAATGGACAGTTATTGGCACAAAAATCATTTCGAATTTTAGCAAAGGCTCCCTAGGAGCTGACAAGGCAAAACATGACAGAAACAAAAAAGACAGTGCGCATCGCCACACGTAAAAGTGCATTGGCACTTTGGCAGGCAGAGTATGTAAAAGCGCAACTAGAGCACTTTCATCCCGAGCTTGTGGTTGAATTGGTGCCGATGTCCACCAAAGGCGATAAAATTTTAGATACGCCTCTGGCCAAAATTGGTGGTAAAGGTCTGTTTGTAAAAGAGCTGGAACAAGCCATGCTAGAGGGGCGTGCAGATATTGCTGTACATTCTATGAAAGATGTTCCAGTGGATTTTCCTGAGGGACTCATGTTGCATACAATTTGCGAACGCGAAGATCCACGTGATGCTTTTGTTTCTAATCAATACCAGCAACTTGCGCAGCTGCCCGCAGGCGCAGTGGTCGGTACCTCTAGCTTACGTCGACAGTGTCAAATACGTGAGATGAGACCAGACCTACAGATCAAAGATTTGCGCGGTAATGTTAATACGCGACTCGCTAAACTTGATGCGGGTGAGTTTGATGCGATAATTTTGGCTGCTGCGGGTTTAATCCGCCTAGAAATGGCTGAGCGTATAGCGAGTTATGTCTCAGTTGAACAGTCTTTACCAGCAAATGGCCAAGGTGCTGTCGGCATTGAATGTCGCAGCGATGATACGCGTGTACAAGATTTACTTGCGCCATTGGAACATGCGCCAACGCGTGCTCGAGTCATGGCTGAGCGCGCGATGAATCGTCGCTTAGAAGGTGGGTGTCAGGTGCCAATTGGTGCATATGCACAGTTGCAAGGTGATCAAATCTATCTTAGAGGCCTGGTGGGGGCTGTTGATGGCAGCACCATTTTACGTGCAGAGACAACCGGGCCTGTGCAACAGGCTGAAGCTTTGGGGGTCAAATTAGCAGACTCATTGCTTGAGCAGGGCGCTGATAAGATTTTAGCTGAGGTATATAGAGACGCTTAATGTGAAATTTGCCATAACTCGGCCGCAGGGAAAAGGGGATGAATTAGCCACTGAGTTGGCAAAAAACGGGATTTCAGCGCTGTGTTCACCAGTGCTGAAACTCGAGCATGTCAAGGTATCACAGGCGCAGTTGGTGGCGGTGTGTGAGGCCGAGATTATCATCTTTATTTCACAGGATGCAGTACTCAACTTTGCTGCGCAACTTCAAAAGGCAGCCATTCCACTCTCAACCCACGCTCAACTTGTCGCTGTAGGTCTGCAAACGGCGGATGCGATTACTCAACATTTTGCGCGAGATGCGATTGTGCCCGAACGGCAAGACTCTGAAGGGCTGGTTGCGTTACCCGTTTTGCAGCATGTTGCGCAAACGAGGGTGGCCTTAGTTAAAGGACGTGGTGGACGAGCGCATATTGCGAAGGTGCTTAAAACACGAAACGCTTTACTCACCACTTGCAGTGTGTATGAGCGAGGCCCAATAAGTGAATGTGCAAGTGACTGGTTAGACCACTGGAAGCAAGAGAAAATTGACGGTATAGTGGTAACCAGTAATACAGCGGTAGATGCGATATTCAATAGTGTTCAGCCAGCGCAATTGCGCTGGCTGGGGACACGGCACTTTGTCGTTGTGAGTGCGCGTACTGCGCAACATTTAAAAATACAGTTTAAAATAACCGATGAGCAGATCACTTTAAGTGATGGTGCAAGCAATGAGTCCCTTTTTAAGGCGATCTGTAAATTAACTTCCCAACAGGGCAGCGCAATGACGGAAACAAACCAACAAACAACCTCGTCTGAATCAAAACAGAATACGGAAGTCGCAGCAGACAACATTGAACGCAGTCCCAAAGCAAAATTGAGCAAGACCGCGGTGGTGGCTCTGTTTTTCGCGCTCGCAGGCGTGGGAGCGACATCAGGCCTGTTTTATTATGCTCAACAGCAAGATGCTCAAAAACAGGCATCACTGACGGCACTTCAACAGCAAAATCAGCAACTACAAACCCAGTTGAGCAATGTCGTATCCTCTCTTAACCAATTGCGGTCACAGTGGCCAAAGCAAGAGCAGTTTGTCGCCGAGCAACTGGCGACGCAGCAAGCTCAGGTCGCTGATAGCCTTCAACAGGCACTGTCAAAAGCACGCCAGCAAGTGGGGGGAGCGTTAAGCTCAGAGCTGCGGTCATTGGCACGCTATGCTGAGTTTAAGGCACTGAGTGAGGGAGACTATTCAGGCGCTGTATTGGTGTTAAAACGTCTACAAGACGCGTTAGCCGAAGAGACGGGTACGGATGCACTGCAGTTGGCTATCAGTACAGATATTGCCAAATTACAAGCCCAACCAAAACCCAATACCGAAGCGTTGTATATGGAGCTGGCTGGACTGCTGTCTCAGGTAGATAATTTACCACTCAAGACCTTTGAAAAGCCAACGGTCTCTCAACCGGACGCCACAGAGCTAAGCAATGACATCAGTGAATGGCGTGAAAATTTCATCCGCAGTTTAAAGCAGATCAGTGCCGAGTTTTTAACCGTTGAGCGACATGACAAGCCCGTTATTGATCCGTTACTTGATGCCCAAGAGCAGCAGCTTATTCGCAGCCAGTTACGTAGCTATTTACAGCAAGCACAAACGGCTTTGTTAGATGGTCAAATGAGTATTTACTTTAATGCCATTGAAGGCGCGCAAGAGACGCTGACGCGTTATTTCAGAGTCGAGCAGTCGGCGACAAATAGCATGCTTGTGGCTTTGAAAGTGATGCAGCGCGCTGAGTTCAGCACATCGAAAGCGCTGACATTGACTACCCCGGCAGCATTGAAGGAGTGGCTGCAATGAGGCACTTTATCAAACGAACGGTATTAATTTTAGCGGTGATACTGCTATTTTGCGCGGTGTTAGCAGGATCTCATTTGCTCATTGATGAAAAAGGGTATGTGCTGGTTTCTTTTGGCCAGTACACCATCGAAAGTACGCTTGTCTCTTTGGTGTTTATTGTCGCCATCGTCTTGTGCGTTATTTGGCTGTCATCGAAAGTCGTCAAAGCGATTTGGCGGGGAGTCGGGGGGATCGCTACACGCAGAGCAAAAAAACGTCAACAACGTGAAGAGGATGCATTTACTCAAAGTGTTTGGGCACTGATTAACAATCAACCGGACAGTCTGGGTTACACATTACAATTGTCTGAGTTTCCTGAAAAGTGGCGCGATCAGCAGCTTGCTATTCAAGCCAAAGCTGCGTTACATGTCGGTAAAAAGGTGGTGGCGCGCGAGTATCTACAACAACTTTCTGAGCCTGCCCAAAGCAAAGTGAGTGAACTGTGGTTAGCGGCTGAGCAGGATTCACAAGCGCTTACGAGTCTCGCCCCACAAGCGCAAATGAAAAAAGCCACGCCGACTGAGCTGAATGCCTATGTGAGCGCGTTGCTTCAGGCAAAAGATTGGGACACCTTGCAGTCAACCATTGAGCAACGTCATAAACAGTTACAGTGGTCTGGTACACAGTGGTCGCAATTTTTTACAGCCTACTTTGAAGCGATTTTGCGTCACAGTGACAAAGACATTCATGTAATTTATGGGGCTTTACCGAGGGCGCTTCGTGGGCAGAGCCACACCGCATACGTGCATACTTGCGTGCGTTTTGGTCATATCATGGTGGTTCGCAAAGAATTACTCAAGATGCTTAAAAAATCACAGTTTCAAGAATTGGCGACGATTTTACAATTTGCCAATGGGGGTGATATTGAGTTGCGCAAAGCGATTCAAGCCCAACTCAAAAAACAGCCAGAGCAAACAGAGCTGTTGTTTTGCCTTGCGAGTATGGCGAATGGTGAGGGAGATCATGGTCTCGCAGCGAAAATATTCGATTCACTATCAAGTGCACCATGGCAGGCGCTATGGCAGCATCAGGCTGAAGTCGCATTCGCCAAAACTGGCCAGTTTGAAAAAGCCTACTTATTGCTGAGCAACACACACCGCTAATAAAATAAGCCAGTGTTTGAATACACTGGCTATTTTACACACCATACCCATCGCTTTTCATTGTTCATTGCGTGATCAATTGCATGTTAGTCAACAGAGGTCTGTTGAGTTATATTTTGCGGATAATTGTCCTTGTATCTAAACTTGATCTGCGTATGATCTGAAAAATTTTATCTGCAAACCGAGTGTCTTATGATCAATACCAAACTACCTTTACTTGATTTACACCGTCACTTAGACGGCAACGTGCGTGCTGAGACGATATTAGAACTCGGTCAAAAATTTAACATGCCTTTGCCGGCCAACGATATAGAAGGCTTGCGCCCCCATGTGCAAGTTATCGACAACGCGCCCAACTTAATGGCATTTCTCGCCAAGCTGGATTGGGGAGTAAAGGTGCTGGGGGATTATGATGCTTGTCGTCGAATTGCAGTTGAAAATGTTGAAGATGCCATTGCACAAAATATGGATTATACCGAGCTGCGTTTTAGTCCATACTACATGGCCAAGACACACAATTTACACCCACAAGGCGTCGTTGAAGCGGTTGTTGATGGCATTGAGTGTGCAGCTCGAGGCCAAGATATCAAAGTGAACTTGATTGGTATTATGTCGCGCACGTTTGGTGTTGAGAAATGTCAGCATGAACTGGATGCATTGCTCGCGTTTAAAGAAAGCCTTGTTGCTGTCGATTTGGCTGGCGATGAACTGGGTTTTCCGGGTGAACTGTTTATCGAACATTTCAAGCAAGTGCGTGATGCTTATTTGGGTGCCACAATTCACGCTGGTGAAGCCGAGGGCGCAGTGAGCATATGGCAAGCGATTAACGAACTCGGTGCATCGCGTATCGGTCACGGTGTTAAGGCCATCGAAGATCCAAAACTCATGGACTTCTTAAGAGATAACCGCATCGGCATTGAATCTTGCTTGACCAGTAATCTGCAAACTAGCACGGTGGCCAGCATCGAAACACACCCACTGAAACAGTTTTTAGATCATGGTATTTTAGCGACTATCAACACCGATGATCCAGCCGTGCAGGGAGTTGAGTTGGACAATGAATTCATGAAGGCTGCGCCTCTTGCGGGTCTGAGTGCGGCGGATATCCAAAAAGCGCAACGTAATGCCGTCGAGATTGCCTTCTTAAGTGATGCTGATAAACAGGCATTACTCCTAAAGTACGCCTAATGTACACGTTGAGCTGCTCAGTGTTTTGAGCAGCTCAAGTAATCTTCTCTCAGCGCATTGATCACATGGCTTCTTGTGACAATTGCGATCACTTTATCCGCTTGTACGACAGGGTAAATCTTCGGTTTGTTTTGTTGCATTTGCGTGGCCAAATCTATCACCGTTGTATTTTTTCTTACCGACAATGGCTCTGTGGTCATAAGATCCGCGACAAGTGTTGCGCCATCACAGAAATAACTGCTTTGCAGTAAGGGAGCGAGTAGCTGTTGCTCTGAAATAAAGCCGACTAAAGCGCCGTGTTTGTCTTGCACGGGAGCGCCAAATAAATCAAATTTGTGCAGTTGCTCAATGGCCTCGGTGATTTCGGTTTCTGGGGTAATCACCGGAAACTGGAATGACATAATGTCTTCAATAAATTGGTTTGCCATAGGGTGTCTCCTGTTTTGTCTTAGGAGTAGTATGGGCAAATTCAAGTTATTTTTAAAATTGATTATTTATATTGTTTTGATTTGTTTTTTAGATGGAACGCGCAAGGAGTGACCTGCGCGTTGGTATGATGTTTACTTGATAAACGCAAAGGCATCAGCATACATAAAGTCACGATGTGCGCCATGGCTGATAAAGTCATCGCGTACAATACCAATCATGTTAAACCGACCAGCCATGTATACGCTGTAAGGTTCAAGAGAGATAATGTCTTTCATCACTGCTTGGTGTACATAGCCAGTATGTCCTTGCCAGGCTTCTGACGCATTTTCTACAACCGGGATAAACTGGAAGTTTTTTTGACTCGCTGCCCACGCTTCCATTTCTGCTTTTGCGTAAAGTGCAGACTCTTCCTTAACGCCCCAGTAAAATAATACCGGCTGCTCATAATTGATCTCAGCAAGGTGATCTGCCATAGATTTTACGTAAGAGAACCCGGTCCCGCCAGCTAGCAGGACTATCGGTCTCGCCTGCTCTGGACGCACTTGAGAGACACCTAAACCCACTTCTAAATCGACTTCTGTCCCATCAATGTGTGCTGTTTTTAAGTGTTCTAGCGCTTGCATCGCATATGAATCAGCACCAGAAGCACCAATGTGCAGCTCCAATTGCTGCTTATTAGAGGGGCTACTGGCAATCGAAAATGCACGTTTGTCTTTCTCACCAAGTACCAGCTGTAAATAGTGGCCTGCGGAAAACTCTGCATCTTGCTGTGGCTTTAACAGCACCTTGTAAACAAATTCTGTGAGAGGTGAAATGTCCTCAACACGCGCTTTTAATATTTGCATTTCAAACCTTTTAATTAAGCACCTTGGCGAAAGTATGCGCACTGTAACATATTTAATTGTGACTTTGTTATATCGCCTTTATTGACGTTTACCCGAAATTCAAACAAATTTTTATGAAAGTGCACAATACTTATTAGTTATTTCTTATCCATAATGCCTAAGCTATCCCAGATGTCGTCGACTTTTCGTTTGGTATCGTCGTCCATTACGATCGGCTCACCCCACTCACGGTCGGTCTCTCCCGGCCACTTATTGGTTGCGTCCATACCCATTTTAGAGCCTAATCCAGATACGGGTGAGGCAAAGTCAAGGTAGTCTATCGGTGTGTTTTCTATCATGGTGGTATCCCTTGCAGGATCCATGCGCGTTGTTATGGCCCAGATCACATCATTCCAATCTCGTGCATTTACATCGTCATCGCAAACAATGACAAATTTGGTGTACATAAACTGGCGCAAGAACGACCATACTCCCATCATCACGCGCTTGGCGTGTCCTGGGTATTGCTTTTTCATGGTCACGACCGCCATACGATACGAACAGCCTTCGGGAGGGAGATAAAAATCTACGATCTCCGGGAACTGCTTTTGCAGTATGGGTACGAAGACCTCATTGAGCGCGACACCTAAAATTGCCGGTTCGTCTGGTGGACGGCCTGTGTAGGTACTGTGATAAATCGGATTTTCACGATGTGTAACATGGGTGACGGTCATCACTGGAAAGTCATCGACTTCGTTGTAATATCCAGTGTGGTCGCCATACGGGCCTTCTGGTGCTGTTTCACCCTGTTCAATGTAACCTTCAAGCACGATCTCTGCACTTGCTGGCACTTGCAAATCATTGGAGATGGACTTAACCACTTCGGTTTTGCTGCCACGCAGCAGACCAGCAAAGGCATATTCGCTGAGCGTATCCGGCACAGGCGTTACCGCACCTAAAATGGTGGCAGGATCGGCGCCCAATGCAACAGATACTGGATATGGTTTACCAGGATGCTCTTTACACCACTCTTGGAAGTCAAGTGCGCCTCCACGATGGGATAACCAGCGCATAATAATTTTGTTTTTGCCCAATAGTTGCTGGCGATATATTCCAAGGTTTTGACGTTTTTTATGTGGCCCTTTGGTCACTGTAAGGCCCCATGTAATGAGGGGAGCGGCATCCCCTGGCCAGCAATGCTGGATAGGAAGCTTAGTTAAATCTACTTGGTCACCGCTCAATATGACTTTCTGACAGGGTGCCTTTTTGACTTCCTTGGCTGGCATATTCAGCACTTGTTTAAAGACTGGAATTTGACCCAATGCTTCTTTGATGCCTTTTGGTGGCTCAGGTTCCTTGAGGAATG
Organism: Pseudoalteromonas sp. SMS1; assembly: GCF_021530565.1. Classification (GTDB taxonomy): domain Bacteria; phylum Pseudomonadota; class Gammaproteobacteria; order Enterobacterales; family Alteromonadaceae; genus Pseudoalteromonas. Next base: position 161,244 of record NZ_JAKGBI010000012.1, read on the forward strand.
CCAGAAGTTTACCGACTTCACGTAGTTCACTGACATCAGTCTGACCCATGCCCATCGCGACGCGTTTTGGGGTGCCAAATAAGTTAGCAAGCACGGGAATGTCAAACCCTTCTGGGTTTTCAAATAAAATGGCAGGACCACCGGCACGTAAGGTGCGATCTGCTATTTCAGTCATTTCTAATTTGGTAGAGATGGGTTGACTGACGCGGACAAGTTCACCTTGCTTTTCAAGGAGTTCTATAAACTCTCTTAAGTCTTTATATTTCATTTTAGCCTATTACGCAGTGAGTAAGCCTATCTGTGGCAGCAAGTATATCAATTCCCCACACGCTGAACATACTCTAAGCGAGGAAAGGCGGATTTAATTCGCTAAAATAGCTGCGACCACGAGATGGCCAGTTAACTAAAGTAAGTAATTTTATGTACGAGCTTGGCGACTTGGCAGATTGGTTGGGACTTAGCTTTTTCAGCGAGTTTTACAGTCAATTGTTTCCTTGGTTTAGGCTTTGGGCTATAGTCTGAATGAGTCGACGGGTATCTATTGGAGGCGGCTTGAAGACAATAACAACAATAGTTTACCTCATATTAACTGCGATGGTGATGACTTACACCCCTTGTTCAGCGGCACAGAGTTTGCCCGCGGAGGTGTTTGATAACCACAGCGCTGTCATGCTGCTCATTGAGCCTGATAGCGGCAAAATTGTGCGCGCAAATCAATCCGCAGCAAATTTTTATGGTTACAGTAAAACCCAGTTAGAAAATCTTTATATTCAAGAAATTAATCAGTTTACGCCTCAGCAAGTCGAAAAAGAGCGGCTTGCGGCATTAAATGAAGGGCGTAACTATTTTATTTTTCAACACCGATTGGCCAATGGTGAAAATCGCACGGTATCTGTTTATTCTTCGCCATTTATGAATAGTGATGGGGGCGCCTTACTGTTTTCGGTGATCCAAGATGTCAGCGCAAGAAGAAAGCTGGAACATGCGTTATGGCACTACCAAAGTAATTTAGAGCAACAAGTGGCGTTGCAGACAAAAGAAATCAAGCACGCAAGTACGGTACAGGTTTTTCTGTTGAGCAGCGTTATTGCCATTCTCGTCGGAACCACGGTGATTCTTGGTTGGGGGTTCTTGCGTTTGCGCAAAACAAAACGCCGATTGGAATATCAAAGAGCAAGGCTCAATGCGATTTTTGATGCCATTGGTGACTATCTTATCTTTACTGATCCGAACGAAAAGGTGTTGTCAGCGAACCGAGCTGCTTATCAAGATTTAGGTGATTTGGATGATAAAATGATCACCGACGCATTAGGCAACGGTGTGTGTATGGAAGTGACCCAATTTGAGCCTCAGGCGTGTCGTTTGGACACCAATTTTGGGGCCTTGGATGTCGAAATAAGTAAGACGGATGTTTTAGATGACAATGGCGGGCTGTATGGTCATATCTACCTGTTGCAAAATATCACACAGCGCCTTATCGATGAGCAAGAGCAGCGCCTTGCGAGCACGGTATTTTCTACCACCAGTGAAGGGGTTTTAGTATCTGACAAAAACAACTGTATCCAGATGGTCAATAAGGCGTTTACTGAAATCACCGGATTCAGTGGGCCAGAAGTTATGGGCAAAACCCCTGCTATATTTAATTCTGGACGCCATGACGCGGCTTACTTTACCCAGCTTTACGATGCATTAAGCTCACGCGGGCATTGGGAAGGTGAAATATGGAATAAGCGCAAAAGTGGTGAGGTATATCCAAGTTGGCTGCAAGTATCCGCGGTGTTTGATCAGCATGGCCATATCGACATGTACGTTGCGTTATTCAATGACATCACCTCGCGCAAGCGCAATGAGCAATTAATGTGGCAACAGGCAAACTTTGACAATCTGACGGGGCTGGCGAATCGACATCATTACCACGCTAAATTTGATATTGCGTTGACGCAAGCAGAGCGCAAGCAATCTCGAGTTGCGGTCTGTTTTATTGATCTGGATCGCTTTAAAGCAGTGAATGACACGCTCGGCCACCATATTGGCGACTTACTGCTGATTGAAGCGGCAAATCGGATTCGTGAATGCACGCGCAATTCGGATACGGTGGCGAGATTGGGGGGAGATGAGTTTGCATTGCTACTCCCTGAAATGGAAATGATTGGCGACATGGAACGTGTGGCCGAAAAGATTCTTACCGCGTTGAGCGCGCCGTTTCATTTAGAAGGACATGAAGCGTATGTATCGGGCAGCATGGGGATCACATTCTACCCAGATGATGGGGAAGACAGGAAGGTCCTGTTACGCAATGCCGACAGCGCCATGTACAAAGCCAAAGAGAATGGCCGCAATTGTTTCCAATTTTTTACCGCTGCAATGCATGAACATGCTAAGGCGCGTAGCCAATTAGAGGGAGCATTGCATCGCGCGCTATCGAATCAAGAGTTGAGGGTGGTATATCAACCGATTGTAGGCAAAGACAAAGAATTGGGTTGTGAGGCATTGCTACGCTGGCACAATGACGCGTTGGGCGAGGTATCTCCCGCAGACTTCATTCCGATTAGCGAAGAGTTGGGTCTTATTTTGGCGATAGGTGAGTGGGTGCTTTATCAGGCGTGTGCGCAAGCACGCTCTTGGTTGACTAAAACGGACGAGCCTTTCTTTGTGTCAGTCAATGTATCTAGTACCCAGTTTAAGCGCCAAGACATTGTGAGTTTAGTACGTAAAGTACTTAAAGATACGGGGCTACCGGCAACATGTCTTACGCTTGAAATTACGGAAACCGTACTGGCCGATAACTCCGATGGCATCGAACAGCAATTAGAGCAACTCCGTCAAATGGGGGTAGGGTTAGCCATAGATGACTTTGGAACCGGGTATTCATCGCTGGGATACTTGAAGCGTTTCCCGTTGTCGAAACTTAAAATTGATAGGGCGTTTATTAAGGACTTACCAGATGATGAAGAAGATAAGACCCTGATCAGTGCGATTGTATCTATGGCCAGCAAGCTCAATCTAACAGTCATTGCTGAAGGTGTGGAAACATCAGAACAGTTAGCTCTGTTGCAACAGCTGGGGTGTGATTATACGCAAGGGTACTTGCACGCAAAGCCCAGTGGTGCCAGTGAGTTTGAACAGTTTCTGGTCGCGCATGCAAACAGCGCAGTTCACTCACAAACTTGATGTATTTCGCACAGAGACTTGAGCGCTTCTATGGCCTTGAGGTTACCCTGCGCCTTCGCGGCTGTGAGTAACGTTAAGGCGCGAGGTAAGTCTTGTTTACCACCTTCCGCAGCAATTAACATGGTTGCAAGATTGTACATGCCCCATTGATCTTGGGTTGCAATGGCATCTTCAAAAGCTTGGCGGGCTGCTTCAAAATCGCCTTGTTGATAAAAGCTAATGCCTTGATTATTTTGTGGCGAAAAATGTGCGCGTTGATGTTTAGGAAAATAAGCGATGGCACGTTTTTTCACGATGCCGCCCAAGACATAGATGTCATTGGGACGATATGCCGCATAAATACTGCCATTTTGATAATAGTCAGACACGGTTGTACGTGATAGCCGCCAAGGTTGCGATTTAAAGTAGTCATCGAGCATCAGGTTGTCTAGCTGAATTGCCCGTTTGGCGTCACGCTTTCTTGCGTAGGTATAGCGTCCCTCTTTCAATGTGATTTGATGTTCATCGACAGCAATGACCTGGGTTATTCTAAATTGAGGCTGATAGACTCGGTCGGTTTGAATCCGACCAAAATCAACCATGATGACATCGTCGACTTTGGGACTACTTATCCACATAGATTGTTGGGTTTGGCTTTGCTGATGTTTAACTATCCAGTAACCGCAAAAACCGACCACCAAGAAAGCAATAATAATGGCTTTATATCGACTGACGGAAGCTGAAATCACGTCATGTGTACGAAATAGGGTGCTCTTTAACATTGCCATCTCCGTGGTTGGTTACACTGTTTTGGTTATTTTGTGTGTCAAAGCTAAGATAACATGGCTTAGCTTTGACACAAGGGTAGGTTATTTGCCCGACATTGCGGTTTCAGCATTGGCGGCCATTAAAGCAAATACGGCGTAGGCGGCAGTATTTTGCTTGAGTTTGTCTGGATCAACTTTATCCAATGTATCATCGGCCGTGTGGTGATAATCAAAGTAGTCGGTGCCTACTTGATGTAAATCGAATATCGGGGCAGAAGTCATTTGTTTAAATGGGATAAGGTCCGGTCCCCCGCGAGCGGCATTTTTACGAATGTACTTAATACCGAGCGGTTTTAACTGTTTAGCGATTTCGCGTACCACGGGCAGAGACGCGGCGTTGACGTTGGATTCAAACGCATATACTACATCGGCCCCGAAATCTGACTCAGCTGCGGCAACAATGTTCCCTAATCGCGATTCATAATGCTTAAAATAGGCTTTGGCGCCCCATAACCCTAGCTCTTCAGCGGCAAATAAGACAACGCGAATGCTGCGTTCTGGCTGAGTATGTTCGGCAATGTGCTTTGCTGCGGCCATGGTAAGTGCTACCCCAGCGCCGTCATCTAATGCACCTGTGCCTAAGTCCCATGAATCGAGGTGGCTGCCTAGCAAAACATATTGTTCTGGATATTTTGAGCCAGTGATTTCACCAATTACGTTGTAGCTCGTGCCTTCTCCCAAGTCTTCAGTTTGAATATTAAGCTCAACTTTTACGGGCTTGCCGAGTGCAATAAGACGCGCGAGCTGATCCGCATCTGGGTTGGCAACGGCAGTCGTTGGTATTTTACTGACCCCTTCAGTGTAGTGACTGCCCCCGGTGTGGGCAAATCGGTGGTGACTGGTGCTCACAGAGCGCATCATATAAGCAATCGCCCCTTTCTTGGCGGCTTCTACAGCCCCTTTATTACGCGCTTTAACGGCTGGGCCATAGCCATTGCCGTCAATATCCCTATTCATACGATAATTAATAAACGCAATTTTGCCATTTAAACTGTCTGCTGGGGCGGCCACCAATTCGTCAAAGGTTTCGAATAAGACAACTTCACCGGATAGCCCTTCTTTCGGTGTGCTAATACTGTTTCCCAGTGCTGTTAAATGAAGGGGCTGTTTGCTGGGGGTTAAAATAAACCCAGATTCATGATAGCGTCGCCATTCTGGGAATTTGGAAGGTTCCAACCACACCTTATCAAAACCAAGTTGAGTAAACTTTTGCTTCGCCCAAGCTACCGCCATTTTGTCGTTTTCGGTACCTGGTAAACGGGGGCCGACTTCCGTGGTCAATGATTCAACGAGTTGCCAGCTCAAATCGCTATTTCGTGCATGTTCGCGTACGGCAGCCACGGTGTCTAATTCGAGCTGAGTAAATTCTTGGGCCACGGCGGTATAGCTGCTGCAAAGCGCGACGATCGGCAAAAGGCTGGTTTTAATCAAAGTACGAAATGTGAGCTTCATAATTTTCCTTAGTCGGTAGTAATGTGGTTATTTTGACACCAAAAGAAATACATTAAAATGTTATTAAGATGAAATGCATGATGTTTGGCTGTTACGAACTGATTCAGAAAACGTAAAGCCAAATACTGCATATATCATTGAATGGACGTATGCAGTATTTTCTAGAGTATACCTAGGGGGTCGATCTTTGATAAAATTACAGCAATTTGATTTGTCAGGAAAACCACGTGAACCCGCTTTTTACTCAATTATCACTGCGCGCAGAATTGCATTTAGCACTCAGTAAAGCTGGATTCAGCCGCATGACACCCATTCAATCAGAAAGTTTACCCGAATTGTTAGCTGGGAAGGATGTGGTTGCACAGGCAAAAACTGGCTCGGGAAAAACATTGGCTTTCAGCTTAGCCATGCTGCAAAACTTGGTGTTGTCGGCACAGCATATTCAAGGCTTGATCTTAGCCCCGACTCGAGAGTTGGCGAATCAAGTCGCTGAAGAAGTGAGAAAGCTGGCCAGGGAGCTTGGGAATGTTAAAGTACTGACAATTTGTGGCGGGGAAGCCATTGGGCCACAAATGAGCTCTTTAGAGCATGGCGCGCATATTGTTGTTGGCACGCCGGGCCGTGTCGAGGAGCATTTGTTTAAAGGGACGTTGGACTTAACGCAGGTGACACACTTTATTCTTGACGAAGCTGACCAAATGTTGGACATGGGCTTTGTGGATGCCATTGAGAATATTGCCGTATATTTGCCGCCTACACGTCAAACGATGATGTTTAGTGCAACCTATCCCAAAGATATTGAGCAGTTGTCCGCGCGTTTTATGCAATCGCCAATGTTAGTGAAAGGTGAGACAGAATCGCTCAATAGACAAATAAAACAGCAGTTTTTTCCGCTTAAAAACAACAAACTTAGATTTAATACACTGAGATTGCTACTGCTTCAGCACAAACCACAAAGCTGTATTGTTTTTTGTAACACTAAAGTGGAAACCAAAAAACTCTTTTTGGAGCTTCAACAGACGGGTTTACAGGTTGCTGTATTACACGGCGATTTAGCACAGATTGAACGCCAAAGAATGTTACTTCGGTTTGCGAATAAAAGCGCATCGATACTGGTTGCAACGGATGTTGCCGCTCGTGGCTTAGACATTGAAGACATCGATATGGTTGTAAATTATCATATGGCGCTGGACCCACAAACGCATGTACATCGTGTTGGACGAACAGGGCGGGGGGGTAAAAAAGGGTTCGCTTGTTCACTGTATGGGGAAAACGAAACATTTAAAGTGACGCAGCTCAGCGAACTATATGAACGCGAGTTTAATCCCTCCCCAACGCCGCCATTGAGTTTACTAGATAAACCGGCGTATAAGCCGACGATGGTCACCGTCATGATTGATGCAGGTAAAAAGCAAAAGGTGCGCGCTGGTGATATCGTTGGCTGTCTGACCGGAGAAAATGGCATTGGTTCGGCGCAGATTGGCAACATTACGGTACAAGATAATCAAGCGTACATTGCTATATTTAGGGAAGCGGTGAAACCTGCAATGCGAAAATTAAACGCCGAAAAAATCAAAGGCAAACGGATTAAAGCAAAGCGGCTTGTGTAGAGCGTGAGTCATCGAACAGCACAGAGCATCGCTTTGAGCTGTTCATATTCATGTTTGATTTGGTTAAATGCCGCGGCACATCCCCCCTTATCAGGGTGGTTTGACAAAGCGAGCTTCCGCCACGCTTTTTGTAAGGTAGGTAAGTCATAGTGGGCAGGTAATTGCCATTTGTGTGCTAAAGCGGTCCAATCTTGCTGAGTGAGTACGGCATTTGAACCTGTTAAATAACGTTGCCAAAATTGTGCTAATAACGATTCAATTTCTTCTGTACTGGTATCATAATTGTGCCAATCTAAATAATAGGCTTTGAGTGGGTCATCGATTTGCGGGGAGTCTGACTTACAGCGCGCTGACGGAGCAGGTGGTGCTACGATATAAATATCTAACGCTGAAATATGCACATCATGATGGGTATCTCTTAACTCATTTTGCAATTGATACAGCCCATTCATAATTAAAAAGTTTCTTTTAAACAGATCTTTACTGGGGTCGTCGTCCAATGCAGTAAAGTCAGTTTGGTTTTTTAACTGTGCTGCCAGCTCATGCACTTTCAGATGTGGGGTAGCCGAGATGATGTCAAAAATAATATTGATAATGGGGTTGATCATTGTTCGACCTGTAAACATAGTGTATCTTCATGACCTTAGATATTGTCGATGAAATATTACGCTATTGCAAATTGGGACGGCATGGATGGCATTGATAAACAAGTGCTGGATAGTAATTTTTACTTTAGGATTGAGTATCTTCAGTTATGCGTCTGAGCAACACAGCGAAGTACAATCACTGGCGCAACAAATACAAAATATTGCACAACTCAAAAGCTGGCAAGAGCAGCAAATGGTTGGCGAGCAATTATTAAACCACCCTAAGCTTTCCCAGCATCAAAGCATTACCTTACTTCAAACACTTGGAAAATCCGCTTTTCAAAATGGTGAGCTCCGTAAAGGCGTACATTTTTTTAAACGCATGGAGGTGGCACTGGGTGATACTCCTGACCTTGACCGTCTATTTATGGCGATTAAAATGCAGGGGATTGGCTGGTATCACTCGGGAGAGTTTGCGGCTTCTGAGAGGGATTACACACGCGCCTTAGTGCTTGCAAAAAACCATCAACCGCCAATCGAAGTGGCGCATATTCAAAATAATTTAGGTCTAGCCTATGTTAAAATGCATGACCTAATGAGTGCCTTGTCCCATTACTTAGATGCTTACGAGCTTTATAAGCTACACGGTAACGAGCAGGATCAAGCAGATATTATTCTCAATATCGCAGGCGTTTATATTCGCCTATTAAGATACGAAAAAGCAGAAGAATTACTTCAAAAAGCCATCACACTCTTCGAACAGCTTGGTGATAGTTACGGGATCGCGCTCTCGCAAGCTAATTTGGGGGTGCTATACACTCAAACTTCACGCTTTGAAGAGGCCGCTACCTATTTACAAAATGCCATCGACTATTATGAAGCTGTCAATGACGTAAAGCACTTATCATACGAATACAGCAACTTAGCTAAAGTCAGTATTTCGACGGGTGATATGGCAATGGCTGAAACATATGTCAATTTTGCGATCTATTATGCTGAAAAAGCAGAAAATGATTCAAATATGTCAGAAGCATTATATGTGCAAGCGCAAGTCTTTCTCGTGAAAGGCCAAATAGCACAAGCTCAAGACGCGGCGCAGCGTAGTTTAGAAATGAATCAATCACTGGGTGCCGAGTTACGTGAAAAGCGGGCGCTGTCGATTATCGCACTGACACAAGCCGCGCAGAGTAATACCGCTGAAGCGTTACAGACATTAACGGATTACGATCAGGCAATGTTTAAATTATTAAATCAAGCGCTGTTAGAAAAAGCAGAAAAATACCAAAAACGCTTTGAAGAAAGCGAGTTAAGTCAGGAACTCGCGCAGCTCAAACAAGCTCAGCAACTTCAGGAACTGAAATCAAAGCAACAACAACAATTAATGTGGATGAGCGGCTTAGTCGTTGGATTCGCTTTGTTGGCGCTTGTGGCTTGGTATCGCCGTACGATTGAACGAAAAGCCAAGCTGGATCTCAGTAATGAAGTGGCAGAGCGTACCGCCGAGTTACAAAAAACAGCGGATCAATTACGCCATGCCAATCAAATTAAGAGCCAGTTTCTTGCCAATATCAGTCATGAAATTCGTACGCCACTCACCGCCATTCTTGGTTACAGTGAAAATATGTTGCATGAGCATCATGACAATGAACGACTGAAAGAGTCGCTGACGGTGCTGATGCGCCAAGGTAGGCACCTAAAAGAGCTTATTAGTGATGTGTTAGATCTTAGCAAAATTGAAGCGGAACAACTTGAGCTCGAACTGACCGAATTTAAAGTGGAGTCACTGCTGTCTGATGTCACCGATATGTTCCATCACCCCTGTTTGGAAAAGTCATTGGAGCTGATCGTTGAGCACCGCTTGGAGACACCTTACCGAGTGTGTCTTGATTATGTCAGGGTGAAGCAAGTGCTGATCAATTTGTTGAGCAATGCAATTAAGTTTACCCATCATGGTCAGGTTGAATTATTAGCAGAGTCTCAAGATGATGGGATTCTGTTTAGTGTAACCGATACTGGAATAGGGATGTCAGCCGCTCAACTTGAGAAAATCTTTGAACATTTCCAGCAAGGAGATAACAGCATAACACGTCGCTTTGGTGGTTCTGGATTGGGTCTGAGCTTATCTCAACAATTGGCTGCCATGATGGGGGGAGTAATAAAAGTCACCAGTGAACCTCATGTGGGCAGTCGTTTTTCTTTTTGGGTGCCCTGTACACCACTGCTAGATCAAAGAGAAGATATCGGGCCCCTTATACAACCTAGCTCCTCTCCAAGAGCGATGTTTGATGGGCAAGTTTTATTGGCGGAGGATCATGATGATAATCGAGTGTTGTTCGAGCGCATTCTCTGTCAGTTGGGTGTGCAAGTGGAATCGGCATTGGATGGTAAGCAGGCCGTAGAGAAGTGCTTAAGCAGCTATCCTGATTTGGTGTTAATGGATATCCAAATGCCACATATGGATGGACTAGAAGCATTGCGTTTATTGCGCCAGGCAGGCTATGAAGGGCCCATTTATGCTTTAACTGCCAATGTGATGGAGCATGAAATCAAGTATTATTTGGACAATGGTTTTGATGGCCATTTGAGTAAACCGTTAGAGCAAGACAAATTAATTACCGTATTGCAATCAACATTGGGTAAGGGCTATCAAGCGGCGGTCGATGAAGAGATGAGTCTCGATATGACGGACTTAAAGCTGAGCTTTGCATCAACACTTGAACAAGAAAGATATAAGTTAATTGACTTATGGCAAGAAGAGGATTATTCGGGACTACAATATCATTGCCATAAGCTTGCAGGCGCTGCTGCTGTGTTTGGCTTTTTTCCAATTGCAGACATTGCAAAACAATTTGAAGCTGCGCTCAAGGCACACAATACCGACCAGTACCAAGATCTATTTTTAATCCTTTGTGATGAACTCAAAGTACAAGCGTGCTCAGAACAGTTCGATATCTCCTGAATCTGCTGCATCGTCATCAGAGGGGGGATGGGGCTGTTCAATTTTAGATTCATGGTGATGGGTGCGACTTTTATCAACTCTAGGGTCTAAGTCTGGTTCTGGTGTTTCTGTTTTAAAAATACTTAATTTTTCGTGGATACTGGTTGAAAGGTTTATCAGATCTTTACTGGATACAGCTTGAATCTTGGAACTAGACAGTGCATCTGAGTTTAACTCAACCATGGATTCAATACTCGACTGCGCTTCATCTGAAACGGCTTTTTGTTGCTTAACTTGACCATGAATACTGTGTGACATTGCATTGATGTCTAGCATGGCATGCTCTATTTGATCGACTTCTTTTGTCGATTCATCAGACAAGCTCACTGTGCGATCGGTCTCTTCTAACGCAAGTAACATGAGCGCGTGTGCACTGTCTGTACCAGCTTGAATCTTACTCACCATGGTTCGTACTTCTTGTGTGGACTGGCTGGTTCTCGCTGCCAAGCTACGTACTTCATCGGCGACAACGGCAAACCCTCTTCCTTGCTCTCCGGCTCTGGCTGCCTCTATGGCTGCATTTAAAGCCAATAAATTCGTCTGTTCAGCAATAGAATTGATCACATCGATCACAGCGCTTATGGCATCACTGTCAGCTTTTAACGCTTCAATTTGTTTGCTGGTTTGTCGGATATGTTCAGCAAGGCTGATTAAACTCTCTTGACTCTTGTCGGTGTCGATACGGGTTTTTTTCACCGCCACAGTGGCTTCCTCAACAGAGCAATAAATTTTGTCTAAATTATCATCCAACTCGCGAGAGACAATGAGCATACGGTTGATTGAACTAGCCAGATCCTCACCATGGGCATGTTGAATTGTGGCTTTTTGTGTCATCGAAGCGTAGGTATCTCTGAGGTCATCTGCCATTGGGGCCAGTCTTGCAGAACAGGTATAGACCTCACAAATAATATGCTCAATGGTCGCAATGCCAGCATTGAGCGCGAGACACGCATTTGGCAGCTGCTTATCTTGTTCGTCAAAACGGTATGTTAGATCGATATTGGTATCGGCAAGCAAAGCCGTGACTAAGTTATCGAGATAAGTGCCTTTGTGGCTAAACTTTGAAATAAGTAAATAAACCGAAAGCCCACTGAAAATGATCAGGCCACATAATATCAGTGTTGCAGTGAGGGTGAATTCAAAATACAAAGCGCAAAGTATGGTGATGGTAAGATTGGCGCACGTGGTACTAATCACTCCGACGTTTAAACGCATTGCCTGAGTCTCCTTTCTATGACCTTAAAAACTAGAAACTTTTTCCAGATTAGACTAATAGGTATAGACTAGTTCAAGATGAATTCCAAGCTTTTTCAGGGCAAAAAAAAGCCTGCGTAGGCAGGCTTCTTTCAGGATTATTTTCGTTTCATGGAATCGAAAAACTCATCATTTGTTTTACTCATTGAGAGCTTGTCGATGAGGAATTCCATGGCATCAATTTCACTCATTTCGTGAACAATTTTGCGTAAAATCCACATCTTCTGTAGCTCATCAGGCTTGGTTAACAGTTCTTCACGGCGAGTACCTGAGCGGTTGAAGTCGATAGCAGGGAATACACGTTTTTCTGCAATCTTGCGATTTAGGTGTAGCTCCATGTTACCTGTACCTTTAAACTCTTCGTAGATAACCTCATCCATTTTTGAGCCGGTATCGATCAGGGCCGTTGCAATAATCGTCAAGCTGCCGCCTTCCTCGACGTTACGTGCAGCACCGAAGAAGCGCTTTGGCTTATGTAGTGCATTAGCGTCAACACCACCGGTTAATACTTTACCTGATGAAGGGATAACGGTGTTGTAAGCACGTGCTAAACGTGTAATCGAATCTAGCAGAATTACCACGTCTTTTTTGTGCTCAACAAGACGTTTTGCTTTTTCAATGACCATTTCGGCAACTTGAACGTGACGGCTCGCCGGTTCATCGAAGGTTGATGCAACCACTTCGCCCTGTACGAGACGCTGCATCTCAGTCACTTCTTCCGGACGCTCATCAATTAGCAATACCATGAGCGTTGCATCTGGATTGTTGTAAGAAATAGATTGTGCAATATTTTGAAGAAGCATCGTCTTACCAGCTTTCGGTGGTGCAACGATAAGTGCACGTTGACCTTTACCGATTGGTGAGGCGAGGTCTAAAACACGCGCGGTAATATCTTCTGTACTACCGTTACCACGCTGCATGACTAAGCGCTCATTTGCGTGGATAGGCGTTAAGTTTTCGAACAAAATTTTAGTTCGAGAGTTTTCTGGCTTATCAAAGTTAACTTCATTAACTTTAAGCAACGCAAAATAGCGCTCGCCATCTTTTGGTGGACGGATAAGACCGCTAATTGAATCACCAGTACGCAAACTAAAGCGTCTGATTTGACTCGGCGATACATAGATGTCATCCGGTCCAGCAAGGTAAGAAGCTTCAGAAGAGCGTAAAAAGCCAAAGCCGTCTTGGAGAATTTCTAAAACACCGCCGCCATAGATGTTTTCGCCGCTTTTTGCGTGAGCTTTTAAGATAGCGAAGATGATATCTTGTTTTCTAAGACGGGCTACGTTTTCGAGTCCCATTGACTCGGCAAGTTTTACAAGCTCATTTATTGACTTGTCTTTCAGTTCGCGTAAATGCATATTGGTGGGTTCTTTAATTAACGTTGTTTTCTCGTCGCACGAGGGATTGAGTTGAAATTCGATAAAAAGGTTTGTGGCTCTATAAGTTAGCAGCTAGCCATCGAGTCGTCCAGTCTTTATACAAAAAATTAATCCATTAATCATTAAATTCCGCTGGCAAGCAAAATGTGAAAGCCTAAACCACTGAGTAGTTTAGGCTTTTAATTTTTAAGCGTTGTCGTTTAAAAACTCAACAAGCTGAGTTTTAGATAGTGCGCCTACTTTAGTTGCAGCAACAGCACCATCTTTGAACAGAAGCAGTGTAGGAATACCACGGATACCAAACTTACCAGGAGTACCTGAGTTTTGGTCGATGTTTAGTTTGGCAATCGTGACTTTACCTTCAAACTCGTCCGCTACTTCGTCAAGGATAGGCGCGATCATCTTACAAGGACCACACCACTCAGCCCAAAAGTCAACAAGAACAGGTTTGTCTGAGTTAAGTACGTCAGCTTCGAAGCTGTCGTCAGTTAATTGGATAATTTTGTCGCTCATTACGTTCTCCGTTAGAAATTAGGCGAATTATTTAGTGCGTATTTAAACACTCTTGTTTCTTATTGCAAGTTTAAACGTTATGCTTTATTGCTATGACTAAGACACATTTGACCAATACTAAATTTTCAGACTTTGCTTTAGCACCGGAAGTGGTCGCCGGTTTGACAGCGAATGGCTTCGAGTTATGTACGCCAATTCAAGCAAAGTGTATGCCTTACGTATGTGAAGGCAGGGACATTGCGGGTCAGGCGCAAACAGGAACCGGTAAAACACTGGCATTCCTAACCGCGACTTGTCATCGTTTAATGCAAAATCAACCTGAACAACAAGCATCTGTACAACCAAGAGCCATTATTATGGCGCCGACTAGAGAGTTGGCAATACAGATTCATAAAGATGCACAAGTTATCGCACCGCACTGTAATTTAAAGTTAGGTTTAGTATATGGTGGCGAAGAATATGAAAAACAACGGGCACAACTAGAAAAAGGTGTTGATATTTTAATTGGCACCACAGGTAGACTGATTGATTTCTACAAGCAAGGTGCGTTTAACCTAAATAGCATTGAGGTTGTGGTACTCGATGAAGCAGACCGCATGTTTGATTTGGGTTTTATCAAAGATATTCGATATTTATTCAATCGTATGCCTGGAACAAAAGAGCGCTTAAACCTGCTCTTTTCTGCAACACTGTCTTACCGAGTGCAAGAATTAGCGTTCGAGCATATGCATAACCCAATTCACGTACAAATTGAACCTGACGTGAAAACGGGCAAACGAATCCAAGAAGAGTTATTTCACCCTTCGCAAGAGGACAAATTGCCTTTACTTTTGACCTTAATCGAGGAAGATTGGCCTGATAAGGCGATTGTTTTTGCTAATACCAAACACAGTTGTGAAAATGTTTACGAGTGGTTGAAGGCTGATGGTCATCGTGTTGGACTCCTAACAGGTGATGTGAATCAGAAAAAACGCCTCTCTATTTTGACCAAGTTTACGAAAGGCGAGTTAGATTTACTCGTGGCAACAGATGTCGCTGCTCGAGGGCTGCACATTCCAGAAGTAAGTCATGTATTTAATTTTGATTTACCTGATGATCGAGAAGATTACGTGCACCGCATTGGCCGAACAGGACGCGCAGGCGCATCGGGGCATGCAATTAGTTTTGCGTGTGAGCAATATGCTTATAACCTGCATGAGATTGAGGAATATATAGATCATTCAATTCCAGTCTCTCATTATGATAAAACAGCACTGCTAGACGATCTTAAGCCACCGGTAAAACAACATCGAAGAAATTATCAGTCAGGTCAAAGAAAGCGTGGCAATTCTCGCAGACAAGGTAGTTATCAAAAATCATCGCCTAAACACAATTAGACGTAGTAGGGTAAGTAGAGGTTACGAGCGTGGGATATAACTCACCACAGAATAATGTATATGCTGTAATAGATTTGGGCTCAAATAGTTTTCATATGCTTATTGCGAAGCATATGGCAGGCGGAGTCCATACTATTGGCAGAGTAAAGCGCAAAGTTAGGCTCGCAGCTGGGCTGAATGAGCAGAATATATTGTCTCATGAGGCGATGCAAAGGGGATGGGAGTGTTTATCTCTTTTCGCAGAGCGGTTGCAGGATATTCCGCCGCAAAATATTAAAATTGTGGCAACCGCAACTTTGCGATTGGCTCAAAATGCAGAACAATTCAAACTGCGTGCAGAAGAGATCCTCAATCACAAGATTGATGTTATTAGTGGTGAGTTAGAAGCGTGTACCATTTACAAGGGAGTTGCGCACACTTCCTCGTGTCATGGAAAACAGTTGGTTGTGGACATTGGCGGGGCAAGCACAGAAGTCGTAATTGGTCGTGGGTTTGATGCACACATATATTATAGCCTTAATATGGGGTGTGTAACTTATCTGGAGAAATACTTCAAAAATGACCAACTCAGTGAAGAAAACTTCACTTTAGCGATTGCGGCGGCAAAACAGGTCATCGCGCCACATGTCCAAGAATTTCAGCAGGTCGGGTGGGAATTAGCCATTGGCGCCTCTGGTACTGTGCAAGCGATACAAGAAATATTTGCTGCACTTGGTTTGGATGAATACTTGGTATTGTCTAAGCTGGTTCAAATTAAGTCGATGGCAATTGCCTGTGACACCATTCCTAAACTTGACCTACCAGGGTTAAGCGAAGAGCGCAGGCTCGTGTTTGTATCTGGCCTGGCAATACTAATTGCATTGTTTGAGTCACTTGAGATAGAGCGTATGGGACTAGCTGGCGGCGCGCTTCGTGAAGGTGTGCTCTATGGCATGATAGATGACTTGAGTGTGACTGACATCCGCAAACGTACCCTAGATTGTTTTATGGCACGGTTTCATGTGGACAATCTACAAGCGCAACGTGTTTTTGAGATTAGTAACGGCTTTTTTAATCAGCTCAAAGATTATTGGTCTATTAATACCCAATTTGGTTCAGACGCATTGCGTGCAGCAACGGTAGTTCACGAAATAGGACTATTGATAGATTATAAGGAATATCATAAACACAGTGCGTATATTCTAAATAATAGTGTGATGCCCGGTTATACCAAGGCACAGAAACAGCTGATAGCGGCACTCGTCAATAACCATCGTTCAGATATTCAGATTGAGGGCTTTGCGGAATTAGGATCAAATCAGCATTTAGCTGAGATCTTAATCAGATTATTAAGGCTTGGTGTTATTCTATCCATGCGTCGCCAAGATGATGTGCTTCCCGAATTATTTCTCACTGCCAGTGAACCAGAAACATTGACTTTAACCGTGTCAAAAAATTGGTTGAAAGCACACCCACTGATGCAAACTGAGCTGGAGCAAGAAGCAAAGTACCAAGAGAAGTGTGGTTGGTTGCTAAAAATAGAGTGTGATTAAGCACAGTTGTGTATGCGTAATAATCAATTAAAGGTGTTTTGTTTGTAATTTGAGCGGTTGGCAGCGTTTTTTTATTTTTACTTAAAAAAACGCTTGCGCCTTTCTTAAATCTCCCTATAATGCGCACCCACTGACACGGAGCAACACGCACAACTGCGAGATGCAAAGTGAAGGGCAAAGTTAAATTGAAAGGTTGATTTAAAAAATTAAATTTTCTAGTTGACTTTAAAAGTGAAGCGGTTAATATGGCGCTCCACTTCGC